>JANNIH010000020.1:0-94461 GCA_031404815.1 Holophagales bacterium | reverse complement strand
AGCAGCTGGCAGGCGGTGTAACCGGGGGCGCAGATCGCGGGCGCGGTCGGGGCGCCGGGGAGCAAGCGGCGCAAGACCGCGCCGAGGTCACCCCGAGCAAACTCGACCTGCCCGCCGAGCACCCGGCCCGGCACGAAATCGGGCTCGGCCGCAAGCAGCCGCTCGGCGAGGGCGAGGGCTCCAGCCAGATCGCCCGCCTGCATCAGGCGCTGGTGGGCGCCCAAGATCTCGTCGTGCCGCTCCTGCTTGAGCGGACCGGCGAAACCGGCGGTCGGTTCGACCAGGAACGCTTTCTCTTCGGCGGACAGGGCGAGCGGACGCACCTCCGGCCGTGCCGGAACCGGACTCTTCTGCGGCGCGGTCGCCTGGCAGGCGGTCAGAACGAGCGGCAGCAGCAGGACGCCGAGGGTCGCCCGCAGGCGACGCCCGACGCCCTCAGGCGACGGGAGAGGCCGTCGCAATCGTGGCGATGGCATGCTTGTAGATCAAGATCTCTTTGCCTTCAGTCTCGAGCACTACGGCGAATCGGTCAAATCTCTTCATCCGGCCGAGGAGCTGGCGGCCGGTGATCAGCTCGAGAGACATCGTCTGTCCCTCTTTGAGGCTCTGGAACAGGTAGCCGTCCTGGATATTGATGTTGTGCTTCGGCATGATACCTCCAGCCGGTTTGGGCAAATTCAAGAACGCAAAGAACAAGGCTGTCGAGCGGATCGGCCCCGAACCAGGTCACCCCCGGTTCCTTGCGGAACCAGGTCTCCTGCCTCTTGGCGAAACGGCGCGTCGCGCGCACCGTCTGCTCGATCGCCTCGGCGAGGGGCATTTCCCCCCTACAATGGAGGACGAGCTGCCGGTAGCCGATCGCCTGAAAGGGAGGGAACTCCGGATCGAGCCCCTCGTCGAGGCGCTGAGCCACTTCCGCCACCCACCCTTGCTCGACCATTCGGCCTACACGACCTGCGATGCCATCGTACAAGACGCTTCGCGGAAGGGTCAAACCGATGCGCAAAGCCGGGAGCGTTTCACCTCCGAACGGCCGTTCGGCGATCCACTCCGATTGCGGCCGGCCGGTAACGATGGCGACCTCCAGAGCGCGCAAGATCCGTTGGGTGTCGCCCGCCATCAGCCGGGCATGGCTCTGGCCGTCGCGCCGCAGAAGCTCCGCGCGAAGCGCCGGCAGCCCCTCCTCGACCAGCCGGATGCGCAGCTCGGCCCGGACCGCTTCGTCACCCGGTGGGATCGGGCTGATGCCGTCGAGAAGGGCGCGTAAGTAGAGCCCGCTGCCGCCGACCACGATCGGCCGCCGCCCGCGCGCTTCGATCTCGGCGATCGCAACGCGCGCCTGACGGGAGAACTCCCCCGCCGACCAACGCTCGTGCGGGTCGAGAATGTCGATCAGATGGTGCGGCACGCGCGCCCGTTCGGCAGCCGAGGGCTTGGCGGTGCCGATGTCGAATCCCCGATAGGCCTGGAGTGCATCGGCGTTGACGATCTCGCCACCCAAAGCCTCGGCGAGCGCGAGCCCAAGCGCGCTCTTACCCGTGGCGGTGGCGCCGAGGATGACGAGGAGGGGGGGTGTTTCCATGCGGCGAAAGCCGGCAAGAGCTCCCTTCGACTTCGCTTAAGGAGCGGATACGCCTGCCAGCTGAGCGTAGCCGAAGGGCGGTCCCTTAAGCGTAGTCGAAGGGCTAGAACCCTTCCAACAGATCGCTCACCATCGCTTCGGCGAATCGCTTGGCGGCTTTCTGGATCGCTTCGTCCTCGCGGTCGACGTAGGCGGCGCCCGAGGCTTCGAGCGGATAGCTCTCGCGGAAGGAGTAGCGGTCGTTCGACCAGATCACCTTGCCGTCGGCCAAGTTCTTGAACTTCACTTCCGCCGCGATCGAGATCTCGTACGCGGTCGCGCGGCCGTTGGTGTCGAACGTGACCGGGGTGACCCCGAAGCCGACCACCGTCCCTTCGATCTGCGAATCCGCGCCCGCGGCCGACGAGGCGAGCGAGAAGCGCTGGCGGGTGACCAGCTCGTCGGCGATCGCGCGGGTCAACTCCTGCTCGACCTGCTGGCGCGGCGTGCGGTTGGCGAGCGGCTGCAGATAGACCGACTTTAGACCAGCCGGCAGATTGCTCGCCCGACCGACCAGGGCATAGCCGCAACCGCCGAGGGTCACCGCCGCGAATGCGAGCAGGCCGAGCACGATCGAGGTTCCGAAGGAGCGGTTCGATCCGGTGGACCACAGCTTGGCCGAGTTCTGTCTCATCCTCTTACCTCCGAGTCACCAGATTGATCAGGCGGCCGGGCACGACCACGGCTTTGGCCAGCTCGCGCCCCCCCATGTGTTCTTGGACCTTCTCGCTCGCCAGGGCCGCCGACCGAACTTGTCTTTCGTCCGCGTCGGCGTCGACCTCGATCCGGTCGCGCAGCTTGCCGTCGACTTGGACCACCAGCTCGATCCGCGCCCGGCGGATCTTCTTCTCGTCGAACTCCGGCCAGCTCGAATCGAGCAGCGACTCGATGTGGTCGCGCTGCTCCCAAAGCTCTTCGGTCACGTGCGGCGCCATCGGGTGCAAGAGCTGCAGCAGGCTGTCGAACGCCTCCTCGCAGACCAGGCGCGAGGCGGTCTTCTCTTCGAGCGCACGGGTGAGGTCGTTGGTCAGCTCCATCAGCGCCGCCACCGCGGTGTTGAACGCGTAGCGCTCCATGCAGTGGGTGACGCGCTGGATCGTGGCGTGGCGTCGGCGCTCGAGCTCGCCATCCGCCGGGCCGATCGGCGGCGCCTCGCTCAGGCGCTGACCGATCCGCCAGACCCGGCTCAAGAAGCGGTGGGCGCCGGAGACCGCCTCGTCGTTCCACTCGGCCTCCTTGTCGGGCGGGCCGATGAACAGGGTGTAGACCCGCTCGGTGTCCGCCCCCATCTGCTCGATCAGCTCGTCCGGCGAGACCGAATTGCCACGCGACTTCGACATCTTCTCGGTCCGGCCGCTTTTCTCGGAAAAGCGGGTGATCATCCCCTGGTTGAACAGGTTGGTGAACGGCTCCTCGAAGGTCACCAGGCCGAAATCGAACAGCACGCGGCAGACGAAGCGGGCGTAGAGGAGGTGCAGAATCGCGTGCTCGATGCCGCCGATGTACTGATCGACCGGCGCCCATTTCGCCGCGATCGCGGGGTCGAAGATCTTCGTCGAATCGTGCGCCGCCAGATACCGCAGGTAGTACCAGGAGCTATCGACGAAGGTGTCCATGGTGTCGGTTTCGCGCCGCCCCGGCCCGCCGCAGGTCGGGCAGGCCGCTTCCACGAAACTCGGCACCCGTTCGAGCGGATTCCCCTCGCGGCCGGTGAACTCGACATCGACCGGCAGGACGACCGGCAGTTGGTCCTCGGGCACCGGCACCGCCCCATGCTTCGGGCAATAGATGATTGGAATCGGCGTTCCCCAATAGCGCTGGCGCGAGATCAGCCAATCGCGCAGGCGGTACGAGACCTTGGCCCGGCCGACGCCCTGCTCTTCGAGCCAGGCGATGAAGCGCCGAATCGTCTCAGGGCCCGCCACCGAACCGTCGAACGGCGGCGCGTTCTCAATCGTCCCAAGGTCGAGGATCGCCTCGTTCAAGGTCGCCGGATCGCGCTCGGCCGGCCAGTCGGCGGGAACATAGACCAGGCGGACCGGCAGCCCTTCTTGGCGCGCGAACATCAGGTCGCGGGTATCGTGCGCCGGCACCGCCATGATCGAGCCGGTACCGTAGCCGGGCAGGACGTAGTTGGCGAGCCAGATCGGAATCGCTCGACCGGTGGCAGGATTGATCGCGAAACGGCCGGTCGCGCGCCCTTCCTTGACCGTGCCTTCCCCTTCGCGCTCGATCCGCGGCGTATTGCGCACCTTGTCGATCCAGGATTCGAGCGCCGTGCGGTCGGGGTGGTCGGCGATCAGCTCGGCCGCCCGCGGATGCTCGGGCGCGAGCACCAGGAAGGTCGCGCCATGGATCGTGTCCGGCCGGGTGGTGAAGACGGTGATTTTCCCTTCTTGGTGGCCGAGCGCCGGATCGGCTGCGGAGCCGCCGAGCGGAACGACCGCGAAATCGATCTCCGCCCCTTCCGAGCGGCCGACCCAATTGCGCTGCATCACCTTGACCTTCTCCGGCCAGCCGTCGAGCCCATCGAGGCCCTCCAGCAGGCGGTCGGCGTAGTCGGTGATGCGGAAGAACCACTGTTCGAGATCGCGCTGGCTGACCGCCGAACCGCAGCGCTCGCAGGCGCCCTCGACCACCTGCTCGTTGGCGAGCACGGTCTTGCAGCCGGGGCACCAGTTGACCGGCGCCTTCTTCTTGTAGGCGATCCCTTTCTCCAGCATGCGCAGGAACAGCCACTGGTTCCAGCGGTAGTACTCCGGGGTGCAGGAGGAGATCTCTTTGCTCCAGTCGTAGAGGATGCCCCAGCGCCGGAACTGCTCCTTCATCACCTTGATGTTGCCGAGCGTCCAGGGGGTCGGATGGACACCGCGCTGGATCGCCGCGTTCTCAGCCGGCAGTCCGAAGGCGTCCCACCCCATCGGGTTGAGCGCCCGCTTGCCATGCATCCTGAGGTACCGGTACACCGCATCGCCCAGGATGTAGTTGCGGCCGTGGCCGACGTGGAGCCGATCCCCCGAGGGGTAGGGGAACATCATCAGCATGTAGTGCTTGCGCTGGGCATGGCGCAGATCGACTTCCGCCGTGCGCTGTTTCTCCCAGCGGTCCTGCCATTTCTTCTCGATCGACTTGTGATCGTACGGACTCATCATCGCCGGGTTCGTCGGTTCTTCGAATCGCCGCATCTCGCCGTGGCCTTAAAAAGTCGAAGTGGCGCTATTTCAAGCTGCCGGGGAATGTGTGGGTCTTGAGCAAGCCATCCAGAAGGCCGTTGACGAATCGGCTCGACTGCTCCGAGCCGTACTTCTTCGCCAGCTCGATCGCCTCGTCGACCACCACCAGCTTCGGGACGTCCTTCTCATAGAGCATCTCGAATACCGCCAGGCGGAGAATATTTCGATCGACCGGCGGCATCCGCTCGAGCCGCCAGTTGTCGGCCTGCGAGCGGATCAGCGCATCGAGCTCGTCGGCATGGGCGGCGACGCCCTCGACGATGCTTTTCGCATACTCAAAAGCCGCTTCGACCTTCTTGCGCCGCTTGGCGTAGGCGGCGGCCGAAAGGCCTGCCGCATCTACAGGCGCCGCCGGGGCGCCCTCCTCTTCGCTGTCGTCGCGCTCTGGAGTCAGGTGCTCCGCAATGTCAAAGCTCGCGAAGACCTGCGGCAAGGTGCTCCCCCCCAGATCCCGCTGATAGAGCATCTGGACCGCTATCTCCCGCGCTGTGCGCCGCTTCCCCACTGCCATGTTGCGCGCCTCAAAGATCTCGACGGAAAGAAGCGAGGCTCCGGTACGAGCACCCGCCTCGAACGTTGTTCATGTTGACTGGACCCTGGAATCGTGACCGGCCCTAAGAGCAGGACCTATGACCGGCCGTTCGGAACGAGCCGGAATGATAGCCCAAAGCGGGCGCCCTGCGGTCGGCTCAAGGGTGTTCTGAGCGGAGACGGTGAATCAGATCGGCCATCTCGAGCGCCGAGAGGGCGGCATCCCACCCCTTGTTGCCCGCTTTGCCCCCGGCGCGCTCCTCCGCCTGGGCGGAGTTGTCGCAGGTGAGAACGCCGAACCCCACCGGCAGCCGGTGCCGTTCGGACACCCCGGCCACCCCGTTCGCACAGGCCGAGCAGACGTAGTCGAAGTGAGGGGTCTCGCCCCGAATGACCGCACCGAGCGCGATCAGGCCATCGAACCCGCCCGCCCGGGCCAGCTCATCGAGCGCGAGTGGAATCTCCCAGGCGCCCGGAACTTTCACCACCCGCACACTCTCCCCGTCCGCACCGTGGCGCACCAGGCAGTCCACGGCCCCCTCGATCAGCCGATCGACGATCCGTTCGTTGAACCGAGACGCGACGATGGCGAACCTCTTGCCTGCGCCGACGAGGTGACCTGCGAGGGGAGGGATGTGGCTCATGCGGTGGATGGTATCGCAAGGTTGGGCTCGTTTGAGCGAACCGACGAGGGGGACCGCGCTTGCATCCCGCCGCGGGAGCGGGGTACCGTCTTGAGCGACGGCGAGCGCGAGGGAAAAAACGACGGGCGGGGACCAGCCGCCCGTCGAGAGAGATCAAACGTCCGGATCGGGGATCAAGCCGGGGCGACTTCCGAGTCGACCTTGCCCGCTTCCACCACCCTCGCCTTCGCCGTCACCTCTTCCTTCTTCTTGGTGGCTTTGCGCGGCCGGCCCTTCGGCAGCAGGCCGTAGCGGATCAGCCCGGCGCTGTCCAAACCGTGGTGCGCCTTCAAGTCCGCCGTGAACCGCCGGAAAAAGTCGGCCATCCACTGTGTCGCGCCGGAACTCCCGAAGAAAAAATCGGTACGGCACTCTGAAAAACCCGCACTCGGAAAAAATAAGTCGGCCATGCACTTTGTCGAGCCGGCACTCGCGAAGAAAAACTCCGCACTCGCGAAGAAAAAGTCGGCACTCCGAAGAAAAAGGTCGGAAATCTGCATCAGAAACTCCGAACTTTCATTCGATAAATCGGCACTCCGAAGAAAAAACTCAAGGTTGCACTCTGCCAAGCCGAAAATTCAGAGTGCGGAGTGAAAATTTTGGAGTGCGGACTTAAAACTTCCGAGTGCAGAGTTAAAACTACCGAGTGCCGAATTAAAACCGGCGAGTGCGGACTCGGAAAACAGGATTGCCCAATTTCCCCTCCGGAGATCCCGCTCAAACTTTCCGCGCGCCGCGCTAAAATTTCGCCGGGCGGAGCCGACATTCACTTTGCCCACGCCAAACTTCTGCGGCGCAGCGCTAAAAAGGGCGCGGCGGGGATAAGAGTGGTGCGCCTGTACCGTGGCGCGAGGTTTTGCCGAAGGCTGCCATGCCATCAGCACCCAGGTCATGTTGGAGCTGTACGTCAATATCACCAAGGAGGCACGGATCGGGCTCTCGCCGTCGCCTTCCGAATACGTCCGCGCGCTGTCCCAATGGCCGGTCGTCGAGATGACGCCCGATGTGGTTCTGGCGGCCCTCGGCCTGGCCGAGCGCTCGATGATCTCACCCTGGGATGCCGCGATCCTCGAAGCCGCGAAACAGGCGGGCTGTAGCGGTCTCGCCTCTAACACCTTGGTACTTCCCTTCGAGTCTCTGTTACCAAGCGAGCATCCGGTTCGGAAAAATCTTCCTCGAGAGGTATTCACCTTGGTAGACCCAGCAACGAGCGAGAAAGCGAGTCGCCCATTTCGCACCCTATGGAACCTGACCCCAATCCTGGTTGCCGCAGCGCTTGGCGTCTATTGCCTTGCCTGCCAGAAGCCGACGGTAGGGCCCCTATTGGTGACGCATGTCGACCGTTCCATCCTTGGCCCTTCGAAGTACCCGATCGCAGGAGACCCTGCGCTCGTTGGCTCCTTCTCGGGACAGACCGGTTCGGGCGCGGGCTACTTCTTTGACGAGGTCTTGGAATACCGGGTCTGGCTCTGTACCGGGGACGGTGCCCCAGAGTTGTCAGGCGGCGACGACTACTTTGCGGCCTTCGCGCGATATGAGGCAGCGCTCGAGTTCTCGAAACGACACACGGGGGCAGAAGAACCGCTCGTACTGATTCGGCAGCGAGAGTGGGTCAGCGAGCCAGAACCCGGCAAGTTCATCTGGATGAAGACCGAGCGCATCACCGAATGGCAGGTCAAGTGGCTCGAACGTTTGCCTCGTGGCCCGAACAGCATCCCTGAATTCCTTTCGGCGCACGGCACCCGCGCACGTTGATGATCTCCTGGTGCTTCGGCTTGGCAGCATAGATGATGATGTTGCTGGCGATCAGCACGTGTTTTAGTCTCTGCCGGGCAAGGGACGATCACGGCGAACCTCACGCTGCCACGCGACCGGATCTTCGATGCTGGCGGTGGCGCTGGAAGCCGCCAGCTTCTCCAGCGCGGCGGCCATCCTCTCCCCGGCATGCTCCGTGGGCGAGGCCATAGAACGATCGTCGCGCCGGATCGTGACGTCGACGGAAACTGCTCGCTCGTTTGGCTCTTTGGGCGCTTCGTCATATTCAAGGGTTTGGCTCGCAGCTCCTACGCGAAATTTGCCACGGCGACGCTTCGCGAAGCTGGTGCGGTGCAGCTTGATCCGCTCGATCTCGTGCAGGGTTTCGGCGGTCAAGTAGCTCTCACCGCACCGGGTACAGACCACCACCTCGCCGCTTCAACGCGGGAGATGTCGCTTGGCTCGTGGGCCGCGCTTGGCGGGCGCGGCTCCGCCCCCTGGGGCGCATGCCACCCGAAGTCGAGCGCTGGCGGACTGGACCACAAGAGCGCGCTCTGCTGGCTCGAAGACTCATTCGAAGAGGGGTGTTATCATCGATCTCGGAAGGAGGATTCCATGTCGCCAACAACCCATAGCAGCACCGGGACGAGGAGTCGGGCCGTCGGCTCCGACCACAGCCTCGAACAGGTACTCGAGGCGATCCGTGGGCTCGATGCGGCGGCGCGTTCGAGGGTCGCGCAAGCGCTCGCGGAAAGCGAGATGGATGCCCGTTTCGAGCAGCTCATCACCAGCCTTGCCAACAAACCGGCCGTCGACGAGATCTCCGACCGAGAGATTCAAGCCGAAGTCGACACGGTCCGCCGCGCCCGCCTTCGCACGCCTTGCTGAAAATCGTCGTCGACACCAACATCTGGATCCGGTGATCTCCCCCTACACCTCCGACGAGCCCGCGGCGACCCAGCGTTCCATACACTCGATGAGCTCCGGTACCGGCAGTGCCTCAATATCGGACGGCGAGAAGCCCTTGTCGGTCAGGTCATTGTAGTTCTGCTTCAAAAAATCCGTAAAGGCGCCCTCAATCTTTGCCGGCCCAGGAGCGTGCATCGCAGACACGTTTTTTAGCCAGTTGCGAACGGTCCCGATCACCCGATACGGATCGTTGCCGTGACTCTCAATATCTGAACCCGACAGGTCCGAGAGAGCCGCTTTGTATCGGTGAGGTTCAGCCTCCAGCACCAGGGACCTCTTGTCCTTTTGGCGACCGCGACCAAACAGCCGGCAGCCGAATTCAATGCCCAGCTCGAACGGCATGTTGAGCCTGTACAGCTCGCCGGCCTTGGCTGCTTCGATCCGGGAGAGATCATGGATGCCGAATTTCGACTCGGCGATCAGCCCGACAATCTTTTCGAGTCTGGCCTGACCCGCGTCCATCGCCTCCAACGCGATCCGCGGCTTCAACCCCAGGTAGATGATCGTGAAGAGCAGGGGGCGAAGCAGCGGAACGTACTGCGCATCAAACGGGCAATTGACAAAGACGTTTTTCTCGAACGCCATGTCATGTCACTTCTTGTCCTTCGGAGGAATCGGGTCGGGGCCGTAGCTGTCCTTACTCTTGATCATGCCGTCCCTGCCGTGCACATAGAGTTCGGAGTGCGTCTTTTTCGCCGCTGTTCGCCCGAACTTGACGGCCTCAGCTTGGGTAGAAAAGGTGCGAGTTACCCGCGCCGAGCCCGAATTTCTCACCGCCCACCCCCCCGCGGGATTCGGAACCACGTGTTTGCTAGCCTTGTTCATCTGCCACCTCCGAAGGGTCACAGCAGTTCGGCCGCACCGGGATGCGACAGCAAGATGGTACCGCGCCCTGACCCGGTTTCGCCATCCCTATTCGGGGGCAGGCGAGAGCCCTACCCGCCCGGAAACGCGTTCCGGATCAGGGTGTAGGCCCAGCCGCCGGTCGGTGCGGCGTCGAGGCCTAGGACGTCGAAGCGGCAGGGGCCTTCCCAGCGGTGGATGGCGAGGTAGAGGGCGGCCGTGCGGGCGAGGCGGCGCTGCTTGCTGCGGGGGACGGCGGCGATGGCGGGGCCGTAGGCGTCGGTCGCCCGCGCTTTGATCTCGACGAAGACGAGGGTTTCGCCTTCGCGGGCGACCAGGTCGATCTCGCCGCAGTGGTTGGTGACGTTGCGCTCGACCGTGACGAAACCTTGGGTGGTGAGCCAGGCGACCGCGGCGTCCTCCCCCAGGGTGCCGCGCCCCCGGTGGTGGGGAACGCGGGAGAAGTCGCTCGGCTCGTTGCCTGAGCTCGGCACGGGGCCGGAGGGCGGCACGCGCTTCGGGTCGGGCGGGCTCACCGGCGCTTCCAGCGGGTGCCTTGCGGCGTGTCTTCGAGCACGATACCGCGCGCGGACAGCTCGTCGCGCAGTCGGTCGGAGGTGGCGAAATCGCGACCGGCCCGGGCGGCATTGCGCGCGGCGACCATTCTGTCGATCTCGGCGGCTTCCGCGTCGTCGGCCGACGCGTCGCGCCAGGCGTCCGCGTCGAGCACGCCGAGCACGGTATCGACCGAGGCGAGTGCTCCGCGCACCCGCTCCGCGTCGCCCACGCCCAGCGCGCCGCCGTCGATCGCGACGTTCACTTCACGGACGAAACCGAACAGGGCGGCGAGCGCTTCCGAGGCGTTCAGATCGTCGGCTAGCGCGGCGGCAAACCCTGCCTCCAGCCGCTCGGCGGCGGTAGCGATCTCCGCCCGCGGCTCTTGCCCCTCTTGCGCGTGGTTGAGCCGGTGGCGCATGTCGTCGATGCGGCGGAGGGCGGCGGCCGCAGCGTCGAGCGATTCGAAGGTGAAATTCAGCTTCTGGCGGTAGTGGACCGACAGGAAGAGATAGCGGATCGCGCGCACCGACAGGCCGCGGGCGATCAGCTCGTCGAGCCGGTACTGGTTGCCAAGCGACTTCGACATCTTCTGGCCTTCGACGATCAGGTGCTCCGAATGGAGCCAGATCTTCACGAACGGTTGATCGAACGCCGACTCGCTCTGCGCGATCTCGTTCTCGTGGTGGGGGAAGATGTTGTCCACCCCGCCGCAATGCATGTCGAAGCTCTTACCCAGAAACTTCCAACTCATCGCCGAGCACTCGATGTGCCAGCCCGGCCGCCCCGGACCCCAGGGGGAATCCCACGACGGTTCGCCCGGCTTCACCGCCTTCCAGAGCACGAAGTCGCGGACATCTTCCTTATCGTATTCGTCATCGGCCACCCGCTCGCCGCGGCGCGCGGCGTCGAGGTGGAAGCCCGAGAGCTTGCCGTAGTCGGGGTCGCTCGCGATGCGGAAGAAGACCGAGCCGTCGGCCTCGTAGGCGAATCCTTTCTCGACCAGGGTGGCGATGATCTCGATCATCTCGGCCACATAGTCGGTGGCGCGCGGATAGTGCTCGGCGCGCTCGACGTGCAGGCGGTCGAGGTCGGCTAAGAACGACTCGATGAACGGCGCCGTGTACTCGGCGAGCGGGACCCCCTTCTTATGGGCGCCCAGGATCGTCTTGTCGTCCACGTCCGTGATGTTCATCACCTGGGTGACTTCGAACCCCAAGTAGCGGAGACTCCGACGGAGCAGATCCTCGAACAGGAAGGTCCGCAGGTTGCCGATGTGGACATCGTTGTAGACCGTCGGGCCGCAGGTGTAGAGGCGAACGTGCGGCGGGTCGAGGGGGGTGAGCGGCTCGAGATGACGGCCGAGGGTGTTCCAGAAGATCGGCTGCGGCCGGTTGGGCAGGTCTGAGGGCAGGTCTGAGGGTAGATCTGAGGGTAGATCTGAGGGTAGGTCTGAGGGTCGATCTGAGGCCATCGGGTGCGGTTTCCGTAAGAGTCGTAACGAGAAGAGAGAGGCGAGACGGCGACCGGTCCTAGCGGATGACCTGGACGCTCCCGGCAACGAACGTGGTGCCGAGCCGCCGGCCGGCCGCATCGAAGGCGGCGCCGTTGGCGAACTCGAACGCCCCGGTGCCGGCCGTGCTCGCGCTGAACTGGAGCGTCATCAGCACGCCCGAACCATCGACGCCGGATGCCGTCCCCAGCCGGGTGAGGCCGACCACGAGATTGCCCGGCGGGCTCTGGGTGACCTGAAACGCGGTCTGGACGCCATCCGCGGAGAGGAACATCCCTTGGGTGCGGCCGGTGAAAGTGAGCAGGCTCGGCACGCGCAGATCGAACGAGACCCCGTACAGCCCCTGCACCGTGGCGGCGCGGACATCGAGAAGCAAGTTGTTCGCGTCGGTGCCGGTGCCGGCCGAGAGTGCCACCGCATTGGCCGGATTCGGCGAAGCCGGAGTGAACACGATCTGCGGCGTCGGCGGCGGCGGGTTGGTCGGGCCTCCTCCACCTCCCCCGCCGCAGGCGGCGAGAGCCAGGAGCGCGAAGAGGCCGAGGCATGATGAAGCAAGGCGGCCGTTCCCCCCTCTCCCTTTGGTAGAGGGGCCGGGGGTGAGGGCTGCCGCGGCAAGCTGCCCACTCTCTGTAGCTCCACCCCTCATACCAACACCCCCTGCTGATCTTCGACCAAACGCTTGAGCGCGCGTTTGGCTTTGTCTTTCTTGAGCCCGGTCAGGCGATCGGTGAACAGGACGCCGTCCAGATGGTCGAGCTCGTGGCAGATCGCGCGCGCCATCCAATCCTCCGCTTCGACCGAGAACGGCTCGCCGTTGGCGTGGACCGCCTCGACCACGATGCGGGTCGGGCGTTCGATCTTCTCGGTGATGCCGGGCAGCGAGAGACACCCTTCGACATCGACCTCCGCACCCTCCTGCTCGACGATCCGCGGATTGACCAGGACCAACAGCGCGTCGGGGGCGTCGCCCACCGAGAGATCGACCACGGCGAGGCGCCGGTCGATCCCCACCTGCGGCGCGGCGAGCCCGATGCCGGGGGCGGCGTACATCGTCTCCACCATGTCGGCAATCAGGCGGTCGAGGGTCGAGTCGAAGTTGAGGACCTCGCCGCAGCGCACGCGCAGCACGGGATCGGGATAGAGACGGATCGGCAGGATCGACACTTACGCCCCCGTGCGCATCCGGCGTGCGGACGCGAGCACCGCCCGGTCGGTGCGCTGCTCGCGCAGCGCCTCGATCAAGCCGCGCGGATCAGGGTTGCCGAGGAGAGCCTGTTCGATCCCCTCGCGATCGAGCCGGAGCAGGGTGACGCTCTCGACCACCACGTAGTTCGCCGGCCACTCGCCATGCTCCAAGAGCACCGACTCGCCCAGGATATCGCCGGAGGAGAAGCTGCGCAAGTTGGCGTCTTGGCCGCCGACTTTGATGCGCGCCTCGACCAGACCGCGGACCAGAATGTAGAGCACACCGTCTTTGTCGCCTTCCTTGGCCAGGACCTCGCGCTCATGGTGGTGGCGCAGATCGGCCCGAGAGAACAGCCGCTCCAGCTGATCGCCCGCCAGGTGTTGAACCAAAGTGGAGCTGGCCAAGTGGTGCCAGAGGCGTTGCAGCTCGAGCGCGGAGGTGGCGGAGCCCCCTTCCGCCTTCTTCAAGCCGGCCAGAGCCAGAATGCGCACGCTCTCCAGGCTCTTTTCGCGCTGGATCTTCTCGATCAGCTGGCGCACCGACGAGTCGTTTGGAGCCAGCTTGGCCGCGCGCGAGAGCAGCGCGATCCCTTTGTCGTAGAAGCCGTCCTCGGCGTACTCCTCGGCGACATAGCCGTACTCGGTCACCGCATGGTCGAACTGCTTGAGCTCGGTGTAGACCTCCGCGAGCTTCAGGTGCGAGTGAAGGTCGTCCGGATTCGTCTTAAGCTTGGCGCGCAGCCGCTCGGCGGCCTCGTCGTACCGCTCGACGACGATCAGGTCGTCGATCGTCAATTCTCGTGCGGCCTGCTTGGCCGCTGCTCCCCCACCACCGAACCAACCCTTGAGCGCCACTGTGAAGCTCCTTCTCCGGATGAATTCGCCCTACTGAATTACCGTTCGGGCCGTTCGGGCCGTTCGGGGAGGCACCCCGGCCACCCCCCGGTCTATAGTCCACCGTCTCGGGGACGAGGATGACACCTTGCGGGGACGGCGAATCGCGTAATGATTATAGACACACGCGAGGCCGCAGAGATTCCCTTTGCGCCTCCGTCCGTCACATCGGCTCCATGGTTCGCGCCCACCGGAGGGTGATTTCGTCCCTTGGCACGGAAGCTGCTCTATCCTGCTTGCGGTGGAGATCGACTCGTCCACCCCTTGCGGCCGCCCCCGCGCGGCCTTGCAGTTCAGGAGAATGACATGAACCTTCGCACCCGTTTCCGCCTTTCCACCGCGCTCGCTCTCGGGATCACCGGCCTCGCGCTCGCCGCTTCGCCCGCGAGCGCACAGGGGCGCGGCAGCTATTCCTACATTCGCACTCTCGACGGCTCGGCCACCGTGGTCCAGAGCGGCGGGACCCGCGAGCGCGCCGAGATCAACCAGCCCATCTTGGCCGGCGACCGGCTTTGGGTCGCCAACGGCTCGCGCGTCGAGCTGGTCCTCTCCGATCGCAGCCTGGTCCATGTGGCCGGCGGCACCGAGATCGCTTTCGACGCGTTGGCCCTGTCCCGGGACGACTCCTCGGATTACGGCTCCGACCGCAACTCGGATCGGGGCTACGATCGCGACTCGGACCGGTACTCAGATCGCAACCAGGACCGCTATTCGGACCGTGACCGCGACCGCACTTCGGATCGCTACTCGAATCGCGGCGTCAAAGCGTCAGTCCTCCGCCTGCTCGAAGGGGAGATTCGGGTCGGGACGGACAATTTTCCGCGCGGCGTCGAACCGCCGCAGGTCGAGACCGGCAACGCCACCGTCTATTTGGGAGCGCACGGCTCGTTCCGCCTGATCTCCGAGCGGGACGGCTGGAGTGAGGTGACGGTGCGCGAAGGGTCGGCCGAGATTGCCACCGAGCGCGGCTCGAAGATCGTCCGGGAGCGCCAGACCGCCGAGATCGACGGCGTCAGCCGCGCACGGGTCGAGATCCGGCCGGCCGTCGGCCGCGACGGGCTCGAGCGCTGGGCCGAGAACCTGCTCGACCGCGCCGACTCATACCAAGACCGCTATGTGGACGACGACCTGCGCTATTCCTCCGAGCCGCTCTCTCGCTACGGTTCGTGGACGACTGTGGACCGCCGACAGGTCTGGCGTCCGCGCGTCGCGCCGGGTTGGCGCCCCTACTCGCTCGGCCGGTGGCGCAACAGCCCGGGCGGCTCGATCTGGATCTCGTCCGAGCCTTGGGGTTGGGTCCCCTACCACTACGGCACCTGGGACTACTTTCCCGGCGTCGGTTGGGGCTGGATCCCGGGCCGGGTGTTTGCGCCCGCATGGGTCTATTGGTACTGGGGTCCGAGTTATGTCGGCTGGTGCCCGGTAGGCTACTACACCCGCTACTACGGCGGCTCAGGGTTCCGCGATGGCCTCTACGGCTGGGCGCACGGCAGCGGCAGTTTCTTCGCCGAATGGAACTTTGTGCCGTTCGGTCGCTACGGCGACCGCGATCTCGGCCGCCACATCCGGCGCGGTCGCGATCTCGGCATCTCGCTGGGCCGCGGCATCGTGACCACCGACACCCGGCCACTCGGCCGTGAGCGCTGGAGCGATCCGACCCGGGCGATCGAGATCCTCCGCCGCGGGCGCCCCGATTTGCCCGACGTGAGCGATTTCGTGGCCCGGAAGCGCGACCTACCCCCCGCGGTGCGGCGCGAGATCGCGATCGACCGCGAGCGGCCGGGCGATGAGCTCTACGGCACGCCGATGCGCCCCGGAACGCTCGGCGGCGGCGGCGACGGCGCGGCTCCCGGTGCACCGGGCGGGCGGACGGCGGACACCCCGCGAGGCCGGACCCGTTGGAATCCCAACGGCGGCGAAGTCGAAGGGCAGCCGGCCGAGGACACCCGACGCGGCAACGAGCCG
Organism: Holophagales bacterium; assembly: GCA_031404815.1. Classification (GTDB taxonomy): domain Bacteria; phylum Acidobacteriota; class Thermoanaerobaculia; order Multivoradales; family UBA5704; genus DASYKS01. The sequence goes on along the minus strand of JANNIH010000020.1, from coordinate 78,714 downwards.
CGCGGCGGCGTGGTTCTGGAGAATGGACGGGACAACGGCCGCGAGACCGGCCGTGGCTCCGGACGCGACTCCGGCCTGGACACGGGCCGCGACAGCGGTGTCGAGACCGGCCGAGACAGTGGTTTGGAGACCGGCCGCGACCGCTCGAATCGGAACGATCGGACTGGTGGGGATACCCCAGCGGACGGCGGCGTGAGTGTGGAACGTCGCCGCCCGTCGAGCCCGCCCGCTCGGGAAGAGAACCCCGAGCCGGGTCCGTACTCCGGTCAACCGGCGGAGCAGGAGCGCCGCCACCCGACCTATCCGCGTTCCGAGCGGGACGACGAGGGCGACTCGAACACCAACTCGCGCGAGGCGGAGCCCCCGCCGGCCCGCGAGCGGGTCGGTCGCGAACGCCCGAGCTACACCCCTCCGGCCGACGCGCCGGCCGAGCCGCCCCCCTCCACCTCGCGGCGTCGGGAGGAACCCTCCTCCCCGCCGCAGGAAGAGGCGAAACCTCGGCAGCAGCAGAACCCGGACGCCGAAGCCGAGCGCCCGGCGCCCCGCAATCGGCGCTCCCAAGACCGAGAGCGTCCGGCCGAGTCGAGCGACGACGGCGAAGCGGGGAGCCCGCCGCCGGGAGGGTAGCGGCCTAAAGGGTAGGGGGCAGACCCTGCGTGTCTGCCCCTGACCAGTGTGTCTGCCGCATGGATTCGGCAATTCCGGTGGCCGTAGAGGGGCGCACACGCAGGTGCGCCCCTACTCTTTGGTTTGCCACCAGCGCGGCGCCACTCTCCCGGCTTACAATGCGGTCCCCATGCGCGCCGGCCTGATCACCCGCCTGTTGTTCGTCTCGTACTGCCTGGAGGCGGGCATGTTTCTGCTCATGGTGCCCTGGAGCCCGGCGTGGGACCGGACGATCGCGCAGCTGCCGGTCCCGATGCTGGTTTCGGTGCTGCGCTGGTCGTTTACGCGCGCAGCGCTCGCCGGCTTCGGTTTGGTCCACCTGATCTGGGGCATCCACGATCTCGACGCGCTCTGGCCGCGTGGAAGGTCTCAAGCCGAGGTCCCCCCCGGAGTCGACGCGAAGGCCCCGAATGCCTCGAACCCTGGGGTTTGAGCTGCTCGCGATCAGCGACCGGCAGGCTCTCCCGGACGGTGCGCTCGAACCCTGGTTGTGGCGGATCGGGGCGGCGTGCGTCGGCGCGGTGCAGATCCGCGAGAAAGATCTCTCGGATCGCGACCTGTTCGCGCTGGGCCTCTCCGCCCGCCAGATTCTGCCGCCGACCACGATGCTCCTGATCAACGGCCGGGTCGATCTGGCGCGGGCGATCGAGGGAGAAGCCGAACGGGGAATGTCCGGCGGGGCCGAAGAGATCGGCAGGGTCGGCGTCCACCTTCCGGCCACCGGCTTAGACGTCGCCCCGCTGCGCGCACGCTTCGGCGCAGAGCTTCTGATCGGGCGCTCCACCCACTCGCTCGACGAGATCGCCCGAGCGCGCGAAGAGGGGGCCGACTACGCAACGTTCGGCCCGGTTTTCGCCACCCCGAGCAAAGCAGCCTTCGGGCCGCCGGTGGGCCTGGCCGCTTTCGCGCGCGCGGCGGCGCTCGGCCTCCCCCTCTATGCCCTGGGCGGCGTTACACTAGAGCACCTGCCGGAGCTGGCCCGGGCCGGTGCCCGAGGGGTCGCCGGCATCCGCCTCTTTCTCGAACCGACGGACCTGCCCGCTCTGGTCGCCACCGCCCGCGCGCTCTTTGCTTCGCGCACGCCCACTCCCCTAGAGGTTGAACCGTGACGCTCGATTCCCATCCCGCCGCGCGCACCCATGGGCCGCGCAAATTCGGCTTCCTGTTCCTCTCGCTCGCCGTGCTGGTCGCCGACCAGTGGACGAAATGGCTGATCGAAGTCCACCTGCCGCTCCACGCCTCGACTCCGGTGCTCGACGGCTTCGCGAACTTCACTCACGTGCGCAACACCGGCGTCGCCTTCGGCATGTTCGCGGCGCACGGGGTCGCCGGCGGCAGTTGGCTACTCACCACCCTCGGCCTCGGCGCCCTGGTCGCCGTCTGCGTCTATTTCTGGTTCACGCCGACCAAAGACCGCATGCTGCTCGGCGCCCTCGCCCTGGTGGTCGGTGGCGCGCTCGGCAACCTGATCGATCGGGCGGCCACCGGAGCGGTCACCGACTTCGTCGATCTGTTCGTCGGAATGCACCATTGGCCGGCGTTCAACGTGGCGGACGCCGCCATCTCGATCGGTATCGTGCTGATGGCGATCGACAGCCTGAAGCGCCGCCATCCGCCCGCGGAGTCGGCTTAAGCCCCTACATCATGGGACATCCCGTGCCGTCGGCTTGGATCGTCGCTCCACCCGGTAAGGAGGACGGGAGCGGAGCGCTCGACCGGATCGACCGCTACATCGCCCACCATCTCGACGTGCCGCGCAACCAAGTCCAGCGCTGGCTGCGCGACGGGCGCGTGCGGAAGAACGGCAAACCGGCCTCCGGGTCGGACGCGGTCGCGGTGGGCGATGCGATCGCCTGCGACCCTCCGGTCCCCGGGGACGACCGGATCGAGGCAGAGAGTGGAGATCTCGCGGTCCTGTTCGAGGACGCCGAGTTGCTCGTGCTCGACAAGCCCGCCGGGCTCGCGGTCCACCCCGGCGCCGGGCGGGCGACCGGCACGCTCGCCCATTACCTGCTCGGCCACGATCCGGAGATCGCCGGGGTCGGCGGTCCCGGACGGCCGGGAATCGTCCACCGGCTCGATCTCGGCACCAGCGGCGCCCTGGTCGTCGCGCGCACCCCTGAGGCGTATCGCGCGCTGTCGCACGCCTTCGCCACCCGCGCGGTCGACAAGCGCTATCTGGCGATCGTGCACGGAGCACCGAAACTCGCCTCGGGGACGATCGATGCGCCGATCGGCCGCCATCCGGTGAACCGCCAAGAGATGGCCGTGGTCCCGCGCGGGCGCACCGCCCAGACCGACTACCGAACGCTCGCCTCGGCCGCGGGGCTCGCGTTGATCGCCTTTCACCTGCACACCGGGCGGACCCATCAGATTCGCGTCCACGCCAAGCACCTCGGACACCCCCTGGTGGGCGACCCGGTCTACGGCGAAGCACGCTGGAAAACGCTCGAGAAATCGCGCCAGGCGATCGTCCGCGACTTTCCCCGCCCCGCTCTCCACGCCTGGCGCCTCGCGTTCGCCCATCCGAAGACCGGCGCGCCGCTCAAGTTCGAAGCGCCGGTGCCGGAAGACCTGCGCACCCTCTGGCAGTCCGCGACCGGCGCGGCCTGGCCGGGGATCTAACTCTCCTACCCCACCTCCACCACCCGGTTCCGGCCGCCGTTTTTCGCCGCGTAGAGGCGCCGGTCGGCGATCGCGAAGAGCTGATCCCAGTCGGAACCTTCGGTCGGGTAGGTCGCGAGGCCACCGCTCACGGTGAGTCCGAGGGTGAGCGCACCATGCTCGAGCGAGGAGGCGGCGATGCTTTCTCGGAGGTGGTCGGCAGGGCTCTTGTTCCCTTCGATTCGATCGATGTCGAGCAGCGCCACGAACTCTTCGCCGCCCAGCCGACCAATCACGTCGGATTCGCTCTTCTGCCGGGAGAAGACCGTCGCGAGATGACGGAGCGCGGCGTCTCCCACCAGATGCCCATGGGCGTCGTTTACCCGCTTGAAATGATCAACGTCGAACACCACGAAGCCGAACTTGCGCCGTTCGCGGGCGGCCCTGGCCACCGCCTCGCGGAAACGGTCGAGTGTCGCGCGTCGATTCGGCAGACCGGTGAGCGGATCGAAATCGGCCAGCTGACGAAAGGCGGCCTCTTTCTTCCGCACCTCGATCCAGAGCAGGCCGAGCGTCGCCGCGACCGCGTTGACGATCTGGGCGATCCCAAAAAGCGCCACGATCAGATCGGCGCGCTCGCGATCGTTGGTGCCACCGATCGACGCCCAGATCGCAACCATCCGGAGCGACCAAACCAGCACGGTGAACGCGAAGATCGCGGCCAGGAAGCGCGCCGCCCCCACCGCTTCGGGGGGAGGATCGCGCAGCAAGGCGACCACCGCGACGACGAACAGGACGTTGGCGATCGGCGCCGGGGCCAGGATATCGACCAGGACCTCGTACCGCCCGCCGAGGTGATTGATCAGGAGCGGAACGAGCGAGGCGACCAGGGCGATCGCGGTCCAGCGCCGATCGAGCCGAAACCGGGTGTGGGAGAGAACCCCTTCGACAGTAAGGACCGGGGCGAACGTGATCAGCGAGTTGCCGACGGCCTTGCGCAGGTCGAAAGGCAGGAACTCGGGGATCGTGATCAGGATGCCGGCCGAGTAGACGAGCAGTCCCCAACCCCAGAGCCGAAGCGCCCGCGACCCGGGCTCCCCCTTCGAACCGCGAGCGACGACCAGGCAGAGCGCGCCGAGCAGCACGTTCAGGATCAGGAGGGCGAGCAGCATGGTGCTAGCGCGAGACATCCAGGAGCTCCGAGGGACGAAATCCGGCGCGAAGTGTAGCGGCAAACGGGCCGCTCGGGAGCCCTTGGCGCCGGGCGGCGGTTTGGCAAACGGTCGCCGGCGAGATTCAAAGCCCTTGGCCACCTGGTCCATCGGAGGCTCCGGCGCGTAGCATTCTGTTGAGCTGACAGGGCCGGTTCCAGCCAACGGTCTGCCAACGGTCTGTTTCGGGCCTCCCCCCTTCCGCCGAAGTGTTAATCTTCCTGCCATGAACAGCGCGCTCCAAGTTCCTCCTCCGGGATTCGACGAACTCTCGATCGAAGAGAAGATCGATTACGTCCAGGCGCTCTGGGGCCGCATCGCAGCCGACGAGGCGCACGTGCCCGTACCGACCTGGCATCGCGAGATCCTCGCTGAACGCTTGGCGGACCTTGAAGCCGACCCCGACGGCGGGCGGCCGTGGGAGGAGATTGAAGCGGAGCTGATGGCGCGGAACACCTGAGCCGAGATGGCCCGTCTGATCATCCGGACGGCGGCCGGCACCGACCTCCGAGAAGCGATCCGCTGGTACGACGAAGAAAACCCCGGCCTCGGCGACCGGTTTCTCGACGAATAGCGTGCCACCCTGGCGCGCATCCGAGAAATGCCCCTCCAATTCCCAGATGTTGGAGGAGCCCGGAGAGCGCTACTTCAGGCCGAGGCCTCAAAGCGCCGCTAAATCAGCGTGTCAGAACCCCGTCCACCGCCAATCAACTAGCACTGTGTGCTCAGCAGCTTATCAGAACCCGGCTCTTCAAAAACTCAACTGAACCAAACTCGGCCTCAATTGCAGCTGAAACTGCTGACCAAGGCGTCACTACTGTATGGAATCTACCTCGAGCGACGACCATACCAACGACGTTTCCATTATTCGAAGAAACCACCAGCGCCCCTGAAGTACCAGGCTCCACTACCCCATCCAGTAGTATCTGTTCATGAAGGTCAATCCTCCTTCCGTTCGAGTACCTAACTTTCGCGCAAGCCATTCCAACTACCCCAAGCTCCATCGACCGCCGACCGAGAATCCATACACGTTTTGGAAGCATTTCAGTTGGATCAAACGCGAGGCTATCAGGGACCAAGGTCACGCGCGAAACGCCAGGATTGCAAGACGCCAGGCAGACAGCAACCTCCAATTTCAGACTCGCACCGTTAACAAGATCTCCACCCAGGCCTTCAAACTTCTGTGCGACTGGGCCCGCACGCTTGCCTGTCTTACCGCAATTGATAGATACTCCTTCAACCACATGGTGCGCGGTTACCAGCAATCCTCCATCAAGTATACACGTAAGCGTGCCTCCAGACAGGAAATACCCAGACTTTGCGGATACGGTTCTCAGTGCCACCCTAGCAGTGGCATCAACGTGAGCGCCTTTGCCACTCGATGCTCCTGGCAAGAGCCCTTTGAGAAATACCGGCTCCGCCGGAACCGCCTCAAAGTCCTCAAACATTCCCGGCACAGCACTTGAGTCCGAAATCCGCAACTTCCCTGCATCCACACTACGATAAATCCGCATAAATTCACCAGACATCTTGCGAACCACAGCAGAAACATGAAAGTCTTCTAACTCTTCGCACTCTTCTTCGGTTGGCATCACATCCTCGCCTGCGTTCTCTCGAGTTTCTCAAACAGCGCTGGCGCGCACGGGCGCGCGTCAGGTCCGACTACGTCGAGATCGACAATCGGCAGCAGGCCAGTTTCGACACCAGAATGATGAAGCTGATAGTAGCGCTCGAAATCCGGATCGCCGAAGGTCGTCACCAACGACGTGTTTGTCACTGGAAAGGCGCCGACAAATGCCGTAACAGACTCTGTCTCCATGTTCACGATTCTTATCCCGATCTGCTCAGATGAAACCGGTGAGCTCAGAGTAATCTTCTTCGCCTCCTCATTTGCACTGGTCTCAAATTGAACTTCAACTACACTACTCCCGCCCGAAACGCTCATCGGAACCTCAAGCAATACCTCATTTCCGATCGCTCGCTGCCAAGATAGGGGTCCAACAACCTCATACTTCCTGCCATCCCAGGCAACTCTTCCAAAATTCCATTCTCTAACTTTGTCGCTTTGGTCTCGATTAAACTCCGTCACCGATAGGCGACCATGGCTAAACTCCAATATCGCAGCAGCATCCATTTCTTCCATCAACTTGAAGTCATCTGGGTCTGCTTTGATAGTCGCTAAGTCAGGCGCAATTGCCATCATTCTTGGCACCCACCACAGAGAACGCTCGTCGCTAGGTTGAGGCGACTTCTCAATGCCTCGCGCTAGATCACAAACTAGGCCATCGGTTACTGGCGTAAAATCAAACTTTATTCTTTCTCTGCTGAGTACCTTTACACCTATAGACTGTCCTGACACCGGACTGGAGATGATCGTATCGAGATTCTCAAGAGATTCTACAGCGACGTCACCCATATCAAATAGCATAGCGGGCAGGTGTGACCCGCGATAAACACGTGACCTTTCTACGACACCCGCACTTGCAGTCGCCAGGCGTGGCCGAATAGCGTTTGGAACAATGACCGTAACGGCCTTCGGACTACCAGGAGTATCGTTCGCGAGAAAAAATGGACTATCAGGAAAGAAAGCGTGCAGCCCTGAGAAGCTGACTCGCAATATCGGCGCCATAGTTACTACTCCTTTGCCAGCTAGGTTCCGGTTCCGAGCACGACAATGCCCGCCCATGAAGTGGCATCTTCTGTCTTCAAAAGTCGTAACTGAGTCTTCCGAACGGCCGACAACGGCTGACTAGTCGCAAACAAGGCGCAATAGAATTGAGAGAAAAGCGCTTGGCTTTTAAGATCGCTCGCAGCCCAAAGTTCACCGAGAACAGTTGGCACACCCGCTGCCAGAATCGGCCTTACTTGCCCAGCGATCCCTTCGCCGACGGGAGACCCAGAAGCGCTCTTGCACGCTCCAAGAACGACGAGACGAGCCCGGCGAAGATCGAGCGTCGCCAGATCTCTCAGACTCCGCGCCCCAACTGCGCCAGAATCGGAAAAAAGGAGGTAGGATCGAAATGGATCCGAAGGATCGAGTACTGCGTGCGTCCCAAGGTGGATCACATCCACATCGCTTGCGCTATTCTTGAAGGCTTCCCAAGTTGCAGCCTCGCCCGTAAGAACCACCGCGTTCTTACCGTAGATTCTCCCGACTTCCCTTGCTTCTCTCATAGCGCCCGGTAGGCGCTCGAATCGTTTCCATTCGTTCGGATCAAACGCTGGATCGCCCAAAGCCAGAACGCGGACATTCTGCGGTGCTGGCCCGAGCTCCTTGGACCTCGTGAGTGCTCGGAGGTAGAAAGTCGTACTCGGGTTGACCAGAACGGCTCGATCCTCGATGACATAGCGTCGCCTCCTGCGATCCCAAAGTCCGGACCAGGGGACGTCCGCAAGTGCACCGTCAGGGATCACAACCAGAGTTCGACCTGGAGGCAACAGATTTGCAAGCGGGCGCAGCAGCAAATCGAACAGCCGGGCCGAAGACTCCTTCCAGGCATCTGCCCTCAATCCGCTTCGAGGATCGAGGTTATTGACCAGTCTTGTTACCTCGCCCCGATCTGCCGGCCGCTCAAGAGCAGAAACGTTCTCTTTCATTACAAGCCAAGATACGACGCGATCCTCGAACAACCCGAATTCTAGCAATACTATATTTTTCGGGAGCTCGGCGCGGAGCGCCTTGAGTTCGGGCACGTCAAGCAGGGAGAGGGCAGGTGGCAGCCCTACCTGTCGAGGGTAGCTTGGCGCCAGCAGCTCGCGAACCATCTCGTGATAGATGAAAGCTCGCCAAGGAAGGCGAGCTTCGACAATCTGAAAGCGCACCATGGCCGCGAATGCACTTCGGACTTCCTGCCCAAATGTGTAGCGTTCCTCGTCGCTGGCCTTCGAGAGCCACCCCTCACCACTACGTCGCGCGAAGAGTGTAATAGCTTCGAGATCTTCTTCGGCTCCTCTGAGATCGGCGGCGGCGGTTCGAATTTTCGCTCGGATTGCTCGGGCCGTCATTTCCAGAACTCCCTGGCCACCCTTCGCATATAGCCCAACAGCATGGTCGAGCGCAAGGATTGAGGTGGCAGGATCGAATTCGCCCCGCAGCCCAGCCCCAACACGGGCAAGATCGGCTTTTGTCCTTTCTCGATCCTCTCGATCCGGTTCCGAAGTTACAAGTGCCCATGCTGCCGCCAGATTCGCTTCGGCTCCCTTGAAATCACCAAGATCAGCCATAAGCGAGGCCCCAAAAATTAGCGGCTCCGAGATGGCCGTAGGATCTTCCTGCATAGCAGCAGATTGGTACATCTCTTCTTGGAAGGCGAGCCCCACACGGGGGAGCCCGCTATGTCGAACAAAGGAAGTGAGTAGGCCCCAGAACAACCTGCGGCGGTAGGGATCCCGTATTCGCGGGGCAACGGCAGCGGCCGAGAGGTAACTTTCAAGAGCGTCTTCGCGACGACCAAGCCTTCCGTACGCATCCGCCAATAGCGCTTCAACGTTCGAAACATTTTCAGCCTCGCCAAGTCGGGAGTAGATTGCGAGGGCCTCACGGTAGGCATGTGCCTGCTCTTGAACCCGACCACCTCTGCTTGCCGATAGTGCGTCGAACCAGTGGTTCAGAGCATCGATCCCGGGATAGCCCCGTCCGGCCGACCGGTTTGCCACGCTCGCCACGCGCTCCTTGGCTCCCGGTCGCCCTGCATTGCTTTCCAGGTACGCTCGATAGAGGTCCACTTCAAGCTCTTGCGGGAGCCGCAAGACAGCGAGGTCTTTCCGTGCAGTTTCGAGCGTCGCGATCCCCTCTTCGTGATCGAACCTCCGATAGAGACGGAACCCCTCCTTGTAAGCCCGAAGGCCCCGTGCGGCGACCTGAAGGCGATCGGGCGATGCGGCGCGCAGGACTGCCACCGTGTCAAGCGCCACTCGGTCGCCATGTTCGGCCAATGGCGCCGACAGGAGTTCGGCCACGGCCAACTGCTTCTCGGCCGCCTCGAGGTCACCTCGGCCAATGGCATCCGCCCAATTCCAGAGCGCGTCCCGTGTAGCCAGCTCACGCGCTCGTTGGGGTTCCCGCTGGACTAGCTCCTGGGCAGCTCGACGATCGCCCTGGTCGATCCGAGCCAGCAGTCCATCGATCTCCGCTTGGGATCCGACTTGAGCGGCATCCAGGACACGGATTCGCTGTGTCGCCTCGGAAGCCCAACCCGGCTCGAGGTTCGCCGCCTCAATGACCTGCCAAACCCTCTTCGCTTGGCGCCCGAGGTAGAGGCGTTCGAGCGCAACGGCGTGGTTGAAACGCACTCCGGAAAAGCCGCCCGCCGCCGCCCGAGCCGCCTCATCCAGCGCCGCGAGCGACGAGATCGGCGCGTCGCCTTCCGCGTACCTCTGTAGGTGGGCCGCCGAGAGATCGCTGCGCAGGACCGCTTCGTGAGGCGAGGAGTGATTGGCAGGCAGATCTTCGAGCGCCCGTTCCAGAAGTTTGACCGCGCGGTCGGCGTCACCCTCGGCGAGCGCCAGGATCGCGCTCTGGCGGAGCGCTTCGGGGGTTCGGCGCTCCGTCTCGTCGAGCTTGATCCCGAGGCGCCGTTTCTCGGCCGAAAGCGCGACGCGCTGCTCCTCGCTTCGCGGCGTCCCTTCCGGGGCGTAGGGGATGCCGACCAAGCGCCCCGGACCGGGGCGGAGGGGACCGATTCGCTCACCGAACGAACGCGGTGGGTCGGCGGCCAAGACGGCCCCCAACGCGACACCGAGGGCGACCGGCCAGACGGCCGAGCGTCCTATGCCTACCCCGATCGGTGTACGCCGACTCGGCATCCTCCCCCCTTGTGTACGCGATATTGAAGCGATTTTATCGCGTTTCGAGGTGTAGACGGACTCACGGCGAAACTTTCCTCGCCGAGGAGGGCGGGCGCTCCGTCTCGACGGAGAGTCGGCGAAGAGGTAAGTTTCCGCAGCAAGGCTCAATCCATGACGGCCGGGCCGGCGCCCGAACGGACGGCGCGCCGCACAGGAGGTGAACGAATGGACCTAAACCGGGCGACTCAAATTTCCTACTTCTTGCTCCGTGTCGTCTCGGGCTGGATGTTCTTCCAAGCGGGGGCCGTCAAACTGTTCGCCTGGTTTGGCGGCATGCCGGACACTCCCCCTGGCACCACGGTCGAGCTGGCATCGCAGATGGGAGTGGGCGCGATCCTCGAAGTGGTGGGCGGCCTGTTGATCCTGTTCGGGCTGTTCACTCGTCCCGCCGCGTTCATCGTTTCCGGCATGATGGCCGTCGCCTATTGGCAGTTCCACGCGCCGGGCGGCACCTGGCCGGCCCAGAACGGCGGCGCACCCGCCGTCCTCTTTTGCTTCGTCTTCCTGTACATGGCGGCGGCAGGGGGCGGTGAGTGGAGCTTCGATTCGTGGCTCCGCCGCAAGCGCGAGAATGCCTCGCCCGAAAGGCGCCTGCGGTAGGCGAGAGAGGCCGGAGCATCCGATGACCCGCCGCCCGTTCCTGACCGCCCGCTGGGAGCACCTGGTCCTCCTCAACTACGAGGTGGACCCGGCGCTCCTGCTGCCCCTCGTTCCGGCGGGAACCGAGCTCGACTTTTGGGGCGGTCGCTGCTGGATGAGCCTGGTCGGATTTCGCTTTCTCGACACCCGCCTGCTCGGTGTGCCGATCCCCGGGCACCGCGACTTCGATGAAGTGAACCTGCGCTTCTATGTTCGCCGAATGGGCGAGGATGGCTCCTTGCGGCGGGCCGTGGTGTTCGTCCGCGAACTGGTCCCGCGCTGGGCGATTGCGACCCTCGCCCGGCTCGTCTACAACGAACCCTATTTGTCGGTGCCGATGTCTCACCAGGTCCAGGTGACGCCGGAGGCCGGCGGTACCGCCGCATACGGGTGGCGCTTCCAGGAAGAACCGTTCGTGCTCACTGCGGAAGCCTCCGGACCGGCCCAGCCACTGGTTCCCGGCTCGGAGGCCGAATTCATCACCGAGCACTATTGGGGGTACACCCGGCAGCGCGACGGCGGCACGCTCGAATACCAGGTCGAACATCCTTCCTGGCGCGTCTGGACAGCCACGAGGTCGGCTTTCACCGGACCGGGAGAACGGCTCTACGGACCCGAGCTCGGGGCGATTCTGGCACGCCCCGCCGTCTCAGCTTTTCTCGCTCTCGGTTCGGCTGTCGCGGTCCACAAGGGTGTGCGGCTGGCACTGGTTCCGTAGAGACGCCCCAGTCCGCAACCACGATCCTGCCGAGTGCTGGCCGTCGGGGCGTCTCCATCCGCAGGCCACGGCCTCAACCCGAAGGGCCAACCTGTCGGCGGCGGCGCATGTCGTTGGCGCCGGTGGTCGTTGGTGCGTTGGAGACGCCCCGACGGCGGTGGACCCGGTTCTCTCGTGGTGGGGTACCGGGGCGTCTCTACCTCCACGGCGGGTTGGCACAACCTGTTCGATCATGCCCCCTGCGAGGGTTCAACAGCGCGAAAGAAGCCGGCGGCGGTCCACATCGCAAACGATCTCTCGATCTCCTTTGGGAGGTCCTCCGCGACGACGGCACGTTCGGCGGCCCCCGCAAGCGCCTCGCCGACAGGCACCCCGGCGACGATTCCTGTGAGCAGCTCGAACTCGAACGGGGAGAGCGGATAGCGACGGACCACGAACTCACGGCGACACAGCGCCAGGTGCTCGACACCGGGCGCCGGAAAATCCAGCTCGTCCTCCTCCCCCGCCGCGCGCGCGGCGGTGTAGAGATCGTTGAGCGGAAAGCGGAAGGTGAGCAGCCGCAACGAGGGGGATGGAATCAGCCACGCGGCGGCGAAGCCCTCCGCCCCTAACCCCTGAAGGTCTTCGGCCGAGAACCGTGGCTCCCCTTCGAGCCCCGGGCCGTCGAATACCCGCGCGATCGCGTGCTCGAAACGGGCGAGGTCGGCGAGCATCTCGGGCCAGGCGGGCGGCGCCCCCGCTTCCGAGTCTCGCGTCTCTTCGAGGAACTGCGCGAATCGGTCGCCCAGGCGGTCGAGGGTGTAGCTCTGCGAAGGGTAACGCTGGAGATATTCGAAGGCGATCGGCTCGAACAGATCGGCGCCCAGCACGCGCCGCAGCACCGGAAAGCATTCGCCAAGGCATTCGAGCAGACGGGCGTAGTAGGCGTGGGCGTAGATGCCGATCCGCTCGCTGGCGGACAACCTGCGCGACCGCCGGACGATCCGCTCCAACTCGTCGCGGCCGAGCCCGATCAGGCGCTGCGCTTCCGGCCCCGAGAGGCCACTTGCGACGCCGTCCGGATGGCTGATCACCGCCTGAAACCAGCTTTGGACGACATCGAAAGCCGGCTCCTCCGGTAACGGTTCGAAATCCGAACGGCTCATACGACGTCCGGCCGGATGTGATGGAGCGGGTGCGGCGAAGGCGCTTCGCCCAGTGGGCCGGCGAAGGACAGTTCGTTCCACGGCCCGGACTCCAGATCGGCTTTCGGCCTTGGCGCTTCTTCCACCGGTTCGGTGAAGCGCTTCGCTTTCAGCACCTCGGCATGAACCACTTCGAACGGCGGGATCTTCGCGTCCCATTCGAGCAGCGTTGCGACCCCGCCGGTGAGCTGGTGGGCGAGCCGATAGAGCTCCCAGACTTGGTCGATCACCGGATGGTCGTGGGTATCGATCAGGTGGGTACCGTAATCGCTGTGGCCCGCGAGGTGGAATTGGACGATCCGCTCGTGCGGCAGCGAGCGGATGAATTCCTCGGGCTCCAGATCGTGGTTGAAGCTCGAGACGTAGACGTTGTTGACGTCGAGCAGCAGGCCGCAATCGGCCTCCTCCGCCATGCGCGCAACAAACTCCCACTCCTCCATCGTCGAGTGGGCGAAGGTCACGTACGAGCTGGGATTCTCGAGGACCAACGGGCGTTCCAGAATGTCCTGGACGATTCGGATCCGCTCGACCACATGCCGAAGTGTCGCCTCGGTGAACGGCACCGGCAGGAGGTCGTGGGTGTTCTTGCCCAATACCCCCGTCCAACATAGATGGTCGGAGACCCAGGCTGCGTTCGTTTCCGCCGCCAGCGCCTTCAACTTCCGCAGATAGTCGCGATCGAGCGGATCGGTCGAACCGATCGAAAGCGAAACGCCATGGAGGACGACCCGGTAGCGCTCCGCGATCTGGCGCAGCACGTGGCGCGGGCGCCCTTGGGAGTCGATGTAGTTCTCGCTGATCACCTCGAACCAATCGACCGCCGGCTGTGTGGCAAGGATGTGCTCGAAATGGACCGAGCGCAGCCCCACGCCCGCCCCGAGGTTCGGATAGCCCAGGCGTGGGGAGATCATCGTTCGCGGTTCGATCGGACCCATGGCTCGGATGAATCACTCGGATCAATCGCTCGAATCGACGACAGGGGTGTCGGTTGATCAGCCTTCCGCGCCGCAATTCGCCGGTGCTTTGCCGAACTTCTTCTCCGCCTTTTTCATCGCCGCCTCGTACCCTGTCCGAGCCTTCTGCCACGACTCGCCATGGACCGGGACCGCGCAGCTCCCTTTGCCTCTGCACGAGTTCGTGCCGTCGGGACCTTGTCCGGCACAATCGTTTTCGCCCGCACAGCCGTGGGCCTCGACATTCGAACAGGTGCCCAAACCGGCGCATTCGTTTTCGCCGTCCGCCCCGAGCCCTCTGCAGGTGTTCAGGCCGCAGCAGATGTGCTTGTCACCGAGCTGGAACTCGGCGCTCTCTTCGCCCGCGAACGCCGCCTTGGCCGCAAACGAGCCGGCGAGGATGCCGCCGAAAGCCGCGAGGGTGAGTTTGCCGAAATCGCGTCGATTGAGCTTGCCCTGGTCCATGTAAGGTCTCCTCTTGTCGTTTGGGGTCCGGATGGGTCTCTCGCTCTTCCTACGAAGCCAAAGACTACCGCGGATTTCCGCCCGCGCGCTGAAAGTTCAGGGAGCGTCCAGCAGCTCGCGATCGATCCGGTCGAGGACCTTCCGGTCGACGCCCGGATCGAACTTCCGAGCGAAGTGAAAGTGGCCCGCGGCGAGCATCGGCAGATCGGCCTCGGTCAAGACGCGAGGCGAACCTTTGTGCGCCTTCGAGTAGTCGATGTAGCGGCGGTCGTCGTTGACCAGGTGGAACCGTCCGCTATTGACCAGAACGGTCTGGACCAGCGACTCCTCCGGCGTGATCGTTCCCCGGTAGTAGCGCACGAGGTCGGGGTGAGCGGCGAGGTAGTCGCGGAGGTAGGTGACCGCACTCTTGCGGAGCGAGAACCAGGCCCAGCCGCCGTGCAGTCGGAACTGGTCGGAAAACGGCGTGCGCCAGACGCGTCGGCCGACGTACGGGCCGTAATCCAAGTAGAAATGGATCGGCAGCAGGCGGGTGACCAGCCGGACGGCGTGGAGAGCCTTCTCGGTCCAGCCGGGGAGGCGGTGATAGCGATAGTGGTAGCGGTTGCGCGCTTTGCGCCACGACCAAGGATTCGCCGCGGAGCCAACGTCCCACGAGCGGATGAAGCCGTCGGTCGAAGCGGCGCCAAGCTCCGCCTCCATCTTGGGTGTTGAAAGCGTCGGATAGTCCTGGCCGGTGAGCGTCACCAGCCAGTCATAAGCGAACCCCTCGCGCTCCAACCAATCGATCATGTCCAGGAGCGGTTGCACCTGACACGAGTAGTGGGCCCGAATCTGCGGCCCGGTCGCCGGGAACAGATGGGTACGTGGCAGCTCCGCGAACGGCGTCCAGTCGAGCGGACCGGCGGCGAAGTTGTGCTGGACGACCACGCGAGCCCTGTCGCTGCCGCGATGGAGCGTCCGCACCAGGCGCAGGATCTGCTCCGGGTCGCGGTGGGTCTGGATGAAGAAACAGAGGTTGGTGCTCAGGATCGTACCCCCGGGAGCTGCCAGGTCAGAATAGCTCCGCTTGGCGTTCGGGAGTGTAGCGCGCGA
This sequence comes from Holophagales bacterium, assembly GCA_031404815.1. GTDB lineage: Bacteria > Acidobacteriota > Thermoanaerobaculia > Multivoradales > UBA5704 > DASYKS01. The sequence continues at coordinate 63,332 of JANNIH010000020.1, read as the reverse complement.
GGTAGCGACCGATCTTCATCTTTCTCCGCGTGCTGTCGGAGCTCATGTAGCGGATCGCGCCGAAGATCGGGCGGATCGGCGCCCAGGGGCGATCGTAGCGGCCAAAGCACCAGAAGATGCCGCTGTAGGAATTCGGGTTCCGGCCATCCAGAGCGTACTTGTTGTTCAGCTCGATCAGGATCTCGACCGCCTCACGCGGGCTGTGGCTCCAATGCAGGACTTTCTTGCCCCAGAGCATCCGGAGGTAGTTATGGATCGTCCCTTCGCGGACCAGCTGGGTCTGGGCGGCGTTCCAGATCTCGTCGCGGGTCCCGGCCGCTTCGAATTCGGCCAGCGTGTAGACCTCCGCCCGCGGGTCGTTCTCGTGCGCTTCGAGCGTCGCCTTCGCCCACGCCGGGAGCGAGTCGTAGGAATCGATGTCGTCGCGCTGCCAGGCATGGTTGAATCCCAGCTCGCGCCAGGTGACCACCTGGTCGAGGAACGATTCGGCGGCGGCGCTCATCCCCCACCACCCCTCGCGCTTGCCGTTTTTTTGCACCCCGAGCCTGGCGGGGGTCCACCCCTCGCGCGCAGCCAGGGCGGTCAAGATCTCCGCGGTCGAGATGTGACCGAAATGAAGGTAGGGCGACAGACCGCTCGTCACCTCTTCGGCCGGCTCATTGCGCGCCTCGCCGTAGCGGGCGAGCCTGCGCGAGAGAAAACGCTCCAACCGCGCCCGCGCCGCCCCCTCCCCGCCGGGCAGGTCGGCCACCGGCAGGACCGAATGGTCGATCGGCAGGCTGCGCAAGGCGTCGGTTCCTCCCCTCAGCATCTCGGCCGACGCTTCGGGCCAACGGGTCGCGATCTCCTTCGGCAAGCCCAAGAATCGCGGCAGCGGCTCACCCGCGAACGGCTCCGCGTTCGGCAGATCGCCGAGATGGCGCGGCAGTTCCCCTTGCAGGAAGCGGCGCAGGCTGTAGGCGGAGAGATGCACCTTGTCGGCGGCACACAGCGGCAGCAGGCCGTTCGAGTCGACCGCTTCGATCCGCACCGTGGAACGGGCGGCAGCCGCCGCGAGCATCTTGGGCAGAAAGAAGATCGGCGCGTCGTCTGCGACGACCAGGCAGGCCCGCGCCGAAAGCGCCGCGAGCAACCCCGAACCCGCCCCCGGCAGCGGCTCGACGTACGGAAAGTAGCCGATACCGCTCCCCGCGAGGGCCCGCGCGTGCTCCGCCATGCCGTCCAAAACGAACCTGTGCAACCGATCGCTCGCCCACCGGTAACCGCACCGAATCGCCTCGAAAATCAACAGGGGCTTGCCCAGCTCGCGCGCCCGCTCGACCGCAGAATCGAGCGCGAAGTTCCAGGACAGACGGCGAAAGGCGGTCATCCAATAAAGGACGTACTCCCCTTCCGGCCGGACTGGAGCGGCATTCAGAGCGCGGAGACGGAGGGTGGGGACTGAGCTACGCACAGATGGGGGCAAAGGCACTCCTCGGAAAGTCTAAGATTTCGAGAGATCTACTCCCGCACCACGCTCATCCCCAGGCGGTCCAGGAGATTTTCGAGGATGCGCGCGGTCAGGCCCCAGACCTGGTGGCGGCCGACGTGGTAGATGAGCAGGTTGCGCTGCTTGCCGTCGATCTTCACTTCGCGCTCTTCCACGAGGTCAGGATTGGCGAACGCGGTGAGCGGAACCGCGAACACCTCGGCGATCTCGGCGGCGTTGGGCTGAGTCTCGAACGGGTAGGGGACGGCGCCGACGCAGGGGATCACCCTGAAGCCGACCGGCGAGCCGGTCTCGTCGAGCTCTCCTAAGCGAAATACCCGGGTCGGCTCGAGCCCGACCTCCTCGTGGGTCTCCCGCAGTGCCGTGGCCCAGGCGTCTTCGCCGATCTCGCGTCCGCCGCCCGGAAACGCGATTTGGCCGCGGTGGGTGGGCAGATCGTCGGTTCGCTTGGTGAGCACCGTCCAGAGTTCCCCCGCATTGACGAACAAAGGAACCAGCACGGAAGCCGCCCGCGCCTCGCTGGGCGGCAGGCGCCGGGGTGGCGGCGAGGAGAGACGGGCGCGGAGGTCGAGGAGCCAACTTTCTGCCATACCGCTCCTTTTACCAGAAAAGGTGCCGGCTCCCGAGCGTTCCACCGAGGGTTTGTCTCCTGACGGGGCCTTGCGCGCACTACAGGAGGGAAGAGCCTCAACCTCCTCCACCCGACTCTAGGAGACCTCCCCATGAACGATCTCGTCCAACGCCTCACCGTCGAACAGCCGATCATCGCCAGCATGCGCCCGGAAAATACCGTGGAGCTGTTCAAAGCAGCCATCGATCGCGGCTATGTCCACTGCAAATTCACCGAAACCCGCGGCGGCACCGAGTTGGGTATCCGGCTCGATCCGTCGGAGACCGATTTGTCGGGCGCCAACTACGAGGCGAAGACCGGCTCGGTGAAGCTCGCCGGCAACCTGATCCTCGATTACGTTAAGGTCCGCTTCCGCGGCACGATCGACCTCGCCACACTCGCGGGCACCGGCAATCTCGAGATCCTGGGTGAAGTCGCCCCGGGCAGCACGGAGACGGCGGCCTGAGGATAAGCGCTTCGGAGATTGGATTTACGCCTCCCCTACGACTTCGGATGACGTAGACTCGAAGGCCACGATGCGTAAACGAATGGGTCCAGCCTTGGCGTTTGGCGCTTGCACGGCTCTGCTGGCCGCCTGTGCGAACGAAACGCCAACGGCTCCGGCGACCGCCACGGTGCAGTTCTCCTACCTGGCGGCGCCCGCGGGTCCCGCGCCACGCAACTACCCCAACGGCTGTATCCACGGGGTGATCCGGACCCACGTCTCGGTCAGTTGGAAGGAACCGCGGATCTACATGGACGCCCGCACCGCCTCCCGTTTCGAAGCCGAGGTCGGCGGCGCCCCGATCGGGCGGGAGATCTCGGTGGCGATTTCGGACCCGAACGCCTGCTTCCGCAACGCGGAGGGGCGGGCCACCTCCGGCGTCTCGGCCAACGGCGTTCGCCTGACCCGCTGGGTGGCGACCGGACCCGATGGGCCGCGGTTCCTGTTTCGAATCGCCGCCGACGGCACCGTCATTCCGTAACGGCACCGACGAACGTTCCGAGCGAACGGTCCTTCCGGACTCCAGGAAACCGTAGCGCCCGGCCGTGGGCGACGCACCAGATGCCCGGGGGGAGCACGCCGGTGGCGAAGATCGCCTCGGTCAGGTTTTGCAGCGCGTCCGATTGCTTCATCTCGAACGGCCTCATCGCGCCGGTCAGGACGATTGGCACCGCCGGAGCGGCAATTTCCGCGCAGAGTCGCTCCCCGGTCAGCTCGAGCGTATCGGTGCCATGGAGAATGACCACACCGGAGGGGCCACGGCCGACGCTCTCGACCCCCAAGCTCAGAACCATCGCGGCGATCTGTGCGCGATCCTCCTCGGAAAGATCGAGGCTGTCCTTGGTCATCAACTCGAGGACCTGGATCGTCGTGTCCTCCAGCCTCAGATCTTCCAACATCCGCTGGACGATCGAGCGTCGGTTGACCAACTCGCCGGAGCGTTCGTCGTAGGTCTTTTCGATCGTTCCGCCGGTCGTGACCAGGGCGATCCGTCGCAGGCTCAAAGCAGGTTCTCGTTCATCAGGGTCTCTCCCAAGCCCGGATCGTATCGATCCTTGGTGCCGCGAAGGAAGGGCGGGCGACCGGGCCGCAACTTAAGAGCCGAGGTCGCCGTATACTCTCGCCATCTCCAACCACGCTCTCGAACCCAAGCGCGGGCGTCAAACCGAGCCGCCGAGGAAACTCATGCCGATCTCACACACCCAGCCTCTCACCATCGCAGCCTTGGTGCTCGGCGCGACCGCCCTTTGCGGAATCCACTCGCTGGCCGGTGAGGTCGCCTCCGTTCCTGCGAAGCCCTCCTACGAAGCTGTCGTCACCGAGCTTCGCGCGATGCTGGACCCCAAGGCCGATCCTTGCCGGAGCTTTTACCAGTATGCCTGCGGCGGCTGGTTGGCGAGGACGGCGTTGCCGCCGGACAAATCGAGCTTCGGCCGGAGCTCGGAGCTGGCTGATCGCAACCGAGAGGTCCTGCACGCCGTGCTCGAGGAGCTGGCCAAGGCGCCCGGAGATGATCCTGACAACCGAAAAGTCGGCGCCTACTACGCCTCGTGCATGGACGAAGGCGCGATCGAAAAAGCCGGTGCGGCACCTCTGGCGCCGCTGTTCGCCGAGATCGCGAAAGCGACCGACCTCGATAGCCTGCTGGGCGTTGCGGGCAAGCTGCAGCGCGAAGGGATCGAAGTCCTGCTGACCACCTTCGTCGAGGGCGACTTCAAGGACCCGAACCTGTCGATCGCCTATCTATCGCAAGGGGGGCTCGGCCTACCCGATCGCGACTACTACGTGAAGGAAGACGCCGAGAGCAAATCGCTGCTCGCCGACTACCAGGCGCACGTCGCCAAGATGCTCGGACTCGCCGGGGAAACAGCTGAAGACGCGGCGCGACACGCCGCAGGAATCGTGGCGTTCGAGACGGCGCTCGCCAAAACCTCGCTGCCCCGCACCGAGATGCGCGATCCGACCAAGCTCTACCACCGGGTCGATCCCGCCGGGCTCGCCGCGATGTCGGGGGGCCTCTCCTTCGCCCCCTTTTTTGCCGGCCTCGGCCAACCGAACCTGACGCTGATCAGCGCCGCACCCGCGCCGTTCTTTCAGGGCCTCGCCGAAACGCTCCGGAAGACCGATCTCGAAACCCTGCGCGCCGATTTTCGCTGGCTCACCATCCTCGCGCGGGCCGACCAACTGAGTCAGGGGTTCGTCGACGAGCAGTTCGCGTTCTTCGACAAACGGCTCCAAGGGCAGAAGGAGCTTCAAGTGCGCTCTAAGCGCTGTGTTGAAGCCACCGACAACGCTCTCGGGTTCGCCTTGGGCCGCGCCTTCGTCGAACGTCGCTTCCCTGGCGACAGCAAGAGGATCGCGGTCGAGATGATTCGAGACATCGAGCACTCCTTCGACCGGGGGCTGGGAGAGCTCGCCTGGATGGACGACACCACGCGAGCCCGGGCGCGAGAAAAGGCCGCGGCGGTGATCAACAAGGTTGGCTATCCGGACACATGGCGTGACTATTCGGCCCTGTCCGTCACTGCGACCGCCGGTTATTTTGCCAACGCGAACGCGGCGGTCCGCTTCGAGACCGACCGCCTTCTCGCCAAGATCGGCGGTCCGGTCGACCGGACCGAGTGGGGCATGTCGCCGCCGACGGTCAACGCCTACTACAACCCCCTGCGCAACGAGATGGTCTTCCCTGCCGGTATCCTTCAGCCGCCCTACTTCAGCAAGGACAGGCCGGCCGCGATGAACTACGGCGGCATCGGCATGGTCATGGGGCACGAGCTGACCCACGGCTTCGACGACCAGGGGCGCCAGTTCGATGCCTCCGGCTCGCTTCGGGAGTGGTGGGACCCGGCGGTGGTGACCCGCTTTACCGACCGGACAAAGTGCGTCTCGGATCTCTATTCGGGGTTCGAGGTCGAGCCGGGCGTGAAGGTCAACGGCCAACTGACCCTGGGCGAAAACATCGCCGACTTCGGCGGCGTCAAGGCGTCTTTTCGCGGCTGGCAAGCCTGGTCCGAGCGCAACGGCAAGCCCGCACCGATGATCGAAGGGTTCACCAACGATCAGCTCTTCTTTCTCGGTTTCGCCCAGGGCTGGTGCTCTCTCCGCAGCCCCGAGTTCTCGCGCATGCTGGTGACCGTCGATCCGCACTCTCCCCCGCAGTTCCGGGTCGACGGCCCGCTGTCGAACTTCCCCGGCTTCGCCCAGGCGTTTCAATGCGCCGAAGGCACTCCGATGAACCCGGCCAAGCGCTGCGAGGTCTGGTAGCGGGGCGAAGACCACGACGAACGGGTCGCTTCTGTGGCTCGAACGAATTTCTGGGTGGCTCGAGTAAGTCGTACTCGTGGACCGCCCCGGTGTTGTTGGTCTGATTGCCCGCGGCGTCGTAGGCCATTCCCGCGCCGTTCAACCGGTTGGTCGCGGAGTTGGTCGGCGTGTTGCGCCCGCTCTGGCCGGTGATCGACTGGAGGTTGCCGAACAGGTCGTAGCTGTAGCCTTGGGACTTGAGCGGCGTTCCGGTTGAGCCCGTGCCGTCCCAGAGATTCGCGGCGATCAGACGGCTCGCGGGGTCGTAGGTGAAGCCCGAGCCGCCGAACGATTTGAACTGCATGTCCCAGCATCTCCCTCTCTCCTACGACGCCCTCGAAATGCTTGAAACCACCGTGGAGATAGGACGTAAAGGGAGATGACCAGCCAACCTCGACTTGCTTCTGGGGCACTCGGGAGGTGGATCGCAAGTCAAGCCTCGGGTTCTGGGAGTTGGGGATTGCTCTCCCGATACTGGCGCACCCACTCCTTGCCCTTATCTGTTGAAATGAACCAGCAGATATCGCCCGTGACGGGCTCACGATCGAGCTCGTCCCATGCCTTGTTGATCCAGGCCATCGCTTCGTCGACCGGCAAACTCCAGGCAGCAAACTCTGGCCCCTGGTCAACGGGAAATCCTGGGACAACATCGCCGCTCTCGAGATAGCACTTAATAATCGTAAGCACCTGAGCCCGCGTCGCCGCGGGATCCCATATCCCAAGCGTCTCGTGTACTTCCCAGAGAAAATCGTGGAAACTGAGATAGTCCTCTGCACCTTCGGCAAGTATGCTGAAGCGGACTTCGTCCCCCTTGTCGTTCATTACCATTAGCCCTTGAACTTCAGCCGCTTGACCCCGATACCACGTGCGACGACATCAATCGTCGCTTCGACGCCCTTAGTGCTTGAGGCTGTTCGATAAACGAAAGTCCCAACGCCCTTGACCTCGACAACCTTCAGCCCTGCGCTCTCTCTGATCACTTCTCCTCCGACAGTCAGCTTGCCAAATAGGTCTGATGCTGCTTTCTCGCCGCCTCCTAAGAACCGAATCCCGCTGCTTTTACCTGCCTCTCCAAGCAATCGACCAGCTGGCTTTAAGAGCGCAGTGACTGCCTCGAGTGCCTTGCCTTCCGCATAGGTGATTGCAAGTGATGCACCTCCGGCAGCCATGGTCGCGCCGGCATCATTCAAGCCCTGCTGAACCAGGTTGATCTGCGACGAAGGAGTTATCCGCGCTGCTTGTGCCTGAGACATCTCCCCGTCATCTGCCAGCGCCTGTGCGTTGGGATCAACCTTGACTTCTTGCGGCGGCGCCCCGCGGCTAAAGTACCCAGTGAATAGCGAGTACAACTGCTGGAAAAGACCAGGCTCTTCGGCATCGCTGCCGTTTGGGTCGAAGTAGCGGAGCGGATTTCCAAGCGTGTAGGCGTAGCGATTCCAGCTTTGGGGCTGCATTAGCCTCGCCTGCCCCGAATCGAAGCTCAAAAACCGTCCCGTAACCGGCGAGCAAAACCGCGCATGCATATAGTCCAGATCATCCCCGGTCCCCGCCGCCCCGTTCAGATCCCGCTCGTGCCCGGTAAACTTCATCCTTTCCGCGTCCTGGTTCGCCGCGGTCAGTTCTTCGCCGTAGGGCCAGTACACATGGTACGCGGTCTTCACGCCGAGCTGGTTCGTGACCAGGCGTGGCGTGCCGAGATGGTCGAGGTGGAAGTGGCTGACACCGGTTGTGGTATCCGCCGCGAGCAGCTGGCCGCCGCGGTGGATGAAGGTTTCGGTGACGCTCCAGGTGCCGGCGTTGTTGGTGTATTCGCGCAGGACGCGGTTGCTGAGATCGCGCAGCGTCCAGCGTGAGACTCCGCCGGTTTTGAACGACCAGATCCGTTCGTCGTCCGCGGTGTAGATGTAGCGCCAGTCTTCCGCTCCGGACTGGAAGTGCCACATCAGGTGGAGCGGATCGTATTCGTGGACCGCTCCGTTGTTGTTGGTTTGGTTCCCCGCGGCGTCGTAGGCCATGCCTGCGCCGTTCAGACGGTTGGTCGTGAAGTCGGTCGGCGTGTTGCGCCCGCCCTGGCCGGTGATCGACTGGAGGTTGCCAAACAGGTCGTAGGTGTAGCCCTGGGACTTGAGCGGCGTGCCCATCGCGCCCGTTCCATCCCAGAGGTTTGCGGCGATCAACCGGCTCGCCGGGTCGTAGGTAAAGCCCGATCCGCCGATCGATTTGATGTTGCCAGCGCCGTCGTAAAGGTACGTCCCGGCGTTCCAGAGGTTCACCGAGGTGATGGCGTTTCTCGCCAAAATTGAGGCCGGCCGCTGTTGCGCGGTCAGATCGAGGCCGATCACGTCCGTGATGCCGTTCGAATGCGCCACCTGGGCGATCGTCTGGTTCGAGTGGTAGGTGATCGTGCTGGCATACCCCTGTACTGAGGTGAGCAGCCCCTCGGTATACCCAAAGTCCAGAGTCTTCGGGCTCGCCGCAGAGGCAGCGCAGGGGGCGTGGGTGCATTGCGGGTAGTTGAGAGTCGCAGTGTGCCCCAAGTCGTCGTAGGTGAAGCTCTGGGTGAACGATTCAGCCGGTGCCGCATTGAAGGTGACCTGCGTGTCGCGCTTCGAGGCGCGCCCTTCTTTGCCCCCGTAGAAATACGTCTCGGCGACCGCCACCGTGTGGGTGTTGGCGCCGAGAACGGGGTAGTTGTAGCGCTTCGCCATTTGGATTTTTCCGAGCGACAGGTCGGTTGCGGAGATGCCGGTGCCGAAAGTGTACTCCTTCAGGCAGCGCGGCCGGGCGATGGTACCGCAGCCGATGGAGGTTCCGGTTTCCCGCACCTTCGTCATCCGCTCGGCTTTGTCGTACTCGAAAGTGAGGTCCGAGGTGCCGTCCACCTTGCGCCCCGCGTGGCCGCGCGCGTCGTAGTTGGAGTAGGTCACGAAACCGTTGCCGGCGGCGCCTTTCTCCGGGTGCTTTTCCGAGGTCAGGAAGCCCCGGTTGTCGTAGGCGAATTCCCGCTGTTGGATGATCGCCTGGGTCGCCGCGTCAAACTGCTTGACCGTCTTCAACCGGTCGCCGATGTCGTAGGCGTAGCTGGTCCGCAACGGTGCGGGATCCGGAATCGCCGCGGTGGGCCAGGCGACCGGCTGATCGATTCGGAACAGGCGGCCGATCTGGTCGTAGGATTCGACGCTCTGGCTCGAGCACTCTTGCAAGGCACCGCCGGGGCCACATGGCCCCCAGACTTTCGCTTTCTTGGTGACCGACCGCACGCCCGAGCGGGCGATCGTCACTTCGTGCCCCGCGCCGTCGGACGGCTGGATCTTGCGTGGCCGGCCGAACGGGTCGTAGTCGAGGTACTTCATCGTGTTCGAGGGGGTCCCCGCCTCCCACTCCGAGACGGTTGCCTTGTTACCGATCGCGTCGTACGTGGTTGTGCGGTTCGAGAAGTTGCCCGCCCCCGGCATCTTCCGCTGTTCTTTGATCAGGCGCCCGAACGAGTCGAAGAATAGGCTGCTGGTGGTGAGGATCGCGTTCCCTCTCGCCCCGTTGCCATGCTGGTTGATCGTCACCCGCGCGAGATTGCTCGAATTGGTCGCCCGGGTGTAGACGTATTCCGTCCACGCGCCGTGCGTCGCTGCCGGTTGGACCCAGGTCAGGCGGCCGAGGGCGTCGTACTCGTAGGTCGTCTCCAGTTTCGAGATGTCCTTTTCGGCCGAGATCAGGCCGGTTTGCGGATCGACCGTTCGCTCGACCGCGGCGAATTCGAACGGTGCGGTGGCCGTTCTCAAGTATTCGGACTTCGCCAGAATCCCCTTCTGGTAGGTGTGCTGGAGCGAGTAGGTGGCTCCCGGCGGGGTCAGGCCGCAGAGTGCGGCGATCGGCACATTCCCGCCGTCGCCGCCCGACCAGTCCTCGCGCGCCACGGTGCCATCGCCTGCTCCGGCGCCGGTCGGCGTGTAGACCACCAGGATGTCGTCTGCCGTGCGGCCGAACTTCCGCACCCGCTTGCGCTTCAGGAATCCAGTATCACCGTCGAAGCACGACTCGACCGCCGAGTTTTCCCCCGAGTTGTTGGAGCGGGTGACCTCCTCGTACAGGCCCAGCAGCCAGGGGGAGCTCGAAGGCAACATCAAGAAGCCGGGCGTGCCGTAGGTGCCCCGCGCCAGGTTGTAGCTGGTCGTTTCGGTGGTCGAGCTGGTATCCGGGAAGTTGCCCCGCAGGCTGCGCGTTCGGTAGTGGCCGAGGCCGTCGAAGCTCGAATAGTCCTCGTCCGAATAGTAGCGGGTCGCGGGCGACGGAACGGGTGTGATGACCCCGCAGTCGGTGACACCGGGAGGGCAGTCGTCTTCAAACGCCGTGCGGGTCTGGGCCACTCGCGGGTTGAGCAGCTGCCCGGCGCCCTGGCCGTCGTTGCCGACGCCCGGAGAGTAGTCCTGCTCGTAGCGCACCCAGGTCGAGCGGACGGGCACACAACCCGTGCCGTTGGCGTCACAGTCAAATACCCGGGAAGAGAGGAAGCGCCCTGCGCCGTCGCTCACTTTGGGGGTGAACGGCCGGCCGTAGTCGAGAATGTTTGGGAAGACGCCCGGGGGGTTGTTGCCGAAGGCGTAGACCGAGAAGTAGTTTTCGGTCTTGTCGCCAAGCGGCGTCGTCACGGTGACCGTCAGTTCCTGCGACAGCGATTCGGTCGGGGTCCCTTCAAACTGCAAACGGGGCGAATAGACCCAAGTCCCCTCGAAGCCGCCCGAGGCCGTTTTCTTCCGGCGGACCACGACGCCGCGCGACGACTGTGCCCAGGGGCGGCGCTCGGTCGAAGAGCTGGGAAAGATATAGAAGCCGTAGTCCCACTCCAGGCGGCCGAGTGTGGGCAGGGTCAGTCCTTTAATCCGCCCGACCAGATCGTTGAAACCGGGCGGGTTCGCGGTCACGTAGTCCGACAGCGGCATTGCCCAGACCGAGCCGTCCGGCTGGGTGATGCCGGTCAGAAACTCGACCGACAGGTTGTTCGGCGTATCCGGGTCGTTGGCCGGCCCTCCCAGACAGTCCGGGCAGACGCGCGGGATGACTGTTGAGGAGTATTGAAACGTCCAGGTCGAGAGAACTTGGTTTGCGGCGGGGAAGGCCCGCAGCTCTACTTTTTCGAGCCGCTGAATGGGCTGGCCGTCCTGGATCCCGTTCGAAAAGGTGAGCGTCTGGGTGCGACCCTGCGAATCGGACAGGGTCCAAGTTGTGTCGGTGTAGGAGATGGCCAGGAAGTTCGCCGGTACCCCTGTAGGGTTCACGAAGCGATCCCGGATGTTGATCAACTTCCGGTTCCCATCGAACGTGTGGATCTGCCCGTCGGGGAACTCCAGCGTATGTGTGCCGTCCGCGAGCAGCTTCAGCCGGAGATACGAGCCATCGCGGCTATACAGGATCTTTTGCACTTTGGGCGTGTCGCCCGCGTCGTCCGGGTCGCCGTCGTGCAGGGTCGGAAAGAACCCGTTCTCCGCGGCGTCCGGGCCGACGTAGACCCAGAGGCCTGAGTCGTTGAACGGAATGTCCGCCTTGACCGCCGGCGAATAGAGCTGGCCGAGCGACAGGCGCCAGCCGGCGCCCACGTTCGATCGGCGGTTGATCCGGGCCTGGGTGGTGGAAATCGAACCGTAGCTGATATCCCGAAAATCCCAGACGTTCGAGTTGTAGACCGCCGACAGGCCGTACGAGAACCCTTCCCGCAAGGGGTACCGGGCGCCGATCGGCAGGGTGAGCAACAGGTTGCCGTTAAACGCGTTCACCGAATCGACCTCGCCGACCGCGAACACCTTGTCCGGCGCGAAGCCCTTCGCGAAGTTCGGATGCTCTTGGGCCGAGATCGGAGCCGCTGACGCTGCAAGCAGCGCCAGGAGTGCGAACAGGTTGGAGGGAAGAAGCGCGCGGATCTTCATTGCCGCACCTCCGCACCGAACGACACACCGGAAGATTCGAGCGGCCCGACCACCAGGGTGGACAGCTCCAACTGGTCGATGTCGATAGAGAACAATCGATCCCCTCGCGCATAGCGGCTGGGCGCCACCGGGCTCGTACCCACCGGAGTCATGCTATCGATCCCGAAGCTGATTTCTCCTTCGACACCATCCTGGTCGGTCGCCCCGCCGTCGCCCGCCCGTAAGGTCCAGGCCCCTTGGCCCGCACGAACCAACAGCACGTTGACCAGAGGGCGCGCCACCTCGCGGAAGGCATCGGAGGGCGTTCTGCCGCTCCCTTCGATCGCCGCCTCCGGCGGCAGGGAGGTTTCCGTCACGCCGAAATCTTCCGGCGCATAGGTCGCGTAGCTGCCGGTCGCCACGTCGATCGCCACCCAGAGCGAGGCTTCGGGCAGCGGCCCGTCGAAGGCGAAGCCCACCTGGCCGTCGAGATCGGTATCGGTCTGCTCCTCGAGCCGGTGGACGATCGTGACAAACGAATCCGGTCGCTCGTGCGCGACGCTCCACCAGATCGCACGCCCTCCCGGCGTGATCCCTTGGGCGAGCAGCCCCTTGGGGACCGCGGTGATCGTCGGCTGCGACCAGCCGGGGAGGGCGGCAAGAAGGAACGCGCCGATGAAGGCGCAGAGCGCGAAGAGAGAAAGCGTTGAAGCGGTCGAGCGGTGGGTCTGGGGCATGGGCGGTCTCCAATTTCTGTAGTGTAAGACACGTTCGCGCGCTTTAAAGTTCTGGTGGGATGGTTGAGCTGCCGCGATGGGCCGAGTGCCCGCCCTTCCGGGACCGGTCGCGAGTCGAAGTGCACACGCGCCGATCATGCCGACGCCTCGTGGGCGGAACCCACAACACCCGCGTAGTCGCACTCTTCGACAAACCCCAGCCCGGCTCGGTTGGCCGGAACCCGAATCTCCACCTGCCGCCCGTCGAAGAGGCAGGTGACCGGAATCCCCATCCGCAAGATCCGGTGGGTCAAGTCGGCCGCCAAGCGCTGGAGGGAGCGGACATCGCGGGCGGTGTCTCCGGATGGGCTGCGCAGCGATTCGATCGGAATCACCCGTTCCAGCCGGGCGCCGTTCTCGATGATTTCCCAACCGGGGTGTCCGGCCAGGCGGCGCTCAAGCTCATCGGCCGGCAGCTTGAAGGGTAGGGACTCCGTCATGTCGAGTGTCTCCTTGGGCGAAAGGGTTGGGTTGGCCGCTTGCTGCGCGGCGATCGATTCGGTTTGGTTTGAGTTTCGCCGCTTCCGGCGCAGGTGCTCGAGCAGCTCGGCGAAGCCGACCGGCTTTTCGATTGCGTGTTCGAGGATTTGGGCGCAGACCCGGAGGAATAGGAACGCTCCGGGCGGTGACGCCTCGGTTGCCCGGAGTTGGCGCAACCGGTGGATCGAGGCGACGGTTGTCGCGAGTCGGTCCGGACGGCCGAGCGCCAGGTACGCGGCGCCCAGTTCGAGAAAGGCGACCGCCGCGGGTACAGCCGAGCCGGCGAAGCGATAGGTCGCGCCGGCCGTGGCGAAGTGGCCGGCGGCGCCCGCCAGGTCCGCCCCCAGGACGGCGGAATCGCCGCGGCGCATGCTCTCGGCGGCGATTGTGAGGAAGAAGGGGCGGGCGGAGGGGCGGGGAAGAACCTGTTCGGGTTCGGTCGGGCGCTCGGCGGTGGGTGCCATGAGCAGAAGGCTAGAGGCCTTTCGCACGGCTAGCTGTTGCAAACTTCAGAAGGTCGCGCCAGACTACCCGCTAGCCCGTTTAATCGTCAGTGTGAATTTCGAGACCGCTCGATCCGACGGGAACGGCTCAGAAAAGGTGCTCGGCGTCATCTTTGGTTGTCACGTTCGGTGGGTGAAGCTCACCCTACTCTATGAAACCACTCGCGAGGCCCTATGGAAGATCCGCCACTCCAGAAATTGACGCCCGCTACCAACGCCGCCCTCAAGGTGATCCGAGAGGTGCTCGGGTTGGACCAGCGTCGGGCGGCCCAACTCGCGGGTCTTTCGCCCGGAACGCTCGGCGACCTGGAGTTGGCCAAGGCGAAAAAGCCCTTGGAGCCTCAACGTCTCGACCAGATCGCGGCGTACTGGCAGCCGGCTCCCGGTGCGGTCGAGAGCGCCCTCACCGCGGTACTTTCGATTCGACCCGACGAGGTGGCCCTGGCCCTCGGCGCCGACCTGCCGACTGAAACCCGCATCGAGCTGGAACGCCTGGCCGCCAAGCTCTGTCGCGAGCTGCGGCGCGATCTATTCGTCGGGGCACGAGAATCCATTTTCGATCGGGCTCGCGAGCAGGCCGGGGACGCTTGGGAGCTGCTTCGTCCGCTTCGCAAGCGAACCGCGGAGCGGCGATTGGTGATCGAACGGAACCCCGGCGATGCCACGTGGGCGCTGGTCGAAAGGCTGGCCCACGAGAGCGATCGGGCGACCATTCGGGATGTCGAAGAGGCGCTCGCCCTCGCCGACCTGGGGGTGTGGATCGCGGACCGGATCGCCGGTTCCCCGCCGCTTCAGGCGGCAGCCCGCGAGTATGCCCAGGTCTACCTCGGCAACGCCCGGCGGTTGAAGGGCTGGCTCGATGAAGGCGACGCCGCGTTTGCCCGGGCGAAGGAGCTGGCTCCGCCGGAATATTTCCCTTCACCGTTTTCTCGCGCCCGGATTCTCGACTGCGAAGCGAAGCTTCGGCGGGATCAAAGGCGATTTGGAGAAGCGTTTGCGCTTCAAGACCGGGCATTCGAGCTCGCCCACCCCAGCGAACTGAGTCTACTATGGCTCAACCGGTCCGTTCTCCTTCAGCAAGGAAACGACTCGGCGGGCGCGATTGTCGCCCTTCAGAACGCATGCGCGACGTTCGACGAGCGGAGCGACCCCCGAGACCGGTGGGTGACACAGTTCAACCTCGCGGCGAACCTGCTCGAGCTCGGGCGCGCTGCGGAAGCGGCAGCGCTGATCCCTCGGGTTCGAGCGCTCGCCGAGAGCCGACGGGATTCGCTCGACCTGCTGCGGGTGCTCTGGCTGGAAGGTAAATGTGCGGCGGCGCTCGGGGATGTAGAGACAGCGTCCGCAAAGCTCGGTCAGGTCTGGCGCGGTTTTTCGGCGCTGGAGATCCACTACGACGCGGCACTCGCGGCACTCGACCTGGCGGCGATCTACCTTGCGGCCGGTTGGCTCGCCGAGACGAGGGTGCTGGCCTGCCAGACCGCTGCGATCTTTCGCGCGCTCAAGATCGAACGGGAGGAATTGGCGGCGGTGCGGCTTTTCCTGTCCGCCGCCGAACGGGAGCGGGCAACCGTGGAACTGGCGCGCCGCGCGCACTGCGCGCTCATCGCCTTCGGCGCAGCGCTGGGAAAAATGGCAAGCCCATCGGTCGGCGGACCGCATGGTTGACGCAGCCAGTGCCCGGTGCAGAGCACCGGCCGCAGATTTTTCATTGGGCTGCCGACGGTCAGTTCGAACAGCGTCCGACGGGTTCGAGACTACACCCCTGATCCCGAAGAATCGGGGCGCTCGCCTCAGTGCAACGGCCGACCGGTTCGACACTGCAACCCTGGTCCCGCGGGACCGGCGCGTCGGCTTTGCCCTCAAAGCACCTGCCGACCGGTTCGAGACTGCACCCTTCGGACGCCCAGAAGTTGGAGAGAAACCCCAGCCAGTCCGACCAGCGGAAACCACCTTCGCCGGGGGCGGCGAAGCCGATCGAAGGGACGGTAAAACCAAGAGTGAGAACAACAGCCACGGGGACGGCGAGACGGCGGAGCGATGGCTTCACGGTATTCCTCCTTGGGTGTCGGGTGGACCGGATGAACCCGGTTCCCTGTGCGTGGCAGTAAGGGATTCCCGTTTAAACGGGTGAAAAGGCTATGCCACACTACCCGAAACACCCAACCCTTCCGAACCGCAGCGCGGTCGACGACCCGGCCGTCTGGGTTCAGCTGCTGCGCGGTGCCCGTGGTTTGAGCCAAGAGCAGTTGGCGCAGGCGGCCGGAATGCATGCGTCGCAGATCTCGGCCTACGAGACGGGCCTGAAGATCCCGCGGCCCGACACGCTGGCCCGCCTGGCCGGTGCGGTCGGGACGACCCCGGAAGCGGTGCTTGAAGCGGCCGAAATCTTGCGCCCCCGGTCAGCCAACGGGGTGGGCTGGGTCGGCGCTTCCGCCGCCTCTCGCGCCGCGCAAATCGGCGAAAAGGTCCGGCGCCAGGTCGAAGCGGCGTTCCACGACGCCGCGGTGCGGGGATAGCCACCGGAGCAGGGCCCGCGCTTGCGTGCCGCCTCACGCTGGAACCAAACCCCTCGGGCGGCTAGAATGGCCGGATGATTCGACGCCCCTTTCTCCTCTTCCTCATTCCCGTTGCGCTCATCACCCAGCTCGCCTGCTCGGGTGGCGCGGAGGCTCCCGGTGGCGCAGCGGCCAAGAGCCCGGCGGGAACTCCTTCGGGCGACCCCTCCAAACCCCAGGCAGACATCCCGGACACGGTGGCTCAGGGCGAGGCACCGAAGTCCCGGCCGCGGGTCGATCCGACCAAGTTCCCCGACGTCGTGGCGCGCGTGGGCGACAGCCCGATTCTCCGCTCGGATCTGCTCAATGCGGCCCAACAGGTCGCAGCCCAGAGCGCGCAAGCCGGGGCGCCGCCGCCCGCGCCCACGCTCGACTACTTCCGCGAGGTCCTGGACGGCCTGGTCGTGCGCCAGCTGCTCTACGTCGATGCCAAGGCCCAGGGAATCACGGCCAACGAGGCCGAGGTCAAACGCCGGATCGACGAGATCAAAAAGCGCTTCCCCGATCCGAAGAAGTTCACCGAAGCGCTCGCCGCGCAAGGGTTCACCGAGAAGGGTCTCACCGAGAATGCCCGGATGACGCTCTGTGTGGACCGGTTTGTCGCCGAAAAGTTCGCGGCCGGATTCCAGCTGCCGGAAACCGCCGTGCGCGGCTATTACGACTCCCATCCGAACGAGATGAAAGTCGCAGAAAGGCGGAAGGTGCGGCACATCCTGATTCGCCCCGAGGGACCCGATCCGGTGGCCAAAGAGAAGGCGAAGAAGTTGGCCGAAGAGCTGCTCACACGCATCCAAAAGGGTGAGGCTCTAGCGACGCTCGCGAGTCAGTATTCGGCCGACCCGGGCTCCAAAGGCAACGGTGGCGAACTGCCTCCGCTCGGCAAAGGGGAGACCGTCCCGCCGTTCGAGCAGGCCGCCTGGGCGCTCGAGAAGGGGCAGCTTTCGGGGGTCGTCGAGAGCCAGTTCGGCTTTCATCTGATCCAACTGATCGAGGTCCTGCCACCCAGCGTGGTCCCTTACGACCAGGTGCGCGGCCGCATCGAGCAGTTCCTGCGCCAGCGCGATCTGAAAAAGACGGTCCGCGCCCATGCCGATACGTTGCGCACGAAGACCAAAGTCGAAGTCTTGATCTGACGCCCCGGTTCCCGTGGCACTTAAGCGAAGGGGGTCGAGCGATGGATCGACAGCAGGCTTGGCAGTTGATCGAAGAGCATGTCCAGGCGGTGGGCCTTCGCCGCCATATGCTGAGTGTCGAAGCCGCCATACGGGGCTATGCGGAGCGTCTCGGCGAGGACCCAGGTGTCTGGGGCCTCGCGGGTCTGCTCCACGATTGGGATTGGGAGATCCATCCGACGCTCAACCGTCACCCTAGGGACGGGGCGCCGATCCTGCGCGCACGGGGATGCGATGAGGGGATCATCCGCGCGATCCTCTCGCACAACACCGAGGGGACCGGCGTCCTTCGTGAGCGCCCGATCGACTTCGCCCTCCTCGCTTGCGACGAGATCACCGGCCTGATCATGGCCGCAGCGTTGGTCCGGCCGAGCAAGGATGTCCGCGAAGTCGAGGTCAAGTCGATCAAGAAACGGTGGAAGGAGCGCGCCTTCGCCGCCGGGGTCGATCGCGATCACGTCGAGGCGGTGACCACCGATTTCTCCCGCGTCTGCTTCGGTGGCGAACTCGATCTATGGACCCACGTCGGCAACGTCCTCACCTCAATGCAGGGGGTGGCCGCGGCGCTAGATCTCGACGGGCGTTTGGCGAGGGCAGACACGTAGGTCTGCTACTACAGCCGGTTACGGCGAACAGGGGAACGCCGTTCGGTCGCGCAGACCGAACGGCGCGGCACCGGGGGGCTTGCGGTAGATCTTCTCCGCTCCGATCAGCTCGTCGCGCACCCGAATCTCGACCTCAAGATCGCTGGTCACCGCACCATACACCCAGAACTTGCCGTTCGTGGCGCAACCGTCCTGGAGCTTGACCAGCACCGCCCAGTTGTCGGGCACGACAGCCGAGAACAAGCTCGCGGAAGCCGAGGTCGGTCCCGCCAGAGTGCCTGGACCGCTCTCGCCGTTCCCCTTCCTCCAGGTCACCTCGACCCGAAACCGCCCCTCGCGCAAGCAGGCGCGCGTGGCCGAGGGGAGACAAGCGGGCGGCGGTGGCGGTTCGTCCGGGTAGCGCTCCCCGACCAGAAAGCGGAACCCGTCGGGCAGCGTGGTGTCCGGCCAGGTCGAGTGCCCGAAGCCGTCGCGGATCTCCTCCTGCCAGGGGACGCCGAGCGCCTGCCACTGGGCCTTGAGCGCCGCGTACGAGCCACCGGTGTAATTCGGGTCGGTCGTGCCGTAGTACATCCGGATCGGCGCCCGCCAGCGCGGATCGGCGACCGTTGCGACGACCCGGCTCGGGCTCGCGAGCGAGAACACCGCGGAGAACCCGAGAATCTTGGTGTAGGCGAGGAGAATCGCGTACGCCCCGCCCGCCGAGTGGCCGGCGACCGCGATGCGGTGCGGATCGAGCTCGATCTCCTCATCGACCAGCCGTAGAGACTCGGCGACCGTTTGATCGTCCATCGCCGACTCCCAGCCGATGTCGCGTTCCGATTTGGGCAGAATGACCACCGCCCGCGACGCTTCGGCCGCCGCGATGACGAACGGCTTGTACCCTTCCGGCCGGCCGCCCGAACCGTGAAAGAAGAAGATCGCCGGAGCCGGGAGATCGCGATCGAAGCTGTTCGGCAAGTAACGCCAGAGGTAAGAGCCGGTCGCCGGGAGCGCAAACTTCCGCCAGCCGGGTGAGCTGGTCGTAATCGCCGCTTCGACCTTTCGAGGGGCGAGAGCCACGAGCAGACTGACAAGGGCGAAGGATAGCGCGAACCGTCCGGCGTGGAATCTCACAGCCGGATACTACTCCCTGCCTTGTGTTACCGTCTCCTGGCGCTCTGCCCCGAGCCGATCGGGAGAGCCGCCACTGCTCTGACCCTCTGACCCCTCTGACCCCTCTGACCCTTTGTCAACTCGCGAGATCCAATCAACGACCCGATGAATGCACCTGAATACGCCACTCTGAGCCGCGATGTCCGCGGCGTCCGCATCCCCGAGGGGATGTCCTCGATCCTCAGCGCGGGCCAGCGCGTGCGGATCACCCAATCGCTCGGCGGCTCCTACACCGTGGTGACCGACCGCGGCCTGATGATCCGCATCGAAGATCGCGACGCCGACGCGATCGGCCGGCAAGTCATGGGCCTTTCGGAGGCCGCCGCCACCGGAACCCTCGAAGAGCGGGTCTGGGCGCAGCTCAAGACCTGTTTCGACCCGGAGATTCCGGTCAACGTCGTCGATCTCGGTCTGATCTACAGCTGCGACCTCTCGCCGGCCGAGGGCACCGATGGCGCGACCTCGGCGGAAACCCCGGAGGCGACCGACGTGCGGGTCCTGATGACGCTCACCGCCCCCGGCTGCGGCATGGGTCCCGTGCTCGCCGACGACGTCAAAACGAAGATCGAAGCGTTGCCCGGTGTTCGCGCCGTCGGCGTCGAAGTGGTCTGGGACCCGCCCTGGAACCAAGGGATGATGACCGAGGCCGCGCGCTTACAGCTCGGGATGTTCTAGCGATGACGAAGAGCTCGATTCCCACTTCGACGCGCGACCGGCTCGACTATCTGCTCGATCACCAACCGCACTGCGACCTCTATCTGTCGCAGATCGCGGACCCGCGCGGCAAATCAGTCCTGGTGGCCGGCTGCGGCGCGGGAACCGAGATGCTCTGGTGCCTGCGCCACGGCGCGCGGGAGGTGATCGGGATCGACCTGCTCCCTCAGGACCCCGAAGCGCTCCGGCTCGCGGTCGAGCAGCTCGGGCTGCCGACAACGGCCAAGTGGGAGATCCGTCAGCTCGGAGTGGAAGACGCTCCTACGCTCGGCCGGACCTTCGATCTCGTGCTCTCGAACAACGTCGTCGAGCATGTCCAGGACATCGCGGCGACACTCGCCGCCTGCGCGGGAATGGTTCCACCGGGCACCGGCCGGATCGCGATCTTTACCGATCCGCTGTTTTACTCCTCGACCGGCTCGCACCGACCACACCCGCCCTGGCAGCACCTGATCGACTCCGAGCTGCTCGCTCCTCAGGAGGAGATCCCGCTCAACCGGATGCGCCTCGCCCACTTCCTCGCCGCTCTAAGCGCCGCCGACCTCGCGATCCTCCACATCGAGCTGATCCCCGATCGCGCGCTCGGCGAACTCCCCTCCCGCCTGGACGCGCTGCGCGCTGCGCTGCCCTCCCTAGAGATTGCGGTCGCCGATCTCGCGCTCGAAGGGATCGCGATCGAGTTGGCGCGGATCGCGCCGACCACTGCGGAGAGTCCCGGCGCGCCGATCGCCTCGGTCCACGCGGCCCGAGAGTTCCTGGCGCAGCTCCAAGCGGGCCGGATCTCTCAGGTCACCTTGCTCGGCGAAGGGGACAGTGCCCTCGCCGTAGCGCCACCACTCCGAGTCGATTCCGAAGGCGAGCCGCTCGCGCTCCGCTTCGATCTCCCGGCCACCCCCGGCGCGCGCGCGCTGCGTTGGGCGCCGCTCCAGAATCGCTTCGTCCGGATCTGGCTCACCGA
Source organism: Holophagales bacterium (assembly GCA_031404815.1). Classification (GTDB taxonomy): domain Bacteria; phylum Acidobacteriota; class Thermoanaerobaculia; order Multivoradales; family UBA5704; genus DASYKS01. Next base: position 42,607 of record JANNIH010000020.1, on the reverse strand, counting down.
GGTCGAATGGGAGGATGCCCAAGGGGTGGCTCATCCGATCGAGCCGGCCGCCCTGCGCACCAACGGCTCGATCGGCCCCGATGGGTCGATCCGCTTTGCGACTTTCCTCCCCTGGATCGCGTTCGATCTCGCCCCCGGTGCGCGCCCGGTCCGGCTGCGCCTCGCCGGGGCGTGGAAGGTCGCCGCCCAGGAATTGGCGCTGGCAGAGCTCGAGACCCGGCTCGACGCGCGCCTCGGGCGGATCTCGCGCCTCTACCTCGATACCGGCCGCGGGTTCTCCGAGCAAGAGGCGATCGCGGAAAGGACCGATCCTGCGGCGTCCCGCATCGCGCTCCGGTTTCGGCTGCCGGAAGCCCTGGCGGTCAAGCGCCTCCGCTGGGATCCGACCGAAGGGCAGTTCGGAAACGTTCGGATCGAGACCGTCTTTGCCGAGCGCGCCTCTGGCGCCCGCGTGCCGCTCAATGCCTCTGCGGCCGAGACCAACGGCACCCGCCTTCCCGATGGATCGATCGCGTTCGACACCCTCGACCCCTGGATGATCTTTTCCGTCGCGGGCGAAGTCGCCGCCTTCGAGGTCCGCGGCAGCTGGCAGCTGCTCGACACCGCGGCGCGCATCGACGAGATCCGAACCGAGCTTGCAGCGCTCTACCAATCGCGCAGCTACCGCCTCGGCCGCGCGCTGTCCGCGCCGCTGCGCTGGCTCAAGCGGGGTTGAGGACCGTCCGGATGGCTTTAGGCCACCAGGCGCTTTTCCAACTCGCGACAGAGCTTGGCAAACGACGGAGAACGCTCGCGACACATGGCGAGATCCATGCCGGCCGCAAGACGCGGCTGGTCGAGCGTCTCGCTGTAGCCGCCCAATCGATCGGCCACCCATTTCTTGCGCGCCCGTTGCTCCTCGGGATCTTTCGGTGCCCCTGCCGCCGCCGCTTGGAAAAAGAGCGACGGGGCGGAGGCTACGAACCAGGTTTCGAACTCAGGGTTGGCCAGAACACACGCTACATCGACTCCGGCGATCTCCGAACGGCTCAACAACCGCGGAGCCAGGACGCACGGTCGAGCCTCGTCAGCGTCCACGAGGATCAGGATCATCGAGCGCCCATCTACCGAGCGAAGTTTCGCGGCGCCAAACTGGAGAGCGCGCTCCAACTCACCCGCGATCTCGATTTTCGTCCGAGGCAGGCGAAACGGCCGCAGTACTGCGAGATCATGAACACCGAACATCTCCGCCCCCAAGCGTCGCAGCAGTATCGGCGTCGCCAGCACATCACCATGTCCTTCGACGATGGGAAAGATGGTGAGCGTGCTCAAACTGCCTCGACCGGCTCTTCAAACAGGGTCATCTGCTCCTGGCGCTCCAGATCCTCTTCGTCGGGCTGGAGCTGGTCCAACTGGAGAAGCTCGCCGGGTTTGAACAGATGGCTCGCGATCGCTTCCCGACTCGCCGCATCGGCCCGGGCGATCCGAGTCGTACCACCGCGCGACTCGACAACGAACAGGCCGTCCTCTCGCGCATCGATCTGGTTCAACAAATCTGCGCTATGGCTCGTGACTAGAACTTGCGTCCGGGGCGTCGCTTCGCGCAGGGCATCCATCAAGGCTCCCGCAGCCGCCGGATGGAGAGCGGTCTCGGGCTCTTCGATCCCCACCAGGCGCGGCGGTTCTTTGGCGCCGATGACTTGGGCCACGGCAACCAGCGCTCCGAGAGCTCGCAGCGTGCCGTCCGACATGCTGGCCGCGTAGAACTTCCAGGGGTGCTCTGCACCCTGGACTTCCTGATGAAACAGAAGTGTTTCGCGCGGGCCGAGCGTCACCCGCTCGACGTCGGTGATCCCAGGAACGATCGCCCGCAGATACGATCGAACCCGCTCGATGTCGTCCGGGCGTTCCGTGGTCAAACGACCGATCACGCTCGCCAGATTGCCGCCGTCGCGGTGCAATAGGTCGCCGGCGTCCGAACTCTGCAGCTCTTTGACCACCTCAGGGTTCAGGTTGTAGAAGCCCATCGCTCGAAGGGCATCGTAAGCGGGTCGAAACTCCGGTCGCCCCGCGGCATTGACCAGATAGAGCCGATCTTCGAGCACCGGCGGCATCCCTTCTGCCGGTTCGATCAGCGTGTCTCTTCTGTCGAAGTTCGCAACCACGCGATCCTTCGAGGAGATCTGAAGCCTCTCGCGCTTGACCGCAAAGCCACCGGCTGTACGAGCTGAGATCTCGAAACCGTACGACGCGGTCAACCAGCCCGGCAGGTGAAAGTCCAGGGTGATACCGAAATTGCGAGGGTGGCCGGTGCTGCGCCGACGGACGTTGTCGATGCCCCCTCTGGCCTTGATCGCATGGTCCAAGGAGCCCTCGAGGCTATCGACCACAAATCGGAGGGCGTCGAGCAGATTGCTCTTCCCCGCCCCATTCCTACCGACCAGAACGGAGAGAGGGCTAAGCTCGAGATCACACTTCCCGAGGCTTCGATAGTTGACGATCCGAATGCGATGCAAAAACGGGCGAAGAGTATCTACTCGCATGGCTTGGCCTGACAGCATACTGAAGTTTTGCCAACCCTATGCCGCGAGCCGTATTTTCTCGGCAGTCACCACCAGCGGGCCGATCCGCGCGCTGCCGCGGAAGGGCACGACGGCGAGGGTGAACCATTTGCCTTGGCCGGCGACCGCTCCGGGGCCGAGCGGTAGGCGATCTCCCGGCCAGCCCGACAGGACGAAGATCAATCGCGTCGTGCGCGCCGGGACCCAGAGCTGGGACAACTCTTCCTGGAATGGCTCATGGCCGCGGGCGACGAACGCGAGGTCCTGCTCGGGCACCGCGTGGACCACCAGATATTCGGGTAGGTACCACTGCAAGTGGCGCTGCCACGGATAGAGGAAACCGTCCGCACCGGCCGTTCCTGTGCCTCCAAGCTCGACGGTGACCAGGACGGTCGAGCCGGGCGGGTAGCGTTGGAGCGTGTCGAGCGTCCGGTCGAGTTCGTCTTCGTAGTCGCGGATCGCGGCGGCGCGGAATTCGTGCTTCACGATCGCGTAAATGCGCGGCTCGTCGATGATGCGATCGACTCCGAACAGGAAGATCCCGGCGCCGCAGGCGATCGCAACCAGAAGGGCGAACACGGCCCGCCAGGCGGCGCCAGGAGCCTCGGCAGGGGGTGGCACCGCCGCTGCCGACCCGCTGCGATCGAACAGCGGCCCCGCGGCGAGCGCGAGCGCGGTGAGCAGCGCCGGCAGATAGATCAGCGTGTAACCCGCCTTGGTGACGTGAAACAGAGCGAAGAACGCGAGCGGCGGCAGCGCCCAAAAGGCGAGCGGTACGGCCTGCGCCCAGACTGCGGCGAACGGCGCCCGCCAGCGCCGCGGGGGTGTCGCCGCGATCAGGACGAGCAGCGCGAGCGCACCGGGCAGAATCCCCTGCAGAGTCCATTTCGTCAGAACTTCGAGATTGTGCGCCAGCGCGCCCCAGCCGGCACCGTACAGGATCGAAGTAGCCGGCAGCAGGGAGCCGAAATTCTGAGCGCCGATCCGCCGGTACTCCTCATAGCCGCCCGCTTGCAGGCAAAGCGGTACGAACCAGGCGAGCACCAGGCCGATCCCGAGCGCTCCCCCCACCGCGATCCGCGCGATCGGCAACCGCCCCGCCGCCCAGGCGCGCCAGACGCCGTAAAGGAAGAGCGGTGCGAGCAGCACGACGGTCGATTGGCGCAGACCACCGACCAGGGCGAACAGCGCGACCGCGCCGTAAAACGCCAAGCGCCCCTCGCCCATGCGTAGGACGGCGGCGGCGACCACCACCGTGAGCCCCCCTTCGACCGCATAGAGCAGCGGCAGCTCACCATAAAACCAGAGCAGTGGATTGGTTGCAAACAGCGCCGCCGCGAAAATGCCCACCGCGAGCCGGCCGCCCGAGAGCCGGGTCGCGAGGAGGAGGATCGCCGCGGCACCCACGCCCCCGGCGAGGATCGCTATGCCCACCATGCCCTGGAGCGGCTCGACACCGGCCAGGCGGAGCAGCTTCAAGAGCCCGATATAGAGCGGATAGCCCGGCGGATGCGGATGATGGGCCGCGAGATCGTAGCGCTCGACACCGAGCGCGAACAGGATCGAATCGTGATCCCACATCCGCCGCGCAGCGAACGGTATGCGGATCAACACGGCGATCGCCGCCGCAATCAGAGCGGCGATGCGGAGACGCCAGACGGGATCGAATGAAGGGAGGCGCAAAGCGGCGCGATCGTACCGCAGGCCGCCCTTTACGCGACCAGCCACGCGCCAGGCGATGATCGGCCAGAGGCCGGAAGCGCCTGCTCTCGGCTCAACGGCCGGCCAGCGCCCGCAAGGCGAGCGGCAACGCGGCCCGGGCCCAACGGCGGTACTGCAAGGCGGATGGGTGAAGCCCGTCGGCCACCAGCTCGCCCTTGGCGTTCCCGGCCGCGCGGGTCAAACCGGTGATGTCTAGGTATGCCGCTCCCGCGCGCGCGCTCTCGCTTCGAACGACCGCGTTGTAGGCGTCGATCTCGGTGGCGATCCGCGCCGAGGAGAAGCGCTCTGCGGCAGCCGCAAAGGTGGTGACTCCCCAGTCGGGGATCGACAGCACGAGCACCCGACCGGGCCGGCGGCCGGCAAAGCCGATCGCCCGGACCAGGAGCGAATAGAACTCCGCCCGAAACGCCTCGACGCTACGCCCTCGGTACTGGTCGTTGACTCCGATCAGAAGGGTGACCAGATCGTAAGGACCCTTTGGATCGGCCTGATCGATCGCCGCCGACAGCTCGTCGGTCGTCCAGCCCGTCCGCGCGATGATCTCGGGGCCGTCCACGGCGGCCGGAAAGCTGTCGGCACCGAGAAGCCGAACGAGTTCGGTCGGCCAGCGCTCGGCCGGCGCCACACCTTCACCGATCGTGTACGAATCTCCGAGAGCCAGGTGGCGCAGGGTCGAACCTCCAGGTTTCCGTCCGAAATCGGTGGCGCGAGCGACGCTCGGTCCAACGAGACAGAGCAGCGCCAAGAGGGCGAGCGCGCCGCGCCGGCTCATGTCTTCTTGATCGGCGACGACGACGGCGCGGGCATTCGGTCGGAGGAGAGATCGGCGCTCGCGTGGAAAGTCGGCGGCCGGCGCGCTTTGGTCCCCTGCTCGAAAGCGTAGGCGAGACGGATCAGTTTCGCCTCGCTCCATGCCGCACCGGAGAATGAGATTCCGACCGGCAGGCCGAACGCGAATCCCGCCGGCACGGTGATGCTCGGCGTCCCCGCCACCGCCGCGATCGACGAGCTGCCGCTGCTGTAGGCATCCGCGTTGACCCAATCGATCAACCAAGCGAATCCGTTGGTCGGGGTGACGATCGCGTCGAGCCGATCTTTGGCGAGCGTCGCCTCCACCCCTTTCGTCCGCGCGCCGTCCATGCAGGTTTGCCGCGCCTTTTTGTACGCCTCGTCGGAAAGCGGCCCCTTGGCCGCCGCGGCGTGGAAGATCTCTTGGCCGAACCATGGCATCTCCCGGTCGCTGTGCGCGTCGTTCCAGGCGATCAGATCGGCGAGAGTTCGCATCGGACCATCGCGCTGCCCGAGATACCTTTCGAGCCCGTCTTTGAACTCGTAGAGCAGCACCTCGTACTCGGCGTCATCGATCTCTTTGTCCCAAGCGAGCTCGACCGGATCGAGCACGGTGGCACCGAGCCTGCGGAGCGCGGCGACCGCACCGTCGAAGATCGCATCGACCGCCGGATTGCGGCCGAACCCCTGGATGCGGACGACGCCGATGCGCGCACCGACCAGCCCCTTGGGGTCGAGCCCGCGCGCATAGTCTTCGCCCCCTTTCACCTCGGCGGTCGCAGGATCGCGCGGATCGGCCCCCACCAGAGCGGTGAGCAGAATCGCCGCGTCTTCGACCGTCCTGCACATCGGCCCTGCGGTGTCCTGGCTCGCTGCGATCGGGACCACCCCGGCGCGGCTGACCAGGCCGACCGTCGGCTTGATTCCCACCAAGCCCTGCACCGAAGCGGGCGAGACGATCGAACCGTCGGTCTCGGTGCCGACGCCTACCGCGGCGAAACTCGCCGCGATCGCGGCGCCGGTGCCTGAGCTCGAGCCCGAGGGCGAGCGATCGAGCGCGTACGGGTTCCGCGTCTGGCCGCCGCGTCCGCTCCAGCCGGAGGTCGAGCGCGTCGAGCGGAAGTTCGCCCATTCGGACAGGTTGGTCTTGCCCAAGATCACCGCTCCGGCGGCGCGCAACCGCTCGACCATGAACGCATCGCGGGATGGGCGCGACGATTCGAGCGCGAGCGACCCGGCGGTCGTCTTCATCCGGTCCGCCGTATCGATGTTGTCTTTGATCAGAACCGGGATGCCATGGAGCGGACCGCGCGCGCCTTTCTCCTTGCGCTCGAGGTCGAGGGCGTCGGCGACCGCCAGGGCGTCGGGGTTGACCTCGATCACCGAATTGACCTTCGGCCCCGATGCGTCGAGCCGCTCGATCCGGTCGAGATACGCCGCCGCGATCGAACGGGCGGTCTCGCTCCCCTCTTCCATCCGGCGCCCTAAATCGCGAACCGTCGCCTCCTCGAACCGAAACGGTGCGCCCGGCGCCGCCACCGCCGGAGACGAATCGCCCGGCAGTGGGGCGGCGCCGGCCTGACCCAAGGGAGCGAGCGCGGTCGCCGCCAAGCCGCCGGCCAGGCCACTCAGCAGTTGGCGTCGAGAGAGCGGAAGATCAGGGTTCGTGCGATCCGAATCGGCCATGGTGGCTCCTTTAAGAGGCGGCGAAGGGAACTCTAGACCGACCAGCCCCCCGGTAGGAAGCGGGGACTCCGAAAAACCGCTACCATCGCGCCCGGAGGTCTAACGCTTGAAACACCAGCCCGCCAAAGCAGCTCTCGCCTTGCTCATCCTGCTCCCGATGTTCGGCGCCTCAGAAGCGCGCGCCGCCGATCGTCGCCCGATCAAAATCAAATCCGCCGACGGCACGATGCTCTCGGGTACCTTCTACGACAGCCGGGCGGTCGGGCCGGGCGCGCTTTTCCTGCTGGATTGCGCCGGGGACTCGATCGATCTGTCCGCCCTCGCCGGCAAGATCACCGCCGCCGGTCCGCGCGCTCTGATCTGGGGCTACCGCCGCGACGGCAATCCCAAGACGTCGTCCGGCAAGGCGGCCGAAGATGCTCAGGCCGCTTGGCGCGCGCTGACCAGCCAAGCCCGGGTCGGCTCGGATACGATCGGCTTGGTGGCCATCGGCTGCGGCGCCCGGGTCGCCATCCCGTTCGCCGCCAGGACCGGTAAAGCCGCCCTGATGGTACTGATTTCTCCCGACCTCGAAGGGGTCACGGACGAGCAGTTGGCCATCGTTGCCAACCTCCCGCTGTTGATTGTCGCCAACGACGGCGAAGCCGATGCCAAGAGGTTGTTTGCCGTCTCCCGGCACGAAAAGAGCCAACTCAAACTCTACCGGCGAACCGAAACGGGGATGGATCTCTACCGCGCCGACAAGACGCTCAAGAACGGCATCGACGAGTTCTTCGAGTTCGTCTACGGCAGCTGGTCGCGCGACGACTTCTGAGATCGACGGGCGTTACGTCTTTCCAGGCGTGAGATTCCCTTTTCTCCGGCTAACCTCAGTCCTCTATGGATGCCCCCCTCCCCTGCCGATTCGACCGCTATGTCGCGATCGGCGACAGCTCGACCGAGGGGTTGGACGATCCGGATGGGCGGGGCGGCTATCGCGGTTGGGCCAATCGGTTGGCCGAGCGGGTTGCGGCGGCGCAAGGGTCCTTGCTGTATGCGAACCTTGGCATTAGGGGCCGGCGGACCGGGCAAATCAGGGACGAGCAACTCGACCGGGCCCTCGCAATGCGTCCGGACCTCGCCACCCTGTTTTCTGGGACCAACGATGTGATCGCCCGGCGGTTCGATGCCGACGCTTTGGCGCACGATGTGGAGCGGATGCAGCGGACGTTGATCGAGGGTGGGGCGACGCTGCTGACGTTCACGCTGCCGGATCTCGGGCCGGTGCTGCCGCTCGCCCGGAGGTTGGCGCCTCGGGTTCTTGCGCTCAACGCAGCGCTGCGCGAGGTCTCGGCGCGGACCGGCGCGATTCTGGTCGACTTTGCCGCGCACCCTGTGGCGTCCGACCCTCGCCTCTGGAGCGACGACCGACTGCATGCCAATGGGCTCGGCCATGAGCGGATCGCCGCGGCGCTCGCCCATGCCCTAGGGCTTGGAGGAAGCGATGCATCGTGGGCCGAGCCGTTGCCGGTACGCCCGCCCGCGACGCTCGCCGAACGCTTGGGCGCAGAGATCCACTGGGGGCGCCGACATCTCCTCCCTTGGGCTTGGCGGCACCTGCAGGGACGATCGTCCGGCGACGGGCGAACGGCGAAACGGCCGGAGCTGACTGAGGTGGTTTCCGCGGCGTAGCTCAAGTTGGAGCCGCGTGACCTCAATGACCTCAACGCCCGGAAACGATTCGAGCAGCTACTCCTCGATCTCGACCTCGATCTCGACCTCGACGTAGGGCGGGAACGGCTGAAGGCTCGACAGGTCGTTTTCCAGAACCGCGACCTCGCCACGCCGGTCGATCTGTTTGAAGCCGGCGAACTTGTAGGTCACCAGCATCATTCGGTTGCGTTCGTTGCTGACGAACTCGGCGCGCAACCGGACCCCGGCTCGGCGCGCCCGAGAGAGGATATGGTGGACCAGGATCGTCCCGACCCCTTTCGACATCACGCGACAGGACATCAGGAGCAGCTTGACGGTCCAGAAGTCGGGGGCCTCTTTGGACCCCAGCTCCAACAGCGCGAGGCCGATCTTGCCGTAGGTGCCGTACTTGTCTTCCAGGCTCGCGACCAGCAGCAGGTGATCGGGCGAACAGCGAAAGGCGTCGAGCTCGTCGTAGGAGTAGGTATAACCCGTGGTGTTGAGCTGATGGGTGCGGACGGTCAGCTCTTCGGCGCGCTTCAGATCCTCTTCCCGGGCGGGGAGGATCGAGAAGCGAAGCCCCAGGGTGGCGAGGAATTCCTCTTGGGCGCCGACGTACTCTTCTTCCGCCTGGTTGCGCTCGATATCGGCTTGATACATCCGCCGTCGTCGGCGGGAATCCTCGGTGATGAACCGCGGGGTCAGCTCCGGCATCTCGACCAGCCGATCGACTTCGGAAGCGTCGAGGCAGAGCACCTGCGGCAGCGAGAACGCGACCTCATCGCGCTCGTGGGGCTGGTCGTCGATGAATCCGAACGCGTCGAGTGCCAGGTTCAAGTCTTTCGCGATCTGGGCGACCGAACCGCTCTTCGGGTTCCAGTGGATCTGCGGGTAGAGGAAATACTCCAGGAGCCCCAACTCACGGAGCTTGGCGAGCGCTGTTGAGCGATCGTTGCGGCTCGCGATCGAATGGAGGATGCCCCGCCCGTCGAGCGTTTCGATCGCCTCGCGCACGCCGGGCCGCAGGCGGACCTCCCCATCTTCGAGCAGAATGCCGTCCCAGACGGTATGGTCAAGGTCCCAGACCACGCACTTGATCGAGCCCGCTTTGCGCGGCTTGGTCGGATCGAATGGCGCCGCGGCGGCAGACGCCTCGCTGTCGGAAGGGAGGATCGCCATGCTCAAAGCTCCGGAAAGTCGAACCGCGGGATCGCGAGCTCTTGGATCTGAGTCGAGCCCTCGATGATCTCCATCATCTTCGCGTCGCGCAGGTAACGAGCGACCGAGGAGTCCGGTCCGCAGCCGTTTGCCCCATGGATCTGCACGGCATCGCTCGCACCTTTTGCGGCCACTACCGAGCAGAAGTACTTGGCGACCATCGTTTCGGCAAACGCCGCCGGATCGCTCCGCTCTTGAAGGAAACCGGCGCGCAGGCAGAGCAGCCGACCGGCTCGGACGTTCGCAATCATTTCGGTGAGCATCGCGCGGATCAACGGATGCTTGTTGAGCGGCAAACCGAACTGAACCCGCTCCACCGCGTAATCCTGCGACGCAGCGAGGCAAGCTTGGAGGATTCCCACCGAGCCGCAGGCGACACTGTAGCGGCCGAGCTCCAGGGCGGTCGCTGCGACATGGGAGATGCCGAAACCCGGTTTTCCGAGCATCGAAGTGCGCGGCACCCGGCAGCCGTCGAAATGAAGCTCTGCAAGCATTGAAGCGCGGGTGCCGAGCATGCCGTGGATCGGCAAAACGGAAAGCCCTGGGGTGTCGCGCTCGGCCAGGAACGCCGCAGGCTGGCCGGTAACCTTGGCGAAGACCAGGAACAGATCGGCGATCTGTCCGAACGTCGTCCACTTCTTGCGGCCGTCCAGAATGAAGCTCTCGCCGTCTTCCACGGCCCGGGTCTCGATCGCCGCGGCATCGCTGCCGACATTCGGTTCGGAGAGCGCGAACGCGCCGATCCGCTCACCCCGCGCGAGGGGCTGTAGAAAGCGCTCTTTGGCCTCCGGTTTCCCCCACCGGCGCAACGCATGCCCGACCATGTCGTGAACCGTGAGCAGCGAACGGCTGGAGGAGCAGGCGCGGCCGATCTCTTCGGTCAGGAGGCCGTAGGTAATCCGATCGAAACCCGCGCCGCCGTCCTCGGACGGCAATACGGAGCCGAGCCAGCCCCGCGCCCCGAGCGCCGCGATCAACTCGCGCGGGATCGCTTCTTGGGCGTCCCAAGCATTTGCAAACGGTGCGATCCGCTCGGCGGCAAAGGTCCGAAACTGTTCGCGCGCCGCGCGCTGCTCAGGGGTTAGGTCCAGGATCATCCGAGCGATTCTCCGGACGCACCGCCCGGGATGCTCTTTCTCGCGATCAGAGCGGAGATCGCATCGATCGAACGGAAGTTGTCGAGGTCCAAGTCCTCGTCCTCGACCGCCAGGCCGAACTCCTTCTCGACAAAGGCGACCAGCTGCATCGCGAGCAGCGAATTGACGAAGCCGAGCGCGAAGATGTCTTCGCTGGGCTGTAGATCGTGGTTCTTGAAGAACCGCGAGAGGAACTGCTTGATCTTGGTCTGAGTTTCGTCCATCGCGCGCCTTTAGCTCCCCGTTCCGTAGTCGTAGAAACCCTTGCCGTTTTTTCTCCCGTAAAGCCCCGCGTCGACCATTTTACGCAGCAACGGACAGGGGCGAAACTTGGAGTCCGCGAACTGTTCGTAGAGTCCCTCGATCGAATAGAGGATGGTATCCAACCCGATCAGGTCCGCGGTTTCGAGCGGCCCCATTTTGTGCCCGAAGCAGCTCCTGAACAGGCGATCGATATCTTCGGTGGGAGCGACCCCGTCCTGAACCAGGAAGATCGCCTCGTTCACCGTGAGCATCAACACCCGGTTGGAAACGAAGCCCGGGACATCGTTGACCACGATCCCCTCCTTGCCCATCTGAGCCAGGAATTGGCGGGCGATGCCGAGGGTCTCTTCGCTCGTGTGGTGGCCACGAATCACCTCGACCGTGTCCTTTTGCGGCACCGGGTTCATGAAGTGCATGCCGAGCACCTTGTCCGGCCGTCTCGTCGCGCCACCGATCTTGGTGATCGAGATCACCGAGGTGTTGGCGGCGAAACAGACCTCGGGACGGCAGATGGTGTCGAGCCGGCGGTAGATCGGCTCCTTCTCCGGCCACTTCTCGATCACGTTCTCGACCACGAAATCGGCTTCGGCAAGGGTGTCGAGGTCGGTCGAAAACGAGATCCGCGCGAGCACGTCGGAGGCCTTCTCCCGCGGCGCTGCGTCACCCTCCTTGCTGAACAGTTGGCCGAAGCGGAGACCCTGACGGATCGACCCGCGCGCCCGCTCCAGAATCTCGTCGCTCACGTCCACCAACAGTGCCCGGTGGCCCGTCTGGGCCAGGTTTTGCGCCACCCCAACCCCCATCACGCCGGCACCGACCACGCCGACCGTCTTGATTTCCATGCGGCACCTCGAAGTAAAAAAGCGATCTTACGATCGGCGGCGAGCGCCGATCTCCTAGCTAGAGTGTCGAAAAGCCCTCTAGGTGAGACCCTGACCTCGGTCGACTTCGAGCAACGACCGGATCACAGGGATGCGCAGGCGGATCCCCGCCTGCCGCCAGAGGTCGATCGCTTCGGGAACGTCGGCGAAGACTTCACCCTGGAGATCGCCCTTCTGGTACCCGTCCTTCCAGAGCAGCCCCTGGAGGCTTTTGAGGCCCGGCGATTTTCGATCGGCCGGGATGAGGGATCGCGCATACGCCAGGCCGTCGCCGAAAGGCGGGGTTCCGCTTCCGCCCTCCGTTTCCAAAGCGTGTTCAAGACGCAGCCGCTCGATCGCGGCAAGAACCTCCGGCTCCCCGGCCTGGTGGCTGAGAAACTCCTCCAGGCGAATCGCTCGAATCCGCCGATCGCCGCAAAGATCGAACCAGTGCTCGGTGCCGCGCGGCACACTGATCATGTCGCCGCCCGTGACCTCAATGCTGAACACCTCGCCGCCGTGAGGGTGGATATGAAACAGCCCACGGCCCGCGACCACGAAGCGTATCTCGTCCTCGTCGTGCCAGTGCTCGCGATTGAACCGATCCAGCATCTCTTGCAAGCCCGGAGTCTCGGCGGAGACGTTGATCACGTCCGCTGTCACATAGCCGCCGCTCGCGCTCAACTCTTCGATCGGCGCTTTGAATGCGTCGAGAATCTCTTGATCGGAGGCACCTTCGGGATGGGTGTGCAGCACCGCTCCCGCGCCGGCATGCTCAGCGAGCGCCAGGTGCAGCAACGTTTCCGCGGAAGGCCGGCCCTCGTCGCCCTCCAATCGTTGGCCGGCCCCCCCCCAACAACCAACAGATCGTTCGGGGAAATCCGCCCTTTCTGCATCCCGGAAGGCGTGATCAGAAGCCGCACCGGGTCACGGGCGACGAGGGCGCTCATGTTCCCTCCCGTTGCGAAGCGGGCGGGATTGAAGTCCTTAGGGCTGGCAAAAAGCTCCTCGCGCATCGCCAGGGCCGGATAGCAGACAGAGATGAAAGTCCCCTTGGGGAGGAGGTAGCCGCCGAGCGGAAACGGCTGCTGCACGAGGCCAAGACCTCGGGTGGCGCGGAAAAAGCGTTTTGAACGAGTTCCTGCGAGCAGATGTAAACCCAGTTCCCGAGCCCCGGGATCCGCGTTGTGAAAATATCTCCGCACTCGCGAAATGCGTCCTCATAGAATTGCATCGTATTTCTAACGAAGCGCAGAGAATGGGACAGCAGCGAACCCGCGGGGCGTGGGAGCTCGGACGACGGCTTCATCCTCTGTTTTCCTCTTGGAAGGTGGTTCGCATGCCGGTTCCGGGTTCAGCTCGTGCGCGGCTTTGAAGTACGCCGCGTGAAGCGTCCGCCCATAGCACTTGAAGCCGTGGCGCAGGGTCGCGAGCGCGCCGTTCTGATCCATCCACTTGCACAGGTCACCGAGGATCTGCTCGCCGGTTCGATCCCCGTGCAACGCCTCCAGCTTGGACCACTCCTTGGCTTGCGTCTCGCGAATGACTGAGGGTAGCGGGCTGCCCGAGGCCAGCGCAGGCGGCGATTCGGCAGACAGTGTCTGCCAGATCAAACCGGATGTCACCGTTCACGCCAAGCAGCGTTTGGCCCGCCGCCAACCGAAGCCAGGTCAGGGCGATCTGGCGGTAGGGAGCCAGATGCGCTTCGATAACGGTCTCGAAGGCGGCTTCGGTGTGGGGTTGGGCGCTCATTCCGGCTCCACTTTCCATCGGCCGCCCTTGTCGGACCCGATTCGTCGGAGGCGCCCTTGCTCTTGCAGCTTGCGCAGGTGGTACTTCACGCCATCGGTCGTGATCCCCAGCACTTCCGCAAGCTGCCGACGGGTGGCGCCGCCCACGGCGATCTGCCAGATCAAGTTCGCGAAGTCGTTGTGGTCGGACATCTCTCGGGTTCACTCCTGCCGCTCAGTTCTGTTCCAACGGGACGGAACAGCCGCGGGGTGTTCGGAGTCCAGCACGAAAACAACGGAGGGTGGTGATCTGCTTGGTGCGGCTGGGAGGACTCGAACCCCCGACCAAAAGTTTAGGAAACTTCTGCTCTATCCACCTGAGCTACAGCCGCAGCGACGAGGAGTATACCGTGGGGCTCCGGGAGGGTGAGAGGCCCGGCAGGCCGGAGGCAGGCCGGGCGCCTCGCTTTGGCCCTCCGGCCCTCAATACCGGATTCAATACCGGATCAGCGACAGCACTTCGTGACCGTCGAGCCTTTTGCGGCCGTCCAAGAACGTCAGCTCGATCACGAAGCCGAGCCCCACGACCTTGCCGCCGCGCTGTTCGACCAGCTTGATCGTGGCGCTCGCGGTGCCGCCGGTCGCGATCAGGTCGTCGACGATCAGCACCCGGTCCCCCGCTTCGATCGCATCCTCGTGCATCTGAAGAGTGTCCTGGCCGTATTCGAGATCGTACGACTGGCTGATCGACTTGGCCGGCAGCTTGCCCGGCTTGCGCACCGGGACGAAGCCGGCATTCAGGTTATAGGCCACGATCGGCCCGAACATGAATCCACGCGATTCCATGCCGATCACTTTGTCCACCTGCTTGCTCGCGAACTGCCAGACGAAACGGTCAACGGTCATGCGCAGCGCGAGCGGGTCCTTGAGCAGGGTGGTGATGTCGTAGAACAGGATGCCCGGCTTCGGAAAGTCCGGCACTTCGCGGATGAAGCCCTTGAGATCGTCCATCGATGCTCCCTTCGGTTCGGCGCGGGACTGATCAGCCCTCGGCTCTCGATTCTCAGAAATAGTCCCTCGACGGGACGCTTAGGTTCCTCTAACTCCCGGTCACGCTTTGGTCTCTTCGGCCGCCCAACCGTGCCGCCCTACCAGCGGCACGAACGAGACCTCCTCGCCCACTTCGCGCGCCACCTCGCCGGTCGCGTCCTTGCGGTAGACGACTAAGCGCTGCGCGTTCCTCGTCCCTTCGGGGATCACCAGGATACCGCCCGGGGCGAGCTGATCGAGCAGCGGCGGCGGCACCTGCGGCGCCGCCGCGGTGACCAGAATGCGATCGAACGGCGCCACGTCGCTCCAGCCGACCGTGCCGTCGAAGATCTGGACCTTGACGTTCTCGAACTTCATGTCGCGCATCCGGCCGATCGCTTCGCGGGCGAGCGGCGCCACCCGTTCGAGGCTGTAGACCCGGCGCGCGAGCAGCGCGAGGATCGCGGTCTGGTAGCCCGAGCCGGTGCCGATTTCGAGCACCGAGCACTCCGGCCGCACGTCGAGCAGCTCGGTCATTCGCGCCACCACCGAGGGCTGCGAGATGGTCTGCCGCTCGCCGATCGACAGGGCGTTGTCCGCGTAGGCGAGATGCGGCAGCGTCACGTTTTTGACGAACAGATGGCGCGGGATGCGGCGCATCGCTTCGAGCACCCGCTCGTCGCGGATGCCGCGCTTGCGCGCGAGATCGCCGATCATCCGCTCGCGCGCGGTGATGTAAGGGTCGTACGGGTCGTTCATGGAGTGGCGGCGGGGTCGGTCTCGACATCGAGGCGCAGGGCGGCGAGCTTTTCGCCGAGCGGCGCGAACGCGTCGAGGCCGGGATAGTAGGTGAGGTCGAGATGGAGCGGCGTGATCGAGATCCGCCCGGCCGAGATGGCCTCGAAATCGGTACCCGACTCCGGCTTCCAGGTCGGCGTACCTGCGATCCAGTAGTACTTGCGGCCGCGCGGGTCGATCTTCTCAACCACCGACTGCTGATAGGTCCGCTTGCCCAACCGGGAGAAGCTGACGCCGCTGATCGGACCCGACGGCACGTTGACGTTCAGGATCAGATCGTCCGGCAGTGTCGTCTCGCCGAGCACCAGGGCGGCGAGCGTGCGGGCGAAGCGGGCCGCCGGTTCGAACGAGAACCCTTCCGCCACCTCTTGGCTGAACGCAAGCGAGGGGACGCCGAGGAGGGTCCCTTCAAACGTTGCGGAGACGGTCCCCGAGTAGGTGACGTCGTCCCCCAAGTTGAGCCCGAAGTTGATCCCCGAGCAGACCAGGTCGGGCTTCTGGTCCCTGAGCAGGTGGAGCAACCCCAGGTTTACGCAGTCGGTCGGCGTGCCGTCGACCGCGTACCAGTTCGGCTCCAGCCGCGTCATGCGCAGCGGCCGCGAGAGTGTCAAGGCATGGCCGCTCGCGCTCTGCTCGCGGTCGGGGGCGACGACGACGACCTCGCCGAGATCGCTCAAGGCTTTCGCCAGGAGCTTGATCCCCTCGGAAAAGACGCCGTCGTCGTTGGTGACCAGGATGCGCTTTCGCATCCCTGTCTAACCGAGGTACTTGCCGACCAGCGGCGCGAGTTTTTCGAGCGTCGCGGCCGGGATCATCGAACGCTCGGTGATCAGAGCATGGGCGAGCGCATGGCGGCAGAGCGGGCAGTCGACCGATCCGTCGGGCAGGCGGCGGAGCACCTGGCGGATGACCTCTTGGGACATCTGGACGTTCTGGCGCACCACTTCCATCACCGCTTCGCCCGAGACCGCCTCTTCGGTCTCGTGCCAGCAGTCGTAGTCGGTGACCATCGCGAGGGTGGCGTAGCAGATCTCGGCCTCGCGAGCGAGCCGCGCCTCTTGCAGGTTGGTCATGCCGATGATGTCCATCCCCCACGAGCGATAGACCTCGGACTCGGCGCGGGTGGAAAACTGCGGCCCTTCCATGCAGACGTAGGCGCCGTTCTTGTGCACTTTGGCCCCCGCGGCCTCCGACGCCTCGACGAAGGTGTCGATCAGGGTCGGACAGATCGGCTTGGCGATCGAGACATGGGCGACCAGGCCGTCACCGAAGAAGGTATCGACGCGGTGGCGGGTGCGGTCGAAGAACTGGTCGGGGACCACGATGTCTTTCGGGGCATATTCGATCTTGAGCGAACCGACCGCCGAGACCGAGATCAGCCGCTCGACCCCGAGCACCTTGAAGCCGTAGATGTTCGCCCGATAGTTCAGCTCGGTGGGCAGCAGGCGGTGCCCCTTGCCGTGGCGCGGCAGGAACGCGACTTTCTTGCCTTCCAGGCGGCCGATCACGAAGGGGTCGGACGGGGCGCCGAAGGGGGTGTCGATCCGCCGCTCTTCGAGCACTTCGAGCCCCTCCATCTGGTAGAGGCCGCTGCCGCCGACCACGCCGATACGGATATCCGTCATACGCAAATCTCCTGTCTAACTCGTCAATGATTCCTCAACCGGAAGGCTGGGTGCTTTCGAGCGCCGGAGTTTAGCAGCACGGGAGAGCCCCGCGAGCGGTTCCAGCCGCTTGCTTGAGTTACGACCCCACTCGCGAGGGGCGGCAGGGCGCGATCCGCGACGCCTCAGTCTCGTTCCCCATCCTTCGTCGGCCCAGATGCTTCGCCGCCACCCCGGCGGGCACCTTTCCGCGGAAGATCTGCCTCGCTCGTCGCCACCTTTGCGGTGCGTAGCTGTTGTGATGCAACACCGTGGCCGTGAATTTATGGGCCGACACCCCGTCGAACATCACTAAGAGACACATTTGAGACACCAGGATCGCCCTTTGCGTCACTACGATCAATTTCCGCATCACCGCGACCTCGATCCGCATCACTGCGATCCAGTTCCGCATCACCGCGAGCCAGATGGGCATCACAGCCAGCCGGCTTTGCATCGCAGAGAACGGGTTTTGCATCACAGCGAGCTGGATCTGAGACACTCCGATCAAGATCGCGCTCACTACGATCGGGATCTGCATCACTGCGAGCTGGTTCTACATCACCCCGATCTGGTTCTGCATCACTGCGAGCCAGCTTTCTGACCCTCCGTGCTCCGTTTGCGTGATGTAGAACCAGCTCTGTGTGATGCGTAAAAGAATGGGAGTGATGCAAAGAAAGCTCCGAGTGATGCGCGAGTGGCTATCGTGATGCACGAACCCGCTGCGGGAGGCCGCGTGGCGGATCTGAGTGATGCAAAGTAGGTCGCGAGTAGTGCGGAGCCGGCTCCGCGTGTTCGCCGGCGAGTCGCCAGTGATCGCCGAATGCATTTGGGTGTCTCATCAGCGGCTCGGAACGGCGCGTCGAGCGGTCCTGGCGTTGCAACTCGGGAAGCCGGTCGCATAGAAGGCGCTCCGGGTGGTCCGCAATCTGCTTCGGGTGATGGCGCCCAGCCCAGCGAGCGGTTGAAACCGCTCGCTACGTTACGACGTCCCTTGCGGGACGTTCCTGGTGCAGCGCTCGGTCCTACGGCTGGGCCAGCTTTACCCGATCTCGCGCAATTCCAGCGGCCCGCGAATCGTCGCGGCGAAGCGCGGGGTGTCCCCCGCCTCGATCCGCCCGGTGATCCCCACAGCGGCGAAAATCTCCGCAAGCCGCCGCGGCTCCGGGTGGACGAACAGGAGTGACTTAAGGTCCAACGAGTGATCGAGCGAGAGCGCCGGGTGTTGCGCCGGATCTCGCCAAGAGATGAAGAACGGCACGATGCCGCGCTCGGTCTCCGCGGGAAACAGTGTCCGCCATTCGAGCAGCGACCCGTCCGGACGCCGCCGGGAGCCGGCCACGATTCCCGAGTGCCCCAGGCCGGCGGCATCGAGAGCGGCGGCGATCGGCGCGAGATCCTCCGCCGCGGCGGCCCAGGTGGCGAGTTTCGGCGTCGAGCAGGCCGCGAGCCAGGCGAACGTCGAAGCGAGCCCGGTGCCCTGAGGGTCTGGGGCGATGACTTCGAGATATCGCGCTCCGCCCAACCCCAGGAGCGCATTGTGCGTCCCGAGCCCCGGATGACGCCCGCCGGCCACGGGTGCGACGCCCTGATGCTCGGCGACCCAGGCGACGCCGGAAGCGAGATCGGGGGCGCCGACCAGGAGGTGGTCGAGTTGTGCCACTGGAAGGGAACGGTGCACGAAACCTCTTTTCCGTTGCAAGCTTTTGCGATTCTGAACGAGAAAAGTGAAATCCTGACTCAGGGTGGCTACGGATCGACGATCTCGATCGTCGCCGTACCGCGCACGGCGTGCCCTTGGGCCGAGACGGCGATCGTCACCGGGCCGCGGTAGGTGGTCGAGCCGGCGAAGAAGGTGGCGGCGGCGCTGCCGGTGTTGCCGACGGTCGAGGCGTCGTTAAACAGGCCGATCGATCGGCCGGAGGAATCGGTGGCGGTAAAGAGGGCGACGGTGCCGGGGGTGACCTGGCCGATGTCGCGCTGGAAGCTCGCGGTGACCGTCACCGGGTCGGTGAGGCCCGCTTTCGCTTCGACCTTGCCGCCGGTCGAGAGCAGGATCCGGTCGGGCTGGGCGCGGACGAAATCGATCCCGGCCTCGCGGGTGACCTGGTTCGCGGTCGCGCGGACGATGCCGCGACCGATCGCGCTCGCGCTCACCAACTCGGCTGTGGCGCGGAACGAGCCGTCGATCGTGCGCGTGGCACTGCTCGCATTTTCGGGCGCGAACAGGCCGGCGGAAGTTTGAAACGTCACCTGCGTTCCGAGCGGCAGGGCGGCCGAGACCTCGACCGTGAACACGCTACGCGAGGCGCCGTCGGCCGGCGCGGACGAGGGGTTTGCGACGAAACGGACCACGTTGTTCACATCCGCTGCGGTGAAACCGATCGCGAGCGAGCGCGACAGCCCGGGGACTTCTTTGACCCGTGCGAGCAGGACGGCGGGGCCGACCTGCTGCGGGCTTTGCAGCTCGATCGTCGCCTGGCCCGTGCTGTCCGCCGCCACCTCCTGCTCCCCCGCCTGGGCGGCCGGGTTGCCGCCGATCAGCGTGCCGGCGCTGGTCGAGAAAACAACCGTTCGCTTGTTCAGATCGGCGCGCGGGTCGATCCGCGCCACGATCCGCAAGCGCGAGACACCGTCCGCGGGGATCGAGGTCTGGCCACCGACCGTGCCGAGGGAGAGCGCTTCGTCGAGCAGAGCGGGCGGCTCAAAGTCGCTCTGCTTGTAGCAGCCGCTCTGCCCCCACCCGACCAGGAACAGGACCGACACGAAAAGACGGGTACGACGATGCATGGCTCGATCCCGAAAACGTTGCCGGCTCATTTCTGGATCTGGACCAGAACCAGGTCCGGCTGCAGGATACCGAGCGAATCGGTGATCGTCTGATCGATCTGGACCAGGGCGAGCGGGCCGGTGCCCGGTCCGATCACCAACGTGATCCGATCGCGGCAGACCTGATCGGCAGTGCCCACGTTCTCCTGGCGCACGAAGCTCTTCGCCGGTGGATCGTCACCGTCCTGGAACCAGATCTGATGGTCGGGCGCCAGGCGGTACTCGATCGTGATCGGCTCCTCGGGCAACGTGCTGCGCAACGTCTGCAGCAGCTCGACGCGGCGCGGCAGCGTGGTCGGATTCGGCGCCGCCTCTAGGTTCTTCCGGATCTGGATCGCCATGGTTCCGTCTCTCTCTCCCGGGCGCTTACGGCTACTGGCCCGGGAACAGGCCGCCCAAGCCCCCTTTGAAGGCGCGGGCGACGTTCAGGTCGAAGGACACCGTGAAGTAGTAGGACACGGCGGTGCCGAATTTCGTGATCAACGGGCTCGGGTCGTCCTCTTTGAACACCAGCGCGCCGCCACCGACCCGAATCATGTCGGTGATCCGCAGACCCGCACCGATCAAGAGCGACTGGCTGGCGAACAGATCTTGCCGCGTCTGCACTGTGCCGTTCTCGCCGTCCGCCAGACTCTGGACCGTGAGGCCGAGGGTAAAGGCGAAGCGCCGTCCGAGCGTCTGGCGGAAGCTCCCCAACTGGCGCAACGGCGCGTTCTTGTTCACCGGCCGCAGATAGAGGTTGACGCCGATGTAGGAGACCACCTCTTCGAGCTCGGGTGCCGCGACCAGGCCGGCGTCGGCGCTGACGTAATAGTTCTGGAAGGTCTCGAAGCCGCCGGTGCTCGAGGCATCGACCACCTGGGCGCCGACCGCCCGCAGCGCGACATCCGAAGCGAGCTGATCGAGTGCCGCGGCGCGGGCCGCGAGGCTCGCCTGGACGTTGGTCGCGATCGACGAGAGCGTAGCGGCCAGAGCGCTCGCGCGCGCCGCCGGTCCGGCCGGAGCGACCAGGGGCCGAAGCGCCGCGGCGGAATCTTCTGCGGGCTCGGCGGGCAGCTCGATCCCGCCCGGTCCGGTCGCGCGCTGGACCAGCTCGGGGAGGCCGGCGAGCGCTTGGGCCAACGCGTCGTAGCGGGCGGCGATCGCGCCCGCAACGCCCGGGTCGAGGGTTGCGTCGAGCGTTTCGCCGTCGCCGGTCGCCGGATCGAGCCCTTGCGCCGCGCGGCCGGTCGCGTCGGACGACATCTCCAACGCGCCGAGCGCGCCGCGAAATGCGTTCGCAAGCGTCGCGAGATTGGGGTCGGACGGCGCGCCAAGCGCCGCCGTGAGCCGACCGACCGCCGGGTTGCCCTGGAGCCCGCGCAGCGCCTGCGCGAGATCGAACTGCAGGGTCGAGTAGGTCTGGAGGGAGGCATTGCGCCGCAGCTGCGGCAGGAGCACCTGGCTGATCCGGCCCACGAACCGGTCGTTCAGGTCGTCGCTCGGATGGTCGGTGTCGAACATCGTTCCCGGCGCAATCGCCCGGTCGGCGCCCAGAGTGGCGAGCAGGGCGTCGTGGAGCTTCTTGCGCAGCGCGTCCCGCTGGTCCAAGGTCAGGTTGCCGACCCGGATCGTCGCCAGGTTCAGATCGAGCACCTCGCGCGCCACCGGGCGGAAGGCGTCCGCCTCCTCTTGGCTTACCTCGCCGTCGCTCATAAAGCAGAAGGCGTAGTAGTTCTGGGCGTCGAGCCGCGGCACCACGACTCGGAAGGTCCCGGTCGTTCGATCGATCCGGCCGTCGATCGGCTTGGCCGGCTGCCAGGCGAGCGCCGCGCCGCCCGGCCCCTTGCAGTCGAGGTCGACCTGCGGCGGATTCTTGGGGTCGGCGACGTACTGGAGCGTCACCCGTTTGGCGCCCGCGGGCGCAAC
This sequence comes from Holophagales bacterium, assembly GCA_031404815.1. Lineage (GTDB taxonomy): Bacteria > Acidobacteriota > Thermoanaerobaculia > Multivoradales > UBA5704 > DASYKS01. The sequence continues at coordinate 20,784 of JANNIH010000020.1, read as the reverse complement.
GCTACAGAAACGGATCGGCACATCGAACGGCAGCACGCCTGAGACCGTCCCCGCACCGAGGTTCACTCCGACTTCGGCGAAACCGGTGTCGTTGGCGGGTGGCGCGCAGGGGTCGGCTTGGCCGTAGAGGACAAACGGCCCGAACAACAGTGCCGCGACCGCATAGAAAAACGCCCGTTGTAGGAAAGCCCCCGACTCCGCCATACCCTCCGCCTCCCCACTGGTTGCAAACAGTCTACCGAATGCTAGCAGCTCCTGCGGCGAGCGCAAAGAGGACGAGCCCAAGGATCATGCCCGCCCCACCGAGCGGCGTGATCGCTCCGAGGAAACGGGGCGCGCCGAGCGCCAGGGCGAAGAGCGTGCCCGAAAAGACCACCGCGCCGAGACCGAGAGAGATCCCGGCCGGCCGGTAAAACCGATGGGCCCGGTGGGTTTGTGCCAGCCCGAGGCCGATCAGCCCGAGCCCACCGTACATGAGGTAGCGCGCCGCGGTCTCCCAGAGGGCGAGAGCGCGGGCGTCGAGCCGATCGGCCAGGGCGTGGGCGCCGAACGCCCCCGCGATGACCGAGAGGGCGGCGCCCAACGCACCGACCGAGACCCAAGCAGTTCTCGATTCTCGATTCGCCATTCGTCTTTCTTATTGAGTCACGCCATTTCGCCGAGCCGCCGGATCGCCGTCACCACGTCGTTCGGGATCACGATCCGGTCGAACTTCTTCCAGATTCCGAAGCGCGCCGCGCGTTCCAGATACTTGGCGCGCGGCGTTTCGTCCCCGTCGCGGTGGACGTCGGCGTCGTTCAAGATGACGCCGCGCTCGGTGACGTCGTCGCACCGGCCGACGTAAAGCTCAGGCCCACGGGTTTCGACCACCACGGTGATCCCGTGGAGGTCGCTCTTACCCTGATGAAAGGTACCCATCTAAAGGCCTGGCTCAAGCCGGGACGGCGCGGTGCTCGGCGAAGACGTTCGCGAGGTCGGCGGCCACTTGGGTTGCCGAGCGCCCTTCGATCCGGTGCCGCGGCAGGAAATAGACCAGCTCGCCCTCTTTAAAGAAAGCGATCGACGGGCTGCTCGGCGGGATCTCCGGCATGTGGGCGCGGGCGCGGGCGGTCGCTTCGAGATCCTGGCCGGCAAAGACGGTCGCCACCCGATCCGGTTTCCCCTCACCGCCGAGCGCTTCGCGGACGCCCGGACGGGCCATCCCGGCGGCGCAACCGCAGACCGAGTTGATCACCAGCATCGCGGTGCCGGTCTTGTCGTTCATCCAGTGGTCCACCTGGTCGGCGGTGAGCAGCTCCTGGACGCCGATCGAAGTCAGCTCTTCGCGCATGGGCTTGACGAGCATAGGGCTATAGGGCACGGTGGTATTCTCCTTGGCGAATCGCGCACTTGAAGAGGCGCGGCGGGTTCTGGACTCCGCTATTGTAACCCTCTTAAAGCTCGGCGGATTCCGCACCCCCAACCTCTCGTCAACCTCACGCCTGTTTTCCGGAGATCAGAAGATGCCCCGGCAGCCGATCGCCCGCCCATTCCCCGCCCTCGCGTTCGCCCTCCTCTCCACGGCCTGCGCGAGCGCCGCCCCACCGGCCGATCCGGTCGCACCGGCGGCGACCCCGGGGACCCAGGCGGCTCCCGCGGCGGCACAACCTCTCGCGGTTGCGTTCCTGATCGTCGACGGCGTCTACAACACCGAGCTGATGGCGCCCTACGACGTCTTCCACCATACGGTCTTCCACGCGCCACCGGGGATGGCGCTGTTTACCGTCTCGCCCGACGGTGAGCCGATCACAACGTTTGAAGGGCTCACCATCACCCCGAACCACAGCTTCGCCGACGCGCCGCCGATCGATGTGCTGGTCGTGCCGAGCGCCGAGGGAAGTATGGGCAAAGACCTTGAGAATCGCCCGCTGGTCGATTGGGTGCGCACCACCGGCCGGCGTGCCCGGTTCGTCCTGTCGCTCTGCGACGGCGCATTCGTGCTTGCCCAGGCCGGGCTGCTCGACGGCCTGCCGGTGACCACTTTCCCAGGCGACTATCAGGCGTTCGCCGAGCGGTTTCCGCAGCTCGACCTCAAAGTGAACGTCAACTTCGTTCACGCCGGCAAAGTGATCACCTCGCAGGGCGGCGTGCGCAGCTACGCCGCCGCGATGCACCTGGTGGAACAGCTGTACGGTTTGAAGGCGGCCCAAGGGGTCGGCCGCGGCCTGTTGATCCCGTGGCCCCCCGGTGCGGAGAGCGAACCGCCGGGGACGATCGAGAGCGTTCCTCTCGCACGGAACTAGCCGGTAGGGCGCGAGCCGCGCAGGAACGGTTCGAGCGCCTCGAGCGCACCGCGGGGATCGAGCAACTCGACGCCGATGCCGGCGAGCAGGTTCGGGCCGCCCATCCCGTCACCCGCCTGCGGGTCGATCCGGTGGACCACCCGCGCCCGCAGGCGGACCAGGCCGACCAGCGGTGCCGGTAGGTGCAGATCGATCTCCACCATGTCGCCGATCCGGGCCGCCTGAACGGTCGAGACGAACAGGCCGCCCTGGCGCAGGTCGCGCTCGTAGACCGATTGAAACTGCTCGACCGATGAGAAGCGAACAGCGATCGCAGAGCGCTGGAGAGCCATCGGAGGCGGCGCGGCCGCGGTTGCAGCTGGAGCCACCGGCGGCACGACCGGCATCGAGGCGGCGCGCATCGCCTCGGGGAAAAGCTCGCGCACCAGGGTCTCGATCGGCAGGAAGCGGACCCCCATTCCGGACGGACCCAAGGCGGAGAGATCGAGGCTCACCTTGTGCGCGTGCGCCACCTCCGCCTCGACCACGAAACCGGCGCGCGGATCGAGCACTTCGACCCGGATGCGCGCGGCTTTGGGCAGCGGCTGATGGGTCATCACGAACATTCCCGAGGCCGAGATGTTCGTCGTATAGCCGGTGACCGACCGCTCCTCGCCGACGCGCCAAAAGCGCACCGGCAACCGTCGGACCATCCGGTCGCTCTCCCGCCGATTGGAGGTCATTGCGGGATTCTAACGCAACTCTTACGGATTTCTAACGGACTCCCGGCATCGGGTCCGCCGCCACCGCGGGCCCGGAGCGGGCCGCCGTGGCGCGCACGATCAACCGCTCTTCGTCCCGCCAGTGCCGGTCGAGCATGTAGATTCGCGGATCGACCGGGGCGAGGACACCCCGCGGATCGCGCCGTCGAACCTCGAAATGGAGCTGCGGCGCGAGCGCCCAGCCGCTTTTCCCCACCGTGCCCAGCGGCGACCCGCGTCGCACCTTGGCGCCCGCCCTGACATCGATCCGCAAAAGGTGCCCGTAGGCGGTGGCGTACCGCTCGCCATGACGAATCACTACGATCTCGCCGAGCCGAAACCAGGCCGGGCTGGCGCCGATCGAGGCCTGGCCGGCGAAGGCGACCACACCGTCCGCGGCGGCGACCACCGGCATTCCCGCTTGCGCCGCCAAGTCCACTCCCGGATGGAATTCCAACTCCTTGGTGAACGGGTTGCGATGGCTGCCGAACGGTGCGACGAGCACCAGATCGCTCCCTTCGAGCGGGCAACGCGACGGGATCTCCGCCACCTCCGCTCGATGCGCCGCCTCGTAGCGGTGGACCTCGACCAGGCCGGAATCGAGCGCTTTCAAGTTGCGCACGATCACCGTGCGCACCCGTTCGCCCTCCGCGATCGCGCCCCCGTAGATCGAATCGTCGCCGCGGGCCTCGGGGCCGGTCGCCTCCCGACGGCGGGGAACCAGGCCGTACGCGAGCCGGAGCTTGGCGTGCTGGATCCGCAGGCTCTTGGTCTGCTCGTCGAGCGCCGAGAGCTCGCCCACCAACGCCTGCAGTCGAGCCCCCTGGTGTGCGCGCTCGACCGCCAGGGTCTCAATCTCCGCTCCCCCGAGCGCAGCGGAGAGGACATCGCGGGTGAGGGCGATGCCGAGCGAGACCAGGAACAGGTAGCCGAGCAGAGCTGAGCAGACGACGGTGAGCGCGAACCGGCCCAGGAACAGGTAGCGGACTTTCTTGCGCACGTCGGCCGGGTGGATCTGGACCTCGACCAGCCACGGCCCGGTCGGTGGGCCGGCGGCGGTGCCCAGCGTCCGCGGGCGCCGCGATCGGGCGGGTTTCTCCCGCCGCACAGCGCCTGCGCTCATACCAAAAGCTCCGGATCCAAAGGCCCAGGCCCCGCGGCCGTCGGCTCCTTGCCCAAGCGGGCGGCGATGGTGGCTTCGCTCGCGTAGCGGGCGATCTTGGCGCGCAACTCCGCTTGGACGCCCTGGCCCCCGGCGACCACGTTGCCGGAGATGAACGAACCCGCGCCGCCATCGACATCGCTGACCACGCCCCCGGCTTCCTGGACGAGCAGAACCCCGGCCGCGATGTCCCACGAAGAGAGCCGGAATTCGAAGAATCCGTCGTAGACCCCGGCCGCGGTGTAGGCGAGATCGAGCGCCGCCGCGCCGCAGCGCCGGATCGCCTTGACCTCCAAGAAGATGTCGCGAAACGCATCGAGGTAGAGATCGAGCGTCGGGTGCGCCCGCCAGGGGTAGCCGGTGGCCAGAAACGCGCCGAGGAGCCCCGGCCGCGTCGAGACCGCCATCGGCCGTCGATTCCAGGTCGCCCCTTGACCCTTGGCCGCCGCGAACAGGTTGCCCCCCTCCGGATCGAGCACCACGCCGGCCAGCAGCTCGCCCGAACGCTTTCGGCAGGCGATCGAGATGCAATAGACCGGCAGTCCCTGAAGGAAATTGGTGGTGCCGTCGAGCGGATCGATCACCCATTCCAATTCGCTCGCGCCGCCCAAATCCACCCCCCGCTCCTCGGCGAGGATGTGATGATCTGGAAAGCGCCCGCGCAGAGCCGAGACGATCGCCGCCTCGCTCTCGCCATCGGCGCGGGTGACGAAGTCGTTGTCACCCTTCTGCCGCACGTCCAGGTCGGCGGTGCGGAAGTAGCGCCGGAGCACAACCGCCCCCGCCTCCGCAGCGGCCAGCGCCGCAGCCAGCAGCGGATCGGTCATGGTCGTTCCCCCTTCGGTTTGAAATTGAAATAGTCGCGCACCGCGCCCTCCGCGCGCCGACCGAGGAACCGGAAGTCGGACTGAGCCCTCCGACCTCCGGCGGCCGCCTCGTCGCTGAACGATTTCCAGACGAACAGGCCGGCCAACCAGGGCGGACGACCTAGCGCGCCGAACAGCGCGCGATAGGCGCGCTCCTGATCCCCCTCGTCAAACGCGCCCCCCTCGGTGTGCGGGGCGCGCCAGGCCGCGGCTTGCGCGGCGAAACCGACCTCGGTGAGCAGCAGCGGTCGGTCGGCCTGCGCCGCCAGGACGGCGAGCTGCGCCACCACCTTGGCTGCGCCCTCCGCGAGCTCGGCATCGGTGGCGCTCTGCCCGGCGGCGAGCGGGTAGTAAGCATCGACCGCCGCATAGTCGAGCGCGCTCCAAAAAGGCACCCGCGGCGCACGGTCCCAGTTCGCGGCATAGGTCAAAGGCCCCGGGTACAGCTCGCGCACCGCGCCGATCAGCTGCCGCCAGTCGGCCTCGCGCGCCGGGCCGATCGTCGTCCGATCGAGTTCGACACCGACGCAGAACAGCTCGGCGTTCGCCCGCGCGGCGAGGAACGCATGGTGCAGCAGGTAGCGGCGGTAGCCGGCGAACCAAAGCGCCCAGAGGGCCTCGCTCTTCATCTCCACCTCCCCCGGCCAGCTGTGGCGCGAGACCCAGAGATGCGGTTTCCAGAGCACCGCGAACCCATGGGCGTGGGCGCGGCGCGCCGCGTGGAGCAGGCCGACATCGGTCTCCGACGACGGATGGTCGCTCTGCATGAGCAGACCCGGGGCCTGCGGATCGCGCTGCCAGGCAAACGGCATCAGCGCCACCGCATCGGCGCCGAGCCCGGCGAGCCGGTCGAACTCTCGATCGACGCTCGGAGCGTGGTAGCCGCCATCGATCGAGTTGAGCATCGCGAACGACACCCCACGCCGGAACGCCGGTGCCGTCTCGGCCGCAGGGACGACCCAGGGCGGTTTCGCGCGCGTCGTTTTTTCTGCGACCTGGGCGAGAGCCGCGAGATCGGCATCGAGCGCCGCGCTCCCGGGCAGCGGTCGCGCGAGCTTCTCGGCCAGAGTTGCCCCGGCTCGGCGAGCGATCCAAGCCGCCGCGACCGGTGTCCTAAGGAGCGGCGAGCCGGTTGTAGTGCGCTCGGCCGCGAGCAGCTCGACAGCAGACGGAAACGCGCCCGCCCGGGCGAAACTCGGCAGCCAATCGGCAGCCGGTCGGCCGTACCAGCCGTTCGAAAGCCAGAGCGCCGCGCCATCGACGAACGCGGGAGGGAGGTCCCGCGCCAATCCGGATCGTGCCAGCAATCGCCCGGCGAGCGCGAAGCGGTAGGCGTCGAAGTCGTCGGGATCGAACACCAGGGCGAGATCCGAACGGCGGTCGGCGACCGCCGCACCGACCGCGCCGGTGGCACGCGCCATCGCCGCAAAGTCGGGTTCGATCGCGATCGTCATCGCGCGCGAGCCGGAGTACGGCAGCTTCGCCGCCATGTCGCCGAGCGCGCGGTCGAACTCGGCGGCCAGCGTGGTGAGCGCCGCGCGGCGTGGATCGCCGGGAGCGGCGAGCAACACCACGGCACCGCTCCGGATCGCAGCGATCGGAGGCGCCGGAGCGATCGGAACCGGCGACGGCGGCTCCGCCGCCGCCGCGTCGGGCGTCGGGCGGCACGCGCCGACCAACAGGAGGAGACCCAACAACAAACGACGCGCCATAGGGCGACAGGATACAGCGACTTGCCGCGCGACGCGGTCGAGCGGCAGGCATCGATCGTGCTTTACCTCGGAGAGATCTCGAGGAATTTGAAATTGGTTGTCCCTCGAATCGGGTCGAGCGGAAACAGATCTTTTTAGAAGCGGCATTCTGCGCGCCCAAATAGGCGCGGCAAAGAGGAGCGGCAAGCATGGCAACGGTCAGCAAAGCAACGGCACACACCTCTCTCAAGCCGGAATCGGCTCGAAAGTTCCTGCGCGCACGGTCGAGCCGCGAGGAAAACCGGGAGATCGTCCGCAATCTCCTGCGCGGAACCGGCGTCGAGACCGTCGCCGCCGAGGCCGCACGGTCTGGAGTTACCGCCGCACTGTCCCATTTCGATGACAATCCCGAGCGCTTCGACTCCGATCCGGGCCGCTACGCGACCGCCTTCGCCAGCCTGCTCGGGCCGACGGCCGAACGCGCGAGCCGCCCGGCGACGAAGCTCGAATGGCAGGCTCCGTTGGAATGGGAAATCCCTACCCGCTCAAACGCCAGCTGAGCCTTCTCGAACCGCAGCCGCCGGCCCCCAGGGCGGCTGCCCGGATGTAACGGCGCTCTCCCCCAGGGCGCCCAAGTCACCACGACCGATCGGCGAGGCCTCCCTCCTCGCAGAGCAAGAATTGCGCAAAGCTTTGACCTGATTGACCTTCTCGGTCGATCGGCTTAGAGTCAGGCCACGCGTTCCAGATCCTTCGCGGGAGCCCCAACAGCCCCTGTTTCCGTCTTCTCTGTTCCACCCTTCGGCGGTATCTCTCGACGCAGGAGAGAGATCTCCTCCAGCCGCCGAAGATCGTCAACCGGAGGGGAGCCAAGGAGAATGAGGATGAAAAACTTACACGCCAAAAGTCTGGTTCTGGCCCTCGTGCTGATCTTCGGATCGGCTGCCGTCCCGGTGCACGCGGACGGCTTTGCGTCGAGTAGCCTCGGCTCGAATCGAGTGACCTGGGACATCGCCGGGAACTATGAACGGGCGACCCTTACCGTCTCCCGTCCGGACGGCACGGTCAGCCGCCAGGAATTCCGGGCTGGGACCGCCCCCGCGTTCGACCTCGCGGATGCCGCGGGCAACGTCGCCACCGACGGTGCCTACACCTGGGAGATCGTCCTCACCCCGCGTCTCGACGCCGCACAGAAAGATGCGCTCGGCGCGGCGCGGCGCAGCAATGACCCGGCAGCCGAGGCGCGCATCCTCGCCGCCGTCGGCCTCGACAAGATTCGCGTCCAGTCCGGCTCGTTCGCCGTCGCGGGCGGCAGCACAGTCCCGGCCGACCTCACGGAGGCAACCGCCAACCGCGCCGCCGCGCCCCGTGCGACCGGCGACGGTGCACGCACCGGCTCCTTTACCCGCGACCAGGTGATCCCGGACGATCTGATCGTCCAGGGAAGCGCCTGCATCGGCCTCGACTGCGTCAACAACGAGAGCTTCGGCTTCGACACGATCCGGATGAAAGAGAACAACATCCGGATCAAGTTCGAGGACACCTCGGCGGCCGGTTTCCCGACCAACGACTGGCAGCTGACTGCAAACGATTCCGCCGGCGGAGGCGCGAGCAAGTTCTCGATCGAGGACATCACGGGCGCCAAAGTTCCGTTCACCGTCACGGCGGGTGCCGCCACCAACTCGATCTTCGCCGATTCGACCGGCCGCATCGGCTTCCGCACCGCCACCCCCGTGCTCGATCTTCACGTCGCGACCAGCAACACCCCGGCGCTGCGTTTGGAGCAGACCGCAGCCGGCGGCTTCACCGCGCAGACCTGGGATGTCGCCGGCAACGAGGCGAACTTCTTCGTTCGCGACGTCACCGGCGGCTCCCGCCTGCCGTTCCGTATTCGGCCCGGCGCGCCGACCAGCTCGATCGATATCAACGCCACCGGCAGCGTGGGCATCGGCACTGCGTCGCCGGCAAACAGCCTCCACGTCAAGCGTTCGGACGGTACGGCAAAGATCCTGGTCGAAGAGGCGAGCGCGACAACCGCGTTTCGCGAACTGCTCAAGCTCAGCAACAACGGTGAGCCGTTCCTGATCTTCAGCAACACCAACAGCGCCAACACCTGGTCGAACGGCCTGAACGCCGGCTCTTTCCAGATCCTCGACCAGGCCGACGTGCAGACCGAGTTTACGCTCACGGCCGCCGGCAACCTGACGGTCTCGGGCACGCTGACCCCGAACTCGAGCCGCGAGGTGAAACTGGGCTTCGATGAGGTCGACCGCCGCTCGGTGCTCGACCGCGTGCTCGCGCTGCCGATCACCACCTGGTCGTACAAGGCAGACCCGTCGAGCGTCCGGCACATGGGCCCGATGGCCGAGGACTTCTTCTCGGCGTTCAAACTCGGTCCGGACGACAAGGGGATCTCAGTCACCGATTCGGCCGGCGTCGCTCTCGCGGCCATTCAGGGTCTCTACCATCAGATCGAGCAGAAGAACGCCGAGCTGACCGCCCGCAACACCGAGCTCGAGGGGCGTCTCGCGACGCTCGAAAAGCTGGTCGGGCAGCTCGCCGCGAAACAGAACTAGGCTCAGTTTCTACCGTTTGGCATTCCGCGGCGGGGTCCTCTCTGTGATCCCGCCGCTTTCCGTCCTCAGGAAGGCGCTTAGAACCTCCGGCGCACGCTCCGGCCGATCCGGTGCGCGAGGATCGCGTTGCCCTCGGGGTTGAAATGGCAGCAAGCATCGATGTAGAGCGGCTTTTCGATCGCCGCAAAAACCATCGACAAATCTTCGAACGCAACCCCTCGGGCCGCGAGCAGGAGGCCCTTTTCCCGCAGCTTGGGATAACCACCACGGACCCCCACGTCATACGCGGTTCCGGGCTGAAAGGCGATCTTCCGCTCCGCCGATCCGATCGGCTTCGAGCCCTCCACGTACTGGTTCGGCTGGAGAAAATGGAAATATCGGATGCCGCGTGCCGCACACAGCTGGCTCATCTGGATCGAGCTCTGCATCCAGACCTCGGCAAAATCCCCATACATCGTCTCCGAGTCCGGATAGGTTCGACTCGGACCGTTCGCGGCATAGGATCGCGCTGCGGAGCTTCCCGCCGGTTGAGTGATCTTGGCGAGTTCGACCTGATCGGCCAGGATGCGGCCGGCCAGACGGAGGTCGAGCAGCTTCCAGATCAGACTGCCGAAGATCGAATGCCGCAGCCCTGGCAGCGAGAAGATCTCGGCCCGCCGGCTCCTTGTGGTTTCGAGGTAGGTGACCTCGCCCACCAGGCGCAACGCCGCCGGGTCGCCGATCGCGGCGAGCAAAGCCGGCCAGTTGTACGGGAAGAACGGGAAATAGCCCTGCGGAACGTTGGAGAAGACCGGGAGCCCGACCTCGTTGAAACCATCGAGGTTGATGATCAGGTCGAAATGGGCGCCGAGGGCGAGCAGGTAGCTGAGCGTCATCAGCTGTTGCGGTTGCTTGAACCCCCCGAGCCCGGTGCGGACGAAAACCAGCTCCTTGCCTTTGAGCTCCGGCACCTCGGCCAGCTCCTCGGAGAGCGCGGCGAGTCCGTGGATCGAGAACCAGAACGCGACCGAGCCGCCGAAAATACCGATCACCGCTCGATCCTTCGAGGCGGGTTGGATCGGCGACTTGTCGTCCAAAAACCCCCACTCGGAGACCGGCACCGTGTGCAGCTTGCGCATGCTCTTTGGATCGAAATCCGGATCGTAGACGAAGCCGAGGAACGGATGGGGCACGGTCGTGGTCGTGGCCCGCTTCCGGCCGGATTGCGCGCCGCCCGGCAGTCTCGCCATACCGGCGTCGACCTGCTGCTTGCGCGCCTGCGCCATGCGGGGAAAGGTGAATACCTGCCCCGTGGCGACCAGGAAGCCAAGAAACGAAAAGACCTCGAACGCGACGTAAACCACTAGAAGCCGGAGGGCAACCGAGAGCAGCCTGCTGCGAAAAGTCGGCGACATTTCATCCCCTTTGGGCACCCTTCGGCGCCGAACCGGTCCGTGGCTACCCATTCTGTTCTTACGGTTCGAGAACCGCGCTGCCCTTCGCCGCCGCTCGCCGAGGCAAAAGAGCGTCTGCGACTCGTTGATGTCAGGGGAGGCATTGGATCGGGCCCTCCTAATCTGCGGCTTCCGGTTCCTGCGGCGCACCGGGGCGGGCCCGGGCGGTCGGTTCGCGCCGTTCGGTGCGACCCGGCTCGGCGGAGATGCCCGCAGCGGCCTCAAAAGCCGGGGCGACCTCGCCCGCACCCTGCTTGCCGAAGCTGGTGATCAGCTGCCAGGCGCGCTGGAGGTTGTCGCCGAAGATCACCAACAGGTCGCCCGGTTCGGCGGTGGCGAGCGAACGCTCGATCGCCTCTTGCTCCTCCCAGACCCCGGGGACGACGCGCTGCTCGGCGAGTCCGGCCTCGATCAGGCCGCGACGGAGGATCTCGCCCACCTCCCCGGACTTCCTCCCCCGCTTGTCTTCGTCCTCTCGGAGGATGATCAGATCGAACGCCGGAGCCGCTTCGCGGGCCAGCTCCAGGATGTCCTCGTCGCGCCGGTCGCCGGGCGCGGAGATCACGCCGATCCGCCGGCCGCGAACGGTGAGGGCGAGGATCGTCCGGGCCACCGCGGCCATCCCGTGCGCGTTGTGCGCGTAGTCGAGGATCACCCGGAACGGCAGCTCGTTGTAGAAATTGAGCCGGCCGGGCGCCTGGAAGAAATCGGTCGAGAAGGTGCGCAACCCGAGCCGGATGTTCTCGAGCGAAACCCCCATACCGAGCGCGATACCGGTCGCGAACATCGCGTTTTGCACGTTGTGCAGCGCATGGCCGTCCACGGTCGCAGGGATCTGATGCGCCCAGAGCACCGGCACGTGCTCTTCGCCGTCATAGAGCGCGATCAGCCGGCCGTTCAGACTCTCTTCGAGCGCGATCGCCCGCCCCTTTTCGCGCACGTGGCGGCGCACCAGGTCGTTGGTCGGTTCCATCGTGACGTAGATCGGCTGGCCCGGGCTTTCCGACGCCATCTTGGCCACCCGCGGATCGTCGGCGTTCAAGACGCAGTAGTCCTGAGCGACCTCGACCACCACCTGTTTGATCTCGGCCAGATCGTCGAGGTCGTCGACACCGCCCACCCCGAGGTGGTCGGAGGCGACGTTCAACACCGCGCCCACCTTGCATTTGCGCCAGCCGAGGCCGGAACGGACGATGCCGCCGCGCGCCGATTCGAGCACCGCGGTATCGACCGTCGGATCGCGCAGCACCAGGTGGCTCGCCCACGGACCGGTCAGATCGCCGCGCACAGTGAGCTGGCCGTCGATGTAGACCCCGTCCGAGGTCGCCATGCCGACGGTGGCACCGGAGAGTTTGAGGATGTGGCCGACCATCCGCGTCGTCGTGGTCTTGCCGTTGGTGCCGCTGATCGCCGCGATCGGAATCCGGTAGGGCGTGCCGGGCGGAAACAGCAGGTCGATCACCGGGCCGGCGACGTCGCGAGGCGTCCCCTCGGTCGGGCTGGTGTGCATACGGAAGCCGGGCGCGGCGTTGATCTCGACGATCGCGCCGCCGACCTCCTTGTAGCTGTGCGAAATATCGGGCGAGATGTAGTCGACACCGCCGACGTCTAAACCCACCGCGCGCACCGCCCGTTCGGCCATCACCCGGTTGTCGTAATGGATGACGTCGGTGCGGTCGATCGAAGTGCCGCCGGTCGACAGGTTGCCGGTCGCACGGAGGTAGACGACCCGCCCCTCCTCCGGCACCGATTCGAGCGCCAAGCCCACCGCTTCGAGCAGGCGGAGCGCCTGGTGATCGACCTCGAGCCGGGTCAAGACCTTCTCGTGGCCGACGCCGCGGCGCGGATCGCTGTTGACCTGCTCGATCAACTGCTCGACGGAAAGCGTGCCGTCGCCCACGACGTGCCCGGGAACCCGCTCGGCCACCGCGAGCACCTTGCCCGCGACGACCAGAATCCGGTAGTCGTTGCCCGGCTGAAAGGTCTCGACGATCACCGTTCCCGAACTCTCCTCGGCCTTGCCGAACGCGGTCTCCACCTGCTCTGCGGTGGTTAGATTGATCGACACGCCACGGCCATGGTTGCCGTCGAGCGGCTTGACCACGACCGGGAAACCGAGCTTGTTCGCCGCCGCGACCGCTTCTTCGGCATCGTAGGCGAGCTGTTGGCGCGGCACGGGGAGGCCGAGATCGTGAAGAATCCGGTTGGTCAGCTCTTTGTCCGAAGCGATCTCGACCGCGATGTGCCGGGTCTCGCTGGTCACCGTCGCCTGGATCCGGCGCTGGAACTTGCCGTGGCCGAGCTGCACGAGCGAACGGTTGTTGAGCCGAATCCAGGGGATGTCGCGCTCCTCCGCCGCTTTGACCAGCGCCGCCGTGGAGGGTCCGAACGCCCGGCGCTGCGCCAGCCGGACCAGCCGCTCGAGGTGATGCGGGTAGTCGAACGGCTCCGGATTGTAGGCCGCGCGATCGGGAGGCAGAAGGGTCGTAAGGAGCTGATACGCGAGCTCGCCCGCGCGCAGGCCGACGCTCTCTTCCAGATAGCTGTAGATGACGTGGTAGTGCCCTGCGGGAAGCCCGCGCGATCGCGTCTTGCCGTAGGTCACGGGGGTTCCCGCGAGGCACTGGAGTTCGAGTGCGACATGCTCCAGCACGTGCCCCATCCAGGTGCCTTCATCCTCGGTCATCCGCCGGACGAAACCGCCGGCATGGTCGTACGAGCAGGTGTGCTCGCCGAGCGAAGGCATGATCGCGAGTAGGCGCTCGACGAACCCCGGCAGCTTGGCCGTGGGAAACTGCTCCAACTCCATGAGGTCCATCTTCAACCGGATCACCGGCCGAAGGGCGTACAGGTTGGGTCCACGGTAGACCCGCGTCTCAAGGACTTTCATCGAACGCTCCGCTCGCGAGAAAAAAGGCGACTGCTTTCTAGCACGCGGGGTGGGGGGGACGGCAAGCGAATCTCCAGCGCAGATGCGCGCCGGGGCAGACACGTAGGTCTGCCCCGGCAGTTTGATCATGGACGTGGCGGACCGAAATCGCCGGTAAAGGCCCGATCGAATCGTAGGGGCGCACCTGCGTGTGCGCCCCATTCCTCCCTTACCTTTCGGCGTACACGGCCTCTTCCGGATCGGCGACCGGCACCGGCGCCGCGAGCGGCGGCAGGCCGCGGCGGGTGTTCAAGTCGTAGCGCGCGCCGTCGGAGAGCACGTCGAGGCGCAGCCCGAGCAGGGTGAGCGGCTTGCCCGGCAGGGCGTGATGGGTGTCGGTGTAGGTGAGCCCGGCCCCTTCGACAATGGTGACCGTGCCGGAACCGAGCACCGTGAGCATGCCGTTGGGCTCGATCACCGCCGCGGTGTCCTCGTCGATGCCGAGGCCGATCGGATCGGGGTTGTACGACAGGGCGGTCAGCAGCCGGCCGAGCCGATCGCGGCGCCGGAAGTGCTGGTCGATGATCAGACCGGGAGCGAGGCCCAAACCCTGCGCCATCTGGACCTGACGTTGGCGCGGCGTACCGCCCCCTTCGCCGAACGCGATCATGTGCTCGGAGAGCAACGACGCTCCGGCGCTGGTTCCCGCGACCACCATCCCCGCGGCATGGCGCCGCCGGATCGCCGCCGCGATCGGTGTGCCACCGAGCGCCGAGGTCACCCGCAGCTGCCCGCCGCCGGTCATGAAAAACCCGCTCGCCCCCTCGAGCGCATCGACCACCGAGGAGCCGGCCGCGAGCGCTGCCGCGCGATCCGGCACATTCAACACGGAGATCTCGCCCACGGCCAAAGCAGTGAACACCTCGCGGTATTTCTCGCCGGTATCGGGCAGTGCCGACGCGGTCGCGAGGATTGCGATCCGCGCCCCGGTGCCACCCGCCAGCTCGACGAAACGGCGCAGGATCCTGCGCTCGCGCGTCTTGTCCTCGGCACCGCCGATGGCGATCAGGTGTCCGGGTTCGAGCCCGGGAACGTGGGAGCCGTATGCGGACATGACGAGGGACCTCACTCTAAAAGGGGTTTCGGACTTATGACTCGCGGCGGGGAGGCAACGCCCAAAGCGGCCAGGGACTCCGGAAAGCCGAGAGAGGGTAGCACAGCGTCGGCGGTCTCCGGCTCCTTGCGGTTTGACCCACCCGGGGGTAAATTCTCAACGTGTCGACCGAGGAACCCGAAACCGGCGAGGACTCTCTCCGGCCCGTCCCGGAGCGTGGCGTCGGCCGAATCGAATCGAGCCCGTTCTTCGGCCACCGCTTGGGCCCGAAACCCGAACGGACTCTCGACATTCTCCGGTTGCTCGACATCGATCCCGGAGACTTCTCTCGGCTCCTCGAGCCCGAACCGGCCGAGCGGTCCCGGGGCACACCGATGTTCGAGCGCTTCATGACCCGCCTCCATCCGCCACCGGAAACGGTTTCGCTCGAAAGAAAGCCGGCTCCCAAAAAACCCTCCCGACTCGAGCTCGCCGAGGAGAGCCTCGAACGGAAAATCAAGGTTACTCTGGACAAGATGCTGGGCGAGCGCACGCCGACCGGCCCGACCGCAAACCCCGCTCGAGAACGGGACGACTAGAGGCCGTCAGGTCGGAAGTGCGGTCAGATCGGTTTCCCGCCACGCTCCATCTGAGCGGCGACGGTGCGAACGAGAGCGGTCGTGGCCTCTTCGGTACGCGCGGCCTCCCGGAGCAACAGGAGCGCAGCGAGCGCCTCGCGGCCGATCCGCATCGAGCTCCAAGAGCCGATCAGCTGATCGGCCACCTCGTAGACCTCGACGAATCGCCCTTGGCGCACCCAGACCGCCGCGAGATCGAGAGCTGCGCTCGCGACATAGTTGGGCATTCCATGGCGCTCGTAGGCGGCGCGGGTCTCTCGGAAGATTGCTTCGGCGGCGTCCAAATGGCCCAATCCGGCCTCGATCTTCCCCTCCTGGCCTCGGCGCTTGAGCCGATCGATCTCCCCGCCGTGACGCCGATAGAGAGGAGCGAGCGCCTCTTGCGCCCGTCGCGCCTCCTCGAACCGGTCGAGCAGGATCTCGCAATCGACCAGGTTGTGGAGCACGATCAGGATCAACCGACCCTCGGCTTTCGGGTCCAGCTCAGCGAGCGCGGCGAGAAACAATCTGCGCGCCCCGAACGGATCTTCGCCGTAGACCGCGGCGATCCCTTGGAGCACCAGCGCCTTACCCACCAAGCTCGGCTCCCCCGCAGCGCGCCGGAAAACGATCAGGCGATCGAGAAGCTTGCCCGCCTCGGCGAAACGGCGTTGATCGATCAACAGCGACGCACCGCGGTCGAGCAGCTCGGCGGCGAGGCTTCGGTCGCCGGTTCCCTCCTCCCATCGCTCCTCGGCGGCGACCAATGCCCGCTCGGCCGCGACGAAATCACCGATCAGACGGAGCGCGTTGCCGAGCTCCATCCAAGCCCTGCTCTGAAGATCGGCGACTTGGCCAAGCGGGTGCGCCTCCGGATCGAGCTTGGCCGCCACCGCGGCCGCGAGCTGTGCGGCGCCCAGGGCGCGTAAGGGAGCGTGGCCGCGAAAGCGGTCGACGTAAGCGAGCAATCGCTCCGCCCGGGCCCAACCACGGGCGCCGGCCGGATCACCCGGTGGCAGGCCTCCCAGGGGGGGACGATTCCCCTCGAGCGCATAGGTCACCTCGAGAGCGGCACAATCCCGCTCGTGCTCCAGGTGGGCGATGGTCTCTCGCGCAGCACGGACGGCATGGCGGACGGGAAACTCGTAGATCTCGGGGGGGTGGCGCTCTGCCGTGGAGAAACGATGATGGTCGAGCACCTGATAGGCCTGGACAGCGAACTCCCGACACTCTGAGCAACCTGCGATGAGGTGACGAACCACCCGCCGACGCTCGTCCTTTTCGAGCTTCCCCGCAATCAAGGCGGCAAAACTCTCTGGGGCAGGGTGATCGATCATTGCTCGGGTCTCCAGGCGGCTCCGGTCAAGGCTGCATTCTCGCATGCGCGCGTTCCTGCGAGAAGTGGCAAAAAATCCCGCTCGGGGACGGCGAGCGGGAAGTGCCTCTTTTGAGCCGACTCTGCCGCGGCTCAGGCGGCTGGTCCCCTAGACATCAGGTGTCACGTGCATCGGTTTGACCCGTTCTTGGGGTCCAAAGAAGTTGACGACCGGGCAAGGCCTGGGCTTGCCGTTCGGATCGATGCAGGTCCCGATCTCCGAAGGGGGAACCGACCCGCCGTCCTGGCCCAACCAACCGGTGAAGCGAAGAAGCCAGTCGGACAACCCTGGCACGGAAAGGACCGGAGCGAAGGGCTGCGCCGCGATCGGAGAGCTGGCTCCGACCGCTCCCAAGAGAGCGACAAGGGCGACCAGCAAAGGCTTGGCGGAAGTTGCTTTTAAGAACCTGAAGGACATATCTCGTCTCCTATTTCGATTCGGCCACGCAAAGGCGCGGTCCGGTACCTGGGTGAACCGAAGAGTTTGGGCCCGGATTGCCTGGCCTAGCGACCATCGCCGGCGAGCTCGGCGCCGGACTTACCGCTCATCGGGCGTGTACTCCCCTCTAAGGCCGAGCGGTTCGATCCGCGACCGCACCGCGGCCATGAACTCGTCGCCTGGATCGACCTTGGTGGTGAAGTAGTCGACATCGCGCTCTTCCCAGAGCGGCGTGCCGCGAAACCGTCCGTACTCGTGATGGCCGATCAGATAGCGGATGGTCGGATACCGAGCCACCAAATCCGCGATCAGTTTCGCATCGGCCCGCACCTGGCATTCGGTGAGCGGCGCGGCGCTGCCGCCGACATTCTCGATCCCGATCGCAACGCGGTTCAAGCCGATAACATGGCGCGCGATGGCGGTCTCTGGAAGGAAGCGGTAGATCGCGCCGTTGCGATCGACCCCGAATTGGGACGCCACATTGACCCGACCTGCCCGCAACAGCTCCGGCCGCCAGGGCGGAATCCGCGCGGAGGCAAAGGCATCCCAGAGCGCTCTAAAGGTGGGCAGCTCGGTCCAATGCAGAACGATCATCCGCGGCACGAAGCGCAGGCTCGCCGCTCGCCGGTCATACCGCTCGCGCACGTATTCGAGCGTCAACCGTGAGCGGCGCCGGCCCTGCGGCAGCGGCAGCGGCACGACGGCGACCTCGCCGTCGAGGGCGCAGTTGGCGAGCGCCGCTTGCGCCGCAGCCGGCTCGCTCCGAGCCAGGCGACCGGCGCAGGCCCAGCCCGCGCCGAGCAGCCCGACCAGCAGGACCCCGTTCCACACCCGACACGGCCAGCCACCGAGAAAAGCCGACATGTTTCCCTCGATTCCCAGATCGATTCTTTAGTGCCGACCATAGAACGCCCCTCAAAGATTCGTCAAACCGAACGAAACCGCTTGACGTAGAGCCCGGTCGCGCTACCATTGCCGACCAGAACCTACTCGACACCGTCGGATTCGGATCTTGCCACGGCGCAGAAGGCGCTCTATCGGAGATCGGTCCATCACTTCAAGGGGAGAATCGACACGTGATCAAACCATTGAATCGCAGGATTGGAGCACTGCTGCTCACCCTCGCCATCGGCCTCTGGACCGCCCCCCTCTTGGCGCAAGGGAACGGACGGATCGAAGGGCGCCTCATCCGCCAGGACGGCACGGGGATAGGCGGCGTCACGGTCGTCGTGGGGTCGCTCTCGCAGGCGTCACTCACCGACTCGGATGGCCGGTTCTCCTTTGCCGCCGTGCCGGCCGGCAGCTACGAGCTGAGCTTCTCCGCGGGTGACTCAACAGACACCGCCGCCGGAGTCGAAGTCGTGGCAGGCCAGACGACCCGGGTGGACAAGTCGGTCGACTGGGATGTCTCGTTCGTCGACACGATCACCGTGTTCTCCGCTTCGCGCCAAAACGAGAAGATCACCGAGGCGCCCGCCGCGGTGACGATCATCACCGAAGAGCAAATCTCGCGCGAGGCGACCCACGCCCAGCTGCCCAAGCTGCTCGAGTTCACCCCCGGAGCCGAGGTCACGCAGAGCGGCATCTACGACTTCAACTTCAACACCCGCGGCTTCAACAGCTCGCTCAACCGGCGCGTCGCGACCCTGATCGACGGCCGCGATCCGTCGGCGACGTTCCTCGGCTCGCAGGAGTGGGCGGCGGTCTCTTTCCCGCTCGACGATATCGCGCAGGCCGAGCTGGTCCGCGGCCCCTCGGCCGCGCTCTACGGCGCCAACGCCTCCTCGGGCGTGCTGAACATGATCACCCGCCGGCCGAAGGACAGCCGCGGACTTCTGCTCCGCCTGACCGGCGGCGAACTCTCCACCCTGAACGCCGACGTGCGCTACGCCGGTGCGTTCAACGACGCCACCTATTTCAAGGTGATCGGCGGCAGCCGCCAGAGCGGCGACTTCACCGTCTCGAGGAACGGCAAGGCCGAGTACTCGGTCCCCTGCCGGACCACCGGCCAGATCGATTGCCTGCCGCAAGAGCGGGTGGCGCTCAATCCGGAGGACGACAACGACATCTTCTACGGCACCGGCCGGGTCGATCGCTATTTCGGCGGCGGCGGACTGCTGACGGCGGAGGTCGGGCGCGCAGACGTCTCGGGCCCGGTATTCCAGACCGGCATCGGCCGTGTCCAGCTGGTGGACGTGGTCCGCGACTTTGCCCGGCTCGACTTCTCGCGCGACCATCTGTCCCTGCTCGGCTCGTTCCAACAGAGGGAAGGCAAGAAGCAAACCGCACTCTCCGCCGGCAACAACATCGCGCTCAAAGACGAGAACCTCAACCTCGAAGGGCAGACCTATTGGAGTCTGGCCGGCGACAAGGCGCGCATCGTCCTCGGCGGCAGCTACCAAGACGAGAGCATCGACAGCCGCGACCCGCGCACCGGTCGCCAGACCCTCGTGTTCAGGCCGGTCGATTCCACCTCGTACGCGGGCTACGGCCAGCTCGACTGGAGTTTGACCGACTCGTTCAAGTTGGTGCTCGCCGGGCGTTATGACGACAGCGACCTCCACACATCGCAATTCTCGCCCAAGGGCTCGGTGGTCTGGGCGGTGCGCCCGAACCACACTCTGCGGGCCTCGTACAACGAAGGTTTCCAGGTCGCCAACTACTCGGAGTTCTTCCTCCAGGCTGACGTCGGGGCACCGCTCAACCTGTCGCCGTTCGAGGCGATCTGCCGCATGGGCGGCGTCTCCTGCGGCTTCGATCCGGACAACAACGTGGCGACCGCGAACACGCGCGTCCTGGCGCTCGGCAACCAGGACTTGGAGCTCGAAGAGGTCAAGACCTGGGAGGTCGGCTACACCGGCATTCTCGGCGGCAAGGCGGTGCTGACCGGTGAGTATTACAACAGCAAGAACAAGAACTTCATCACCGATCTGGTCTCCCAGGTCGGCACACCGCTCGGCCGTCTGAACGCCAACTTCGGCCCCTACCAGACCCCCGCCGGGCTGCCGGCCGCCTTGGCGACCCTGCTACAGACGCGGCTGCGGGCGGCGCTCGGACCGAGCTTTGCCCTTTTGACCAACAACCTGGACGGTACGCCGATCCTCGGCGCGGTCTCGTACACCAACTTCGGCGCCGTCGACACCCAGGGTATCGACCTCGGCCTCAACTGGTCGGTGACCCACGCCTGGTCGGTCAACGCCGCCTACTCTTGGTTCGACTTCGACATTCAGGACAGCCGGCCGGGCCTCGATCGCCTGCTCCTGCCGAACAGCCCGAAGAACAAGGGAGCGTTCGGCCTCGGCTACACCGCCGAGCGCTGGAACGCCGCGTCGAGCCTGCGCTGGACCGACAAGTTCCGTTGGGTCACCGGTCCGTTCCAAGGCGACATCAAGGCCTACACGACGGTGGATGTGAACGCAAACGTCGACCTCACCTCCACTCTCTCGCTCGGTCTTTCGGTCGCCAACGTGCTCGATGACGAGAACTACCAGTCGTTCGGCGGCGACCTGATCGGTCGGCGCTCGCTGCTCAGCCTGACGTACAAGAAGTAGGTTCGGTGCCGTCGGGGGGGCCCCGGGGGGGGGGCCCCCCCGGGGGAACCCCCCCGGGGTTTAGAAAAAAAGGGGGGGGGCCGGGGGGTT
>JANNIH010000019.1:0-150904 GCA_031404815.1 Holophagales bacterium | reverse complement strand
AACCCAGGGCATCGGCCTTCGGCCTCAGCCCTGGGCTCAGTTCTACCGGCCTTTCAGGCCGCGGAAGGGCTGACGGCCTGTCCCATCGCTGGAGGTTGCACCGGCAAGCCGAACTTATGATGACTTTGACGGGGCCCTGCTTGTCGGTCACTTTACGTGCTCTGGTGAGCCTGCCTCCCTACCGCACGGGAGGCGCCAGCCGGCGCGCGAAGATCTCGAAGTTGCCCGCGCTGTCAGGGCCGGCCCAGGCCGCGATACCCTTCCCATTCGCCGTGAGCGCCAGAGAAACCCCGGACTGATTTCCCTGGCGTCCGAGATTCATCCGGAACTCGGCTCCGAGGCGCCGGCCATCCGCCGCGAAGTGCCGCGCGAAGATGCCCGTGCCATCGCCATCCTGGTTTCCCCCGGTCTGCCAGGCGATCAGAAAACCACCATCCGGCCTCGCTGCGACGGCGGCCCGCTCCTGAATTCCCTTTCTGTAGGCATTGACCCGCACATTCTCGCCGAGCGGGCTCCCGTCCGCTCCGATCAACTGACCCGCCACACCGAGGGCATCGGTGTCGCTCGCGCCCGGGAAGTCGTAGTCGGCGGCGCGGTCGGTCCAGGCGACGAACATCCGGCCGTCGGCCGCCGCCGCGATCGCGGGATCGGACTGGGTGGTGGGCTCGCTGAGTACCGAGGTGACCTCGAACGGCTCGAGCAGAACGCCGCCGTTGGCCGAGAAGAGGCTCAAATAGATATCGGAGAAGCTCGGATCGAAGTTGTAGATCTCGGAGGCGATCCCAAACGAACCGTCGGCCCTCATGGCGACCCGCGAGATCTCCCCGCTCGGTAGAGCGAGCACATCGGGACCAGCAGGCGCTCCATTTGCCCGAAGGCGGCGAAAATAGACGTCGGAGATCCTCGCGCCTTCATGGTCGAACCGACCCGTGATGCTTTGCCAGACGACCACGGCCCGGCCGTCGTGCGTCATGGCGACATCGGGATTGAGCTGATCAAAATCCGAGGCTCTGAACCGAACCCGCGGGCCGAGCGTTTTCCCCATAGAGTCGAACCGCTGGCCGTAGGCCTGGTGGACTCCGCTCGATGCGGCTGGCCGCCCCTGCCAAACCACCAGGAAACGGCCAGCCGCATCGGCGGCGATGTGTGGCGACACGGAGGTCGGAGTCCCCGGGAGTCGCGCGACGAGTAGGTCGCCCCCCTTGGCCCTGCCGTCGGCGAAGAAGCGCCGCACCTTGATCTCGCGCCCCCCCGCGATCGTGCTGTCAACCCAGACGGCGATGAAATCTCCGTTCGGCACGACCGCGACATCGGCCGTGAACTGTCCACCCTCGGAGAGCTGATTGAGACGTAGCTCAGGTCCGCGCAGATCCTGGGCGACCGCACTACGCATAGGCGCTACAGCCAACAAAAGGGCGAATATGCCGACACGATGGATCTTCATGACAGGGACTCCAAGCTGCTCCCATCTCTCTGAGGAGTCGATTCTAAGCCAGCGAAGCGAGAGACGCATCCGTTCGATGTCGAATCGGTCGCTGTAGGGGGCGAAGCGCCTCTAGGGCGGGATGAGCCTCTGATATCCTGCCCTCCCAAACCACGGCGGACGGGTAGCTCTCTTCCCGCCTCCCTCAAGATCCGGAGCTTAGAACCCGCATGTTCTCGGAAGAACCCAGGCTGGCGCTCACCTTCGACGACATCTCGCTCGTTCCGGGCCTGTCGACCACCCACCCCAACGATGTCGATCTGCGGACGCAGATCTGCCGCGGCATCACGCTCAATATCCCGATCCTCTCCGCCGCGATGGACACGGTGACCGAATCGCGGCTGGCGATCGCGCTCGCCCAAGAGGGAGGGTTAGGCGTCATCCACAAGAACTTGACGGTCGAAATGCAGGCCGAAGAGGTCGACAAGGTCAAGCGTTCGGAAGCCGGCATGATCGTCGATCCGGTGACGATCGGCCCCGACCAGTCGATCCGCGACGCCCACACCCTGATGGCGCACTTCAAGATCTCGGGCGTGCCGGTGACCGACTCGGCCGGGCATCTGGTGGGCATTCTCACCAACCGCGACCTTCGCTTCGAGGAGGATCTCGACCGGCGGATCGGCGACCTGATGACGCGCGAGAACCTGATCACGGTGCCGGAAGGGACGACGCTCGAACAGGCGAAGACTCTTCTCCACCGCCACCGGATCGAAAAGCTCCTGGTGGTCGATCCCGCCGGCAACCTCAAAGGGCTGATCACGGTCAAGGACATCCAGAAGATGATGCAGTACCCGAGCGCCTGCAAAGACGAACTCGGGCGCCTGCGGGTCGGCGCCGCGGTCGGCTCTTCGGGCGATTTCCTCGAGCGCGCCGCGGCGCTGGTCAAGGCGAAGGCGGACCTGCTGGTGCTCGACTCTTCCCACGCCCACAGCCAAGGGGTGCTCGACGCAGCGGCCAAACTGCGCGAACGTTTCCCCGAAGTTCAGCTGGTGGTGGGCAACGTCGCGACCGGCGAAGGGACCCGTGCGCTGATCGAGCGTGGGGTGGATGCGGTCAAGGTGGGGATCGGCCCGGGGAGCATCTGCACCACCCGGATCGTCACCGGAGCGGGCGTGCCTCAGGTGACCGCGATCCAAGATTGCGCCCGCGCGGCCGAAGAGAAGGGCATCCCGGTCATCGCGGACGGCGGCATCAAGTTCTCGGGCGACCTCACCAAGGCGCTCGCGGCGGGCGCCCACTCAGTGATGATCGGCTCGCTGCTCGCCGGCACCGAAGAGAGCCCGGGCGAGACGATCCTCTACCAGGGGCGCACCTACAAGGCCTATCGCGGCATGGGTTCGCTCTCCGCGATGGCCCGCGGCAGCGCCGAGCGCTACTTCCAAGAGGGAGGCGGCAGCCTATCCAAGCTGGTCCCCGAAGGGATCGAAGGGATGGTGCCGCACAAAGGGACGGTGCACCAGCTCCTCCCCCAGCTCACCGGCGGCCTCCGCTCCGGCATGGGGCTCGCCGGCTGCGCCACGATCGACGACCTGCGCACCAAGGCCCAGTTCGTCCGCATCTCCCCCGCCGGCTTGAGAGAAGGGCACGCGCACGACGTGGTGATCACCAAGGAAGCGCCGAACTACTGGGTCGAGCGGTAGTGGGAGGGGCGGGGGCGACCACCAGCGGTCGCCTCCCGCCACTTGGCCGGCCCTGCCTCCGCTAGCAGCGCGCAGCGCCGACGGTGACGCCTTCGGTGAAGGACTTCTGAAGGTAGCCCTTGCCGCGGTGGAAGAACTGGGTGTCGATCCGGGTCGGGTTGAACCACTTCTGCACGAACGCGACGGTCTCGTCCAGATCGAACACCTTGCACGAGTAGACATCGACGCTGATGAAGCGGTTGTTCGCCGAGGTGTGCACCTGGATGCCGCTCTCGATGATCGGGATCCAGCCGCTATAGCCCGGCTTGCCGGGAAACGTCGTCTCGCAGGTCTTGAAGATGTAGGGCTGGGTCTGCTTCGTCATGTGGAGGTGGACGCAGATCTTGTCGAGGAACTCGTAGCCCTTTTCGAGATCGCAACAGGTTTCCACATCGCAGCCGAAACAGTCGATGATCAGCTGGTAGCCCCAGGACGCTTCTTCCGGCGTAGCGCTACCGAACAGGTTGTTCTCAGACATTGTCTCTCTCTCCGGCGCAAGCGCGGTAGGTTCGATCCGTTCAGTTTCCAGGTTCAACATTACGGCACCCCGTGAGCGAAGGCACCGATCGCAGGGGAATGGGAGGGCAAAGCGCCCGCGAGATCACCGATCCGCCGGCCGCCGGGGACCCAGTCGGGGCGTACTTCGAGCGCGTGCTCGGACAGCGGCTCCGGGTACCCGAGAGCACGCCAGAGCGCGGCGGCGAAGGTCGGCATCAGCGGCGCGGCGAGCACCGCGAGCTGCTTGGCCGCGAGCAGCTCGAGCGCAAGACCCGTACGCCGTTCCTCGGCCCGCCCTTCCACCCGCAACCAACCGCTCTCTGCCGCAGCGAACCGGCGCGCCGCGCGCACCAGCTCCGAGAGGCCACGCGCCGCCTGCTGGAGCGAGAACGTCCGCGGCTCATAGCCCTCCACCACCTCGGCGGAAAGCTGCTCGATCCGGGCGTAGAATCGGCGATGGTCGTCGGTCCAGTCGCCCGTCCAGGGCACCAGACCGCCGTGTCGTAAGGCCACTTTCGCGCCGAGGTCCGCGAGCCAGCCACCGAAGCCCTGTCGAACCTCTCGCTCGATCGTCTCATCGAACTCACGGCGGGTGAAATTGCTCCCTTCGACCTCCGGAGCGCTCCAGGCGAGATAGAAGCGCACCTCATCAGCCGGCACCTGGGCGACCATCTCGCGCCCCCAGATCGCATGCTGCCTACTGGTTGAGAACTTCTTGCCTTCGAGGCGATAGAACTCGTTCATCACCAGCGCTTCCGGCAGGCGAATCTCTGGATCGAACGCTCTGAGCATCGCCGGCACCAGCAGGCCGTAGAAGAACCCGTTGTCCGAGCCGAAGCACTGGACGACGCTCGCCTCGGGCGATTTCCAGAAGCGTTCCCAGGACGCCTCGCCGGCAGGCACCCCGGCCATATCGCAGACCTCGCGGGCGTAGGCCAGGTAGCGCGGCGCCATCTCGCACCAGACCCAAATCCGCTGCGCCTCGAACCCGGCGACCGGCACCGGAATCCCCCAATCGGCCGGGTGGGTTACCGCGATGTCCGGCAACCCGGCCTCGACCACCTGCTCACAAAGCGACCGGAGGCGCGGATTCATCGCCGTCCCCAACCAAAATTCGCGCAACATCGCCACGTGCCGCGAAAGCGGAAAGTAGAGCCTCGTGTACAGTCGAGGCACCGGCGTGCCCTGGCAATGGGTGCACACCGGATCGATCAGATCGATGCAGTCGTTCGGCCGGCAGCACTCTTCGCAGCAGTTGCCACCGCAGAGAGCGCCGCAGTGCGGGCAGCCGCCGCGGATGTGCGCCTCGTACAGGTAGATCTCGCACTTCGGACAGTACGGCGAGGGCGCCTCACGGGCGATCAGCTCGCCCGTTTCGTACAGCCGCAGAAAGAACGCCTGTACAAGCTCGCGGTGGTAGGGCGAGGCGTTGGGACGGGTGAAGGCGTCGAGCTCGATCTCCACCGCCGCGAGCGTCTGGGCGATCTCTCCGGCGAGGAGGTCGGCCGCCTCGTTCGGTCCGAGCCCCAACCGCTCGCCGTTGGTTTTGACGTAGCTCTGGTTGTCGTCCGAACCGAAGACGTAGCGCGCTTCGACACCCCGCGAACGGAGGTAGCGGGCGATCACATCGCCGGCTAGATAGGGGCCTGACAGGTGCCCGAGGTGGAGGTCGCCGTTCGGCGTCGGCGGCGCCGCCGTCACCAGAGTGCGTTGCGGACGCTTTGGACCTGCCGTTGGGGCCACCGAGGAAGAGGGTCCGGCGGTTCCATCGGCCCAGAGCTTCTTGTCCTCCCACCATACCGTGAGGAACAGCAGATCCTCGGTCTCGGAGGTGTTGGTGAGTGTGTGTTGGTCGAACGGCGGCAGGAAGATCACGTCGCCCGAGGCGATCTCCGTCGTGTCGTCGGCGACCCGGATCACCCCGCGCCCGCGGGCGACAAAGAAGGTCTCTCCCTCCTGGTGGGTGTGATGCTTGGTCGAGCCGAGCGGCGGCACCACCGCCCAGGCCGAGCCGAACGGCGTCGTCACCACGCCATCCCAAGGGTAGAGCATCTGGACGCCGATGCCATAGGCGCTTTCGAGCTTCGTCGGGTCGAGCCTCTGGATGTGCATGGTGTTCTAAAATCTCCCCTTGAGCCCGAGTCAGACCGCAATCGCCGCGACGGCTCCGAGATCGGCCTCGCGCTTCGCCTGCACCAGCGAGTCGAGGATGTTGCCGGCACGGATCGGCAGCAGCGAAAGCACCGTCTCGCTCGCTCCGTGTTTGCGCTCCGAAAACCCTTGTAAATAGACGCCCGGGGCAAATCCCGGGGTCGCTTCCACCCGGTACTCGCGGCGCATCCGGTATTCAAAGCCGGAACCCGGCAAAGGAGCCGGATCCCGTTCGAGGTATCCGGCGAGGTGGGCGAGCAGCGGATGATCCGAAGGCCAGTGGTAGCCGGTGGCGACGATCAGCGCATCGAGGTCGAGTTCGACCGAGGTCTCTTCGATCAAATTCTCGAATCGGGCGCACACGCTCATCGACCGCTCTTCGATCTCTCGGAGTTCGAGGAACGGCAAGATCTTGGCCCGGTTCTTCCCCTCCACCCGCTCGTTGTAGATCCGGCGGTAAATGTCACGGATCAGAGGAGCATCGACCACCGCGTAGTTGACGTCGCGGCACATGTCGAGCACTCGAGTACGCTTGTCGTCGCTCAAGGAGTACAGCCAGTCCACCTTCTCGGGAAAGAAGATCTCGTTGGTGAAATGGCTCTCATCGACCGGTTTGTAAGCGAACCGCCGGAGCGTCGCCGTGACTTCCGCGTTCGGGTAATGGGTCAGCAGGTAGTTGAACAGCTCCGCGCCGCTCTGCCCCGCCCCCACCACCGCGAACTTGTAGGCCCTCTGCCGATCCGGAAAATCGCTGCGCATCCGGTGCAGGAATTCGTGGGTATGGAAAGCCCGCCCCCCTGGCACCAAGCGCATCGGCGGCGGCGGCGTAGCGGGCACACCGCCGGTCGCAAGAACGATGTTCTTGGCCAGAATCTCGTGCGTTTCGCCGGTCGAACGGTCGCGCGACAGAACCCGGAGGAACTCGACCGATCCCGGCTCGTCGCCCGGCACGGGCCGAATCGAGACGACCTCACAGCCAAAGCGCGCCCGGTGGGCGAGAGCTCCGGCAACCCAACCGAGGTAGTCGTTGAACTCGATCCGGCTCGGGAACAAATCGCGCAGGTTCAGGAACTCAAACAGGCGTCCCTTTTCCTTCAGATAATTGAGAAAGGTAAAGCGGCTCTGAGGATTGCGCACTGTCGCCAGGTCCTTGAGCACGGTGATCTGGATCAGGGAGTCCTCGAGCAGCATTCCAGAGTGCCAAACAGGATCCGGTTTTGCCTCGAGAAACAGGCGCGACAGGTCGTTCGCTTCGGGAGCCTCCTCGAGCGCAACGGCAAGGGCGAGATTCGCAGGACCGAACCCCACGCCCACGACATGGAAAGCGCCGTCAGAGGCGCCACGGTATGGCACGGTCATTACGATGGACACCTCGGTAGAGAGCAGGCGTCACCAACCCCGGAGCCTGGGGTGGCACGCCGACTCTCACCTAACAGTGTCCAAATTCGTGAAAAGTGGGACGAACTACTGTCCGCTTGGGGTCAAAGGCGGACTTTTCGGCTGACCACGATCGCATCGCCATCGGCGACCGTATCGGCCGGCCGGGCCGCAACAATCTCCCGGGCCGCGGCGGGCAGGCCGAACGATCGATCGACCAGATACCCGTCGATCGCCCCACTGCCAGCGATCACCAGTTCGAGCTCGATGCCTTCCGGCGGCGTCGACAGGCATTGAAACGAGAACCAGTCGCCCCGCGGCGGGATCTTCCCGTCTTTGGTCCGCGGGATCTCTTCGCCCGCCATCCGGGCGGAGCGGACCTCGGCGGCCACCGGCAGGTGGAGCGTCACTGAAGGTGCACCCCGAGGCGAGGTGAGCCGAAGCGACAGATGTCTGCCGTCGGCGCGCCGCTCGTCGGCGAGCACCTCGAGGGTCGGCACCACCATCGGAAGCGCCGGAGCGGGCGCCGCGTTGGCCTTCGCTTGAGCGTTCGACCAAGGGAACGGCGGACCGACTGCAAACCGTGCGGACTGGGCGAGAGCGGGCGCCATCGGTTTGCCCGGCGCCTGATCGCCAACGAGAACCCACCGCCCGGCCGCCGCGTCGGCGTCCAGGTGGTAGCTCAAGGTGAGCCGCCTCGGCGCCTCGGCCGTCGCGCGAGTGGTCGCCGGAACCAGGAACGTGGTGATCAGGGCCAAAACGGCGAACGCAGCGAGCCACAACGCGGGACGCCGGACACCGGCGTGCAGCGGCGCGAGCGGCATCGCGAGCAGTCCGAAGACGACCGCGATCACCGGCAGGCCCGGCGTGCCGAGACCGGTAAAGAAGAGTAGCGAGAGAGGGGCCCAGAGTAGCCCGGCGACCGTGAGCGGCAGCAGGGCCGACAACGGCCGCAGACTTTCGCCTCCCAGCCAGCCGGCGAGCCCGGCGACGAGGGCCGGGACCAAGAAGAGGTAGCTCGCGCCAGGCACGAGCAGGGCGGTCACGACGCCGAGGATCGCCCACGCGAGCCAGACACCCGCCCACACCCCTGCGGCTCTCGCCATCCGACCGACTGCGGCCAGCGTGCCTAGGACGGCCACCGCAGCGAACAGCCCGAGCGAGATCAGAAGCGGCCTCTCTTCGGCCGGCCAAGGAACCTGTAGCCCCCCGGCGACTCGGAGCGCATTATTGAATACCAGGCCCGCGGCCGCGGCCGCGGCGATCGCGGCCAACGCGGCGAGCAGAGCCAGAATCGAACCACCGAGGCTCGCGGCTTTGGCGCGCCAGATCTTCCTGCTGGCGAGAACGACCGCGATCAGGGCGA
This sequence comes from Holophagales bacterium, assembly GCA_031404815.1. Classification (GTDB taxonomy): domain Bacteria; phylum Acidobacteriota; class Thermoanaerobaculia; order Multivoradales; family UBA5704; genus DASYKS01. Next base: position 142,350 of record JANNIH010000019.1, on the reverse strand, counting down.
TCAACGCGAGCGGCAGAGTCGCGGCGGCCGGCCAGCGGACGATGCCGAACGAGAGCACGTCGAAGAACACCGCCGGCCCCTGTTTGGGCCGATCGAGATTGGCCCCGGCGAGCGCGCGGGCCAGGTCGGAGGCGCTCTCGCCCAGGTGCTGCAAGCTCGCCGGGGAGGCGTTCGCCAGGTTGTCGAGCGGCGTGTGGTAGCGCTGTGCCTCACCGATCAGCGCGAAGTTGAAGCCGGGCAGACCCTCCCGGTCGAAGACGCTGAAATCGGTGTCGTTCGGCAGGTACTCGTAAATCGTCACAAACACCGAAGAGGACACCGGACGCGCCACCGCCCGCGCGAACAGCGGAATCCACGCGCCGTTCGCATGCTGCGTCTCGAACATCAGGCCCGGGCCGCCGGTGCCGCGCGCCTCCAGGTTGATCACCACGCCGACCTCTTTGGCGACCGGCGTGCGGACGAACGCCTCGGCGCCGAGCAGGCCGGCCTCTTCGCCGTCGTCGATCAGAAAGATCACCGGGTTTTCGGGCGCCGGGCCAATCTTCATCAGGCGCGCGATCTCCAAGATCGCGGCGACCCCGGTCAGGTCGTCGGAAGCGCCGGGACCGCTCGCCACCGAATCGTAGTGAGCGGAGAGCAGAACGGCCTTCGGAGTAGGCTTGCCCACCGCGGCACGGCCCGCGAGGCGCGCGACGACGTTGTGCACCGTGGCGCAGGGTCCGGCAAATCGGCAGACGAAACCGGTCTCCACGGTAGGCTCGTAGCCGAGCCGACGAAACGCCTGGAGTACCCGGTCGCGGGTCTGGGCGTTGGCGGCGCTACCCACCGGATGCGGCTCGCCGTTGCCCACCAGCTCCGCGAGCACCTCCCGGGCGCGCCCGGCCGAAAACTCGGTGTCCGGCGCATCCGCCGGTCGCGCCGCAGGCGGCGCCAGACGGATCACCACGAGGGCGAAAATCGCCCCGAGTAGCATCAGCCCCAAAATCAAACCACCGCCGCCCCGCTTCGAATTCTCCTCGCCGCCCGGTTCGACCATCGCGCGCTCCCTCGAGTGCCCAACGAAATTCGGCCGAGGTCCGGCCGCATCCACAGGTCTCTACTCTCCTCTATGGTGCCACAGAGGGGGGAAATGGGGGCAAGGGGGGCGAGTGCATGCAACCTGCATGCGTCGATCTCGCCAAAACCTCGCGCCCTCCTCTACGTATCCATCCCGTCGAGAGGAGCCGCGGGCGAGTGTCGAGACCGTCGCCTGCAAGAAAGGTCGGACCATGAAGAAAACGACGCGGACCCCGAAACTTGTGATCGCCAAAGAAACTCTCCTGCAGATGGGCAGCCCGGATCTCGCCAAGATCGTCGGCAACGCTTGGTCGGACGACAGCGTCTGCCCTCACATGTCCGGCCACTGCCACTGATCCGGCCCATTCCCGGGAGCGCACCTCGGTGCGCTCCCTTTCAAAACCAGCTAAAGGAGAAGCGCCATGGACGTCGCCGCCGCTACGCTCAATCAGATCGCGAACCTCGAAGAGAAGACCGGCAAGAGCTTCGCCGAATGGCTGGCGATCGCCCGCTCGTGCGGCGCCTCCAAGCACGGCGAGATCGTCAAGTTCTTGAAAGAGACGTACGGCATCGGCCACGGCTATGCGAATCTGGTGGCGCTCCGCTCGCGCGAGGAGGAAACGCCGCCCACGGCTGCGAGCGCCGATCCGGTGGACGATCTCTATACGGGGGGCAAGGCGGGGCTGCGCCCGATCCACGACGCGCTGATGACCGCCCTGCGAGGCTTCGGAAGCGACCTTGAAGAGGCTCCGAAGAAGGGCTATGTGAGCCTGCGCCGCAAGAAGCAGCTGGGCCTGATCCAGCCCGGCGCGGCAACCCGCGTCGATCTCGGTCTGGTGCTCAAAGGGGTGGCTCCCACCGGCCGCCTGGAAGCCGCCGGCAGCTGGAACGGGATGATGTCGCATCGGGTTCGCCTCGCCTCGGCCGCCGAGGTGGATGCCGAAGTGATCGGCTGGCTGCGGCAGGCGTTCGACGCGGCGGGGTGACCCGTCAGTCCCGACCTTCGAGTTCCGCAACCCACCGTTTCGGCGCCACGCAGCGATACGACTCCTCGATCCGCTCGGCCACCTCGTCCCAATCGACCCCTCGGTCGAGCCGGATGCCGATCCAGCCGCGGTGGCCGACGTAGGGGGGCCGAAAGTAGACCTCGGGCGAGAGCGCGATCAGCGTCTCCTGCGCGCCGTCGGGGGCCGCACAGACCACCGCCACATGGTCGGCGCCGTGATGATGGTTGTCGAACATCGCGAACGTCTTCTTGCCGCCCACGAACCAGGTCGGCTCGCCATGGCTCGGCCGCTCGGTCGCCTCGGGCAACGCGAGGCAGATCGCCCGCAGGCGGTCCAAGAGAGAATCTTCGAAGGCATCGATCGGGGAAGGGCTCATGGGGGGATTGTGACGCATCGGGGGCGCCACCGGAACCGGCCCCAAGACGTCGAACGTCGCGGCTTTCCTCCGTTTATAGGACAATAGGCGAGTCCATTCGAAAAGAAGCTGGCGAGGGGATCTTCTCCTGGCCGGATGAGAAAGGGCGTTTTTTGCTCGGTGGTGTGCCCTTTGGAGGATCTGCCCGTGAGCCTCGCAGACCGTGTCGCCGTCATTACCGGAGGAGCCCGCGGGATCGGCTTGGGCGTCGCCAGATCTCTCGCGGCCGAGGGCGTCAAAGTGGTCCTCGGTGATCTGCTCGGGGAGGCCGTCGAGCAAGCGGCTCATGAGATTCGCGCCGCCGGAGGGGAGGCGTTGGCCGTGGTCGCCGACGTGACGCGGGACGACGATGTCGAGCGGCTGATGGATGCCGCGATCGAGGCGTTCGGCGCGATCCACGTCGTGATCGCAAACGCCGGGGTCGCCCGCGATGGGCTCATGCTCAACCGAGACCCGGCCACCGGCAAGATCCACCGCGTTCTTTCGACCGACGACTTTCGCGCCGTGGTCGAGGTCAACCTGATCGGGGCCTTCATCACCTTGCGCGAGGGCGCCCGGCGGATGGCCGACCACGGTTGGACGGGTGTCTTGTTCGTGATCTCTTCGATCAACAAGGCGGGACAGCCGGGTCAGGTCAACTACGCATCGACCAAAGCCGCCGTGGCACTCTGGCCGAAAATCCTCGCCGCGGAACTCCACTGGTCCGGCATCAAGGGGATCCGGGTGGTCGGCATCGCCCCCGGCTACACGGGCACCGAGGCGCTCAAAGCGATGAGCCAGCCGGCGCTCCAAGGCGTTGTCCAAGACGTGCCGTTGGGCCGCCTGGTCGAGCCCGAGGAGCTCGCCGCCACGATCAAGTTCGCGATCGAGAACGAGGCGATCAACGGCACCACGATCGAAGTCTCCGGGGGCGTCGCGTTCGGACCCTGGCAACGGTCCAAGTAGACCGGACGCCCAGAGGAGAGATCGAAGATGAGCGCTGCCGAAGAAGACCTTCCCGGGATCGGCGTGGCCTACGCCGATCACAACATTCCGTCGGAACTCCCCGGCGGCGAGGTCTGCACGCTCTGGCTCGCCCTGAACAATCGGGGCCATCTCCCCTGGGCGGTGGGCCAAGTCCAGGTCGCCGTCGCTTTCGACGGCGCACGGCTCGCGGTCCTTGCGCTTCCCCACGTCGTCGAACCCGGCGAGCGCGCCACGTTGCACTGGGTATTCCGGACCCCGAGCGAGATCGGCCGGCACGAATTCGAGATCGCTCTGGTCGATCCAGGCGACGACCCACAACCGCACACCTCCCCGCCGCTCCGCGTTCTGGTCGACATCGTCGAGCGGAGCTGGACGGAGACCGGGCGCCTGCGCGATCAGGTGCTCTTGAGCCACGCCCGCACCTGGCTGGCCTGCGACGGCGTTTCGTGGAGTGGCGCGGGTGGTGGCTATCCGCAGTTCGCGCGCTCGGCCCGGGGGTGTCGGATCACCGACCTCGAAGGGCGCGGGTATATCGACTATCTGATGGGCTGGGGGTGCGCGCTCTTGGGCTACGCGCACCCGCGGATTCAAGAGGCGCTCACGGAGGCGCTCTCCTCGGCCGCCATCCTCACGCTCACCCACACCCTGATGCCCGAGGTGGCCGAAAGCCTCTGCGCGATGTTTCCGGGGGCCACCGCCGCCACTTTCGGCAAGAACGGCTCGGATGTCTGCACCGCGGCCGTGCGCCTCGCGCGCGCCTATACCGGCCGGCCGGTGGTACTCACCTGCGGCTACCACGGTTGGCAGGATTGGAACGTCGAGAAATACGGTTTCGCCGCGACCGGAGTCCCGGTGCGGGGCGAGCCGATCGTGCTGCCGTTTCGTCCGAACGATCGGGACCAGGTGGCGCAGCTGTTCGCGGCGCATCGCGGCCAGGTCGCGGCGGTCCTGCTCGAACCGGCGGGCGCGATCGAGGGGAGCCACGGGCCGATCCAAGAGGCGGATCCCGCCTTCCTCCGCGATCTCGACGCGCTCGCCCGCACGGAAGGCGCCCTGGTGATCTTCGATGAAATCCTCACCGGGTTCCGTCACCTCGGCGGCAGCGTGCAGCACGCGACCGGTGTCATCCCCGACCTCACCTGCTTGGGCAAAGCGCTCTCGGGCGGGATGCCGCTCTCCGCATTGATCGGCCGGAGGGAGTTCTTCGATGCGGCGATCGGCAAGATCTTCTACGAGCCGACGTTCAAAGGCGAGATGTATTCTTTCGCCGCGGCCCGAGCCGCCCTTCGCATCTATCGCGAAGAGGATGTCCCGGCGCGCATTGCGAGCTATGGCGGGCGGCTCGCCGCGCTCGCGCGCGAAGCGAGTGCCGCGTCCGGGATTGCGGCCGAGATGATCGGACCGCCCTTCCGTCAGATGCTCGTCTTCGCCGAGGAGGACCCGCGACGGCGGACGCTCCTGCGGACGCTGTTCCACCAAGAACTGCTCCGGCAGGGGGTGCTCACCACCCAGAACCTCTTCTTGCCCAGCTGGGCGCACGACGACGAGGCGTTCGAGCTGACCCGTACAGCGTTCGAGCACGCCTTCGGTGTCGTAGCGGAGGCGAACGCCAAGGATCGAATCGTTTCGTACCTGGAGATCCCGCCGCTGCCGGGTTGAGGCTCACACCACCGGACCGTAGATCTCACCCCACTCCTCGGCCAGCTCGCGGGTCGGCGCTTCGAGCGCCGCCAGCTCCTCCCCGGAGAGCGGTGCAAAGGCGCGCACCCGGGCGAGGTTCTGGCTCAGCTCCGTTTCGTCGAGCATGCCGAGCACGACGCCGGAGGCACCCGGAAGGCCGAGGGCGTAGCGCAGCCCCGCCGTTTGCATCGATTCCGGCAGGGCGGCCCCTTTGGCGCGGAGGCGGCTCTCCTTGACACCGCCGAAAACCTTCATCGCGAGGAGCGCGATCCCACGCCGCGCCGCTTGCGGCCAGACCGTCGTCTCGAACGCGTAACGGTGCCGCGCGACCAGGTTCGCCGCGGTGAGCATCACGTCGAAATCCCACTCCGCGATAGCGGTCAGAAACCGCCCCGGCCGATGATGCCCGGAGACGCCGAGAAAGCGGGTCAACCCGTCGGTCCGGGCCTTCTCCAAGGCTTTGCAGACGCCATTGGCGGCGAAGATCTTATCGGGGGCCATCTCGTCGTTGCCCAAGCTCTGGACATAGACCAGATCCGCCCGCTCGATACCGAGGTCCGCGAGGTTCTGCCGGAGCTGCGCGAGCGCCGCTTCCCCGTCGGGCAGACAGCAGCGCGTCGCGACAAAGACCCCCTCGCGCCGCGTCGCGAGCACCTGCCCCAGGTATTTCTGCGCCTGGCCGAAGCCGCCCAGGGCGGGTCCCGTGTCGAAATGAGTGACGCCGGCATCCAGGCAGGCATGGAAGAAGGCGACGGCCTCCGCTTCCGGGCGATGACCGGCGGGCGCCGTACCCAACCCGAGTACGGGCAGCCGAACGCCGGTCGCCCCCAGCGATCGAAGGGGCACCAAGGGCTCGGCGGCGGCGGGGGCAAGCATGGGTGCATCGCCTCGGTTTTCGGGTGAAGGGGCAGGGCGCGTGCTAGATTGAAGCTTAGCTCAAAGATCAGCCGTCAACGGGTAGAATGGGGCCTCTTCGGATGAGCATGATCACCGAGAACCGAGTTCTGAACAATGCCGAGGTCCGAGCCGGCGCAGTCCGCTTGGAGTCGTCGCCGCTCCAGGTGAATATCGAGCTCACCGGCATCTGCAACGTCGATCCACCCTGCCTGTTCTGCTCGGGCAAGAACTTCGGCCACAACTATTCGCCGCTCGACGTCTCCCACCTCGAAAAGTATGCCCCCCTGCTCGACCGCTGCGAGCACGTCAATGAGGACAGTTTTGGCGAGCCGCTCGGCCACGCCGGGCTGGTCGAGGTCGCCCTGAAGTTCACCGGCAACGGCCAGGTGTTCTCGTTCGTCACCAACGGGTTGCTGCTCTCTCCGGCCAAAGCCGACCGGCTCGCGGCGTGCGGCCCCCGCTTAGGGGTTCACGTCTCGTTCAACGCGGCGACCGAAGGCACGTTCTACCAGCTGACGGGCAAGAGCCTCGCACGGGTGATCGAGAACGTCCGCTACTACGTGGAGACCTACCGGCGCTTAAACCAGGGCGCCGCCCCGGACCTGATCCTCACCTTCATCGTGATGAAGATCAACCGCCAGGAGGTGCCGGACTTCCTTCGCCTGGTGCGCGATCTCGGCGCGCGGGCCCTGCTCGCGTCGCTGCACAACCGGCCGAGCGTGCCGCTCGGGCATTTCGGCTACGACTTCGTCTATACGGACGAGATGCTCCCCTACGCCGAGCTGGTCGAGATCGGTGAGGCGGCGACCGCCCAGGCCGCCGAGCTCGGCATTCCCTGCATCCTCCAATGGGACGCCGCGCGCGACAGCGCGATTCGCGGCTTCGCCGAACCGGGGGTCCCGACCCCCTGCCTGATCCCGTGGCGTTTTCTGTTCCTCCAAGAGCACACCCAGAAGGTCTTCGGCTGTCCGTATCATCGAATCCCGTTCGGCGACCTCGCGACCACTCCGCTGCCCGAAATCTGGAACGGCGAAACCGCGCAGGGGCTGCGGGAAGCGCTCGCGGCGGGAGAAATCCCGAAGTTCTGCCGGGACCACAGCGCCGGCTGCCCGCTCGTCATGGCTGCCGAGAGGGCGGGTTTCGAGCGCAAGATCGAGGATCGGATCGTGGTCGGCCTCAACGACCTCGACCACCTGGGCGCGGGCTGGCATCCGCTAGAGAACGTCCCGGAGCCGATCCGCTGGACTTCCCAGCGCGCCGATTTCCTGCTCCGGACCCTTGGCAGAAAGCGGCTGATCGTCGAGGCACTTTCTTGGGGCAAGGAGCCGGTGGCCGGTTGGGTCGAAGTCGAAGGTCGGCGGCTGGGCAACTTCGAAGTCGACGCCAGCGGTTGGCACGAGCTGTCGTTTCCCCTGCCGGCCGACGGCATCGGCGAAGCGATGCGCGGGGCGATCGGAACCGACGAGCCCTGGTCGCCGGCCGCTCTCGGCTTGAGCGGAGATACCCGCCAGCTCGGCGTGGTGGTGCGGCGGATCTGGGCGGAGTGACGATTCGGACCGACCGCCGCTCGGGTTGACGACCGTCCCTTCGACTTCGCTCAGGGACCATGTGGTCTGGAAGATCGCGGCGCGATAGGCTGCGCCCATGAAAGAGATCCTGGTGTTTCACGTCCGCCTCGAGGAGACCACCCCGCCGATCTGGCGTCGTTTCGAGATCCGCGCGGAGGGGACCTTCTGGCACCTTCACTGTGCGATCCAGGACGCTTTTGGGTGGAAGGACATGCACCTTCATGAGTTCGAGTTCCCTTCCGGCGACGAGAAGGCGCGGATCGGAATTCCCGGCATGGCCGAGTTCGAACAAGACGCCGGGCTTCTCGCGAGTTGGGAGACCCCGCTCAGCGACTGGCTCGTTGCGGTGCCCACCCACTGCTCCTACCTATATGACTTCGGAGACGATTGGTACCACTTTGTGACCCTGGAATCGCGTCGGCCGGCGGAGGCCAAGGTGCGCTATCCGCGCTGCACCGCCGGAGAACGTAAGGGTCCGCCCGAGGACGTCGGCGGGCCATCCGGCTACGCCGAATTCCTCAAGGCGATGTCCCATCCTGGCCACCGAGAGCATCAAATGTATCGAGAGTGGGTCGGCGGGCCGTGGGATCCCAAGCTCTTCCGACCGGAGGATGTTGTGTTCTCCAGCCCTTCGAGGCGGCTGCGGTACGCCGGACTGGGCTGAGGCGTGCCGGCGAACCCTGCGGGGGGGGTGACAGAGAACCCGAAGGCGTGTATCGTTTGAGCCAGGCAAAAGTCATACCAGTTTTCGAGACCCCTTTGCCATTTTGGCACCCAGGTTCCGGAAACGGCCGTAAGTTCCTTGACAATCAGACCTTTGCGAGCCACGGCGGCGAGCGAAAACGAAGCACGGACGAGCGAAAGGCAGGCGTATGTCGAGAGGTTCCGGAAATCGCCCTTGTAACCCACTCCATCGAAAGGGGTTGCGGAGGGCGGGGTCCGAATGTCCCTGATCAGTCAGGAGGGATTGCGACAAGATAACTTTCATCGGACCCACCACCAACGCACCAGTCCGAATGTCCCTGATCAGTCAGGAGGGATTGCGACGGATTGTTGGGTAGAATGCTACGATGAGAAGTTCTGCCCGTCCGAATGTCCCTGATCAGTCAGGAGGGATTGCGACTTCTTGGCCGGGGTGAGCCTTAACGCTTCCCGATCGAATCGTCCGAATGTCCCTGATCAGTCAGGAGGGATTGCGACGTCCATGAGCTGGTTTTGCGGCGCGCTCGCGTTGTACACCGTCCGAATGTCCCTGATCAGTCAGGAGGGATTGCGACGGCGCGGACGGCGGCGGGCTGCTCGTGGCGGTAGGTGGGTCCGAATGTCCCTGATCAGTCAGGAGGGATTGCGACTTTCTCGAGATCGCGGGGCGGGAACGCAAGACTCTCCGGTCCGAATGTCCCTGATCAGTCAGGAGGGATTGCGACAACCAGAGGGCCTCCACCGGGCCTGTTGAATGCCAGCCGCCTCCGAATGTCCCTGATCAGTCAGGAGGGATTGCGACCCGTTCGGTGCGCCGCGTGGTCTACGAAAACCCTTTCATGGTCCGAATGTCCCTGATCAGTCAGGAGGGATTGCGACCCCGGTGCGGCGCGGCGGTAGTCGATTGGCTCGGCTTTGTCCGAATGTCCCTGATCAGTCAGGAGGGATTGCGACTTCTGCTTCCGCCATGGCGGCGAAAATGTCGGCGAACGGTCCGAATGTCCCTGATCAGTCAGGAGGGATTGCGACGGACAGAATTTCAGCCTCGGCCATGGGGCTACTCCTCGTCCGAATGTCCCTGATCAGTCAGGAGGGATTGCGACTTTTTTACCTCGAATCCAACATCACCGATGACGATCCGTCCGAATGTCCCTGATCAGTCAGGAGGGATTGCGACGGCTTGATCGATCTGATCTCGGAACGTTCGTGCGGTCGCAGTCCGAATGTCCCTGATCAGTCAGGAGGGATTGCGACCCCGTCTTTGTGGCGCATCAGCTCGGCGCTCCATACGCCGTCCGAATGTCCCTGATCAGTCAGGAGGGATTGCGACGTCAGATCAATCCACTCTGTGCGCTCCTGCTTTACGCCCGTCCGAATGCCCCTGATCAGTCAGGAGGGATTGCGACTGCACAAGCACGATCAGCTTGTCCCAGCGAGACCGAAACTGTCCGAATGTCCCTGATCAGTCAGGAGGGATTGCGACATCAGAGGCGGAATCGACGCGTCGAAGGCTGCCGCCGTGTCCGAATGTCCCTGATCAGTCAGGAGGGATTGCGACCTTCCCTATGGGTCCTGATAACGGTGGGCGGATAGGACGTCCGAATGTCCCTGATCAGTCAGGAGGGATTGCGACTTTCAAAACTTCCTGGCGGACGAGACACCGACGTCGCTGCTGCGGTCGTCCGAATGTCCCTGATCAGTCAGGAGGGATTGCGACGGTACTGGGCCTGAAGCCCCCCGACCCCCAACAAAGCGTCCGAATGTCCCTGATCAGTCAGGAGGGATTGCGACGGTACGTCGGAGGTACCTACCAAAATCCAGACATTGCGCGTCCGAATGTCCCTGATCAGTCAGGAGGGATTGCGACTGTAAGCCACGTTATCGGCCCTGGATTCCGCGTCACTCTGGTCCGAATGTCCCTGATCAGTCAGGAGGGATTGCGACTGACCCAGTCCTAAGCCAGCCACCAAGGCTGTCACAAGAGTCCGAATGTCCCTGATCAGTCAGGAGGGATTGCGACAGCTACCTGGAGTAATGCCGCGAGCCAGAATTTCGGAAGTCCGAATGTCCCTGATCAGTCAGGAGGGATTGCGACGCAACTGACGGACGCTTCCTGGCTCCAATCTGCTGAAGTCCGAATGTCCCTGATCAGCCAGGAGGGATTGCGACTTCACCACCCGGGTCCAGGCCCAGGTACCCACTACCGCGTCCGAATGTCCCTGATCAGTCAGGAGGGATTGCGACAGGGGAGCGGCCGAGATCGTCGTTCGGGCTCCGGGATGTCGAGTGTGGTCAACAGGTCGCGGGGCAGCACGATTTCCACCGGGCGTTTCAACCCCCTACCAGCGCGCGAGCACCCGATCGAAATCGCGAATCGCACCTGTGTATTCGTCGATCCGGCTGCGCAGGGTGACCCGCTCGGGGACCGCCTTGTCGCGGATCGGTGCGAACGCCGCTTCGAGCGTCGCCAGGCGCGCCTGGCTGCGGTTCTTGGCGCGCAGGACGGCCAGCTTCCCCTCGGCGGTTTCGAGTCCGAGTTCGTCGAAGAAGTCGAGCAGCCCGGTCGCGTGGCTGATCGTTTTGTCGTCGAAGTGGTCGATCGCGTCGAGGAAGATCGGCAAGAGGTCGCGCTTCAAGACCGCGGCGCTACAGTGAGCCGCCCGCGGATCCTTGGCCGGCTTGCCCGCCGGGCCGGCCCAGAGGTCGCACAGGTGGGCGTAGCCGCGGGCGGCTTCCCATCTCGTGCTGGGCAGATCGTCGCGCAGGTCCGCGAGATAGTCGTCGATGCTCGGCGGGGCGGGCGTATCGAGCGGGCGCGGCTGCTCTTTCTCGAAGCGCCCGGCTAGGCTGCCCGCAACTTGGGCCTCCATCTCCTGCTGGAACTCCGGTCCGGCGTATTTCTGGTAGAGCGCTCCGTATTGCTGGACCACGGCGAACGTCTGGTCTTCGCGCATCGCCGCGACCCAGGCTTCGGTCGCCTTGGTCCACTCGGCCTCGCTCTTGATTCCGAACTTGGCGAGCACCTTCGTCATGTCCGCCCCCGGCGGCCGGGTGAGTGCCACCGCGATCTTCGCGTAACGGTCGAGCGTCATCCCGCCGCGAACCTCTTGGCTCATGTCGGGCGTGTCGGCGAAGTTCTCTTCGTTCACATAGCGGCTGTTCAGGGTAGAAAAACGCGCCTCCAGCTTGCCCGACGTGTCGGCTCGGAACCGCTCGTACCAGGCGGCGTACGCCGCCTCGTACTCCCCGCGCGACGAACCCTGCTCGCCGAGCCAGCGCTCGAACGCCTGGTCCCCCTCCTCTTCGCCACGCTGGGTCCGCAGAGTGGTCAACCGGGCGAGAGCTTTCGCCAGGCGATCGAGGTCAAACCCCTCGTAGACCTCGGTGCCGAGGCCGGGAGGGGTGGCGGCGAAAACTGTCGGCGCAGCGAACGAGCCAAGAAGCGTAGAAACGGCGAGAACAGCCACCAAAACAGAGATCGAACGACGAGACATCGGCAGAATCCTCTCTTTCAAGGGTTTGAGACGCTCTATTAGGTCGGGCTGCATGAGCGACCCACCATGCAACGCCGATAGCGGCTCCCCGCGAGCGAACTGCACCATCGGCCGCGGCCACGCAATTTCCGCTCGCGAGCGCGGCTTCGCGTCCGTATAGCGGCTATCCGGCTCGGAGAACGGCTATCGGCTCCAGATTGCGGCTATGTCGGCTCGGATAGCGGCTATCGCCCGCGTACAGCGGCTATCCAGCGCGGATAGCGGCTATCGCCGTGCGGATAGCGGCTATCACCCGTGGATAGCGGCTATCGCCCGTGGATAGCGGCTATCGCCCGCCAGATAGGCGCTATACGGAGCCGATAGCCGCTATCCGCGGGCGTTTGGCCGCGAGACTCGCGCGATCGAGATCACCGAGAAAGTAGCGCCGCCATCGCGGCGCGCGACACGCTATCCCAGCTTCGCACTCGCGGCCACCAGCACGTTCTTGGGTTGCGAGCGGCGGCAGTGGCTTGGTCGCTCGCACCGAGCGGCCCCTGCCCCTCGGAATTCTTCCCCGGAACCCCAACTTTGCACTTGACGCCAAACCCGAGTATGATGCTCCCGCTCGCCGAGTGGGCGAACGTAACGGCCCAGCAGCACCGAGCCATCATCCCTCCCCTCTGGTCATGGAATAGACTCCCACCCCCAGAACAGCTCGACGAGACAAGATCACCACGGTAGAATCAGCTTGAATAGGCCGCTCAAACGGTGACCACGATGGTCGCCGGGCGTAGCGGTATAAAGCCCAGCGTGAGGGCGTTTGTCACGATCTGTAGTCGGCACGCACGGTTTTGGCCGGACTCCGATTACAAACTCAAAGGAGAAGGTCAGCTATGCGTACGACCGGCGTTGTGAAGTGGTTCAACGACACCAAGGGCTTCGGATTCATCACCCCGGACAATGGCGAGAAGGATTGCTTCGTCCATCACTCGGCGATTCAGGCTCAGGGCTTCAAGAGCCTTGCCGAAGGCGAGCGGGTCCAGTTCGACATCGTCCAGGGCCAGAAGGGCCCCGCGGCCGAGAACGTCGTCAAGATCGGCTAAGCCCGAAGAACCCGAAGCTGTTCAATAGATAGCTAGGGGAAAAGGCCGGTGCGCCGCGAGGCGCGCCGGCCTTTTTTTGTCTTCGGCGCAGCTACTCCGGGGCGGGTATAGTGCTCCGAACGTGCGCAGCTTCTCCAGCATCGAGGTTCGCTGTTTCGCCTTACGGGCCGCCGTCTGGCTCGGCCTCGTCGTCTTTCTGTTTCCCGGTGCCCGCGGTGCCCTCGGCACCGGCCTCGATCCCTCGTTCGCGTTCGGGCTGAACGACATCGCCGCCCGCGGCCTGGTCCACGGTCGCGATGTCGTCTACACCTACGGCCCGCTCGGCCCGGTGCTCCTGCCCACCGCGCAGAACGCCGGGATGACCCAGCTGTTTCGGATCGCGCTCCACGCGCTGTTCGGCGTGGCGCTCGCCCGCGCGCTCCACCGAGCCTCGCCGCAACGCGGCTTGGCGTTCGCCGGCCTTCTGTTGGTCGCCCATCTCGCCGGCCTCCGCTACGAGTATCAGCTGCTGTTTACGCTCGCCCTGCTGATCGCGCCGGAGATCGCCCGGCCGAACCGCGTTCCACAGGCGGCGATCGTAGGCGGCCTCCTGGTCGCTCTGTTCGCGCTGATCAAGCTCAGCCTTGGGATCAGCGCGTTCACCCTGCTCGGCGCTTGGCTGCTCGCGATCGCGCTCCACCGGTCGACCTTTGCCGGGAGGAATGTGGGCGCGGGTCTCGGCGCTCTTGCGGCCGGCGTGGCCCTCGCAGTGCCGCTCGCCTTCGAGTCGCCGCGCTGGGCGTGGGCCTGGCTCGGCTTCCAAGCGGATCTCGCGAGCGGCTTCGCGGTCGCCATGGCCACCCTCGGCTCCAACCTCGAAATCGCGGCGGACCTTCTCGGGCTGGGGGTCATTTGCAGCCTCTGGATCTACGCCTTGCGCACTCGGAGCGCGCTCGCTTCGCTCTGGGGGGTGGCGCTTCCCGTGCTCCTCCTTACTTTCCGGCACGCCTTGATCCGCCAAGGGGGGCACGGAAGCATCTTCCCCTCGTTTCTGCTCGCCCTGCTCGCGCTCGGCGTCCTGCTCGCGGAGCGCGCCGACGAGATCCAGGCGAGCTTGGCGGGCTGGCTCGGGGCGCTGATCGTGGCGTTCCCGGCCGCGATCTCGTTCGCCGGACCGGCCGAGAACTCCCGCTACGAGCTGGCGCTTGGGGTTCGCGGTGTCGAGAATCTGAGCGCCGCCTTTCACCCGCAAGAGGCCCGACGGCAACTCGCCAGATCCGAGCGGCGCGCGCTCGCACCGGCCCGACTGCCCGATGACTTCGTGGCCCCGATTCGAGCCGCCGGTTCGAGCGTCGACGTGCTCCCCTTGGAATTGAGCCTGCTCGCGGCGAATCATCTCCCTTGGGCCCCCACTCCGACGCTCCAGCTCTACGTCGCCTATTCGCCGCGCCTCGACCGCTGGAACGCCGAACACTTCCGCTCCGGGCGCGGGGCGGACCTGCTGCTGGTCGAAACTCGCGCGATCGACCGCCGCCAGATGCTGTGGGACACCCCGGAAACCTGGCGCGCGATCCTCGAACGCTACGAGCTCGATCCGCGCCGACCGCGCCTCGGCTGGATCGTGCTGCGCAAACGGGCGCGGCCGGCCGCCTTCCATCTTCAAAAAGAGGGCGACCTTCAGTTCGCGCTCGGACAGCCGCTCGAGGTACCAAGCTCCCCGGGTGGCTGGCTCTTCGCCGATCTGCACCTGGAGCTCTCGACGCGCGGTCGCCTGGCCGCCGCGCTGTGGCGGGTCCCGCCGCTGTTCGCCGAGACGACCTACGCCGATGGCGGAAAGAAAACCTGGCGCCTGGTGCCGGCGAATACGGCCGGCGGCCTGTTGCTCGCTCCGGCGGCGCGCAACCTGCACGAGCTTGCGGCGCTTTGGGACCACAGCTCCTCCTCCGGCGTGGTCCGCCTGCGCATTCTAGGCCCCGGCCTTTCGGCCTACCGGAGCGAGGCGCGGGTCGTCTGGTGGCGCGGCCGACTCGACGCCTGAGGATGGCGTAGGGCCGGACACACACACAGATCCGCCCCTACTTGTGGGTCGCGTGGTCGATGAAGGCGTCGATGTCCGTCTTCCACTGGCGCAGCGACGGCTCGTGCAGATACATCATGTGGCCGGCCGGGTAGTACTTCATCTCGATGTGCGAACGGAGCTCTTCGGGCAGGCCAAGATGGTCGATCATCGACTCGGTCGCAAAGAACGGGGTCGCCAGATCGTAGATCCCGTTGAGCACCAGCAGGCGCAAATTCGGGTTGTAGATCATCGTCTGGCCGAGATCGAGTGCGGTGTTCGGGGTGGGCGACGCGATGAACCAGCCGGTGTTGTGCTTCCAGTCCCAGGCGGGGGCCGCCTCTTCGTTGATCACCTTGTAGGTCTTGCCGTCGCCGAATTTGAGGTCGTGGTGCAGGTAGTCCAAGAAGCCCGCGGTAAACGCCGCCGAGATGGCCGCCGACATCGGGTCGTAGTCCGCCTCGACGGAGAGCGCATCGAACGAGCGACCGAGGAAGCGGCCGTCGAGCCGACCGACCACCTGGCGATGCTCGCGCAGCAGCTCTTGGGCGAACTGCGACTCGCGCACGCGGAGGTTCGCGCGCCGCCAGAAGTCGGCCGAGAGCCCCGTGTAGCGGTGGAGCTTCTCGGCGAGGGCGCCGCGCTCCGGCTCGGTCAAGCGATCCCCTTTGGCGAGCGCCGCGGTGTACTCGCCAAGCGCGAAGGCGCGGACTTCGTCCAAGAACGGATCGAGCTGAGCCGGAGGGTTCGGCAACACCTTGTGGAGCGCCGAGACCGCGGTGAAGGTCGGCAGGATCAGCGGATAGGGTCGGTCGTTACCCGGCCAGGCGAAGATCGCCTCGATGTCGAGCGCCACCGAGACCAGGATCACGCCGTTCAGCCCCATGTTCTCGCGGGTTTCGAGGTACTTGGCGATGCCACCCGCGCGGGTCGAGCCGTAGCTCTCGCCGAGCAGGAACTTCGGTGAGCGCCAGCGCCCGTTGGTCGAGACGTACTCCTTGATGAACCGGCTGACCGACTCGATGTCGGCATCGACACCCCAGAAGTCCTTGTCCTTGGCCTCCCCCACCGCGCGGCTCAACCCCGTCCCCACCGGATCGATCATCACCAGATCGGTCTGGTCGATCGCGCTCCAGGCGTTGTCGACCACCTCGTACGGCGGCGGCGGCGTCGGACCCGCATCGACCGTCACCACCCGCCGGGGCCCGAGCGCCCCCATGTGCAGCCAGATCGACGACGAGCCAGGTCCGCCATTGAATGCGAACATCACCGGCCGCGTCGCCGGATCCGCATCCTTCTGGGTGTACGCCGTGTAGCCGATGCTCGCCACCGGCTCGTCCTTGCCATTCCGCACGATCAACGTCCCCGCCGTCGCGCTATAGGCGAACGGCTTGCCGGCGATCACCACGCTGTGCTGCGTCACCGACTGCTCGGACTTCGGAACCGGCTTCGCCTCGCCCGTCGCAGGCGGCATCCCGTCCGCACGGGCCAGAACGGTTGAAAACAGCAGCAGGGCGGCGAAGACGAAGGACTTGCCTTTCATGCGCTTCTCCTCGGGAGACTCGGGTGGGAATTCGGTGCTTGGGCTCTGCGGGAAGAATACGACGGCGGGGGGGCGGAATGCCCAGGCGGTGGCGCGCAGGCGGCGCGCCTGGTCGTCGATCGAGCGCTTGAAGGGGACGAACGCGGTGCGTTCCGCGTAGCCGAGCGATCGGATCGAAGCGATCGGTGAGCAGCGGATGCTCGATCGGCTCGATCGCGATGATCCGCGCGAATGGCTCGGGGCGAAAGGGCATCATGGGCGGCCCCTTGAGCCAGAAGTAGGCGATCTTCATGGGGTGCTCTTCCTTGACGCTCCAGCCGTTAGACTGGCACAAATGCCCCCCATCCCACTCCCCCGCATCCTCGGCTCCTACTCGACCGGCGCCCCCGGCCCGCTGGTCATCGCGACCGGTGGCATCCATGGCAACGAGCCGTCGGGGGCGCTCGCGCTCGTCCGACTGTTTGCGGCTCTTGATGAGTCGGCGCCTCGCTTTCGCGGCCGGGTCCTGGGGCTGACCGGCAACCTTCAGGCGCTCAACAGCGGCGAGCGGTTTCTCGACCGCGACCTGAACCGCGCGTGGCGGCCGGAACGGCTGGCGGCGCTTCCGAGCGCTCGGCCGGAGGACTTGAGCAGCGAAGATCGGGAGCTGGTCGAGCTAGGGAAAGAAATCGAGGCGGCGCTCGGGGCTCGCACGGGGGCTGCGGTGTTCCTCGACCTCCACACCACTTCCGCGGAGAGCGCGCCGTTCGCGATGGTGTCGGATTCCCGGGTCAATCGACGGCTCGCACAGGCGCTCGGGGTGCCGATCCTGCTCGGGTTGGAGGAGAGCCTGGAGGGGACGCTGCTCAACTATGTGAACCGGCTCGGCCACGTCGCGATCGGCTTCGAGGCCGGGCAACACGAGGCGCCCGAGTCGGTCGCGCGCCACGAGGCGGCGCTCTGGCTCACCCACGTCTCGGTCGGCTGTCTCTCGGAAGAAGAAGGCGCGCGCGTGGCCGACCTCGCTGCGAAGCGTGCGCTACTTGCCCAAGCGACCCGCGGCCTCCCCGGAACGCTCGAGCTGCGCCATCGCCATGCGATCCGGCCGGAGGACGATTTCGCGATGACGCCTGGGTTCAAGAACTTCTTCCCGATCCAAAAAGGAGCGGTGGTCGCGCACGACCGCGGCGGCGACGTGCGTGCCGAGGAGGGGGGCTATCTGTTCATGCCGCTCTACCAGAAGCTGGGGGACGACGGCTATTTTCTGGTCCGCCGGGTGAAGCCGTTCTGGCTCGGGGTCTCAACCGCCCTGCGCGCGCTCCGGATCGACCGCCTGCTGCGCTTTCTACCGGGCGTCCGGCGCGCCGAGGTCCAAGCCGGAGCCCAGACCGACGCGCTGCTCCTCGACACCCGCATCGCCCGCGCCTCGACGCTGGACATCTGCCATCTGCTCGGCTTTCGCAAGGAGTCGCACGACGGGCACCTGCTGCACGTCGAGCGCCGGCGCAGGCCGGCCGATCCGCGGGGATAGCGGTCCGGGCCTATCGCTCCGCACGCTCGCGGATTGCGACGAGCCAGGTAGAGCGCAGGATCGCGCTACCCGGGGCGACCAGGCGCCAATAGGCCCGGAAGCGGTGGAGAGTCTTTCGGTCGGTCGCGAAGATCCGCGTCTCGGTGGTCAACCGGCAGCGGTTCGCGCCGAGCGGTTCGATGCGAAAGCTCATCACCGCCAACGCTAGCCCCGGGATCTTCCGCAGGTCACCGGTCGGCCGGAGCCCCGGAGGTGCGATCACCGCCGCGCCGACGACGACCTCATCCTCCTCGTCGTCGAGCAGCTTGAAGCCGGAGGAGGTCGCGACCTTAAGGATCGGTTGGTCGGCCGGCGGCGAGAGGATCGTCTCGTCCTGCCGCCGGCCGGGCAAACGAGGGGAGCGAATCCAGGTGAACGCGCGAAACAGGCGGATCTCCTGCGCCGTCACCTGCCAGATCGCCCGATGGATCGCTTTGGGGGATGCCCGAACTTCCGTTTCGTGAAACTCAGAAAACTGGTATTCCGGCAGAGTTTTATCCAGCCGGGTCGTGCCCGTGGCGTGGCGCAGCGGCGCGGGAACCAGCGCCCCCGCCACGACTAGAGCCAACCCCGCCGCCAACAGCGCCGCGCCGCGTCGCCGGGTGGAAAGGCGCAACCAGCGCACCGGGCGAAGGCAAGCAAGCGCCCCGAGGGCGGCAGCGAACAGACCGAGGTAGACGAGGAAGGAGCCGAGCAGGTCGTTGGCGCTCATCAGCGATCGGGCCTCCGAGATGGGGTCGGTCGCGAGGATATACCTCCTTCGGGCGCGCGGTATAACCTGCACGCATGCGCCCGACCCAGATCGAAAGCAAGACCGGCCTCGACTTACCGACCACCGGCCCCTTGGCCGAGCGGGCGCGAGCGGCGCGGCGGGCCGTCGTTTTTTCCGGTGCCGGACTGTCCAAAGAGAGCGGACTCGACACCTTTCGCGGACCGGGCGGGCTGTGGGACCGGATGCGGCCGGAGGAGCTCGCGACCCCGCAGGCGTTCGCCCGCGATCCCGAAACGGTCTGGCGTTGGTACGCTTGGCGTTGGCAACAGGTGGCGGCGGCACAGCCGAATCCCGCCCACCTGGAGTTCGCGCTTTGGGAAGGGCGTTTCGAACGGCTTACGGTGGTAACCCAGAATGTCGATGGTCTCCATCTCGCGGCCGGCAGCTCAAACGTCTTGGAACTCCACGGCACGATTCGATTCGCCCGCTGCTCCAAATGCGCCCAACGCGAACCGATGGCCGAAGCGGTCGCGCGGTCGCCCCAAGAGCCGCCGCGCTGCCCGGCGTGCGGCGTACGCCTGCGACCGGATGTCGTCTGGTTCGGCGAGCAGTTGCCGGAGGGGGTCTTCGAGGCCGCGGCGGCGGCGGCGCTCTCGGCGGATCTCTTTCTCGCGGTCGGCACCTCGGCCACGGTCTATCCGGCCGCCGGGTTGATCGAGATCGCGGCGCGCTCCGGCGCGTTGGTGATCGAGGTGAACATCGAGCCGACCCCGCTCTCCGACTTGGCGGACGTACGCCTGGCCGGGCCGGCCGCCGAGCTGGTGCCCGCGCTCGGTCGATGGCTGGAGGGGCTCCGATAGGAAGAATCTAATCTCCCGGCCGGTTCCGGCCATACGTCTCGTGCGCCGCCACCAGCTCGCCCGCCGAGATCGCGGCCATCAGCGAAATTTCGCCCGCGAGAAGAAACGCGGCGGCGATCTCGGCGAAGCGGGGCGCTTTTTCGGCGCCGAGGCAGCCGAGCATCTCCAGGCACTCGCGCGAGGTCCCTTGCTGGGTGCCGCCGCCGACCGTCGCCACGGTGAGCGAAGGGAGGGTTACGCTCGCGAACAGCGCGCCGTCCGCTTCGATATCGAAGCGCAAGATCCCCACCGAGGCGTTCACGATGTTCGCGACATCCTGGCCGCAGGCGATGAACAGGGCGGCGAGCCCGTTGGCCAAGTGGGCGTTGCAGGTGGAAGCCCCGGCATGGAGCTGAGCCAACACGTTGGTGTGCCAAAGCTCCAGGATCCGCTCGGGGGTCGAGCCCAAATAGTTTCTTACGATCGCGGCGGGCAGGTGAACACCGGCCACGACCTTCTTTCCTTTGCCGCCTAAGAAGAGCGAAGAGCTGGCGTGCTTTTCCGAATCGAGCGCGGCGAACAGGTAAAAGCGGAGCGCCGCGCTGTTTTGGACCAGCCAACGGCAGGCCCGGTCGGTCGCGCGGGCGATCATGTTCATGCCGCCCGCATCGCCGGTCGAATAGCAGAAATGAACCATCACCTCGCGCCCCACCGGAAAGGGCTCGACGCGCAACAACCGGCCGTGGCGGGTGGTCGCCTCGGCCTCGGCGCAGAGGGCCACGAACCGCTCGGGTAGCTCACGCGCGAAGGCCGCCGCCTCGGGGATGCCCGCGAATAGAAAGACCGGGGAGATCCGGTTCTCGTCGACGTAGATCCGGACCTGGGCACCCCCTGCCCGGGTGATCGCCATCGCCCCGCGTTCGTAGGAGCGCACCAATGCCCCTTCCGTCGTCGCCATCGGCACGAAGAAGATTCCGTCCGCGTGCTCTCCGCACACCCGCAAAGGGCCGGCCGCGCCGAGCGGCATCTGCACCGCACCGATCGGGTTCTCGATCTTGCCGCGCATCTCTTCCGCCGCGAAGGTAAAGGCGCCGACCTCTGAAAGAGCCACGCCAGTCTTCTCCTCGATCCAATGTCGCCGCGCGGCGACACCCTCGGCGGAGTAGCCCAATTCGTTGAAACGAGGGATGAGATCGGACATGAGCGGCTCCTCCGAAGGTTGGCGCGGACGGAACCGATACGTTACACCTCCGGCTCTCTCAGGTGCGCCTCGAACAGCTCGGCCGAGAGCGCGAGGAAATCTTGCGCGGTGACGATGCCGACCAGCCGGCCGGCGCGCACCACGGGCAGGCAACCGATCTGTTTTTCGCGCATCAGGCGGATCGCTTCGAGGGTCGGCGTCTCGGGGGAGACGGTGACCGGATCCGCCTTCATGATCTCGCGCACCACGACCGGCTCGCCGCTCTGCGCTCCGAACCCGCGCGCGGCGAACAGGCGGAGCAGGTCGCGATGCGAGACCAGTCCGACCAGGCACCCCTCGTCGTCCTCGACCGGAACGTGGCGAATGTGGCGCCAGCTCATCACGCTCGCCGCGAGATCGACCAGATCGTCCGGGCGCACGGTGAACAGGTCGGTCGCCATGTAGTGCTCGATCCGCTGGTAGCCGGCGCGCCGGTCTTCGGTCGAGAGGTCTGCCAGCGGCCATTGCGCCACCGGCCGCTCCCCCTTTTGTTCGGCGAGCATCGCGGCGGTGAGCGCCCGGTGCCGCTGCTCCCGGGTGCCCCGGTCGGCCATGCCACCGAGCGAGCGGAGCGCCCAGAGCGAGCCGGTCTGCTCTTTCCGGACCCGATCTTCGAGGACGTCGAGCAGACGATCGGCATCCTCGTAAGCGACCGTGGCGGCGAGCCCCGAGCGGGCGAGCGGCAAAAGGTGTTCGAGGATCAACGTCGCCGCCGGCATACTCTTGCCGCCCAGCCAGTCGAACTGCGCCCGCAAACCCTGGCGCGCCGCAGCCAAGAAGTTCTCGCGCGCGGCGTCGAACGACATCGCCTGTTCGATCGGCCCGTACTCTTCCGGCATCGCGACCATCAGGCCGAAGAAGAATGCGGCGTTCGCCATCTCGTCTTCAATCGTCGGCCCCGAAGGGAGCGCGCGCATCTCGACCCGCAAGTGGGCACGCCCTTCGTGGATGCCATAGCAGGGGCGATTCCAGCGCCAGACCGTGCCGTTGTGCAGGCGCAGAGCGGAGAGTTGTGGCAGCTCGCCGCGCGCGATCGCGGCGAGCGAATCGTCCTCGATCCGGCGCGTCAAGACGACGCGAAAACGCGCGATCTCCTCCCGGAAGTACTCGAGCACCGAGTTGCACAGCCACCCCTCGCCGAAGCTCACACGGGTCGGGCTCCCGCGGTGCTGGTGGGCGGTCGAGCGGTCGTCCACCGAATGTTGGAACAGGGCGATCCGCGTCTCCTGCCAGAGCCGATGGCCCAACAGGAGGGGCGAATTGGTGGCTGCGGCGAGCACCGGCGCGGTCGCCGCCTGGGCGACGTTGTAGAGCCGGGCGAACTCGCGCGCACCGACCTGGAAATGCACCTGGAAGCTGGTGCACGCCGCTTCGAGCATCAGGTTGTCGTGGCTCACCCGCAGCTCATCGAGCCCCTTGATCAGGAGCTGGAAATGCCCACCGCGCCGCTTCATCAAAACTCGATTGAGTTCGGCGTAACGCGGGTTCGGCGTCAGGTTCAGAAGCGTCAGATCGGACTGGCGCAGCGTCGGCAGAATCCCGCAGAGGAGCACGTCCGCGCCATATTCCTGCGCCGCGGCGCGGGCGGTAGCGACCACCTCGTGCAGCTCCGCCTCCATCTCGGAGAGGCAGAGATCACCGAACCGCCGCGGCGAGATGTTCGCTTCGAGGTTGAACAGGCCGATCTCGTGGGTCAACCGAGGTTCACCCGCCCGCGCCAGCAGCTCGACCGCGACCGGAGCCGGGCGCATCTCCCGATCGACCAGAAACATCTCCTGCTCCGCGCCGATCCGCCGCACACCGCTCTCGATCAGGTCGGCATCGAGCAGCATTTCGAGCGCGGTCAGATCCGACAGCAGAGCGCGCAGAAAAAGCTGCGCCTCTAAAGCATCCTGCTCGGAAGAGATGTCCTGCTCGCCCATGGGAGATCGACCCTCTGACAAGTCGATCGTAGCGCGCTCCCTACGGCGATTCCCCGCCCGAACGGGTGGCTTGCGGCAAGGGCAGGGCTTGGCGGCCCTCGCGCCAGGTTGGTCTGTTTGCCTCGAAAGGATGCGAGCGAGGTGGGTGGGTGCGTTGTGGGCTTATACTCAACTGAGCCGGCTCGGGAATCAGGATTCCCGGCCGAGCCCTGTGGAGGACCCTATGCCAAAACCAGGCCACTCCCTGCGGACGCTACGGAACATCGATCCTCACCTTGTTTCCACCCTCCGCGACGAGCTCTCCGTCTCGACGGCGGAGGAATTTCTCCATTTCGTCCGTCTATACCCTCGAGAACTCGAGAACCTTCTGCACGTCGGTCCGGCGGAGATCGATCGGGTCGCCCGCGAGGCCGAATCTCTCCTCGAACCGGTCGAACCTGTTGCGTTGGCGAGTGAGCCTGAGGACGCCTATCCATATCGGACCGGGCACGACGCGCCGGCGGAGGAGTTCTCTTACCGCAAAGGAGGGTAGACCATGGTTGTAGCATCGCATACCGTTCGGGCGTCGTCCGCCGCCCGAACCAATCCGAAGGGTCGTCTCACCTCGTTGCAAACCCTGGCGAACTTCGCCGCTCCCCCTCTGACCCGGGGTCTCCCCCATTCCTACGAAATACTCGCTGCGGCAAGCGAAGGCGCAGCCGAAGCTGACCTCGGCGCCCTGCGTGACCATGCGATCACGACCGTTGAGGAGTTGGTGGGCCTCGCCCACGTGGACCGCCGCTTTCAGACTTCCTTCATTCAGGAGCTCGGAGTCTCTCCGACCTGGGTCGACAACCTGGAAGTTGCCCTTGCCGAAACACGGGCCGGAGCGGAAGAGCTAGAGGACTGGCAACGTTACGAACAGTATGAGTATGCCTACGGCCTCGACCTCGGGGAAACCGAGGAACCCGGTCCGCCGACGCAAGAAGAGCACGAGACCAGCAGCGCCCTGCTGGGCGCACCCGCGACCTCACCGACCGGAGTGAACTGGATCGATCCGATCATGCCGCCGATTCGTGATCAACTGGATCGCGGCACCTGCACTGCTTTCGCCTCGGTCGTGTGCCTCGAGTATCACCTTGGAATCAGGTCAGGGGCTCCACAGGATCTATCGGAGCAGTTTCAGTATTGGAACATGGTTCAAGCGACAGGCCAGCACAACTTGGTAGCCTGCTTTCCTCTCCTCAGAAATCAGGGAGTGTGTCGAGAGGAAACTTGGCGGTACTACGGCAAGGAGATCGCAGGCAACGACGCACAGAGCCCAGCTCCCGCGAACGCCTCCGGCGAAGCCTCCAATTACCGCTGCACCGAGGTCCTGCGGATTTCCGCACGTTCCGTTACGGATGTACAGGAAGCGCTCGCGGCCCGACACCTGGTCGCAATCGGAATTCCGGTCTACCGCTCGTGGATGAGCAACCCCGTAGTACGCAAGTACGGGAACATTACGCTGCCCATGGCCGGAGAGGTCCCCGAACGGGTCGGGCACGCCGTCGCCCTGGTTGGATTCGAGGACGACGACGATTTCGCCGGAGGCGGCTATTTTATCGTCCGCAACAGCTGGAACCATCACTGGGGCACCGAGAACCCCTTCGGCAGCGGCTACGGTACACTCCCCTACCGCTACATCGAACGTTTTAATTGGGATGCCTGGTGCATCCTCAAGTGATTCTCTCGGGCCGATCTGACGAGGCCGTTCCTCGATAGCCACTTACCCCAAAAACGTCCCCGCCCGCAGCTCGGCGAGCGCCTGGTGGATCTCGCTCTGCGTGTTCATCACGATCGGGCCGTGCCAGGCGACCGGCTCGCCGAGCGGTTTGCCGGAGACGAGGAGGAAGCGGATCCCCTTTTCGCCCGCCTGGACGACGACCTCGTCGCCGCGATCGAAGATCACGAGGGAGCGGTTCTCGACCGCGGAACTGGGCGTCACGAGGCCGCTTTCGAGATCTTCGGTCGCCACCGCGCGCGGCTCCGAGGCGTTCATGAACCGTCCCGTCCCTTCGAAGACGTAGGCGAAGGCGTGGCGGGTGGTCTCGACCGGCAGCGTCTTTTTGGTGCCCGGCGGAACCCAGACGTCGAGATAGCGCGGATCGGCGGCGATGCCGTCGACCGGGCCGGACACCCCCCAGAAATCGCCGCAGACCACGCGGACCTTCGTCCCGTCGTCGTCGGTGACCTCCGGAATGTCTCGCGCGGTCACGTCCTGATAGCGTGGTGCGGTCATCTTGAGTGAGGACGGCAGGTTCGCCCAGAGCTGGAAGCCGTGCATCCGCCCTTGCGGGTCGCCCTGTGGCATCTCTTGGTGGAGGATGCCGCGGCCGGCGGTCATCCACTGGACATCGCCCGCCCCGAGCGCCCCCTGGTTTCCCAGCGAGTCGCGGTGATCGACCGACCCTGCGAGCACGTAGGTGATGGTCTCGATCCCCCGGTGCGGGTGCCAGGGAAAGCCCGCGGCGTAGTCGGCCGGGCGGTCGTTCCTGAAGTCGTCGAACAGCAGAAACGGATCGGTTTCGTCGGTGTCGCCGAAGCCGAACGCGCGGCGCAGGTGGACGCCCGCACCCTCGATCGTCGGGGTGGAGCGGGAAAGGTGTTTGACGGGACGGATCGACATGGGCAACCTCCTGGCACAGTGGGGACCTGCGTACTTCAGGTGTGAACAAAGCCAGGAGCGAATCTAATCCAGGGCCGGTCCCCACGTAAACCGGGAACGCTTCTGGGGCGAAACCACCTTCTACGACAAAAGCTTCGAGATCGGCACGGCGAACAGACGTTCGCCCAGCGGCACCGTCGAGGTTCCGTTGTAGGCGAGGATTCCGGCCAGAGTGGTGGGCTGCTCGCGCAGGAAGGCTTCGAGCCCGAAGAGATCGCGATCGCGGAATCGGGCGCCCGCCTTGACCTCGATCGCGACCTGCTTCTTCCCTTCGGTCACCACGAAATCGACCTCGTAGCGCCCCTGCACGTTCCAGTACCCAACCTCCGCCCGCGGCGCATGGGCGCCGAGGATGGCCAAGAGGTTTTGCGCAACGTAGGTCTCGAATAGCGCACCGCGCATCGGCTCGTCGTCCCCGACATCGATCGACTCGACGTTCGCGAGATGGCCCGCGAGGCCGGAGTCGCCGATCAACAGCTTGGGAGACTTGATCAGGCGCAAAGTCCGGCTCGCGAGGTAGGGAGCCAGTCGGCGAACCACGAACGAGGTCTCCAAAAGCCCGAGATAGCGGGAAGCGGTTCGAACGGGGAGTCCGGCATCGCGCGCCAGCTCGCTCTGGTTCAAGACCTGGCCGGTGCGCAGGGCCGCGAGGCGCATCACGGTGCGGAACTCGACGAGGTCCGCCACTTGGGAGAGCTCTCGGACATCGCGTTCCAGATAGGTCTGTTCGTAGCCGAGAAACCAGGGCTCCCGGGATGAGACTCCGAGCGCGACAGAAGGGAAGCCTCCGTCGAGAACCTCGGACGAGGAGATCGGCTCACCGTCGGTTGCCGTTAGAGGGAGATGCCCGGCAAGGAGACGGACCAGCCACGGAGGTTGGTCGAGCGCGCCTCGAATCTCCCGCCGGCTCATCGGCTGCAGCTCCAGATAGAGCGCCCGCCCGGCCAGGCTGTCGCCGACCCCGTGGAGCAGAGCAAGGTTCGCCGACCCCGAGAGCAAGAAATGTCCCGGGCGCCGATCCCGGTCGACCGCCCGCTTGATGGCGATCAAGAGCTCGGGGCAGCGCTGGACCTCGTCGATCGTCAGCGGATCGTCCCCGGCGATCAGACCCTCCGGGTCGCGCCTTGCCGCGGCGAGGACCGCAAAGTCGTCGAGGGTGACGAATCGGCGTTTGCCGAGGTCCGAATCGCGGGTCAAGAGT
This sequence comes from Holophagales bacterium, assembly GCA_031404815.1. GTDB lineage: Bacteria > Acidobacteriota > Thermoanaerobaculia > Multivoradales > UBA5704 > DASYKS01. Next base: position 115,756 of record JANNIH010000019.1, on the reverse strand, counting down.
GTCGTCTTTCCCGCCTGCCGCAAGCCCGTCAGGACCACGACAGGGAGCGCGGAGAGGGCGTCTTCGAGACGAGCAGAAAGCTCACGAGGGCGGAAGCTCTGAGAGACGCCTGTCATAATCGGACAGTATACGTCTGGATTTGCCACGCCGGAGTGCCTAATTCTGACAGCGCCCTTGAGCTCCAACGCAACAACGGCGCCGCGGCCGTCTAGGCCGGGGCGCCGTTGTTCACGTCGTGGAGCCGCGATCTAGAACTCGAACTTCACCCCAACCTGGAGCCTCCTCGGGTCGTAGAACGAACGGGCGGTTCCGAAGCCGGCTCGACTTTTCTGGTTCTGGATGTTGTAGCCGGTCTGGTTGTTGGTGGCGTTGAACAGGTCGCCGCGCAGCTGGAAGTTGTAGCGCCCGACCTGAAAATTCTGGGTGTAGTTGAGGTCGATCTGATAATGGCTGTCGGTGGTGCGCGAACCCGCCGGTTCGGCGTTGCGGTTGGTATCGCTGGTGCTCGTCGTGAGCCGTCGATACACCTCGACATCCCAGGTCTCCCAGGGCTGGCCCGACTGGTAGATCGCGAACGCGCCGACGCTCGCCTGCCAGGGTAGGTCGTAGGAACCGTAAAGCTTCAGCTGGTGGCGGCGGTCGCCGCGCAGATTGCCGTACTTCCTATCCCACAGCTGGCGACCGGCGCCGTCGGCGAGGTTCGACGAGCCGACGAAAATCGCCTGGTCGTTATCGGTCGTCGTGTTGTCCTGGTCGAAGTTGCCGTAGTAGTGGCTCCAGACGTACGAGCCGCGGAAATAGACCTTGCTGCTCCGATACTCACTCTCGACACTCGCCTCGTAGTACTTGGAGAACGCGCCGTCGAGCTCGGCGATCACGTAGGACGAGCCGCCGATTTCGCCGCGCACCGCAGCGAGGTTTGGCACGTAAAGTTCACGCGGGATCCCCGCCGGAGCCTCGAACGCGATCCGGGCGTCGTTGTTGGTGTCTTCCCAGAAGTTGTTGGCGTAGCGATAGCGGGCATGGGCGCGGCCGACCCAGTTGGCCGAAAGCTGCCGCGAGGTGCCGATCAGGTACTCCTCGACCCGGCGCGGATCGAGATCGTCGTCGAAGAACTTGCCCGACGAGGCGGCGAGAGGGTCGCTGCCGATGAACGTGCCGTCGGCGGCGAAGAACGCGCGGATGGTGCGCGCGAGGTTGCGATCCCACGAGGCGGCGCGCGGCAGTGAGCTGGCCGCCGGGTTGTAACGCGCCCAGTTCGCGAACAGGGTGTCGCGGCCGTTGTAGGCCCAGGTGGCCCCCACCCGCGGCTGGAGCAGCTCGCCGAAACCGATGTCGTACATCTTGTACTTTTTCCCCGGTGCGAGGGTAAAGCCGGAGAGATTGCCTGACGTTTCCCGCAGCCCCTGGCCGTAGAAGATGTCGTTGCTCGCCAGCAGGCCGAGGTTGAACGTCCAGTTGTCGAGCCGGATCTGGTCGTTGATCTCGACCGAGTGCGAGACGAACTCGGAGTGGATCAGCGGTACGCCGCCCGCACCCACCAACCCCATCTGATCGACCGCCGCCTCGAAAAACACCGGCCTGCCATTGAACGTGGTGCGACCGCCGGGAACGCTGATCGAACCCCAGCCGTTGCTGGTCCGCTGCAGATCTTCCTCGTCTTTCGAATACTGATAGCCGAGATGGAGCTCGTGGGTGATCTTCTGGCCGAACAGCAGGTTCCATCCGGCCTGGAAGCTCTGCCGGAAGAAATCGTTATCGGAGACAGTGCTGGCGCCGCCGACCTGACCGCCGCCCGTGCGAACGCCGTTCCGGTCGAAGCCGTAGCGCTGGATGAGCGGGTTGATGAACGCATTGTAGGCCGCCTGGTTGGCGATCGGCAGCGGCACGTTCAAGAAGCCTTGGGTATCGAGGTTCGCCACGTCGAGCCGCTGGCCGAGCGTCGGGGAGAACCCGAACCGGGTATCCGGTCGCGCGGATGTCTCGTTCGCAAAGTCGGTGAACTTGAAGTTCGCGAAACTCTTGTCGTTGATAATCCACGACCCTTCGGCGATCGCGATGCCGAGCGTCGCCTCTTCACCCAGCGCCGTCGAGGCCGCTGCGAACGCGCCCACCGCGGTGGTGTCGTTCTCGCGCGAGGAGTCGCGGTAGCTGCCGTTGAGCGAAAGGTTCGGCAGCGGTGTGTACGACAGCTTGCCGAAATATTCGTCGCGCGTGCTCTCAAAATCGGGCACCGAACCGTAGGCGTTCGAGCTGTTGCCCTTCTTGCTGGTCGGCCGGTAGTAGGAGCCGTAGAAGAACAGGCGATCGCGCACCACCGGGCCGCCGGCCGAGAGGGTCGCCCAGTCCTTGTCCTCCTCGAACACCGAGGTGTTGGCGCTTTTCTCGCGCGTGCTCGTGGTGCTCTTGGGCTGGACCTGGTAGCTCACCTGGCCGTGGTAGCTGTTGGTGCCCGATTTGCTCACCGAGTTGATGGTGAAACCGCCGGAGCGGTTGAAATCGACCGCGTTGGCGCCCCCCTTGACGACCGCGATCTGGTCGATGTCGTGCGACGAAGGCTCGGCCGAGAGCGTACCGAACAGCGGCAGCGCGACGTTCACACCATCGAACTGATAGGCATTGTCCTGACCGCTGCCACCCGCGCTCGGGCCGCGCACGTTGTCCTCGGAGTACTGGACGCCCGGGATCAGCTTGATCAGGTCGCGGTACTCCTGGCCGACCGGCAGCGCGTCGATCGTCTCGTCGGTGATCGCGGTCTTGAGCTCGGAAGACGTCGTGTCGATCGTCGGCGTCCCCTCGGCCACGACCTCGATCGCCTCGACCACCGCTTCGGGGGAGAGCGTGACGTTTTTGAATGTGGTCTGCTGCAAGAGGACCAACGCCCGCTCGGTGGCCGGCGCCAAGTCGCCCAGTTTGTAGGTGATCTCGTACTGGCCCGGGGGGAGCAGCGGCAGGCGATACTCGCCGCTCGCCGAAGTGGTCGTGGTGCGCGGCTGCGGCAACACGTCCGAGCGCGCCTCGACCGTGACCCCGGCGACCGCAGAGCCGTCGGCCAGGGTGACTTTCCCCTCGATCGTACCGGTCTGTTGAGCGAAAACGGCCGCGGAGCCGAGCCCGAAGGCGACCGCGAGGACGACGAGAACTGCGAGGAACTTCTTCATCGAGGAACCCCCTGTTGCGCAAGGCCGAAAGCGAAGCCCGGCACCGCGACTTCCCGCCGCGAGCCAAAGAGTTCAAGCCGGGGCAGGAAACGGACGGAGCCGACCAGCGACGTCGACAAGCTGCGCGAAAAATGAGCCAAGCGATCAGACTGCCGGGACGATAACATGCCGGGCGGCGGTTGTGGGGGGCGGAAATCGGGCGAACCTAGGAACGACCAAGTGCCTCGCATTCCCGCTGCACTTCCACCTCCTTTTCTTCGAGACTCTTCCTCCATCTTGAGACTTCGCCTCTATGGCGTTCCATTTCGCGAGTCGCAACGCTTTGGAGGGCGAGAGCACCTCCCTGAAAAGCCACAGCTGCTTCCGCCAGCCACAAACCCAAAGTTTCCATGAATTGTTTTGGAAATACCGCCGCTCGCTCAGCAGCGCGGAGAAAGTGGCTACCGCTAGATTTCGGACAATGAAGCACCATGAGGGAACGGTAGATATCAGCTGGATTATCGCCCTTGGCAGGCAGAGAACGTCGCCTCTCGGAGGCCCAGTCTAAGCAGCGCTCGTGGGCCTCTACCAAGAGGCGCCTTGCTTCGGAACCAACGTCCAACCCTAAGAGCTTCTCCCAAACCCTCGGAACCGGTATTCGAATTGCCTCAAGCTCAGCTTTGGCATCTTGCGCAGTTGCCAGGAACTCCTGCTGGACCCCGTCGATTAGACTGGCGGAAGCTTCGGCTTGAAAAATATTTTGCTGCAACAACTCTTTGAAATCAGGCGCCCGATTCAATGACTCTCGATACTCACCGGCCGCGCTCGCGCAGGATTCGCGAACTCCTGACGCAAACACGAGTGCTGAGCTACCGAGCGCACTCTCGGCCTGTCGAGTTCGTTCCTCCAGTTCTTTCACCACCAACTGAAGTTTCATCCCTTTTCCCTTCTCCGCGAGATAGCGTCCCCCAAGTGCACCCAGAATGGCACCGAAAACGCCACCGACCAATGCGCCAACCGGTCCACCCGCTGCACCTATAAATGCGCCTCCTTTAGCTCCTGCGAGCGCACCGCCTCCGGTAGCGACAGCGTCGACCGCAACATGCGCGAGCGCCCTTGAGGCAGTCGTCTTCTCTTCAATCAGAAGTTTTGTTTCACGAAACCCCGAGAGTACAATCGTCACCCAAGGCACATGGGCTCCTAGGGCGCCAGCCGCGTGACCGGCGTGGGAGGCCGCGTGAGAGACCGCGTGGCCGGCATGTGCGTGACCAAGCGCCCCAGTTGCGCCTTCGGAGGCAGCCTGGTGTACGTGAGATGCTACATCTGCAAAGCCTTTAGCCAGCTCTACACTGGCGGAGTGCAAGGTATCTAATGCATGCCCCGGTATGTGCGTAAGAGCGCTCATCGAAAGAGCGTGGTGCTCCAAAACATGGAGGATGCCATGCGCACTGACGTATTGCATCAAGGCTGGTCCAATCGCTCCCTGAGCGGCACCCATTGCACATTGAAGCAAGCCGTCCTTAAGAACAATTGCAGTAGCATCGGCGACGTGACCCGCAGCTTCCGGGCTTACAATCTCGAAGAGGTTCTGTACCAACTGCTCGCCGCCTGCGACAGCAATTGCAAGCTTCGGGTCACCAAGAGTCGTAGCCAACCGAGCGAAAATCTCTTCCAGGCCGTCCCTTGGTCCAGGGGAAGGAGGCACAGGAAACTCGGTCTCTATTGCTTTGCGCGTGGCTTCAGCACCAGCCAGGCTAGCCCCTTCCCATTCTGCCATCCGCTCTGTGAGGATCAACTGAGCAGGGAGCTTCTGAGCGAAGTTGAGGTGCCGTTCTGCTCTTGCGATTGAAGCTACGATCGGAGATAGTCGTCTCCGCCGCTCTTGGCGACAAAACAGGAACCAGGCAATCACAATTCCACTTGCCAATAAAGAAAAAAGCGAAATCGCTAGCATTCTCGCCCTCGCATAGATCGCATTGGCCGAGCAGTACGGCCTTTGATGATGAGTATCACTAGCGATACGTGGGTCTAGCAAGCGATGCGATCGCCTGCGCCCGATCGACCGTCGGGAAGTCGGACAGAAAATCGGCCAGGGTCCGATCCTCTTCCAGGTAGTCGATCAGGGCCTTAAAGGGCACACGAGTCCCGACGAAGACAGGTGTGCCTTCGAGGATCTCTGGATCGCAGTGGACGGGTCCCCAACGCTTCACGGTGCTGGCTCTTTTTCCCCGGAGTCTTTAAGTAGTAGTCTATCACAGCGCGGGCAAAATACGTGGCGCTAAAAAGCGCAGTGGCATTCGACGCACCGAAGGTCGCGGGGGGGGGGGGGGGCAGAGTGGAGCTAGAATTCGCAACCTGCGAGCGCGCACGGCGATGAGGTTCGAATGGGACCAGGCCAAGGCCGCGGCGAAAGTCCGAAAACATGGGGTACCGTTCGACGAGGCCGCGACGGTTTTCCTCGACGATCTCGCATCTTCGGGTCCCGACCCCGATCATTCCATCGGCGAGGCTCGTTATCTCACCTTTGGAGTGTCTCGGCTGGTCCGGTTGCTGGCGGTGTCGCACTCGTATCGCCCGGGCGCGATCCGCATCATCAGCGCGCGGCGTGTGACGCGGATGGAAAGGATGCTCTATGAAGAAGGCTAAGGACGAGATGCGAGAGTCCTATGAGCGCTCCGACTTCACGAAGCTGGAGCGCGGCAAGTTCTACCGCGAAGCGGTCGAGGGGACGTCGGTGGCCCTGCTCGATCCGGTGGTCGCCAAGGCATTTTCCACCTCGGAAGCGGTGAACGAGGATCTTCTCGGCCTCCTCACGCTCGCCCAGCGGACAGCCCGGCCGACCGCCAAGCGCTCATCTCGGAAACGGGCACCCGGCTAGCTCCACCCTGCCTGAACCTCACACCACCGCCGCCTCCGCAATCGAGATCGTCCCGGCGTCGACGTCCAGATCCGCCTCCAGACCGAGGGGCAGGGTGAGCATCTTGGGCAGGTGTCCGAAGGCGAGGCCGGTGAGGACGGGAATCCCTAATGCGGCGAGATGGTCGTCGAGGATCTCTTCGAGGCTGAACGAGGCGGGGCCGTCCGCGTCGCAATCCGTGCAGTAGCCGAAGACGACCGCCGCGGCGTGCGCGAACGCCCCCCCTTGGACGAGCTGGGTGAGCATCCGATCGACCCGGTAGGGCGCTTCGTGGATGTCTTCGAGCAGGACGATCGCGCCGCGGGTGTCGATCTGCCAGGGCGTCCCCTGGAGGGCCGAAAAGAGCGTCAGGTTGCCGCCCACCAGCCGACCGCGGGCGCGACCGCCGCGGATCTTCCTCAGGCGGAACGTGCGCGGCACCAGCTCGTCGTCGTCTTTTTCCGGGTTCGCCAGCAGCCCGAGCGGCTCGGTGGACATCACCGCGCGGCGGAGGTGATCGAGCGAATAGGGGCGCAGATTCGAGGCCGCGACCGGACCGTGGAAGGTGACCAGCCCGGTCTCCTGGCGGATCGCGTTCAGCAGCGCGGTGATGTCGCTGTAGCCGACCAGCACCTTCGGGTTCTTGGCGATCATCGCGTAGTCGAGCAGCGGCAGAATACGCGGCGTTCCCCACCCCCCCGCGTAGCAGATGATCCCTTTGACCGATGGGTCGGCAAACATCGCGTTCACGTCCGCAGCGCGGTTCCGGTCGGTGCCGGCGAACGAACCATGGCGATCGCGCGCATGCGCGCCGAGCTTCACCTGCCAGCCGATCGCTTCGAGCTGCTCGACCCCTAAGTCGATCAGGCTGGGGGTGAATTCGAGCGTCGCGGGGAGGATCATGCCGACCGTGTCGCCGGGAGAGAGCTTGGGCGGTTTGATCGTCGGTTTGATGCCCGCGGTGGTGGCGGGAGCGGCCGCGGCGGGGGTGGCGAGTCCGGAGAGCGGCAGAGCGGCGAGGAGGCCGGCGAAATCTCGGCGACTGATCATAAGGAGTCCGGGTCCTTTCTGGATCGGCGTACGGCTCGGAAGGAAAGGGTTCGTCCGCGCATTCTAGTGCCCTATCGGAGCCATATACTGGAAGCCGAGACTTAGGATCCTGGACATGAGACGACGCGCGACACCGCTCCTCTGGCTCGTGCCCCTGGCGCTTATGGCTCCCTTGGGCTGCTCTCGGGGGGCGCCGTCGGAAGGGCATGCCGAGCCGCCGGCCGCGCCGCCGTCAATCTTGCTGGTCACGCTCGACACCACCCGCGCCGACGCGGTCGGTTACGAGTCGAGAGCCGTGCCCTCTCCCACCCCGAGCTTGGACGCGCTCGCCGCACGCGGGCTTTGCTTCTCCCAGGCGTACACGACCGCGCCGCAGACCTTCCCGGCGCACGCCTCGATCCTCACCGGCCTCTACCCGAGGGATCACGGCGTGCGTGAGAACGGCCGAACGCTCCGCTCGGAGCCCGCTTTGCCCGAGCCGCTCGCCGCGCGGCTCGCGGGCGCCGGCTATCGCACGGCGGCGTTCGTCTCCGGTTTTCCGCTCGCCAAGACGTTCGGGCTGGCCCCCGGGTTCGAGACCTACGACGATGACTTCGGGGCCGGGAAAGCCGAACGCTCCGCTAAGGCCACGACCGATCGGGCAATCGCGCTCCTGGCGAGCAACGGCCCGGCGGCCGGCCGGCCGGTATTCCTCTGGGTGCACTATTACGATCCACACGACCCGTACGAGCCACCGGAGCCGTTTCGCTCGCGCTATCCGAAAGACCCCTACCTCGGCGAGATCGCCGCGATGGACGGGCAGCTCGGCCGGCTGCTGGCAGCCTTCGAGGCCCGATCCGCCGCGACCGGCTGGCGGGCGATCGTGGTCGGCGACCATGGCGAGGGACGGGGCGAGCATGGCGAACAGTTCCACGGCCATCTGCTCTACCAGGGGACGATGCGGGTGCCGCTGGTGATCGCCGGTGGCACCCTCGCGGCCGGGCTGCGCGACGAGCCGGTGTCCACCCGCCGCGTTTTCGACACGATCCTCGGCTGGGCCGGGCTCGCTTCGACGGGCGCAGACGCGAGCCTCGTGACGCCCCGGCCGGAGATCGTGCTCGGCGAGGCGATGATGCCGTTTCTCGATTACGGCTGGCAGCCGCAGGCGATGGCGGTCGAGAACCGGATCAAAGTGATCCGCTCAGGTGTCACCGAGGTCTACGATCTCGTGGCCGACCCGCACGAGCGGAACGATCTGGGAAGCCGAACCGAACCGAAACGCGAGGTCCGCGCCGCCCTCTCGGACTATCTCGCCAAGCTGCCGCTCACCGCGACGGCCTCCGACGCCGCACTCTCGGACGAAGACAAGAAGCGCCTCGCGAGCCTCGGCTATGTGGCGGCGAGCGAATCGCCCACCGCCCTGCGCGCCGACGCGCCGAACCCGAAGGACCGGACCGCTCTGTTTCGCGATCTCGACCTCGGCTCCGCGCGGTTCGTCCGCGACGATTATGCCGGCGCGATTCCGCCGCTCGAACGGGTGGCGGTAAAAGATCCGAACAACGCGACGGTCCGCCTGCGCCTCGCGGTCGCTTGGTCGATCCTCGGGAAAGAATCGAGAGCCGCCGGGCAGTTCGCGGCCGCCCGGCGTCTTCGCCCCGATTCGCTCGACCTGCGCACCTACGAAGGGCTCCACCTCCTCCGGTTCGGTCATGAGTCCAAAGCGGCAACGCTGCTCGCGAGCGTGCTCGCCGCCGACCCGGATCGCCTCGCGGCGCTCGAAGGGCTGGCGACGATCCACGAGCACGAGGGGAACGCCCCGGAAGCCGCACGCCTGCTCGAACGGGTGATCGAAAAGAAGAGCGCGCCGGGCCAAGAGCTCGCCCGCCTGGGGCTTTTGCGCATGGCGTTGGCCGACACTCCGGGTGCCTTGACCGCGTTCGAACGCGCCCGCCCGCTTCTAGGCGACCGTTTCGCCCACGATTTGGCGATGGGCGTCTGTTACCTTTCAGCCCGCCGTTTCGCCGAGGCGCGCGACGCGCTCGACCGGGCGATCGGCCGCTTGGGCACAAAACACCCCGACCTGCCGATGGCGCTGTTCAAACGGGCGGAGGTCGCGGTGCTGCTGAACGAGCCGGAGCGCGACCGACACGTCCGCCGCGCCTGGGAGCGGGCCGATGCGACCACGCGGCCGCTGCTCGAACGTGAAACGCTGTTTACGCGACCGAGCGGTAGCTGACACACGGTCTAGAATGTGCCCGAGAGGAAAGACCCTGATGACCGATCGAACCGTCGTCGTGGAAGCCGAACAGCTGGCCGGTTTCATCGCCAGGTTCAGTCCCGAAATCGCGGAGCGTGCCCACGACATCCTGGCCCGCATGCGCGCCCGCCTGCCCGGCGCGGTCGAGCTGGTCTACGACAACTACAGCGCCCTGGCGATCGGCTTCGGCCCGACCGATCAGGCGGGTGACGCGATCTTCTCGATCGCGCTCTATCCCCGCTGGATCAGCCTGTTTTTCCCGCAGGCGGCGGGACTCCCCGATCCGCAGAAGCTGCTCGCCGGCAGCGGCGCGGTCGCCCGCCACATCGTGCTCGAAGAGGCCGAGGACCTGGACCGCCCGGAGATTCGAGATCTGATGGCCACCGCCTTGGCGCACGCCAAGAAGCCGCTCGATCCGGAGCAGCCCTACCTCTTGATCATCAAGTCGATCTCGGCCAAACAGCGGCCGCGGCGGGCAGAGGCGCCGTAACCCCCGGCCACCAATGCGCGGGCGGTAGATCGCGCATCGTGATCAATCCCGGAGCCGAGCTCAAGACCCGCGGAATCGCGTTGACCACGATCGAAGCGGTCGCGAGATCGCCTGGAATGCCGCCGACGATCCGAGACTTGAGCGCGGGCGAACCGGCGATCTCGACCTCGTCGTAGCTCTCCGGCGCCCCCAAGTAGGCCTCGAATTCGAGCCGGACCCGGACGACCCCCCGCTCCACCCCGAGACCGAGCTGAACGACGCCGCTGCAAGCGCCCGGCGCTACGTCGATCTCCGCCGAAGCGACCCGCTCGGCCGCGACTTTCGGCCAGATCTCGTCGGTGATCGAATCGAGAGTCCAGCCGAACGCGCTCGCGAGCATGCCGATCGACTCGGCGAGCCCGACGTGGCGAACGCCGCCGGCCGCGACCTTCGCCCGGAACTCTTCGACGAGGAGCCCTGCGCCGATCTTCTGTTGGAATGGCAGCCGCCGCTTCGCGGCGTCCTGAATGCGCCGGACGATCACCCCATCGACCCGCTCGCAGACCGCGGAGAGCGCGAGCGGCAGCGCATCCATCGCGAACCCGGGATTGACCCCCGTGCCGAGCACCGCGCGCCCCGCCGCCTGCGCCGCAGCGTCGATCCGGCGGGCCAGCTCCGGCCGCTCGCGCCAGGGGAACGAAAGCTCCTCCGTGGTCGAGACGACCGCGACCCCGGCCGCGAGGCACGCTTCAATCGTCGCCGTCACCTTCTCGAGCGCCGAGCTGGTCGAGACGACCGCGATGTCCGGTTTCAGTTCTGCAAGAGCCGCCGAAAGGTCGCCCGAAACGGCGATCCCGATCTCCCGCCCCAACCCACAAAGATCCCCGAGATCGCGGCCGACTTTTCCCGGATCGAGATCGACCCCGCCCGCCAGCTCGAACCCCGCCCGCTCCCCCACCTGCCGCGCAATCGACGCACCGATCGGCCCCAACCCCACCTGCAGTAGACGAATCGCCATTGCGACGTCTCCCCTTTTCTCTCTGGCGCCACGAAAGCGGCGAAAGTGTAGCCGCACTCCGGCGTTTCGCGCACCCGCCCACTCTTTCGTCCTCTGGTGCGGCTGCTCGACAAAAGGCGCAGCTGGGCGTCTGCCGCTCCGTTGGAGTCTCCTGCATTTCAGCGCGATCGAACTGCAAAGGGCTCGGCGGGGATATCGGATCGATCGGATCGATCAGCGGCTATCTCCTCACTCCCCGCCCGCGCCGATCCAGCCAGACCGCGAAGAGAATCGCGACCAGAGCTCCGGTGCTCGCAAGAGCCATGTCTTTGTGGGCATCCCAAACGTCGCCTTGGGTGCCGAGGTAGGCGGCGCCCAGGTCGCCGCCGAAGGCTTCGGCGGCGCCCCATTCGATCAACTCGTAGAGGGCCGAGGACGACATGGTGAGGTCGAGCGGCAGGAGGTAGCTCCAGAAGCCGCGCACCCCGGAGAGAGGCACCACCAGCTCGCGAATCGGCAGAGCGAGCAGCAGGCCATACGAGAAGTGAATCACCCGGTCGAAGTTATTGCGTTGCCAGCCGACCAGAGAGTTAAAGGTCGAGCCGGTCGCCGCTTGGAACCAAGCGTCGTACGGCACTTCGGAGTAGGTGTAGTGGGCGCCGACCTCGTGCACGCAGAGAAAAACAAAGATCAGCGTGTAGGCGGTCTTCGACAGCCGCGCGCGCCGCCAGGTCCAGGCGACGAACAGCACGGAGGCGACCACGAGAGCGTTTTCGAGCGCCCAGTCGTAACGGTTGAGCGGCCGGATGGCCAGAACCACCCAGAGCGCGGCAAACAACCCGGCGAGGGTCACAAGATAACGACCGCTCGACGGCTCGATCGCGAAAGGGGCTTGGGATCTGGAATCTCTGGCGCTCATCGGGACTCTATTCGACCGTTGGTTCCAAGCGATGATCCTCGGTTTGGAGGTCCTTGGCAAGCCCAGCTGGAAGTCCGCTCTGTAGCTCTTCGGACCAACTCCCCGGCCGGGTGGGTTGGAGCGCCAAAAAGGCGGCTTGCCAGGGAGTAATGCGAAAATTGCGCCGGCCTCCTTTGCCTCGCCATCCGCACGAGCAGGCGCGCCCGGCAAGTCTCCATTTGCGGGGAGCGGGTTGGCGAACCGAGAGCGCGGCGCGCGCCACTGCCCTCCAGGTGTAGGATATGAATGGCTTGTTCGCCGCACTGACCGCGCATGACCGCCAAGGATTGCAATCATGAAGACCGGCTCCGAATACCGCCCTCCTCTCCTCTCTGAAAGTCGGTGGGGCGTTTGGCTGCCCTGGTGCCTGTCGCTGGTTAATCTCGTCCTACTCGTACGACTCTTGGCAAGCTCGTCGGGCGCGTCAGGTCTCGTCAACCCTCTGCTCGTTACCTTGGCGACCTCGATTCTCGTGGCGGTATCGATCATCCCGGTTCTTCGGGTGTGGATCGATAGATCGGTCCGTAGGAACCTTGAGCGTGAACTCGGTTCCACGTTCACCACCTGGGCAAAAGGCGAAGATTCTGAATCGTACGACCTCCGCCTTCATGATGCCGCGCCGATGCAACGTTCTCGACGGCGGATTTTCAGGACGACCGAAGCCTTGGCTCGGCCAGGCAGGCCTCGGCTGATTCCCGCCCAAGGTGACCTCTCGAGCCTTGGCCCACCGACCCTCAAGGTCGAGGGGGTATCCCTGAGCCAACTGCTCGAGGAACAGCGCGAAGAGCGCCTATAGCGGATGCCGCAAACCATCCTCTATCTCGATTCCTCCGCGCTCGTGAAGCTTGTCGTGCGCGAGGCCGAGAGCGATGCATTGTTCGACTTCGTGCAAGGCTACTCGCGCCTGGCTTCGAGTCTACTGTCTGTCGTCGAGGTCCACCGCGCGGTCCGTCGGCTACCTAAGGAATATCGCGCCGCCCAGGCAAGGGCTGTCCGGGTTCTGGCAGGCATCGAACGCGTGGAGCTATCGATTGACCTTGTCAGTGCGGCGGCCGAACTCGACCCTCCGCCACTCCGCACGCTCGACGCCATTCAGCTCGCGACCGCCCTGGCGTTCGGTGCTGAGATTGCAGGAATGGTTGTCTATGACCGCCGCTTGACCGACGCTGCAAGGGATGCCGGGCTCACCGTCTTCGCGCCCGCTTGATCGCCCCCCCCTACCCGTAGACCTCCGCCCCCGCGCGCACGAATTCCTCCGACTTTTCTTCCATCCCTTTCCGGAGCGCCTCATCCTCGGCGAGGCCTTGGCTTCGGGCGTATTCGCGGACCTCTTCGGTGATCTTCATCGAGCAGAAGTGGGGGCCGCACATGGAGCAGAAGTGGGCGACTTTGGCTCCCTCTTGGGGAAGCGTTTCGTCGTGGTAGGAGCGCGCGGTTTCGGGATCGAGCGAGAGGTTGAACTGGTCTTCCCAGCGGAACTCGAAGCGGGCCTTGGACAGCTCGTCGTCGCGCAGCTGGGCTCCCGGGAAACCCTTGGCCAAATCGGCGGCGTGGGCGGCGATCTTGTAGGCGACAACGCCTACTCGAACGTCATCTTTGTTCGGCAGGCCGAGGTGCTCCTTGGGCGTCACGTAGCAGAGCATGGCGCAGCCGAACCAGCCGATCATCGCAGCGCCGATGCCGGAGGTAAGGTGATCGTAGCCGGGCGCGATGTCGGTGGTGAGCGGGCCGAGGGTATAGAAGGGCGCTTCGCCGCAGACCGCGAGCTGCTTGGTCATGTTCTCTTGAATCATGTGCATCGGCACATGGCCGGGGCCTTCGATCATCACCTGGACCTCGTGGCTCCAGGCGACGTGAGTGAGCTCTCCCAAGGTGTCCAGCTCCGCGAACTGCGCCCGGTCGTTGGCGTCCGCGATCGCGCCGGGGCGCAGGCCGTCGCCCAGGCTGAAGGCCACGTCGTAGGCCTTCATGATGTCGCAGATCTCCTCGAAATGGGTGTAAGCGAAGTTCTCGCGGTGGTGGGCCAGGCACCACTTGGCGTGGATCGAGCCGCCGCGCGAGACGATGCCGGTCACCCGCCGCGAGGTGAGCGGCACGTAGGGGAGGCGAACGCCGGCGTGGATGGTGAAGTAGTCCACCCCCTGCTCGGCCTGCTCAATCAGCGTGTCGCGGAAGATCTCCCAGGTGAGGTCCTCGGCCCTGCCGCCAACCTTTTCGAGCGCCTGGTAGATCGGTACCGTGCCGATCGGCACCGGAGAGTTGCGCAAGATCCACTCGCGGGTCTCGTGGATGTTCTTGCCGGTCGACAGATCCATCACCGTATCGGCACCCCAACGGATCGCCCAGAGCAGTTTTTCCACCTCCTCGTCGATCGACGAAGTGACCGCGGAATTGCCGAGGTTCGCGTTGATCTTGACCAGGAAGTTCCGGCCGATCGCCATCGGCTCGCATTCGGGGTGGTTCACGTTCGAGGGGAGGATCGCCCGCCCCTTCGCGATCTCGTCGCGCACGAATTCCGGCGTCATCCGGCGCGGAATCGAAGCACCCCACGCCTCGCCAGGATGTTGCGGCCCGGCCATGGCGAGAGCGCCGTCCACTTGGGCACGGAGCAGGTTCTCGCGGATCGCCACGTACTCCATTTCCGGTGTGATCACGCCGCGGCGGGCGTAGTGCATTTGGGAGACGTTGGCGCCCGGGCGAGCCCGCAGCGGCTTGCGCACGGAGCCGAAGCGGAGATCGTCGAGCTTCGGGTCGGCGGCGCGCTTGCGACCGTATTCCGAAGTGAGATCGGCCAGCTCAAGGAGATCGCCCCGTTCGAGCTGCCAGGGGCGGCGCAGGGGCGCGAGGCCCACGCGGGCATCGGGAGCGGCTTCCGGTTCGGTCCACGGCCCCGAGGTGTCGTAGACCCGGTGCGGTGGGTTCTCGGCCAGGCGCCCGTCGGGGTGCCGGGTCGCCTGGAGCGCGATCTCGCGCATCGGCACGCGCAGGTCGGGGCGCGAGCCTTCGATGTAAATTTTGCGCGAAGCGGGGAACGGGGCGATCGAAATCGCCTCCGGAGAGGGAGCGGTCGGAGCGGAGCGGGTCATCTGATGATCCTAACCCAGCGGCGGCCGGTCCACCCGTTCCGTTTACCGGCCGCGCTCTTCAGATCATGCTGGCACGTTTCACGCATTGCAACGAGGAGGATGCGAGGTAAACTCTTGCCCACACAGACAATCCGCGGAATTTTTGCGAAGTGAAATCATCTCCAATGACGGAGGGACGCGATATGAGACTGGAACGCGCCGTGGTTCGAGGGCTGATCGTTGCCTCGTTCACCCTGGTCGGACCTTCGTACGCCGCCGGACAGGCGGATCTACTCGCCGGCTCGATCAAGGGTTGGCATGTGGTCCGGCCCGGCGAGACCCTGCACAATTTGGCCCAACGTTATCTGGGCAACTCCCGCTATTGGTACGTGCTCGCCCAGCTGAACGAGAGTCTCGCCGACCCGGATCGAATCGAACCGGGCCAGCGCCTTCGCATCGCGGTTT
Source organism: Holophagales bacterium (assembly GCA_031404815.1). GTDB lineage: Bacteria > Acidobacteriota > Thermoanaerobaculia > Multivoradales > UBA5704 > DASYKS01. The sequence continues at coordinate 100,480 of JANNIH010000019.1, read as the reverse complement.
CGGGCGCCCAGGCCGAGCCCGCCGCCCGGGTTTCTCGGCTATCGCGGCGGGTCGACGAGCGCCCGGCGCCGATTCCCTGGGGCGAGGCGCAGATCGACGACCTGTTGGTCGAGAAGGACGGGATGCGCACCTATCCGAAGTCCTCGGCCGAGCTCCGATTCACCGATGGCACGCGGCTCGGCCTGACCGAAGACTCGATCGTTTTCCTCCACCGGGCGGGCGGAGCGCTCTCCGGCGTCGATAGGAAGGCGGTCGAGATCATCGAAGGGCAGGCGGAGTTCGAATCGCGCGGCGTAGCGTCGGCTTCGCGCGCCTCTGAGGTCGAAATCCTGATCGGCGGCACCAGCGCAAAAGCGCGGCCGAACGCCGCCGGGCTCTCCCAGACCCGGGCACGGAAAGCCGAGAATCGGGCCGCCAAAGTCATGATCTACGGCGGTCAGGGGGAGGTCGCATCGGCCGGCGCAAAGGTCGCGGTCGCCGAAGGGATGGGCACTTCGGTCGAAGAGGGCGCGGCGCCAGGACCGGCGGAGAAACTGCTCGCGGCCCCGAGCCTCACCGCCCCGAAGGTCGATGCCAGGGTACCGGTCAATCGGGCAAAACTCGAGTGGAATGAGGTCGCAGGAGCGGCCTCGTACGTCGTCGAGGTCTGCCGCGACGAGGCGTGCGGCGAGATGATCGATCGCGCGACCGGAGTGCAAGTCGCCTCGTGGCGGCCGTCCACCGCGTTGCCGATCGGTTCGCTCCTCTGGCGGGTCACCGCGCGCAGCGCCTCGGGCTTGGACGGTTACCCGAGCGCGCCGTCGCGCGTCGAGGTCACTCCAGCGGTGGCGGCCGGGCCGCCGCCGTCTGCGCGCATCGGGTTGGTCGGTGCACAGGTCGGAGTCGCCGAAGTCCTGTTCGGCAGCGGCGCCACGAAGGTCGAAATCCAAGACGAGCGCACCTCCTGCGGAGTCGCCCAACGGATCTATCGTCTCGACGGCCAGGAGGTGAGCGAGGCGGCCTGGAGCGCGCCCTCTCCGGGCGCCCGGACCGCCGACGTGGTAATCACCGACGCCTGCGGGCAATCGACCTCGGTCGGTCCGTTCGCCTTCACCCTCGACGCCCTCGCCCCAACGCTGCGCATTCAGTCGGTGGATAGCAAAATTTACGACAACCGCGGCGAGCCCGACGAGGATCGTCGGCGGGCGCCGCGCGCCTGGAAGCCGGAGCGCGGCGGGGCGCTCGTCTGGTCGGCCGACGGCCGGCGTTGGCTCCCTATGTCGTGGGGTGATCGGGCTACCCCAAGCGACGGCATCTGGTCCGAGAGCACGGCCTCGGCGAACCATCCGCAGGCCTTCTTTGCCGGCCAGGGCTGGCAGCTCGTGGGAGACGACGGCGCGGCCGCCAACGACGATCAGCTGCTTTGGATCACCGGCGAGGATCTGGGCAGCGGGATCGCGAAACTGATCTACCGGACCAAAGTGGCACCGGCCGATTCGAACGCGGTCGCCCTGCTGGAGGTCGAGGCGCGGGATCTGGTGGGCAACTCGTCCGTCCGGACCTGGAAGATCGTGCGGCGCTGATCCGCTCCGCCCTTCGACTTCGCTCAGGGCTCGGGTCAACCTGCCGGCTCAGGCGAAGTCGAAGCCAGCTCCCGGCGTCGTTCGACCGGCGATCAAGCCGCGATCCGCGCGATCTGTTCGGTCGTCATCGGCTCGTATTCGGGCCGCCACCGCCAGCGAAGCCGCATCTCCGTGGCCATACCCTCGAGCGTCGCGGCTACCTCGGCGGCGTTCGCGGGTCTATCTTCCGGCTCGGAGGCCAGGAGGGCGAGCACCAGCTGATCGAGCATGGGCGGCAACCCGGGGACGCTCTGGCTCGGTGGAATCGCCTTGTCGGTCAGGGTCGCCCGCACGACATCGCGGACGGTGCCTCCGACAAACGGGCGTTTGCCCACCAGGGCGTGGTAGAGCACCACGCCGAGCGCGAACAGGTCCCCTTGTAGCCCGTACCCCTCGCCGCGCAACGTTTCGGGTGGAATGTAACCAGGCGTGCCGAAGATCGCGGCACCCCCTTTCTCGGAGATCGAGGCGAGCTCGGAGATGCCGAAATCGGTGATCTTGATCGCGCCGTCGCGGCCGAGCAGTAGGTTCGCCGGCTTGATGTCGCGGTGCAGAATTTCCCGCTCGTGCGCCGCTGCAAGGCCGCGAGCGATCGCCGCTCCGAGCGGTATGACCTCCTCCGCGGTCATCTTGCCGCGGCTCCAGAACAGACTTTCGAGGCTCGCACCGTCGACCAGTTCCATGGCGATGAACGCCGCCTCTACCGCATCCTCGACATCGTAGACGGCGACGATGTTCGGATGATTCAAGCGCGCGACCGTGATCGCCTCGCGCCGCAGGTTGCGCAGCTGGCTCGCGCGCGATTCCGAGTTCGGCAGCTCGCCCAAACGCACGGTCTTGAGCGCCACGGTGCGCTCCAGCTTGGGATCCCAACCGCGGAACACCGAGCCCATCGCGCCCGAGCCGAGCAGCTCGATCACCTGATAGCGGCCGAGGAAGATCTGGGCGAGTGCTTCCCGATCCGAGACGCTCCGTTCGAGCAGCGAGAACGCATCGCGCAGATCGGCGATCTCGTCGCCGCCTCCTTGCGCTCCCCCGCGGGCCAGGCGACGCTGCGCCCGAACCAGATCTTTCAACGGCTTGATCACCGTCCACCAGGCCAGAGCGCCGAGTGCGGCGATCAAGGCGAGCGCGGCTCCGATCGCGAGCAGGGCGCGGCGGCGCAGGCGGATCGCCACGGCGTCGGCGACCCGGGCCGGCTGCCGCGACAGAATCGACCAGCTCGACCGGGGCACCGGAGCGAAAGCGCCCAGGATCGTCTCGCCCGTAGCGCCGCGGAAGCGGCCGGCGCCGCCGAGCTTGCCGGACAGGGCGCTTTTCACCAGCTCTTCCGGAAACGCCGAGAGCGGAGTGCGCGCCGCGACGATCAGCCGACGATCGTGACCGACGAGCAATAGATCGGCCTCGTCGCCGATCTCGTTCGGCTGCGCGATCTCGACCAGCGCCTCGCCATCGCAGACCAGGGCGACGGCGCCGAGATCGCGCGTTTCGCCCTCCTCCGCTCTCGCAAGCGGCGCCCTGAGCACCACGAGAGGAGCACCGCTCGGGCTCATCACGGGGATCGGCTCTCTACCCCGGCCGACGCTCCCTCGCCCGCTCCCGCTCGCCGCGAGGGCGCGATCGATTCTTCCCTGGTCGGCGCCTTTGATCTGCGCCCGCAATCCTTCGCGCCCCTGGCCATCGACGATCGCGATCGCGATCACCCCGAGATCGGCCCACGCCCCGAGGTTCTGGCGCAGCAGCTCCTGCGCCGCAAGAGAGGACGGATCGGCGAGCAGGGGATTGCCGGCCATCCCCTCGGCGAGCGAACGGCGGACCGCGAGGAACGAGGCGACCCGCTCCGCGGCGGTATTGGCGGCGAGCGCGTGGGTGCGCAGCACCTGCTCTTCGATCGCGCCGCGGTTCAGGTCGGCGAGCCCCACCGAGACGATCGCGAGCGGCAAAAGGCCGACCGCTCCGAGCGCGAGCAGCACCCGGGCGAGCAGGCGAGGCCGAAGGCGCAAGAGCAGCCGACGGAGGAAGGAGTCAGGCGGTCCGGGCATGCCTGGAAGTATAGAGGAGGGCGACGGGTGACGGCCTGGTGGCATCGGGTCCGGAAACGCCTGGAAGATCCCCAGATCGCAAAAGAGTGGCGCCTCCGGAGGCGGCGAAGCCGTAATGCCTTGTAAGCGTCCTGCTCAACGGCCGCGCCACACCGAATCTGCCCTACTCCGGAATGTGCCGCGGGAAGTCCATTGCGTCGTGAAGTACACGAAGAACCTCAAGAATGCGGGCTGATTCGTCTACGATCCGGAACATGACAAAGTGGCGCCCCCTTCGGCCGTGACGGGCAACGTGAAGGGAGAGCAAGCCTGCCGCAATCTCATCTCGCAGCTTGACCCCAACGAGGTTTGGACCGGCCCCCAACTCGGTGACCGCGAGCATCAGGGTCTCCGCATAGGCGCGAGCTTGCTCTGCCCCGAAGCGCTGCGCAGACCACCGAACGGCGCCCCGGATGTCGTTCTCGGCGCTGACCGTGATGCGGATCGTCCATCTCGTTCCGTCCCTGCTCATTTCCTGCGTCGAGACCTTGCCGGGGCCAACTCCTCATCGACCAGACCCTGAAGATGCTCCCGCAGGAGAAGGTCCGATTCGAAGGTCTTGTAGCGCCCGGCGTCAGAGTCGGCGATTCCAACCCGCGTAACCTCCCGAAGCGCGGCCAAGCGCGCCTGAGTTTCAGACTCCTCTCGTTCCACGAGACGAAGACCGTCTCGAAGAACCTCGCTCGCATTCTGATACCGGCCGGTCGAAACAAGTCGGTCAACGAACTCGGTCTGATGGTCTGTGAGAACTACGTTTCTTGTGGGCATCGCTCGCCAGCCTCCAATGGCATATTATGCCATTTACCGCGATCCGGGGCGCTGCTTGCTGCGCCCCCTATTGCTTCGCCCCGCCGCCCTACTCGTACCGCAACGCCTCGATCGGGTCCTGCCGCGCCGCTTTGAGCGCGGGCCAGAGGCCGGCGACGAGGCCGACGGTGGTCGAGACTCCGAAGCCGAGGAGCACCGACCAGAGCGGCGCCGCGGCCTGGAAATCGAAGACGACGCGGGCGAGCAGCGCCACGCCGAGCCCAATCGCGATACCGATCGCGCCGCCGATGCCGGTGAGCGTGATCGCCTCGGAGAGGAACTGGATCGCGATGTCGCGGCGGGTGCCGCCGAGCGCTTTGCGCAGACCGATCTCGCGCGTCCGCTGGGTTACGTTCACCAGCATGATGTTCATCACACCGACCCCGCCCACCACCAAGGCGATCGCCGCGATCAGGATCATCACCGCCGCGATGCCGCCGGTGATCTGCCGGAAGTTCTTGAGCTGACCGACGCTGGTAAAGACCGCGAAGTCGTTCGGCTGGTTGGGGCGTAGCTGGCGCCGGGCGCGCAGGATTGCGGTCCCTTGCTCGATCAAGCCCTCGACGTCCTCCGTCCGGCGCGGCACGGTCGCGATGTGCAGCGTGTCGCCCTGGCCGTTGCGGATGTCCGGAAACTGCTCGTCGAACGTGGTGATCGGAATCAGGATCAAGTTGTTGGCGCTGCCGCCTAGAAACGAACCCTTTTTCTCCAGCACGCCGATCACTTGAAAGCTCCAGGTTTCCACCGTGATCGTGCGCCCGATCGGGTCCTGTTGCGGAAAGAGAGCCTCGACGACATCGGGCGCCACGACCGCGAGGCGCGAGGCGTGGCGCACGTCGGCATCGGTGAAGAAGCGGCCATCGGCGATCGAAGACGAGTTGGCCGCCAGGTAATCGGGGGTGACGCCGACCGCCGCCGGATTGTTCGCCCGCTTGCGCGCGGACGAAACCGTGATCGGCCGAAAGTAGTAGCGCTCGGGCGATACCGCGGCCGCGAGCGTGGCGAGCCGCTTGAGCGCCCTCGCGTCGTCGATTTCGAGGTTCTTCCGACGGCGTTCTGCCTCCGGCATCTCGTCGTCATCGCCGAAGCGCGGCTCCCATTTCTGAAACTGAACCAGATTGGTCCCGAAGCTCGAGAACGCCGCGGTGATCGAGCGATCGAAGCCGACCACGAACGAGACCATCATGATCACCGTGGCAACCCCCGCCACGACCCCCAACAGGGTGAGGAAAGTGCGCAGCTTCTGCGCCCTCATGGCGACCAGCGCGAAGCGGACGTTCTCGGTCCAGGACAGGCGAAAACGCCGGGACACAGGCTGGGTGGGTGAAGAACTCGACATGGTTGGGGTGTCCCTTGGGCTCACTCCGAGCGCAATGCGTCGACCACTTCTAGGCGGGAGGCGGCGACGGCCGGCCAATAGCCCGCCGTGACGCCCACCACCACCGACAGAGCCAGGCCCGCGGCGACGATCGAAGGCGTCAGTTGCGCCGGGAAGTTCGCGATCCGATCGACGCCGAGGGCGATCAATCCGCCACCGGCAACTCCGACCACACCGCCGACCAGGGAAAGCAGCGCCGCTTCGAGCAGGAACTGCCGGCGAACATCCGCCTGGCGGGCACCGAGCGCGCGACGCAAACCGATCTCTTGAGTCCGCTCGGCGACGGCGACCAGCATGATGTTGGTGATCACGATGCCGCCCACCCCGAGCGAGACCGAGGCGATCAGGACCATCAACAGGAATGCCGCCGCGGAGACCTGCTTCCAGATGTCTTGAAGCGCTTCGGCGGTGACGATGCCAAAGGGATCCGCGGCGCGGAAGTCGGTGTGGCGGAGAGCCCGGAGCACCGAGCGTGTTTCATCGGCCGAGGCATCCACGCCCTCCACCCCACCGGTCGCCTTGACGAAGATGTCGAGCGAGTCGCGCGAACCGAACATCTGCCGGTAGGCATCGATCGGGATGTACACGTAGTTGTCCCGGCTCTGACCCAGGGTCTTGCCCTGCTGGGCGATCAGGCCGATGACCCGGAAAGGTAGACCGCCGATCGCGAGGGTCCGACCGATCGGATCGAGATGCGGGAACAGCTCGTCTTTGATGTCCCAGCCGATCACCGCGACCGGCTGCGCGGTGCGCGCCTCGCTGTCCAGAAAGAAACGACCGGTCTCGATGTCGAGGTTGACCAGCTCGGAATAGGTGGCACTCGTTCCGCCAATTCGGGCGTTGCCCAGGCGTTGGGCCCCGAAGGTGACCGGCGCGCGGGTCCCCAACGACGCGCCGATCCGTTCGGCCCGCTTGAGCACGCTTTTCAATCGATCGAAGTCGTCCTCCGTGAGATCCGGCCGCTTGATCGCCTCGATAAACTCGTCGTGGCCGCGGATGATGCCGAACTTGCTCACCACATAGACATCGGGCGCCAGGGCAAACAGCTTGTCGCGGACATAGGTGTTGAGCCCCGAGATGACCGAGACGACCCCCACCAGGGTCGCCACTCCAATCACGATGCCGAGCAGCGTCAAGAAGCTCCGCAATTTGTTGCGGCGCATCGCGGCGAACGCTTCGGCGAGCAGCTCGAAGAGGTTCATCCGAGCCCTAGCCGTTCTTCTCGGGCTCGGCGCTGGCGTTCTTCTTCTTTTTGGGGTCCTCAACCTTCACCACTCCCCCCGGTTCGAGCTCGCGCAGCGCTTTGAACGGCCCGGTAACCAGCGTCTCGCCCCCTTTGAGGCCCGAGAGCACTTCGATCGACAGCTCGCCGAGCATGCCGGTCTCGATCGGTTGGAAGCGCGCCTTGCCGTTCTCCATCAGGTAGACTCCCTCCTGGTCGCGGGGCGCGTTGGGATCGACCTTCTGGCCCGGTTGGCGTTCGATCTCTCGAACCACCAGCGCCTGGAGCGGCACCACCAGGGCATCGCTACGAAAACCGGTGAGGATGTCGGCGCGCGCCGAAAGGCCCGGCTTGATCCCTGCAGGAGGCGCGTCGAGGCGCACTTTCACCTCGAACTTGATCGCCTGGTTGACCCCCGAGAGGATCGGGCTCGACGCCACCTCGGTCACCGTGCCACGAAAGGTCTTGTTCGGATAGGCGTCGAGCCGGACCCGCACCTCTTGGCCGAGCACGACGTTGGGGATCGACGTCTCGTCGACTTCGATCTCGGCCTCGACCACCGACATATCGGAGATCTGGAGCAGTACCGTGCCCGGACTGTTCTGGATCCCGATCACCGCGACCTCCCCCTCTTCCACCCGCCGGGCGGTGACCACGCCGTCCATCGGCGAACGGATGGTCGTCTTGGCCAACTGGTCGCGCGTCCCTTCGAGACCGGCGCTCGCCTGGACGACCCGACGCTCGGCCACTTTGACCGCGGCCTCGGCGGTCGCGACCGCGGTGCGCGTGCGCTCCAAATCCGCTGCGGGAACGATCCCGGCGGCAAAGTTCCCTTCCGCCCGGCGGAAATCGGCCCGGAACTGCTCGAGGCTCGCGCGCGCCGAATCCACCTCGCGTCGAAGGGCGTCGATCGAGGCTTCGCTACCGCGGACCTGGGCGCGCGTCGAGACCGGATCGATCTGGAGCAGCAACTGCCCTTTCTGTACCGCATCCCCCTCTTCGACCGCGATATTGGTGATCTGGCCCGCGATGGTCGCCGAGATATCGACTTTCTTCTGCGCCTGGATTTTGCCGTTGGCGCTCACCTTGGCCTGGAGATCCTCACGGCCGACCTTGGCGATCTGGACCTCGGTGGCTTCTGGCCCCCGATTCTTGATCGCGATGCCTGCCACCCCAGCCACCACCAGCACAACCAAGAACAACCAGAGCAGCTTCTTTTTCACCGCATCACCTCAACCCGCAGCCGCCCGGCCGCAGGATCATGGAAAAATAGACACGCGTCACCCGGCCGTTCCCGGCGACGCTCTCGAATTGTACGTGGGGAACGGGGCAAAGTTACGGCGGGGCGGAACCCGCCGGTCACTTCAACCGACCGCGGCGATCGCTCGAACCACCGCGAGCGCGGATTCGAGCGCCCGGCGACCTTCGCGGCCGGACACCGGGCGACCGGCGGTTGCCGCACCGAAGCCGGTGCACGCGGCGACGAACGCTTCGAGTTCGCGTTTCAACGGCTCGGCCTTATCCACGGCCAAGTCGTCTTTCTGAATGCGCCGCTCGCCCCCTTCGTCGATCAGTCGGTAGCCCTTGATCTCCTGCGCCTGGTAGTCGAGCGAGTAGTAGCGGCTGGGCAGGAAGGCGCGCAGCTTTCGTGCCCGCTCCGCCGAGACGCGCGAGGCGGTCAGGTTGGCGACACAGCCGGAGGACAGCTCGATCCGCGCGTTCGCGATGTCGATCTTCGGCGACAGCACGGCGATCCCTGTCGCCCGCACTTCTTTGACCGGGGCAGGGTCGAGCGCGTGGAGGATTTGCAGGTCGTGGATCATCAGGTCGAGCACGACATCGACATCCAAAGAGCGCGGCGAAAAAACCCCGAGCCGCTCGATCTCGACGAAGCGCGGGGGCAATCCGAGGTTAGAGAGCGCCTGGACCGCCGGGTTGTGGAATTCGACATGCCCGACGTTTAAAACGCGCCCGGCGGCTTCGGCGGCGGCGATCAGCTCGTCCGCTTCGGCGAGCGAGGCCGCGATCGGTTTCTCGATCATCAAATGCAGGCCACGGCGAGCGAGGAAGCAGCCGATCTCGGCGTGCGCCACGGTCGGCACCGCGACCACCGCCGCCTCGGCCCGATCGGCGAGCGCTTCGATCGACGGCAGCACCACCGTGCCGTGCTCGGCAGCGAGTGCCGCGGCGACCTCCGGTCGGCTGTCGAAGATCCCCACCAGCTCGACCCCCGGCAGCGCGGCGAGAATCCGCACATGGTGACGGCCGAGCGCACCGGTGCCGACCACGCCGACCTTGAGTGGCGCTCGGTCCGACGGTGGCGACGGACTATTCTGCGGCATCGGAGGTGCCCCCACCGCGGCCCGACCGGCGCCCGGGCAGGCTCCGGTAGTAGCCGCGCTTTGCGGTCTCGACATAGGCGATCAGGTAGTCCACATTCGGATCGCCGGCCAGCTCGGCGCGCAGCCGGACCAGCGCCTGGGTGGTGTTGAGCTTCGATTCGACCAAGATCTTCATCGCCCGATCGAGGTTCTTGATCGCTTCGCGGTCGAAGCCTTTGCGCCTAAGGCCGATCGCGTTCAAGCCGTAAAATGCCGGTTTCTGACCGACGCTCTTGGCGAACGGCAGGGCGTCCATCACAACCACCGAGAAGCCGCCGATATAGGCATGACGCCCGACCCGGCAGAATTGGTGGACCGCGGAAAACGCGCTGATCGTCGCGTCGTCGTGGACCTCGACATGGCCGGCGAGCGTCGCGTTGTTGGCGAAGATCGTCCGATTTCCGACCGTGCAGTCGTGCGCGATGTGGGTGTAGGCCATGAACAGGTTGTCGCTCCCGACGCGCGTGACACCGCCCCCTTTGGTGGTGCCGCGATGGATGGTCGAAAACTCGCGCACCACATTCCGGTCGCCCATTTCGAGCGTTACCCTCTCCCCTTTAAACGACAGATCCTGCGGGTCGAAACCGACGGCGGCGTGCGGGTAGATCTTGTTCTCACTGCCGATCCGGGTCGGCCCGTAAACTTGAGCGCTCGCACCGATCTCGGTGCCCGCGCCGATCTCGACCTCCGGACCGATCACCGCGAACGCTCCGACCACCACGCCCGGAGCCAGTCGGGCGGAAGGATCGACGATCGCCTGCGGATGAATCTTCGCGCTCTCGGTCGTCGCAGCCGCCATCAGCGATCCACCATCGCCGAGGAGAGGATCGCTTCGGCGGCGATCTGGCCATCGACCAAGACCTTGCCGGAGAACCGGCAGAACGTCGAGCGCAAGCGGAGAACCTCAACCTCGTAGCGGATCTGGTCGCCGGGTACGACCGGGCGCCGAAACTTCGCCTCTTCGATGCCGGCGAAAAACAGGAGCTTGCGGTCGCGATCGGGCATTTCGCTAAGCAGCAGAAGCCCGCCCACCTGGGCCAGCCCCTCGATCAGGAACACCCCCGGCATCACCGGCTTCTGCGGGAAGTGGCCGAGGAACACCGGCTCGTTGATGGTCACGTTCTTGATCGCCACGATCCGCTGCTTCGGTTCGAGTTCAAGCACCCGATCGACCAGGAGGATCGGGTAGCGATGCGGCAAGATCGAGAGAATCCAGTCGATGTCCCACTTCGGAGCCCCGTCCGAATCCAAGGCGGGCGACTCTTGGCTGCTCATTCCTCCCCCTTCTCTCGTTGCCCGAGCGCGTCGAGCCGTTCCTCGATCCGATCGATCCGCCGCGCCAGCTCGTTCTGGCGCCGGTTCGCTTGCGGCAGTTGGGCGGCGGCGACCGTCTGGCGGCGCCACTCCCCGATCGGCACGGCCGGAATGCCTCCGATCTGCTGTCCCTTCTCGTCCACCGAGCGAAGCACCGCGGATTTCGCCGCGACCTGTGTGCCGTCGGCCACTTCGAGATGGCCCGAAACGCCCACCTGGCCGGCGAGCACCACGTAGCGCCCGAGCTCGGTCGAACCGGCGATCCCGGCTTGTCCACAGAGGATCGAATGCTCCCCTACCTTCACGTTGTGCCCGATCTGGACCAAATTGTCCACCTTCGTCCCACGACCGATCCGGGTCTCGCCGAGTGTGGCTCGATCGATCGTCGCGTTGGCACCGATCTCGACCTCCGCCTCGATCACGGCGCGCCCGACCTGTGGCACCTTGTGGTGCACACCCTTGTGGGTGGCGTAGCCGAAACCGTCGCTTCCGATCACCGCGCCCGCGTGGACGACCGCTCCGGCCCCGATCTCCGTTTGATCGTAGAGCACCGCATGCGGATGGAGGACCGCTCCCTCCCCGACGGTGCAATCGCGGCCGATCGCGACGAACGGGTGCACGGCGGCTCCGGCGCCGATCCGGCTCCCGGCATCGATCACTACATAAGGACCGATCCAGGCCGACGGATCGACCTCGGCGAGCGGGTCGATGATCGCGCTCGGCGCCACCCCCGGCGGGCGGACCGGCTCCGGATGGAGTGCAGCGAGCACCAGACCGAGCGCATACGAGACATCGTCGACCAACAGCAGGTTGCGGCCCGCCCGATCCGGCAACTGAAGGGCGAGCGCCGGAGTGGTCAGCAGGGCCCCCGCGCGACAGAGCTGCGCTTGGGCTCGGTAGCGCGGATGGTTCCACAAGGAAAGGTGCTCGGCCGCCGCCTCGGCGAGCGGCCGAACTCCCGTCACTTCGAGTTCCCCGTCGCCTTCGACGCGCCCTCCGACCCGGTCGGCGAGATCGCGGAGACGGATCGCCACCCGATTACTTGCCGGCCGCAGCCTGCGCGGCGTCGAGCTTCTGGATCACCGTCTTGGTGATGTCGGCAGCCTCTTCCGCGTAGATCAGCCCGCTGTCGAACTTGCGGAAGATGAAGGTGTAGGCGCCCTCCTTGCCGATCTGCGTGATGATCGGCAGGACCTTTTGCTCGATCTGCCCGAGTAGCTCCTGCTGGCGCCTTCCGAACTCGCGCTTCGCGTCGTCGAGCGCGCGATCGAGCGCGATCCCCTTCTGCTCGATCTGTTCGGCCATCTCTTTGACCTTCGCCTCGGCAAGGGTGTTCTTGCCGGCTTCGAGCTTGCCGCGCAGATCTTCGATCTCCTTGCGCTTGCCATCGAGCTCGGTCTGCTTGTTCTTGCCGAAAGTCTCGAGTTCTTGGAAGACCTTCTTGCCGGTCTCAGATTCGGTGACGATCTCCTGCACGTCGATCACCCCGAATTTGGGTGACGTGGCCTGCGCCCGGAGGGCCGGAGCGGCGAGGAGAACGAATGCCGACGCGAGAGCGGCACGACGGAGGGCGGTGCGGGTGGCATGCGACATACGAGAGAATCTCCTTGGATTTTCTGTCCGAATCGTGATTCTAGAAGCTGGTCCCGACGCTGAACTGGAACCGCTGGAAGCGGTCGTCCGGTTTCTCGTTGAGGTTGAAAGCGTAGATGAAGCGAAGCGGTGCACCGAACACCGGCAGCAGAACGCGCAACTCGAGGCCGGTCGTGTAGCGCAGCTTGCCCAGATCGACCCCGGCGCCGAACTCGGTGTTCCAGGTGTTTCCCGCGTCGACGAACGCGAGGACCCGGAACGGACCGCCGAGCAGCCAGTGGTATTCGACGTTCGCCTGGAAGAAGCGATCGCCACCCAGCACGATGCCGTCGGAGGAGACCAGCGCGCCACCGTTCTTGCCGAGCGCCAAAATCGAACCGAACGAGTGCCCCCGGATGCTGTTGTCGCCACCGAGCCGATAAAGCTCGTTGAACGGTAGGGCGAACTTAACGTCCAAGTTGTGGATCAGCCCCGCCTCGATGTTGGTGGCGAAGATGGTCCGCACCTGACCGCGGGTGACCGGACGGAAGTAACTCAATCCGACTTCCGGGCGCAGGAAGAAGTTGTCGCCGCCCAAAAAGCCGCCGGCATACTCGGCGCTGGCGCTGATTTTGGTGCCGCGCACCGGTTCGAACGGGTTGTCGCGGCTATCGTACAGATAGACCGGCTTGAGCGACGAGTTGTCGATCTTCAAGCGCACCGTCCGCGGCATGCCGTTGACGTCCGTGAAGCTCTGCTCGTCGTCGTATTTGCCGCGGCTATAAGCGACGCTCCCCTGCTGGAACAGCCCGAACGAACGGCCGTAGGTGAGCACCGCACCTTTCGATTTGCGCTGCAGCCGCTGGTCGGTGAAGACCTCATAATCGAGATCCTGACTGTACAGGCGGAGCCCCAAGCTCTGCGGCTTGTCGCGCAGCCAGGGCACGTAGTACGAAACGTCGAGCGCGTCGCGCGTACCGCCGGTCTGAATCGACAGGCCTACCTGCTCGCCACGGCCGAGGAAGTTCTTGGTGTTGACCGAGAATTGGCCGAAGAACTTGTCGACCTCGCTCCAGCCGCCGCCGAACTGCAGCTCGGTGCGCTCGGATTCGCGCCCCTTGAACACCAGGTTCACCTTCTTGTTCGCGCTGTCGTAATCGATCTCGACCGGATCTTCCTCGTTGAGCTTGAAATAGCCCAACTGGTTGACCTTGGTCACCGTGTTCTTGACCCCGGCGATCGAGATCACGCTCCCCTCTTGGAGGCGGATCTCGCGGCGCAGTACGCGATCGCGGGTCTTGTCGTTGCCATCGAACTCGATCCGGCCCACCTTGAACTGATCCCCTTCGGTAATCCGAATCAGGACGTCCGCGACGTTGCCGGACTTCTCGATCACTTCGGGCTCGACGCGCGCGAAGATGTAGCCGTTATTCCGGTAGAGTTCGTCGATCGCCTTCACCCCATCGTCCAGGAGTTTCGAGCGGAGCCAGGAGTTCGGACGCTGGCGGAGCATCCGGAGCAATCCGGCCTCGGTGTAGACTTTGTTTCCTTCGACCTTGACCTCACCGAACTTCCAGCGCTCCCCTTCGTCGACGGGAATCGTCACGTACATCTGGCGCTTCTGCTTGGCCGACGGCGCTTCCGGGCGCTTGGCCCGAACCTCGATCTTCGGCTCCCCCAGCACGATATTCTTATAGCCGGCGGCGCGGTAGAGATCGCGGACCTTGTCGAGGTCCTCTTGGAGAGAGGCCGGGTTGTAGATATCGTGTTTCGATAGCCGGGAGATCAGGTTCGTCTCTTTGGTCTTCTTCATCACCAGACGGAGGCGAAGGTCGTTGTACACCGTGTTGCCTTCGAAGCCGACATCCGCGATGCGGACCCGATTTCCCTCGTCGACCGAGAAGGTCACCCGCTTCTCGTTCGGACCGACCTCTTCAATCGTGTAACGCGCCTGAGCGAAGCGGTACCCCTTCTCTTTGTACAGCTCCTCGATCAGCGACTTCACCCGCTGCAGCTCACCCAAGCTCACCGGATCGTTCTCGCGCACCTGAATGCGCTGGGTCGCGATCTTGTCCTGGACGTCGGTTTTCGAAACTCGTTTAAGTCCCTGAAAATCGATCGAACGCAAGATCGGGCGTTCGACCACGGTGACGACCAGCTTGATTCCCCCCTCGGCGCCACCACCACCCGGCTCTTCCTCGACCAGAATGTCGTCGACCAGGTGTCGATCCCAAAGCTGCTTGATTCGCGCGTCGAGATCGCGCTCGTCGAACGGCTGACCGACCGCCAAACCGAGATAGAAAAGCAAGGTCTCTTCCGAAAGTGTGGCCAAACCTTTCGTCTCGATCGCTTCGATCGTACGCGGAGCGGCGTCCTGTGCTCCGACCGGCAAGCCGGCGGAGAGCAAAAGCGGCAGCATCAGAAGCACGAGGCAACGGCGCCAGAGTGCAACGGGCCCCGCGTGGACTGCGGGGCCATACGGGCGCTTTCTGCGAAGGGGCGTCTCGGTCACCGGGCTTCTCCCAAGTTCGTTTCCGGAAGCGACCCCGAGGATGCCGGGGCCGCGGCGTAGTGGCTTTCCCGCGAGCTTTACAGCTGCGGCGCCAGGATCTCTTGCGCATGGGTTTGGAAGCGCAGCTCACCACCATCCAGATCGACGTCGATCCGTTCGATCGTACCGCCGAGCTGATGGATCAGGATTTCTGAGACCGCGTCCTGGATGTGCCTCTGGATAGTGCGGCGGAGCGGCCGGGCGCCGGTCGACGGATCGAGACCGGCCCGTTCGAGCAGCCAGAGCTTGACCTCGGGCGTCACCGCGACCGCGAAACCATGGCTCGCGAGCGTCCGATTGACGTCATCGAGCAGGATGTCGACAATCGCGTGGAGCTCATGCTCGCCCAACGGGTTGAATACGATGACCTCGTCGAGCCGGTTGATCAGCTCGGGGGAGAACGTCCGCTTGAGCTCGGAGAGGATCTCCTCTTCGACGCGGCGGTAATCGGCTTCGGCGGAAGCGTTGCCAAACCCCATTCGGCCACCGCGGACGACCAGCCGACTGCCGATGTTCGAGGTCATCAAGACCAGCGTGTTCCTAAAATCGACCTGGTTGCCGTAAGCGTCGGTGAGCAACCCGTCTTCGAGGATCTGGAGCAAGAGGTTCGCGATATCCGGATGCGCCTTTTCGATCTCGTCGAACAGGATCAGCGAGTAGGGCTGGCGGCGCACGCGCTCGGTCAGCTGCCCCCCCTCCTCGTGCCCGACGTAACCGGGCGGCGAGCCGATCAGCTTGCTGACCGCATGCTTCTCCATGTATTCGCTCATGTCGAAGCGGACTAAAGAGCGCTGACTGCCGAACAGGAAATTGGCGAGTTGGCGCGCGACCTCGGTCTTGCCCACTCCCGAAGGCCCCAGGAAGACGAACGAGCCGATCGGTCGCTGCGGGTTGGCCACCCCGAGCCGCGAGCGGCGGATCGCCCGGCTGATCGCCGAGATCGCCCGCTCCTGGCCGACGACGCGCAGTGCCAGCGTCTTCTCCATCTGGATCAGCTTCTCGGCCTCTTCATTTTGCAGGTTCGCGACCGGAATGCCGGTCCACGAGGCGATCACCTCTTCGATATCGCGCCGGGTCACTTCGACGATGCTGTTCTCGTCGGTGGTGAGCGTCATCCGCTCCAGATCCTCGCGCAGCTCGATCTCGCGTTCGCGAAGATAGACCGCGCGCTCGAAATCCTTGTCCGAGATCGCGACCTTCATCTCCTTGACCACCAGGCCGATCTCTTGCTCCAAGCGGCGCAGGTTTTGGGTATCGCGAACCCGGCGCAGCTTGACCCTTGCACCCGCCTCGTCGATCAGGTCGATCGCCTTGTCCGGCAGATGGCGGTCGGGGATGTACCGATTCGATTGGTGGATCGCGGTGCGGATCGCGTCGTCGCTGTAGCGCACTTTGTGGAACGACTCGTAGCGGTCCTTGATCCCCCCCAGGATCTCCTCGGTCTGCTCCGGGGTGGGCGGCAGCACCTGGACCGATTGGAAACGGCGCAGCAGCGACCGATCCTTCTCGATGTACTTCCGGTATTCCTTGAGGGTCGTGGCGCCGATGCAGGAGACCTCGCCGCGCGAGAGCGCGGGCTTCAAGATGTTCGCCGCGTCGAGCGACCCTTCGGCCGAGCCGGCGCCGATCAGCGAGTGGATCTCGTCGATGAACACGATCAGGTCGCGGCTATCTTTGAGCTCTTTCAAAATCCCCTTCAAGCGCTCTTCGAACTGGCCACGATACTTGGTGCCGGCGACGATCAGCGACAGGTCGAGCCCGACGATCCGTTTGCTGGCGAGGAAGATCGGCACTCTGCCTTCGACGATCCGCTGCGCCAACCCCTCGACGATCGCGGTCTTGCCGACCCCCGGCTCGCCGAGCAGGATCGGGTTGTTCTTGCTCCGGCGCGACAAGATCTGGACGATCCGATCCACCTCGTCCTCGCGGCCGATCAACGGATCGAACGCCCCTTCGGCGGCCAGAGACGTCAAGTCGCGGCCATACTCCGAGAGGAACGGCAACTCTTTCTTCTGCTGCGACGCCTCGCGCTCCTTGGCGATCGCGAGCGCCTCTTCGCGCACCGTGTAGACATCGAATCCGTGATGGGAAAGGATTCTCTGAGCGAGGGAACCATCGACGCGCAGGATGCCGATCAGCAGATGCTCGGAGCCGACGGTCGGGTGGAGCATGCTCTCCGCCTCGTGGGCGGCATAGGCCAGGATCTTTTTCGATTCTTCCGACAGGGGCAGCTCTGCAGTCGAAGAGATACGCTCGACGAACACGCGCTCCCCCTCGATCTCGCGGCGGACCTCTTCGGGCTTCACCTGCAGACGCCGGAAGACTTCCGCGACCGTCTCTTCGCCTTCGCGCAGAATGCCGAGCAGGATGTGCTCGGACTCGATGACGCGGCTGCCGAGCTTGCTCGCCTCGTAGCGGGCGAAGAACAGGGCGCGGCGCGCTTTCTCGTTGTACTTCTCAAACATGCGCGGCGGTCTCCCGATCGGCCGTTTCGGCGCTCCGTTAGGAACTCTCGGCTCGGCTCCAGCTCGTCTCAGCTCCTCGTCCTCACCCTCGCGACAGACATCATGGGGCTCGAATGACCTCCCGGTCCGGCTCCAGAACCCCGCCGTCGAGCCTCGCGATCCTAGCACAGCGCCCGGCGATCTCCGGGTTGTGGGTAACCAGGACCGCGGTCGTCCGGTGACGGCTTTGCAGCTCCAGCAACAGATCGAAAACCTGGGTTGCGGTCGCCGGATCGAGGTTGCCGGTCGGCTCATCGGCGAGCAGGAGGGGTGGATCGAGCGCCAAGGCCCGACAGATCGCGACCCGTTGGCGCTCGCCGCCCGAGAGCTGATTCGGAAAATGATCGAATCGTTCCCCGAGCCCCACCTCGTCGAGCAGCTCGCGCGCCCGCTCGTGGACCTCCCGGGGATCGAGCCCCGCGATCCGGCCGGGCAACATGACGTTTTCGAGCGCCGTAAAGTCGGGCAACAGCTGATGGAACTGGAAGACGAAGCCGATCGTCCGATTCCGAAACGCCGCGAGCCGGGCGGCCGACAGCCCATCCAGCCGCTCACCACCGATCCGGATCTCGCCCGCGTCGGCCCGGTCGAGCCCGCCCAACAGATGGAGCAGCGTCGACTTGCCCGACCCGGAAGGGCCGACGATCGCGACGATCTCTCCCGCCGTGACCGACAGGCTCGCGCCGCTGAGCACCTGGACGGTCCGCGCGCCGTCGCGATACGCTTTAAAGACCCCGTGCGCTTCGACCCTGACGCTCATCGCCGCATGGCCTCCAACGGATCGAGCGCCGCGGCGCGCCGCGCCGCCCAGGTTGAGGCCGCGAGGGCGAGGGCGAACGTGAGCAGCAGGACCCAGGCGAGATCGCGCCCCTGAACCAAAAACGGCACGTAGTCGAGAAAGTAGACCCGACCCGGCACCGGCAGCAGCCGATAGCGATCGAGCAGATAGGCCGCGACGACACCCCCGGTCCCGCCGAGCACCAGGCCGATCCCGGCGATCAGGCCGCCGAGCGCCCGGAACGCGCGCTTCAGATCATCCGCCGACGCCCCCATCGCACCGAGCATGCCAATCTCCTTCCGCTTGCTCGCGATCACCAGGGAGAGCGAAGCGACGAGGGCGAGGGTCGCGACCAAGACGATCAGGAAGACGGCGACGAAGGTGAGCGTCTTTTCCAGCCGGAGAGCGAACAGGAGCGGCCGGTTGAGGTCTTCCCAGGTGCGCACGACACTCCCCGGCGCCACCTCCTCAAGCGCCGCAACCAAGCTCGGCGCGGCGGCGAGCGCGGCATCGAGACCGCCCGCGGTCACTTCGATCTTCCGGTTCGCGAGCCCGAGCAGGCTTTCGGCGATCGCGCGCGGCAGGCCGATCCGCTCGCGATCCTCTTGGGTCTTCCCCGAGATGTAGGTCCCGGCGAGCGGCACACTGCGCAGGCGCGGCACCGGGCCGCCGAACGGCGCGAGCGTCGGCTTCGGTGAAACGACGTCGAGGACCTCCCCCGGGCGCAAGCCCCAACGGGTGCTAAGCCCCTCCGGCAGGTAGAGCCCCGGGGCTTTGCCCGCCGCCCCGGGAAAGAACGCCGGCACCGGCCCGTCGAAGCCGACCAGCTCGACCGGCTGGACCTTGCCGCCATCGACGATCCAGCCGCTCCCCCGCACTTCGAGCCGCGCCGAGCGGACTCCCTCAACGCCGGCCACCGCGGCGCGCGCCGCCTCCGCATCCGCCCCCCGCGGTAGATCGATCAGGATCTCCGGAGTGCGCGAAAGCAGCTCGCCGCGCAGCGCCTCTTGGAACCCCGAGATCAACGCGAGCGACAGGATCAGCGCCCCGACCCCGAGGGCGATCCCAAGCCCCGCGACCGCGGCCAGAAAGCTCGCGAACGCGTCGCGCCGCGTGCTCTTCAAGTAGCGCAGCGCGAGCAGCCAGGGGAAAGGCCAGGGGCGAAGAAGGAGGCGCGAGGCCAAACGGGAGATCTCCCTAGGGTACGAAAAACAGCGGCCCTACTCGGCCTCCGGCCGGAGCAGCGGGAACAGAATCACGTCGCGGATCGACGCCCGATCGGCGAGTAGCATGGTCAGGCGATCGATGCCGATGCCGATCCCGGCGGCCGGCGGCATCGCGTGTTCGAGCGCGCGGACGTAGTCGGCGTCGAAGCGATGCGCCTCGGCGTCGCCTCTCTCGCGCGCCGCGAGCTGTTCGCGGAAGCGCTCGGCCTGGACGTCCGGATCGTTCAGCTCGGAGAAGCCGTTCGCCATCTCCATCCGGCCGATGTAGAGTTCAAACCGCTCGGTGAAGCGGGGATCGTCGGGCCGCTGTTTGGCGAGCGGCGAGACCTCGACGGGGTGGTCGGTGACGAACGTCGGCTGGATCAGGTGCGCCTCGGCCAGCTCCTCGAACAGCGCCATCAGGCAGTGCCCGTAGGTGGCCGCCGCGGGTACGTCGAGCCCGCGCTGGCGCAGCTCGGCGCTCACCGACTCGAAGTCTTCCAGCCGCTCGGGCGCCACCCCGCCGTATTTGGCGACCGCCTCGCGCATCGTGAGCCGCGCCCAGGGGCGGGCGAAATCGATCGCCTGGCCATCCCAACTCAGCTCGTCTTTGCCGAGCACCCGCTTCGCCTCGTCGGCGAGCCCGGAGAGCAGCTCTTCGGTCAGGTCCATCATCTGCCGGTAGTCGGCGTACGCCCAGTAAAACTCGAGCATGGTGAACTCGGGGTTGTGGCGGGTCGAGATCCCCTCGTTGCGGAAGTTCCGGTTGATCTCGTAGACGCGCGGGATGCCGCCGACCAGCAGCCGCTTCAAGAACAGCTCCGGCGCCACGCGCAGGTAGAGTTCGGTGTCGAGCGCGTTGTGGTGGGTGACGAACGGCCGCGCCGCCGCCCCGCCGGGGATCGCGTGCATCATCGGCGTCTCGACTTCGAGAAAACCGCGCGCATCCAGGAAGGTCCGAATGCCGCGCACGATCGCCGCACGCAGCTCGAACACGGCGCGCGACTCTTCGTTGGTCGCGAGATCTAAATACCGCTGGCGGTAGCGCGCCTCGACGTCGGCGAGCCCATGCCACTTCTCGGGCAGCGGCCGGAGCGCCTTGGCGAGGAAGGTCAGCTCATCGACCATCAACGACAGCTCGCCCGCCCGGGTGCGGATCAGCCCACCCGCCGCGCCGATCTGGTCGCCGAGGTCGAGGTTGTCGAGAATCGTCCGCGAGGTTTCGGAGAGCCGGTCCTTCTTGACGAACAGCTGGAGCTTGGTCCGCCCGTCGTGCAGATCCAAGAACGCCGACTTGCCGTGCTCACGGATCGCCACCACGCGCCCCGGCACCGCCAGGCGCAGAGCGGCGGCCTCCAGCTCTTCGGCGGTCTTTTCGCCATGGGCGGCATGGACGCCCGAGGGTTCAAGATCCCAATCGAAGCGCTGCGGGTAGATCGGAATGCCCGCCGCGGCTAAGCGCTCGCGCTTGTCCCGTCGGTTCTGGATCTGGTCGTCGAGTTCGGACATAGGGGAAAGTTCTCGATTCGGCGCGGAACGATAGCTCAGATTCCTGCCGTAAGGTTCACAGATTCGGCTGGCGCTCGCGGCTCGCGTGCCACAACGCGAGAACCTGAAGAGTGCCGTCTTCGAATTTGTAGTAGATGAAGTACCCGGGCCGGGCGATTCTGCGTCCACCATTCGGCCGCTTTCTGTACATGGCTCGCTGCTCGGGCGGAAATCTTGATCCGCAACGCCATGCTCAGCCGGATCTCGGCAACGACTGCAGCAGATCTTCGAGCGTGACGTATTCGCCTCGGTCGATCTCGGCCATGGCGGCGAGAAGCTCATCCTCTTCCGCTCTCGTGAGCGAAAACCCTTCGTCCGCGCCCCGAGCGACGATAGCTACGACCGATCCCTCTATGAGGGAAATCCCTTCTAGAACGATCTTCCCGTCAACGACGGTTCCGGTAGCGACTTGCATGGGTGGATGATACCCCGAAGCGACGCGTCCAACCGCGCCGAATTTTCCTCGGCATCCCCATTGACACCCAATCTACGAAACCGCCGGCGAAGTGCGCGCCTACCATCAACTGGGCGGCGACGTGGTCGGCTGCTGGAGGCGCTGTTGGAGGATTCGGGGTTGGAGGGGTAGGGCGCCCTGTCGCGCAGGGCCGCGTTCCGTGCTTTTCCGAGTAAACTCCGCCGATTATGACCGCGACGAGAGGTGCACATGGGCAGCGTCCCCGATCTCTATACCACCGGGGATAACGACCCGGAAATCTACCCCGTCCAGTACTACCGTCACTACCTGTACTGCGACGCCTGCGGCTCGTTCGAACTCGATCCGTGGATGGTGCCGGACAATATCGGGAGTCTCGAAAAGATGAGGCAGCGGCTCGCGATGGCCGCCCTCCTCTTGTCGCCGGCCGTGGTGGTGTCGGGATGGTTGGCCCTCGGCCTCATTCCATCCCCAACCTTCCTGGTAGGTCTCGCCGTCGTGATGGTCCTCGGTCTGCTTCTGCGAGGGTGGGTCGTCGGAAAGCAAAGCGCCGCAAGGATTTGGCGAGTCTCGAAGGCGGCGCTCCTTGTTTTGCCTGCCGTGATCGGGGCGGAGTGGCTCGGCAGCGTCCTCTACCCATCATGGTTGGTGCTTCTCGCCGGAGTGATCGTCATCGTCGGCCTGCTGGTTGCGCGCGGGATCCTGGGCTCGAAGATCGAAAGCGTGGGCGTGCGCTGCCGTCGGTGCGGCGGAACCTACGCCCACGGGACACCGTTCTTTACGGACCTCGACGCCAACCCGCGCGATCTGACCGTGGCCGACGTGCCACGGCCCCTCGGCCGCTCGCTCTTCTTGGTTGGGAAGTCCGTAAAGGGCGAGATCCCCAAGCCGCCGAGCCGGCTGCCGGCTTGACCGGCAACGCCCATTGAACCCTGCCTCGACGCGCGGTAGCACGGCGTGCTACCGTCTCGGATCCCGAAGAGCGAGCGCGCCGCCAGGATCGGCTCCAGAGAGCAGAAGCCGCGTTCGATCCACTCCCCTTCGACTCCGAAGCGGCACGTGCTTACGGCCGGATCTATGCGGCGGTGGTGGCGGCGGGCCGTAAGGCAAGGGGAGCACGGGCGGTCGACCTTCTCCTTGCGGCGACCGCCTGTGCTGCGGGTCTGCCTCTCTACACCCGCAATCCTGACGATTTTCGTGCGATCGGGCACTTGGTCGAAATCGTCGCCGTTTGAATTCCAATTCCGAAAGACTCTCGCGATGCGGTGATCAAAGATCTTTCCGCCGAAGGGACGGAAAACCGAGGAGCCTCAAATTGCTCGAATCCCAAACCAAGCGACCTTCGGGGGCTCGCGTCCTCGCCTCCGAACCCGCGAGCCCTTCGGCGGCACCGGCCCGCTCGCCGACGCGCCTCGCATGGCTGTAGCACGCATCTGGGTCGATACTGATATTGCGCTAGGCGCCCGCCGCGGCGATGTCGACGATGGTTTGGCGTTGGCGACCGTGGCAGCTGCGGCCCGTAGCGGAGTTGTGGAACTGCTGGGCGTATCGGCCGCGACCGGCAACACCGATGCAAACACGGCAGCGCGCTGCGCCACCAACCTGCTGCGGGCCGCGCATTGCGAAGGGGTTCCTGTCGTGCCGTCGCAGGGCGCAGCGGAAGCGATCGCGGGCTTGCCGTCAGGCACATCGCTCTTGGCGCTAGGACCGTTGACCCATGTGGCGCAAGCGCTGCGGCTCAATCCCGAGGTGTCCCGGTGCACGCTTCGAGCCGTGCTCACGGTGCGCAAGCCGCTCACGTTTCCGCAACTCCTGCTTAGCGATCTGAATCGCCGTGCCGATCCCCGCGCGGCCCACTTTGTGCTTCAGCAACCGTGGCGCGAGCTGCGGATCTTTCCACTGGACGTTGTGCGCAAGTTGCGGATCGGCCAGACCGAACTGGAACGCATCGGAGCCACCGGCGGGCTGGGAACGTATTTACGCGAGCACAGCAACCGCTGGTTGCGTCGCACACGCTGGCGCTATCCGTTGCGCCGCAGCTTTCCCGCCTGGGATCTGGTCGCGGCCCTGGACGCCATCGATTCACTCTCCGGCCGCTGGGACGAGAACGCCCGGCTCGTATCCTTCGATCCTTCCACGGCATTCGACAAGCTGCTGGCTTTATTGGCCAAGGAGGTCATCGGAACGCCACCGGACTGAGCGATCAGCGCGTCGAGATCGCCATGATGCGAACGCCGGCGCGCGCGGGCTCAGGGCCGCGAAGCGGTAAACCCGCTATTCGAACCAGCCGTTCACGTCGATCACCAGTTGAACCCCGCCGCCAGCAAGCAGGACGCCGATCGCCCGGTAGACCATGCCGCTCTAAAAGATCCGCAAAGTCGTGGCCTGCTCGACGACCGTCGAGGCGGTGCGGCTGATCCTTACTTCCACGTAGTAGAGGAACTGGGTGAAGTCGAAGGTGTTCGGCGCAAAGGTGCAGGACGTGCAGACGCCGACCGTGTTGGTAACGCTGGTCGCGGTGCAGATCGCCAGCTGGGCTCCCGTGCAGCGGTTGACGCGGATCAGGGTCGCCGTGACCAGGTTGCCCACGGCGCCCGAGGTATCGATCGCCCCCAGCTCCAGGGTGGTCCAAGGGGGATTGGCGGGGCTGACGAGATTGGTCACGTTGTAGTGGGCCACGATCGAAGGGGCGATCGACGCCCCGAGAAAGCCTAGGGACGCGCCGGTGAAGGCGAAGTTGACGGGCGTGAGGTTCGTCTCGTCGACCGAGCCGTCCGAGGCGATGGCGGTCCAGACCGGGCCCTGCGCAGCGAGCGAGAGAGGAAGGGCGAGAAGGGTAAAGACGGTGATCCGGCGAATTGCGGAGCGCATGGTGTACCTCCATTCCATAGGGGTCTCCGCGCTGGAACGCGCGGAGACCGTTGGCGAGAACGGCCGACTCAGGAATCGTGGGATTCCTACTTGAATCAGTGCGCGGGCGTTCTCAGGAGGGACAAATGGCGATCCTGCCGACAGCGGCTTGGCCATGTTCAAATGTCCAAAGGAGCCGCCGGTCGGGCACACTTCGGCGGGCTCATTGATCTCATCTCAGCGGACGCACGGCGCGCCACGGTTCGGATCATGGCCAAATCCACCGCTCAGCGGGAGCTTCGGAATGAGAGCGGCGAGATCATCACGTCCGAATGATCGTCGTCGCTGCCCGCCAAGGGCTCGGCGCCCGCCCGCTCTGGCAGCCACCCTGGTCTTTGGTTCAAACCGGCTGCGTTCCAGCTCGGCCTGCTCGCATTCCAGCTCAGCATGCCTGCGTTTCGGTTCAGCATGCCTGCGTTCTGGCTCAACCTGGCAGCGTTCGAATTCAGCATGCATGGAGATTTTGCCGGCTTCGCTGGATGTTTTGTGCGGATGGTTGCATCTTTTGTGCGAAACGCAAGAAGACGGGCCGGGTTTCGTGGAGTTTCCTTCAGGTTGGTTCAATCACCCGGAACGGATAGGCTGCGACGGGAAAAACCTTGCCGTCTTTTCTGGCACCCTCGATCGTCAACCGGTAGGTGCCGGGTTCTAGCATGCTGGCCGGCAGGAGGAGGACGAGCGCATCCCGGCTGTCCGGGTGCAGGCTTCCCGCCTGCCAGATCTCCCGGCCGTCCGCGGTGCGCAGGACGGCGCGGTAGGCCGGGTAATCGACGGTGGCGAGCTCGGCGGTGAGGATGACGGAGCCGGTGCTCTTGGAGAGCGGGATCTGGCTCACCGGCTCGCGGCCGGCGGATTCGCCGCTGCGCACCGCGGCGAGCAGGAAGAGGGGGACGTTGATCTGCGGCTGGGTGAGCTGGGGGGTGGTTGCCCGGGCTTCGCGTTCGCGGGCCAACTCTTCGGTGAGCCGGCGGCGGTCGCCGGTCCCGGTCTCTTCCAGGCTCTCCAGGCGAGCCTCCAGAGCGGTGCGCTGCCGCTCGGAGGCGGCGGCGGTCTCCGTCAATTGCCGCTCCAAGCGGCGGTTGCGCTCGATCAGCCAGCCGGCGGGGAGCGCGGCGAGCAGCAGGAAGGCGCCGGCCAAGGCGAACCGGTGCCGGCGCGACAGGGCGGCCAGACCTGCGAGGAAGCCGAGCTGGGCGCGCACGGCGACGGCTTGGGCGAGATCTTCCGCCGCGACCCGGCGCATCCCCTCCCGCAAGCCTTCCGCCGCCTCCAAGCGCTCGAGGCAGGTCTCACAGGAGAAATAGTGGGCCTCGAACGAGTCTCGTTCTTCCGCGCTCAGCCGCTCGGCGAGGTAAGCCTCCAGCAGGTCGTGTTCTTCGACGTAGGTATGGTCCATCACGCTCTCCTGCTTTCCCTTGCCGCTTCGCGCCGGGTCTCGAATAGTTCCTTGTAGCGCTGGCGGGCACGAAACAGCACGCGGTTGAAGTGCAGGTCGGTGAGTCCCAGATCGCGGCAGATGTCGTCCTTGTTCTCGTCGGCGATGTAGTAGCGCGAGAGGATCTCGCGATCGCGGTCGTTCTTGAGTTCCCCCAGCACGTGCCGGACGGTCGCCGCCCGCTCCCGGGCGAGGAGCTTGGTGAGCTGCCCTGGGGCCGGATCGGGGAAGGTCTCGGTCGCTTCCGGGTCGCCTTGCCACTGCTGGCGCCGGCCGGTGCGGCGGATCGAGCCGAGGAAGAGGTTCCTCGCCATGCTGCTGACGAAACCGGGAAGCTTCTCCGGCTCCCGCAACTCGCCGTCGCGCACTTTCTCGATCACCCTCCGGAAGGTCTCCTGGTACAGATCCTCCGCCGCGGCCTCGTCCCGGGCGAGCCGTCGCGTCAGGAACGACAGCGCCCGGCTGAAGCGCTGGACGAGCTCGGCCTCCGCCGTCGGCTCCCCGGAAAGGATGCGGTGGACCAGCTCCGCGCTCGGGTCGGAGCTGGGCCGCGCAGCGTCGGCTTCGTTCATTCGCCCCCTCTGTCCGATGAAGGGGTAACAATACTGCAAGACCTCGATCATGTCGCGGCGACGGGTTCTCTCCCGCCGGATCGCGTCAAGTTCTCAACGGAAAAGAGACCGAAACCAACGGAAAAGAGACCGGAGCCAACGCCAGAACCCTTTCGGGAGGTCATCTTGTATCGGTGGATTTGCCTCGGCGGTGATGGTGCCGGCAGGCCCACTCTCAGGTTCACCAGATTCATCGAAGGCTAAGTGCACCTCCACCCCACAGTTCGTATATTTGAGTTTTGCGGACTGAAGAGGCGTGGGGATGATGCCGGTCACTCCCACGCGCGCGATCGGTTCGACCGGTTTGCCGGGAACGAAAGACAGGAGAGACCGGATCAAACAAAGATTACCGGACTGATCGATCCATAGCAGGCCTTGGTCTTTAAGTATTGGGATGATGATCAGTGTGGAACCCGGCGCGACCAAGTCGGAGAATGAGCCACCGGATGGTGGATCCCACTTCGTGATGGTAAATATGCTAGGGCTCATGCTACGTTCCTCCTTGGATGTCCGGCAGGCTTGCCGGCCCATGCCATGAAAAGTGTTCCGAAGCCCCCGGTTATCTCAGGCCGGCAGAAGCACCCGCCCAGTCCCCTTGCAGCACGAAGCCGCTCCAGTAGTAGGGGGAGCGCCACCTCTTGTCGCTCCGGATCGCGAGTTGGGCCTGCCGCAGGGCCGCGGCCGGAGACCGGCCCTCGACCAGGAGACCGCGATAGAAGCGGGACATGAGCTCCGCGGTCGCCCGGTCCTCGATCCGCCAGAGGCTCGCGACGACCTGCCGCGCTCCGGCGTACAGAAAGCCTTGCGTCAGCCCCATCAGCCCCTCCCCTCGGACCTCCTTGCCGAGCGCCGTCTCGCAACCGGAGAGCACGGCCAGATCGGCGTTGAGCCGCAGGTTGTAGACGTCGCGCAACCCCAGGAAGCCTTCCTGCGGCGCGCCGTGCTCGTCCACGCGCGAGAGCATCAAGCCGGAGAGAGCGGGCGTCCGCGAGTCGATGATGCCGTGGGTCGCGAAGTGGACGATCCGATAGCCGGCCAGCTCCGGCGACAGGGCGGTCGCGCGGCTGGCGTGGAAATCGAGCGCCAGGAGCGACCGGTCCGCGGAGGTGCCCGGGGCGGGCGAGGCGGACGCGGCGACCTCTGCGATCGCCTCCGCCTCGCGGCGGCTCCAGGGAAGGCGGAGGAAGGAAGAGGCGGACCGCAGCCGGCTGCCGGCCGACGCTGCTTTGCCGGCCTGTGCCGGGAGGCGCGGATCCGCGACATCGAAGACCGGATCGGCCACCACCGCGACGGCCCCCGCTGCCGGCGCGCCGCGGGGGAGGCGCCTCTGCCAGGCGATGGCGGAAGCGGAAGCCGCGTTGATGATTTCGTGCCGGGCGAGGAGCGGCAGGTCCCCATCCGGGATCGGCAGGGCTCCGAAAGGGATGTATTGCAGCTCGCCGTCGGCCACGACGATCAACCGGCGCTCGCCGAGCTGGGCGGCGACCGGACCGAGCAGCATCCGGCTTAAAGTTGCGGCTGCGGGCGCGAGCCGGCTGTCTCCCGGAGCGAGAACGGACAGCCGGCCGTAGACCTCGCGGGCGGCTGCCTCGATCTGTTCGCGCGGCGGCAGCTCGACCCCGGTCACGCTGCCCGGAGCCACCACCCAAAGGAAGCTCCGTTCCTCGCCGAGCCAATATTCGAGCAGCAGGGTCTCGCCGTCGAGCAGGCCCTCGATCTCGGTGCCGGTGGCGAGCGGCGGTTGGGTGAGCGCGGCGTAGCGCGGGCTGCCGCGACGGATCTCCTCGTCGACCTGGGCGAGCTCGTCGAGCACCGAGCGGACTTCCCCCTCCGCCGACCGGCGGCGCTCCGCGGAGGCCGGGCGGCCCAGCAGCTCGGCCTGTCGGCCGGCCTTGGCGTTCAGCCGCGCCAGGAGCCGGCGCTCGCGATCCTTGAGCGCCGGATCGACGCCTTCGCGGATGTCGGCCCGGGCCTCCTGGAGCAGATCGAGCAGTGAGCGGGCGTGCGCCCGCTCGCTCACCGCGAGCGCCTGCCGGGCATAGCCCTGGCCGGGGCTCCCCTGCTCCAGCTCCATCAGCAGATCGATTTCAAGCTCGAAGGCGGTGCGTTGCGCGGCCAGGAACGAGGCGCGCAGATCCGGATCGGTCTGCGTTGTGCGCAGGGTCTCGATGAGTTGAAGGGCCTCTTCGGCCCGCGCGCGGGCCTCGACCGGCCGGTCGAGCCGCCTCTCTGCCCGCGCCAGGGCCGCCAACGCCTCAACTTCCGGGGCAGGCGCCCGGACGGTGCGGGCGAGGTCGACCGCCGCCGCCAGACTCCGGACCGCAGCCTCCGGCTGCTGGAGCGCCAGGTGCGCTTCTCCCAGACGTTGTAGAGCCGAGACCTCGCTGAGCCGGTCTTCGAGCTCGCGGGAGAGAGCGAGAGCCCGGGTAAGCTCGGCGAGCGCCGCCGCCGGCTCGCCCGCCGTCTGCCGCTGGCCGAGCAGCAGGCGCGCGAGCATCTCTCCCCGGCGATCGGAGGCCGCGCTCGCCGCCGTCGCGGCCCGGCGACCGATGTCGAGGGCCGGAGCGATCTCGCCGAGCTGGAATTGCGCGTGAGCGATGGCGATCTCCGTCCGGATCGCCGCCGGGTCGGCTTTCGCTTCACGGCGGATCGCCAGCGCCTGTTCAAAGTGACGGAGCGCGCGTTCATAGTCGCCCAATCCGTAGTAGGCGGTGCCGAGGTTGTGCAGTAGAGCGCCTTCCCGCAGCCGATCGCCGAACCCGCGCTCCAGCGCGAGCGCCGGCTCATAGGCTTCGAGCGCCGCGCCGAAATCGCCGAGGTTGTATTCGAGGACGCCCAGATTGTTGAGGGTCCGCGCTTCGCCTCGCCGATCGCCGAGCGCGCGTTGCAGATCGAGAACCTGCCGGGTGCCGGTGAGCGCCGCTTCGGGCTCCCCGAGGCCGGCATAGACCGTCGCCAGGTTGAGCAGCACGTTCGCCTTCCAGGCCCCCTGCTCGCCGGCCCGTTCGAAGGCATCGAGCGCCTGGCCGAAGTTCTCCACCGCCTCGCGGAGCGCGCCTTGGGTGTGGAGGGCCAGGCCGAGGTTGTTGAGCGCCTTTGCTTCCTCATAAAGGAGACCGAGGCGGCGCGCCAGCGCGAGGGCCTGCCGCTGCGCCGCGGCGGCACCGTCAACGTCGCCGAGCGCCGTCTGCGCGAGCCCGATGCCGCTCCACGCCACGATCTGCTCGGGCTCGTCCTCCGGCCCGGTGAACAGGTCGAGCGCCTGCCGATAGTGAGCCAGCGCCGGTTCCGGCCGGCCGAGGGCGGTATCGATCCCGCCCAGCGCGAGCTTGCACCGCGCCTCCTCCGGCCGGCTCCCGAGCGTGCGCCAAAGGGGTGCAGCCTTTAGATAGAGGGAGGCGGCGAGCCGCTGGTCCTCCGCGCCGCCCCGGCGGTAAGAGGAAGCCGCCTCGGTCATCAGCCGCTCGGCCTCGACGCGCTCGCCCTCGGCGGCTGTCGCCTCCGGCAGCTCCTCCAGGCGAATGGCATACCGCCCCGGCGCGGTGCCTAAGCTTGGTGAGAGCACCCTGATTTCCAGCGGACCCACCGCCGCCACCGGGATCAGGACGGATTCCGGACCTTCGCTGTCATTCGGGCTGTCCACCGCGAGCAGCCTCTGCCCGTCCGCCTGCGCGACCTCCACCACGACGTCGACCCCGCGTTGCTCAACGATCACCAGCCAGCGAGTTCCCGGCTGCGCCGTGATGGCGTAGGAGTGGGCCTCGCCGCCCGCCAGCATCCGTTCGACCGCGGTCCCTGGAAAGAGGTCTTGCCGCGCGGGAGCCGCCGCGCCCGCACCGAGGGCGAACAGTGCCAGAGCACAGCTTGAGAGACAGAGGCTCTGAACGCGCATCACGGTTCGCTCGGCGCTTTCGCTGTTGGGTACAGGCTGAGGGTAGCACAGAGCCTGCGCGCTCCCTCCCTGAGATAGCGGGCCCCGCTGTGGCACTTCTCCTCCAGCTTCATGACGGCGTTTCAAAACGAGACGCCGATCCAACAAAAGGAGATCTGATGAAAATCTTTGCTTCTTGCTTCGCACTCGTCCTCGCACTCGTCGCGGGTGGAGCCTCGGCGCAGCCGTTCGATGGCTGGTATCGACTGCAGACCCAGTTTCGTGGCGATGGCGAGTGCCTCGAGGGCGATCAGGCGGCCAGCACCACCCACAATGGTGCCGCGTTCATGAACACGTGCCTGAACGCGACTAGCCAGCTCTGGATGCTGGTCGCGCAAGGCAACGGGCTCTACCGACTGAAGACCCAGTTCGGCGGCGATGGCGAATGCCTCGACGGCAACCAGGCGGGCAGCTCCGTCAAAGCCGGTGCCGCGTTCATGAACACGTGCCAGAACGTGTCTAGCCAGCTCTGGATGCCGGTCGCGCAAGGCAACGGGTTCTATCGCCTGAAGACGCAGTTCGGCGGCGATGGCGCGTGCCTCGAGGGCAACCAGGCGGCCAGTCCCGACCACAATGGTGCCGCGTTCATGCGGCCGTGCATGAACCAGACTGGCCAGAGCTGGAAGCTGGTGAAGCAGGCGGTAGTCGCACAGTGTACGAATCAATCGCCGCGCCGGCTGGATAACTGGAATACCGAGAATGCTCTGCCGACCATCCAAAGGGGAGCGAACGACAACACAGTCATCTACACGCCGAACGGCGGGTCGCCGACCACGCTGAGCCGGTGCGGCCAGCACTACCACTGTGAGATCGAAAACCTCCAGCCGGTCTGTCCGGGGCAGAGCGCGACGGGAATCGGCGGGCCGCCGGGTAGCTGCCCGAGCCAGCCGCCGGTCGGCAGTTGGGTGGAGGTCCATACCGTCTTCTCGGCCACGGTGGGGACCACCGGTTGCGATCCCGAGACCCTCGACTGCTGCACCCAGGGCCCGTTCGTCGTCCTGGGCTATCACGCGAAGGTTACCGCGGACCAGAATCCAAGGGCGGTGCCGGTGGTTTGGAATCCGGGAGCAGCCGAGTGGACGGGATCGAACACCGGCCCGGATGATGCCCCCGGCCAGTGCAAGCCTCTGCAAGTGAAATGGCGGTTCAGCCTCGGCTGCGATTCCACCCTCAGCTTGGGGCAGCTCGGCACCTTTCACCATCAGGATCGGGCGAGGGGTCTCCAGTCCGCGGATCGGTTGAGCACCGACCTGAACCTCCTGACGCACTGAGAGATTTTGGAGGGCTTGGCTTTTCCATAAGCGGCCGAGAGAGGATCGCTTCTCTCGGTCGCGTGACCGTTGGGCTCGGGCTTCGTTAGTTGTTGAGGACGCCGATCGTCTGGAACGGCGTGTTCCCGGCGAGTAAGAGGCAGACGGTCTTCGGCAGGAATCAGGTCGAGATCACTTGCGCGCGACGGAAGTCGCCAGTTACGAAATAGCCAGCCATCGCTCCACATCCCCGAAATCGACTTGAGCTGTGCGGCATTGGCTTCTCCGGGCGCGAGCGAGCCCCGGAAATAGGAGGAAAGCTCCCCCGCGGGAACCGAGCCAGCCGATCGCCAGCCCGCAGGTACTCCGCCGCTTCTCGAAAAGCCCGGACGAACCAGGCATAGGCGATCTTCATCTCGGTCCGTACCCGCTTGCTGGCAGCATGGACCAACCGCGCGGGCGACTTCTTGGTCTTGGCCGGCTGGGAGAATGGATGCTGCCCGGGATAGGTGCCGGCCGAATCCAGGTGGCGGCCCTCCCGCCGGCTCCCGCCTTCGCGGTAGGATCTCGGCATGCGGCCTGTCTTCGCGGATCCCAAGACCGACTTCGTCTTCAAACGCATCTTCGGCAGCGAGGTTCACAAGCCGCTCTTGATCGAGCTGCTCAATGCCCTCCTGGAGCTTGAAGGTGATCATCGGATCGTCGACCTCAAGTACCTCTCCTCGGAGCAGCACGTGCCGGTTGAGGAGCTGAAGATGTCGCTGGTGGACGTCAAGTGCTTCGACGAACGCGGCCGGCACTACGTGGTCGAGATGCAGGTCTTAAACGTCGAGGGGTTCGAGAAGCGGGTGGTCTACAACACCTCCAAGGCGTACGTCACCCAACTGCGGACCGGCGAGGACTATCCCGGTCTCGACGACGTGGTGGGCGTGACGATCTGCGATTTCGTTCTCTGGCCCGCGCCGCCGGTGCCGGGTGGCGCACCGGTGCCGATGCTCAGCCGCTGGCGGATGCAGGAGCAGCACGGCGGCGCTTTGGGTCTTTCGCAGGTGCAGTACATCTTCCTGGAGCTGCCGAAATACCGTTCCGGCGACGCACCGGAGGGAACGATCGACCGTTGGGCCTACTTCTTCCGGGAGGCGGAGAACTTGACGGTGGTGCCGCAGGTCTTGTCGGAGCCGCCGTATCGTCAAGCGCTGGAAGTGGCCCGCATGGCAGGTTTCAGCGTCGGAGAGCTCGACCGGTACGACCGGGCGAAGATCGCCGAGCAGGATGCCCGCGGTGCCCTCAGCCTGGCCGAACGGCAGGGGCGTGAAGAGGGACGTGAAGAGGGACGTGAAGAGGGACGTGAAGAGGGACGTGAAGAGGGGCGTGAAGAGGGGCGCACCGAAGAGGCGGCGCGCGCCGTGCTGACCGTTCTGCGGGCTCGCGGGCTTGTGGTGACCGAGGATGTCCGTGAGCGCATCCTGGCGCAGACGGACCCGAAACGGCTGGAGCGTTGGCTGGAGAAGGCCGCCGTCGCCGCTGCGGTTGCCGCGGTCTTCGACGAGGCGAGCTGATTCCGGCGATGACCAGCCGCTGAATTTCGCTAGGCTTCCGCCGGCTTCCCCCGCCGGAGCCACAACGCCGCGGCGATCAAGGCGGCGAAGGCGATCGGGCCGTGCGGCATGGTGTGGCTCATCTGCAGCTCCCAGCCGAACACAAGGAGCAACACCAGGGCACCCAGCGGCGCGCGTTTGGCGACGAAGAAGGCGAGCGCCAAGAGCAACGCGCCCAGGCCGCTGCCGCCGATCGAGTCGAGCACGGTGTAGAAAATCATGAACACGAAGGTCGCCACCCGCGACAGCCAGGCCAGCAGCAGGGCCGGCTTGCCGTCCTGGGCGTCGAGCCGGCTGGCCATCAGCCAGAGGCCCACCGAGACCAGGGCCACCATCGGGGTCTGGATCATGTGGAGCAGGAACCACCAGTGCGGGCCGGGGTAGTGTCGGAAGGTGGAACCAGAGCCCCAAGGTGGAACCAGTGCCCCAAAGTGTGCCAGGCGATTCTCTGCGCACCAAATAGAGGGGCTACCCCATTTGTTCCACGCCACGGCCCACGCTAGCGGGAATGGCGGTCCACGTACTCTCGCAACACCCCATCCATTCGTGCCTGCCAACCTTCGCCGGTCGCCCTGAAGTACTCGATGACTTCGGGGCTGTAACGAATCGAAAGCAGCCGCTTCTTGCTTGCAGACTTCGGTCGCCCGCGTACCGCGCGCAGCGGCACCATGGCCTGGAGCTGTTCATCCGTTAGAGGCTGCGCATCGGGATCCGCCTTTGCGGCAGCGAGGATGGCCGCATTCTCCTCAGGCGTCGGCATCTTGATGGCAGGCCGCTTAGAAGTGGTGGACATAGTGTTTCACCTCGCGACGCTCGGCTCGGCGCAGGCTGATGATTCGCCGCACCTCACCACGATCCACAAAGGCCACGTAGTACAGGGTGTCTGCATGAGGCGCGAGCGCGATCATCCGCGACTCGTCGTAGACAAACCGATCATCCACCCATGCCAATGCAGCATCCCAATCGAGTTCGCCTGCCAACGCCAGCGACACACCGTGCCTTGCCATATTGGCCGAGTCCTTGGCGGGATCGAACTCGATCAGCATGATATACGGTAGCTACAGGAAATGAGTCTGTCAAGGGATCAGCCAACCGTGGTCCTGTTGCCCCCCCCGGGCCCTTTGTGCTGCAATCTGTTTCAAGATGTTGACACGCGAGCAGTACGAGGAACAGCGGCGGCGACTCGACGAGCAGCATCGGGCTACGATCGCGCTGGTCGAGGCGGCGCACCAGGCGCAGATCCGGGCGCTGGATCTGGTGTGGCTGGCTTCGGGTGCGGGAAGCGTGACGCTGCTGCCGCAGATCGAGGGCTTGGCGTTCGCAGCGCAGAGTCGGCTTTTGGGGGACGGTTCGGATGCGGCGGGGCGCCAGCCGCCAGGTTTCTCTCCGGCGCTTCCGCCCGAGCCTCCGCGGCGCGGCGCCTGGGGCGTGATCGACGACATTGAGCGGGTCTACGAAGAGCTGCCCGAGGTCTTCGACCACCACGATCTCAACCGGGCGCTCGGCCACCCGGTGGATCGCGGCGCCGCGCGGCGCAACCTCAAATTGCTGATCGACGAGGGCGTCCTCGCTCTGGCGGATAGCGAAAGCGGTCGGTTCCGTCTCCGCTACCGTAAGCTCTGCGCGAAAATCCCGGAAGCCACCGAATAGAGTCCCCACGTCGCCGGGGAAAACGCCGAGTTGATGCTCCTGAGGCTTCAAGCCAGGCGAAAAACCGCTGGAGCCACCGAACGCAACGGTGAGATCACCGAAAAGACCCTCCAACCGGCCGGCGGAAGCGGCGAAGCCACCGGGAAATTCAGCGAAGCCACACAGAAATTCGTCGGCGCCACCGAGAAATTCGCTCGCGCCACACAGGTTGCGACCAAACCACACAGGAAATCCCTCAAGCCACCCAGAAATTGGGTGAAGCCACCTGCGAATTCCCTCACGCCACCCAAAAGATCGTCCAAGTCACGCAAATGAACCCATTCGTCGGCGGCTTGACCGGACTTTCGGTTCGATGCGGTGACTTTCTCGGTGGTTTCACCCATGATTTGGTTGTCTCGACCGCCCGACTGCGTGGCTCGGCGGGTCGTCTGCGTGATTTGAGCGAATTTCTGTGTGGCTTCGCCGTCTTTTGTGGCCGTTTTGGGTCGTTTTGCGTGGTTTCACCCTAGTTTGCGTGATTTGGCTCTCCCAATCTGCGTGGTTTCAGAGGATGCCCTGCGTGGCTTCGGCCAAGAAACCTAAAAGATCCGCAGCGTCGTGGCCTGCTCGGTGACCGTCGAGGCGGTGCGGCTGATCCTCACTTCCACGTAGTAGAGGAACTGGGTGAAGTCGAAGGTGTTCCCCGCAAAGGTGCAGGGCGTGCAGACGCCGACCGTGTTGGTCACGCTGGTCGCGGTGCAGATCGCCAGCTGGGCTCCCGTTGGCGAGAACAGCCGACTCAGGAATCGTGAGATTCCTACTTGAATCAGTGCGCGGGCGTTCTCA
Organism: Holophagales bacterium; assembly: GCA_031404815.1. Lineage (GTDB taxonomy): Bacteria > Acidobacteriota > Thermoanaerobaculia > Multivoradales > UBA5704 > DASYKS01. Next base: position 64,895 of record JANNIH010000019.1, on the reverse strand, counting down.
GGAGGGACAAATGGCGATCCTGCGGGCAGCGGCTTGCGCGCCGGAGGCGCGCGTCGGTGGCGCGGTCTTGGCGACAGTAACGACGCGGGAGCTGGCTTCGGCTTCGCTCAAGCCAGGAGGTTCAGCATCATTCGGAGGGAATCGTCAACCGATTGGAGCTTCTCTTCGTTGACCACGGTCGCGAGATGCCGGAGCGCTCGAACTTGGGTGTCGACGGTGACGATCTGGTCCGTTTCCACCCAATGCGGTTGAGCCTGCCACTCCTGGTCGGTCAGCCGTAAGTCTTTCGGGGCGACGGCGATCCGCCACTTGAAGTGGGGCCGCTCCGTCGTGGTGATCGGGCAGATGATGACAGTGCCGAAGTTCGATCGATTCAGCGCATCTGTGGAGACCACCAGACAAGGCCGCACACCTTTCTGCTCACGACCTTTCTTGGGGTTGAGGTCGAATAGCCAAACCTCGCCGCGCAGCGGCTTCGGGACTTCCATCCGGCATCAGTCCTCAGATGCATCGACGAAAGCGCCGAGAAGGGCCTCTCGCTCCTCGATGTCCTCCGCCGTCACGTGCGCCGCCGCTTCGTTGAACATTGCCAGCAGCTCCCGCTCCCGCTCGCGAACCCTCTCGCGCTCGATGAGGTGCCGCACGAACCCGGCTTTATTCTTGCCGCCTCCGGCGCGAAGCTCCAGCCAAGCATCCGTTTCGCGCGGGATGCGAACGCTGATCTGACAATCTCTGGCGATGGCTGGCATTTCGGTGGAGTTTCCTCTGACACTCAAAATGGTACCAATCTGCAGGTCGGTCCGCAAGCTCGAGAGCGGGCCTGCTCAAAAGCCGGCACGAGCCCCTCCTGCGCTACCATTCCCACCCATGTCCACATCCGATACCTACGACTACCGTGACGAGCTGGCCGCCGCCGTCGAAGCTTGGGACGCGCGCGGTTGGCCCCGACCGGGGGTGGTGCTGGTCTCCGGCTCCGGCCTCGCGGTCGATTTCGGCGAGCCGGCCTACGGCCCGATCCCACTCGCCGACCTGCTGCCGTTCCCGATCCACCGGATCGAGGGGCACCCGAATACGGTCGAGATCCTCGCCCCCTTGCCCGACCGGCCCGTCCTTTACTACCGCGGGCGCTGCCATAGCTACCAGGGCTACTCGGCACACCAAGTGGTCTTCCCGATCCGGCTCGCCCGCCTGCTCGGCGCCCGGGTGTTGATCCTGACCAACGCGACCGGCGGTTTGGATCCGGCGAGGAAACCCGGCGACCTGGTCGCGATCTCCGACCAGATCAACCTCTCGGGGTTGAACCCGCTTCGGGGCGATCTCCCCGCCGCCTGGGGGCTGCGTTTCCCCGACATGACCGGCGCCTACGATCCGGCACTGCGCGCACGCGCGCAAGCGACCGGCCGGAGCCTCGGCATCGAGATCGGCGAAGGGATCTACCTCGGCCTCTCAGGCCCGAGTTACGAGACCCCGGCCGAAGTGCGCGCCTACCATCAACTGGGAGGGGACGTGGTCGGCATGTCGACCGTCCTTGAGACCATCGCCGCCCGCCACATGGGCCTACGCTGCCTCGGCTTCTCCCTGGTCTCGAACGCCGGCGCGGGCTTAACCGACGGCCCGCTCGATCACCAGGAGGTCCTCGCCGCCGGCCAAGCTGCCGCCGCGAAGCTGCACCTGCTGCTCGAAGCGCTGATCGAGGATCCGGGGTTGGAGGGTTAACGGGGCGCAGAACTCGGCAAAACCAAAATCCGATCGCCCCGCTCACCACCTGGCTACTTTTTGCAGTAGCACTTCACTTCGCGCTTCTTGCCGGTCGGTGTCGGATAGTGCTTATCGAGGAACTTGGTGCAGTCGGTGATGTCCTTCCACTGCGAGCCCTGGCCGTTCTTGCTCGACCAGTCACCATCGTCTTCTTGCTTCATGGCGTGGACCCAATTGCTGTCTTTTGGCGTCTCGCCCGTCCCGAGGTTCCAGATCATCTTCTCTTTCGGTCCTTTGCCGTCCGGGCACTTGCCCGCGCAATCGACCGGGTTGTCCGCGTCGTAGCCGTGATCCTTGAGGATCTGCTTCCACTGGTCGCCGGTGCCTTTGGAGGTATCCACCCAGCGATCGGTGTAGCAGTTCACCGCCCAAGCCAGACAGTTGTACGGCTTGGGGCCTCCCGGCACGGTCGGCGAATCCATCCAGGCGTACGGGTCCGGATCGGTGCCCGCGTCCGGTCCGTCCGGCTGGCTCACACAATCGAACTTCGACGGAGTCTTGGTCCCCGGGACTTCGGTGCCGCTGCCGGTTGCCAACAGGTTGATTTCGAGCGCCGGACCGTTCCACGACAGGCCGGTGCCCGCGAGCGGATGGGGCAACCGGCGCAGATTCTCCATCGGCAGGAGGCCATAGGCGCTCCACCAGTTCTGGTACGACTCGATCGCGATCCGACTCGCCATCCCCTCCGGCAGATCCTCCGCCCCCACGAGGCGCGCCGAGTAATACGGCGTGGCGTCCCCGTAGAGGATTGCGTCGAATAGATAGAGCGCCGCGACCGCCACCGGGACCTCGTCGCGCATCGATTCGCACGATGACGAGTCAATCGGCAAGATCCCATTAAACGTTCCGACATCGAATGTCACCCCGATGAGATCGCCCAGGCAGGCGTCACCGGCCATGATCATCTGGCGATAGCCCCGATTGGCCTCGACCCGCTTCGACGAACAGAGTAAGTCGGCGGCGACGGCACAACGGGCCTGATCGTCTCCCGGGCGGGGCGGCTCATCCGCAGCGGCGAAACCCACCGAAGGACAGACAACGAGTAGAGTGGCGAGAATGAGGGGACGGGTACCCAACATTGAACTTCCTCCAAGGGATCCTGAGGCGGAATGCCTCTACCCTATAGGAGTGCTCAAACTTGGAACCTGTGCGCTCGCGGGGGGCCGCCCCCCTTACCGCATGCCGAACTGCGGCCGGTAGGCGAGCAGCCAGAGGCCCGAATAGTCGCGCATCAGGCGCATGCGGAGCAGCTCCAAGTCGCGGGCGGTCGCAAGGTCGGAGCGGAGCACCGCTTGGTGGACCTCGTGATCGAAGCGGTAGAGGAAGGAGTCGGCGACGCGGCAGGTCTCGCGGGCTTGATCGAAGATCGTCGAGGCGCCGGTGCGCGCCGTTTCATCGAGCAGACCGGAGATCTCCTGCGCCTGTTCGTTGGTACGCAACCGGAGCGCCGCGGCTTCGAGGATGAAACGTTCGATCGAAACGCCCGAGTCGTCGCCCGCGCAGACGCGTCGGCAGGCGACGACCTCCCGCGCCTCCAGCCGGAGCGGGAAGACCTCGGGCGTGAGCGTCGCTTCGCGCGGCCCGGTGGTCGGGGGGAGGTCCTGAATCGCGTCCATCAGCCGTTTGAATGGCTCGGCGATCAGCTCGAAATGCGAGGCCGCCGCCGAACCGGCCGCCGCCCGGTCGATCTCTCCCGTGTCCTCGAAGATCCGGCCACCCTCCTTGCCGCCCGCTTCGGCCAGCCGGGGCAGCAGATGGCGCACGCTCTCGCGGATCTGGGCGAGATCTTCGAGCTTGAACTCATCGCTCTGGATGCGTTGCTCGAAGCGCTCGATCTGCTCGCGGAACGCGGTCAGGTCCTGATCCAGCTCCTCGTTGCCCGAGACCTGCCGTTCCAGCTCGAAGATCCGCTGGTATTCCGAGATGAAGCGGCGCTCCTCTTTCTGGTAGAGCTCCTGAATGCGCGCCCGGAGCACCAGATTGGTCGCCTGCACCGCAACCAGGATCGAGGGCTCGAAGTAGAAGTCGGCGAGGCCATGCTTGAGCTCGCGGAAGCGCTGGATCACTTCGCGCTCGTAGAGCTGATCCAGCCCCTCGACCGCCAGGATCTCGGCGCGCAGCGACTCCACCTCGTCGCGGCGATAGGCGATCACCTCGGGCGCGAGCGGAGGCGCGCCGAGCAGCACCCAGAGGCCGTCGAAGATCTCCAGCAGGTGGCGGGTGTCGCGCAGGCGAAGGCCCTGGCCGAGCTGCCCTTCGCCGTCTTCTTCCGACAGACGGGCGAGCAGGAAATCGACCTTGTCGAGCCGCGCGGAGGGCCAGCCGTCGCCGCGCGGTGCGAACAGGTAGAATTTGACCAGCTGGGTGAGGATCTTCTCGTCGTAGCCGCGGACCCGCTTGAAGAATTGGCGCAAGGAGTTCGCGCCGACTTTGCTATCCTCCATCTCCAGCGCCGTGATCAGATCGGACAGACGGCGATCGACCGCGTCGAGCCGCAGGCGGAGCAGGTCGCCCGCGGTGGCGTTCAAGTCCTGGGAGATCTCTTTGAGCTCGGTGTAGAGATCCTGGAACGCGGTCGAGTGGTCTGCGCCCTGACGGTCGAGAACGGTCTTCGCCAGGCCCTGCAAGAACTGATGAAATGTCCACGCCGCCCGAAACCGATTCGACAGGTCGGTGTAGCGCCGATGGAGTAGTTGAAGCTCTGGAACGCTGGGCATGGGTCAGGAATCCGTTCGGTTGCGTTGGACGAGGCGGGTGTCATCTTACTTCAGGAGGTCCGGAATGGGACACGACGTGCGGGTGCTGATTTCCCAGGAAGCGATCGAAACGCGAATCACCGAGATGGCGGCCGAGATCGACCGCGACTTCGCCACCAGCGACCGGCTGATCTGCGTCGGCGTGCTCAAAGGCTCCGTTTTCTTCATGGTCGAGCTGCTCAAACGCCTGACCATTCCCTGTGCGATCGACTTCTTTCAGACCTCTTCGTACGGCAGCAGCACCAGCCCCGGCGAGGTCCGGATCAAGAAAGACATCGACCTGTCGATCCGCGACAAAGACGTACTGCTGATCGAGGACATCGTGGACAGCGGCTACACGCTGCGCACGATTCTCGACCTGTTCCACTTCCGCCGCGCCCGGAGCGTCCGGCTCTGCACCCTGCTCGACAAGAAAGAGGCACGCAAAATCGAGGTGCCGATCGATTACTGTGGCTTTCCGATCGAAAACCTGTTCGTCGTGGGCTACGGCTTGGATTACAACGAGCGCTACCGCAACCTCCCCTACATCGGGGTCTACGAAGGTCCCGTCCAGGAGTAACAACGCCATGAGCGACCCGCGCACGAAGATCGACGAGACCTTTCACTTCCACCACACCGAAGGCGCCCCGGCCGCGATCGGCCCCTATTCGCAGGCGGTGTCGGTCGGCGGCCTGCTCTACACCTCGGGGCAGGTGGCGCTCGACCCGGCGACCGGAATTCTGGTCGAAGGGGGATTCGAACCCCAAGCCCGGCGCGTCTTCGCAAATCTTGCGGCGGTCCTCGCGAGCGCCGGTTGCACCTTCTCCGACGTGCTCAAGGCGACCGTGTTCATCCAAGACTTCGCCGACTTCGCCAAACTGAACGAGATCTACGCCGAGCAGATGGGCGCCCACCGGCCGGCCCGCTCGACAGTCCAAGTGGCGGCGCTGCCGAAAGCGGCACTGGTCGAGATCGACCTGATCGCGCGCATCCCGTAGGGCTCCCCACCTTGCCCACCAGGTCCGGGACCTCGGCCCGGCGGCTCCGCGTCCCGCCGGGCTCGGGAAACCTCAGCCCGGCAGCGTCGCGCCGGCCTCTACCGTTCGTTCCAGCTCGCGGCCGGTGACCCAGCCGGCGAGACCGCCGCCGACGGCGACCAGGACCACGAACCCGAGCGGCGAGGCGAATCCCCCGGGGACCGCGTCGGCTGCGAGCGAGCCGAGGGCAAGACCGCCGCCGAAGCCGAGCACCGAGGCACGCAGCCAGCGCCCTTGACCGGCCTTGCCGTAGCGACGCCGCAAGATCCAGCCCTGGCAGGCGCCGAGTGCCAAACCGCAGGCGATGCCTACGACCGCGAGGCTCACGGCACGAACCGGGGGTGAAAGCGTGCGCACGTTGACCTGCTCCCCCGTGATCGCGCGCCCGGTAAGCTCCACCGCGACGACGCCGAGGGCGAGGCCGGCGCCGAGCCCCAACATGCTCGCGACGATCCAGCCGGCCGAGAGCGTGCGCCGCGCGCCGAGCCATTGCACCGAGCCGAACGCGCCCCCCGCGAGCGCGGTGAGCACCGGGGTGACCAGAATCATGCCGACGAGGGCCTCGACCGGACCGCCCGCGGCGAGACCGAGCCCGAAGCCGAGGGCGAGGCCGAGTAAGGTGAGAACGCTCCAACGAAGAGAAGTGACGACCGGTCGCGACATCTGAAGACCCCCTTGCTCTCTCTAGTCCGAGTAGAGATACGGCGAAACCACGCCCCGAGTTCTGCCCGCCCTACCCCATCCCCCGCAACGCCTCGACCGCGCGATCGACATCCGCGGGCGAGACATCGCGATGGGTGACCAGGCGCACCTTGTCGGGACCGAACTGGCTGGCTAGGATGCCGCGTTCTTTCAGGCGGGCGACGAACAGCCCCGCCGGCCCGGTCGGGGCTTCATCGAGCGCGCCGGCCGAGGGGGCACCGACGCGAAACATCAGGATATTGGTGCGCACGCGGGAGAAGTCGAGCTCGACGCCCGGAAGCTCGGCCAGCACCTCGGCCAGGCGCCGGGCGTGGGTGTGATCGGCCGCCAGGCGTTCGGGTCCTTTGTGCAGCGCGAGCAGGCCCGCCGCGGCGAGGATGCCCGACTGGCGCATGCCGCCGCCCAGCATTTTTCTCACGTTTCTCGCGGCGGCGATGAAATCGCGCGAGCCGCAGAGCATCGAACCAACCGGCGCGCCGAGCCCTTTGGAGAGGCAGAACATCACGGAATCAAAGCCGCGCGCGAGCTCCACGGCGGGTACTCCGAGCGCCACCGCCGCATTGAAGATGCGCGCGCCGTCCAGGTGAACCGGCAGCTTCAAGCGCCGCGCCTCGGCGAGCAGGGCATCCAAGAGGGGCCGGTCGTAGACCGTGCCGCCCGCCACGTTGTGGCTGTTTTCGAGCGCCAGCATGCCCGTCGGGGAGGCGAAGCCGGTGGTCGGCCGAAACGCCGCCGCCACCTCGGCCGGAGAAATCATTCCATCCACCGTCGGGATGCGCCGCGGCACGAGCCCGGAGATCGTCGCCATCGCCCCCATCTCGAACTCGTAGATGTGCGCTGACGCCTCGCAGATCACCTCGCGCCCAGGGCGAGTGTGGAGGTGGAGCGCGATCTGGTTGCCCATCGTGCCGGAGGGGACGAACATCGAGGCCTCGAAGCCGAGAACCGCCGCGGACTCCACCTCAAGCCGAGCGACCGTCGGGTCTTCGCCCCAGACATCATCGCCCACCTCGGCCTCGGCCATCGCCCGGCGCATCTCCGCGTCGGGACGGGTCACGGTATCGGAACGCAAGTCGATCATTGGTCCATCTTACCAGCGCCGCGGCCTGAGGCCGGGTTGCTGGTCAACGCCCGCGCGGTGCGCCCACCACTCCCAGGCGATAGCGCATCAGGCTCGGCCGGAACGTCGTGGTGAAGAACGGAAAGGCGGCATTGGCGATGTAGAGATTCTTGCGGTCGTTGCCATGCACTCCAAACGCGACTGCGGTCGGACCGTCGAGGCCGTCGTCCACCGTGAGCAGCACTTCGAAGGTGCCGTCGGGGGAGACCTTGACCAGGCGGTTGAACGGGTCGGTGCCGCAATAGAGCGCGCCGTGAACGTCGAACGCGAAGTCGTCGCAGCCGAGCGGCGCCGGCAGCTGGGCGTGGATTCGCGGTGTGCCCGCTTCGTCGCGACGTTCGAACGGAATCGCCACGATCTGGCCGGTCGCGGAGACCGAGACGTAGAGCTCGCGGCGGAAGACCTGAAGACCGTTGGCGCCCGGGAACGGCGACCCCGGCGGCGCGGCGAGCAGCGGATCGTCGATCCAGACCTCCGCAACACCCCCGCTCTTGGGCGCCCGCCAGATTCGAGGCTGAGACGAGTCGGCGACGTAGACCTGATCGCGGAACAGCGCGACGCCGTTCGGGAGCGCCGTAGTCGGCAGATTTGCGACCAGGTTGGTCGCCCCTGAGCGCGAGACCCGCCAGATCCCCCGGTTCGCCGGATCGCAGGAGCCCACCGCCACGTACAGATCCCCGGTGTTTTCGTCGAGCGCGAGTGCGCCTTGGATGGCCAGGAAACCGAAGCAGGGGGTGAGCGGCACGCCGATCGGCAGGAACGCCAGGGTCGATTGCGCGCCGTTCGGCGCGATCTTCCGGATCTCGCCGGTGAGCGCCAAGCTCACGAACGCGTTGCCCTCCCGATCGAACACGATCGCCTCCGGAGCTTCGAGCTGCGCCGGGTTGAACAACACGAGCGTTTCGAGCGTGCCCACCGGCAGCGGCGGATGAGCCAACAGCCGCGCGGGAACGGCGAGGAAAAAGAGGGTAAACACCAGACACAGATTTCGACGACAGGATTCGAACATGCTTTCGGTCCTCCTCGAAAGTTGGGGGGATACTCCCCCAACCTCAGTGTGGCGAACGGCCCGAAGCGCGACTAACTTTCACACGGTAGCTACTGCGAGTAGTGATAGCGGCAGGAGATGATCGTCACCTCAGCTGGTTGATGCGTTTCAGGAGCTTTCGATCGTGCTCCTGAACCCAGAGATAGTCGCTCCAGCCCGGAGGTGTGAAGCCGAGTTTCATACCTCGAGGAGCTCTCGCTCCTGCACCTGGCCCGCCTGCGCCTCCGCGATCGAACGGCGAAGATGGTCCGCGTTCGCCGGGCTCGCCAACAGATAGAGGGTCTCGCGCCAGGAGTTGTACTCATCGAGCGGCATGAGCACAACCTGCTCACCGCTCTCCGTCACGATGATCGTGTCGTCGGCGTTTGCGATTACGTCGGCGACGAGCTGTTCGAGGTTGAGCTTGGCGTTCTTCAACGTAACGGCGTTCATCTTGCGATCGTACCAAACCGGCCCCGGCCCGAGGGCCGAGGCCGCTTTACCGGCTCAGTTCCGGAACGCCACCATCGGATCGGTCTTGAGCGCCCGCTGGGCGGGGAGCAGACAGGCAAACAGGGTGACGAAGCTGAGCGCGAGCGCCACACCTCCGAAAACCGTCGGGTCGCTCGGTTGGACTTCGAACAGGAAGTCGGCGAGCACGCCCGAGGCCAGGAACGAAACGGGCAGACCGAACGCGAGGCCGACCAGCAGTTGGCGGGCGCCCTGGCCGAGCAGCAGGCGCATCACCCGCGAGGGTGCGGCGCCGAGCGCCAGGCGGACGCCGATCTCCTGGGTGCGCTGGCCGATCGAGAACGAGACCACGGCGTAGATGCCGACCGAGGCGAGCAGCAGCGCCGCGGCGCCGAAGATCGCGAACAGCGTCGAGAAGAGATCGAGCATGAAGCCCGACTGGGCGAGCGCCTCCTCCATCGTCTGGACGAAGTAGATCGGCAGGTCCGGGTCCACCGCGGCGACCTGGGCGCGCGCCATTTCGGTGAGAGCGAGCGGGTTGCCCGGCGAGCTTACGGCGTAGGACATTCGCTGATCGTTGACGCTCTGGCCGAGCGGCAGGTAGATCCCCTCCGGATCGCCGTCTTCGAAACCGTTCATCCCAAGATCCGGAACGACCGCGATGATCCGCCGCCAAGCCCCCTCGCTGCCACGCCCGATGCGGACCCTGGCCCCGAGCGCATCCTTGCCCGGAAAGACCTTCGCAACGAAGCTCGTGTTGACGATCACCACCGGCTCGGCCCCTTCCCGATCGAGGCGACCAAAATCGCGACCGGAGAGGATGCGCGCTCCGAAGACGGCGAAGAAACCGGGCGAAACGGTTTGCAAGCGCGCTTCCGGCAGGTCGTTCGCCTTGGCATAGGCGCGCCCTTCGACCGCGTAGAAGTCGGTGCCGGTGCCGGCGTACGGCAAGGACGAAGTGGCGGCGACCGCAGTGACGCCTGGCTTGCCGTCGAGCCGATCCAAGATCTGCTCATAGGCCCGGACGCGCTCGCTTTGGGTCGGATAGGCCGCCTCGAACAGCGGCACCCGGAAGGTCAGGAGACTTTTGGAGTCGAACCCACCGTCCGCGCTGCGCACTTGAACCACGCTCTTGACCATCAGCCCAGCCATCACCAGCAGCAAGCAGGAGAAGGCGATCTCGGCGACCACGATCGACCGGCTGAACCAACCGAGCCGCAGGCTCGACGAGCCGCGCCCCTCGTCTTTGAGCACCTCGTTCAGATCGGCTCGCGACGCTTGAAACGCCGGGAACAGCCCGCTCAGCAGCCCTGAGATCAAAGCCAGGCCGAGCGTGAACAGAACCGCCAACCGATCGAGTTCGATGTGCAACCAATAGGGAGGATCGACCGGAACGATCGCCCGGTTGAACGCGGCGACACCCAAAGAAGCGAGCGCCAACCCTAAGGCCGCGCCGAGCGCCGCGATCAGAAAGCTCTCGGCGAGGATCTGCACCAGTACGCGCCGCCGACCGGCGCCGAGCGCCGAGCGGATCGCGAGCTCTCGGGTCCGGGCCGAAGCGCGGGCCAGCATCAGGTTCGCCACGTTCAGGCAGGCGATCAACAGGACGCAGAAGACCCCGGCGAGCATCAGGAAAAAGAGGCTCGCGATCTGGTCGGGAATGAACTCTTTCATCAGCGGCTTGGCCACCGCGTCCACACCCGCATTGGTGTCCGGGTACTGGGCCGCGAGCCGCTTCGAAATCCCGACGATCTCGGCCCGCGCCGCTTCGAGCGAGACCCCCGGCTTCAACCGCCCGACCACTTCGTAGGTGTCCCCCTCGCCCCGCTTGGCCTTCGTCGGATCGACCACGAGCGGCACCCAGGCCTTCTGACTGAACGGAAACTCGAATTTCGGCGGCATGATGCCCACCACGGTCGCCGGCTCGGCGTTCACCCGCACGGTTCGGCCGAGGATCTGCGGATCGGCGCCGTAGCGCCCCTGCCAGGTCTGCCAGGACAGGATGGCCACGCGGGGAGCTCCCGGCTGATCCTCGCCGGGCAGGAACGAACGCCCGCGGGCGGGCTTGGCGCCGATCAGGTCGAACAGGTTCGCGGTCACGAACGCCCCTTCGATCCGCTCCGGCCGCGCACCACCGCTCGCATTGCCGCTCAAGGAGAAGGTCGTCGACTCGAAGGCGGCGAGACCGGTAAAGGAGCTCTGCTGCTTTTGCCAATCGACGAAGTCGTGGAGCCCCACCTCGAGGCTGTCTTGGTCGCGCGACAGGTTCTGGGTTTCGAGGTGGATCAAGCGCTCGGAATCGGGCAGCGGCAAGCCGCGCAGCACGATGCCGTAGACGATGGAAAACATCGCTGCGGTCAAGCCGATGCCGAGCCCCAAGGCGACGACGGCGGCGGCCGTCTGACCGGGGGTCTTCCACAACATGCGCAGGCCGTAGCGAAAATCTCGGAGCAAGTGGTTCATCGCGGTCTCCAACGAATCATCCGTTCGACCGCTCTACGATGGCGAGGGGCTAAAAGTTACAGGGCGGGTACGGAAACCGCAGGCGCCAGCAGCAGCAGCAGCAGCAGCAGCAGCAGCAGCAGCAGCGCGACCAGCTCAGAGCCACACCGCCTGAGCTGGCCGAGGAGCTTTGGCGCCTGCTCGTTTAAGCGCCGGCTCGAGGGTCACTCCGCTCCCGCGCCGGCCGCCTGCTCAAGTCCGCGCCAGGTCGTCTCGTCGTCGTCGAAAATCGGCAGTTGGGGCTGGATGCCGCGCGCCGCGTTCACATGCCAACTCCAGAGCAGCGACCACTTTAGGTAGGTGCCGTAGCTCTGGAGCATGCAGAAGACCAGGCCGTGCATGCCGTCGAGGATTCCCAACTGGAGGACGTAGGTGCGGAAGAACCGCCACGCCGAGCGCCCCCAGATCTCTTTCAAGCCGGAGCGCTTGCCGTCCCGCCACTGCTGCGAGGCGCCCCAGAAGCTGTATTTCTCGATCCGCCGGACGTACTCGTCGAGCGCATCGGTCATGTAGTGCTCCATCGGGTTCTTGAGCAGGGGGGCAGGGCCGCGGGTGACCATGTCGGCATGGACTCGGCGATTCGGGTAGCGGGCGGTCCCTTGGCGGACCAGGCGGACCACCTGGTCGTGCTGCCAGCCGGAGAAGCGAATCAGCTTGCCCAGAAAGTAGACCCGGCGGCGAATCGTGTAGGCGTCGGCCCCCGCCCCAGCGGCTAGCAACGCCTCCATCTCGCGCTGGAGCACCGGAGTGCAGCGCTCGTCGGCGTCGAAGATCAAGATCCACTCGTTTTCCACCTGGTCCATCGCCCAGTTCTTCTGGGACGCCGAGCCGTAATAGGTGCGCTGGAGGAAGCGGACCTTCGGGTAGCCCCGACAGATCTCGGGCGTCTTATCGGTCGAGAACGAATCGACGACGAAGATCTCATCGCACCAGAGGAGCGACTCGATACAGCCGGCGATGTTCTGTTCTTCGTTGAAGGTCGTGACGATGGCCGACACCTTGGCCCGATTCAGGCTCGGTGCAGGCGCGAGACGATCCAACGTCTCCTCGGGCATCTTTGAGGTCTCCTCGGACGGGTGCTTGTGGCCGCACGGGGAAGCGTATCATCCGCCCGCCGATCTCCCTTATCATCCACCGACTTCCCCCACCGTCCACTCAACCGTCCACGCACCGCCCCAAAATGCTCAGAGACCTCTTCGTCTTCTCCCTGCTGGTCACGCTCAAGGCGTTCACCCGGACTTTTTACCGGGTGCGCATGGAGTGGATCAACAACCCGCCGCCCGATCCCTGGCGGCATCTGCGCCTGGTCGCGATCCTCAACCACACCAGCCTGTTCGAGCCTTTGTGGGCGGGCGGCTCGCCGTTCCACTTCCTTTGGCGAATGGCGCGCCACGGCGTGATCCCGGTGGCCAAGAAGACGACCGACCGGGCGGTGGCGGGCAAATTCTTCAGCCTGATCGCCAAAAATGTCGTGCCGATCACCCGCGCCCGCGACGAGAGTTGGAAGCAGGTGCTCGCTCAAATCGATCCCGATGCGATGGTCGCCCTCATGCCCGAAGGGCGGATGAAGCGGGCCACCGGCCTCGACTCCGAAGGGCGGGCGATGAGCGTGCGCGGCGGGATCGCCGACATCCTCGACTCGATCGGTGAGGGGCGGATGCTGCTCGCTTATAGCGGCGGACTCCACCATGTCCAAGTTCCCGGGCAGCGCTTTCCGCGCCTGTTCCAGACCCTCCGGATGCGCTTGGAGGTGGTCGAGATCAGCGACTATCGGCGCGCTATGATGGAGCGCGGCGGCGGCACCCCCGAGGGATTCAAAGCGGCGGTGATCGCCGATCTGGAGCACCGGCGCGACACGTTCTGTCCGGTCACGGCACCCGAAACCTCCAGCCGCTAACGTTTCGGCCCGGCGCGCCGCCCAATCCGTCTGCGAGAGGGGCACCGCCCTGGTGAACTTTTGCCTTCGCCGACGCGTTCGTCATCCGAGAAAGCACCTAGAAGGAGAGGAGGAAGAGAGCCATGAACAAGTTCGCCCGCATCCTGACCGGGATGTTCGTCGCCGTCGTGGGACTCGGCATCCTGCACGGTGCCCTGAATCTCGGCTGGTTCAAGCCCCGGCACGAACATCGCTATCGTCTGAGTTTCTTGCCCGTCACCTGACACCTCACCTGCCCCGTAACCGACTGGATCAACCGGAATCAAGTCGGCGAGGGGCTCTATGAACCCGTGAGGTTCAGTGGCTTTCCGGAGTTGAAAGAGGCGTTCATCGCCGGGCACAACCAGGCAAGCTTCATGCTGGCGCCGATGGCCATGGCGCTGCGCCAGCAGGGGGTACCGATCAAGATCGTCTACCTCGGACACCGCGACGGCACCGCGCTGATGGTGCACAAAGACTCGTCGATCTTTCGAATGGAGGACCTGCGCGGCAAGACGATCGCGGTACCCAGCCGGTTCGCGAACCAGCGGCTGATGATCTTCAAGGCCCTGCGCGACCATGGCATGACGCTCGATGATGTCAAGATGGTCGAGATGCCGCCGCCCGACATGCCTGCGGCTCTCTACGCCCGCGCGGTCGATGCGATCATCTCCGGCGAGCCGTTCATGGCGCAGACCGAGTTGGACGGCTACGGTCGCGTGCTCTACCAGGCAAAGGAGCTGTGGCCCGGGTTCATCTCCTGCGTCTTGGTGGTCTCCGAACAGATGATCCGCGAGCACCCGGAAGACGTGCAGCAACTGGTCGACGGCATCGCCAAGAGCGGCCTCTGGCTCGACGCCGACATGGAGCACCGCATGAAGGCCGCCACCGTGGTGGCGAAGAATTACTACAACCAGGATCCGCGCCTGCTGCGCTTCGTCTTGTCGAAACCGCCGGACCGGGTCACCTACACCCGCCTTGCGCTCGCCCGTAAGGACTTCGAGGAGATCGCAAAGGTCGCTCAGGAGGCGGGGGTTCTCACCGGCCCGATCGGCTTTGACGAATACGCGGACATCCGCTTCTCGGATCGAGCGGTCGGCAACAAACCCTGGACTTGGGAGGCACCGTGAGGAAGTCGCTGGAATCGATTCTGCTGCCGATCGGGGTGGCGCTGGTTTTCGTCTTCGCCTGGCATTTCGCCGTGCGCGCCACGGGCAGCGAGATCTTCCCGACCCCGCTCCAGGTGGTCACCGGGCTGATCGAGTTGGCGCAGAAGGGGGTGCTGTTCCGCTATATGGTGGCCTCGCTGTTCCGGGTCTCGTGCGGCTTTCTGCTCGGCATCGCGGTAGGCGTTCCGTTCGGCCTGGTCATCGGCTGGTATACCCGCGCCTACGCGGCGTTCAACCCGATGATCCAGATCTTCCGGCCGATCTCGCCGATCGCCTGGATTCCGGTCGCGATCCTCTGGTTCGGGGTGAGCGACCTCGCGCCGATCTTCCTGATCTTCCTCGCGAGCGTCTTCCCCATAGCTACGTCGGTTGCCGCGGCGGTTCAGAACATTCAGCTCGTCCACCTGCGCGCGGCGCGCAACTTCGGCCTGTCGGGGTTCGCCCTGTTCCGCCAGGTGGTCCTCCCCGCGGCGGTGCCGCAGATCCTGACCGGCCTGCGCATCGCGCTCGGCGTCGCCTGGCTGGTGGTGGTGGCAGCCGAGATGATCGCGGTCAATTCGGGGCTCGGCTACCTGATCATCGATGCCCGAAACGCCGGCAAGCGCTACGACCTGGTGGTCGCCGGCATGGTGTTGATCGGCCTGATCGGCCTCGGCCTCGATACTCTGGTGCGCCGCATGGAGCGCCTGGACGAGGTCCGTTGGGGCTTCAGCCGATGAGCGAGACGAACGGAACGCCGAAAATCGAGGTCCGGGGCTTGGAACTCAAGTTCCCGGGGAAGGTCCGTGGCACCACGGTCGACGTTCTCCGCGGCATCGATCTGACCGTCGCGGAGGGCGAATTCGTCTGCCTGGTTGGCCCTTCCGGCTGCGGCAAGTCAACACTCTTGAACGTCGTCGGCGGGTTCCTTGCGCCGACCGCAGGAACGGTCGAGATCGACGGCGAGATGGTGAACGCGCCCGATCCGCGCCGGGTCTTCATCTTCCAAGAGAACGGCGTCTTCCCCTGGCTCACCGTCGAGCAGAACATCGGCTTCGGTCTGGGCAAGAAACCAACGGCCGAGCGGCGGGAGATCGTCCGGCGCTACGTCGAGATGATGCGTCTTTCCGGCTTCGAGCGCTCCTATCCGCGCGAGCTGTCGGGCGGCATGAAGCAGCGGGTCGAGATCGCCCGCGCGCTCGCGACCGAGCCGGACGTCCTCTACATGGACGAACCGTTCGGCGCCCTCGACTACCTCACCCGCCTGCGCCTACGCGCCGAGCTGGTCCAACTCTGGCAGCGGATCGACCCGACGATTCTGTTCGTCACCCACGATGTCGAAGAAGCGGTCCAGCTCGCCGATCGAATCGTCGTCATGGAACAGCGCCCCTCCCGCATCCGCGAAATCGTCCCGGTGCCGCTCCCCCGCCCACGCAACCCCGACGACCCCGAATACCAGCGCCTGCGCGACCGCATCTTCGCGTTGATGGGGCTCGATCATCTGGGATTGAACGGAGCGGTGGGGTAGGGTAAGGGGCAGCACCGGATTGGACTCCGCCGCTAAACCGGCTTAGGCTTCCAACATGGCGACAGCGAATCAGCTTCGGGCGCTCGTCAAGAGCTACGGGGAGAAGGATGACGAGCAGTTCTATGTCATCGCGATGCAATTGGCGGCACACGAGGCTCGATTGGGCCACCCGAAGCTCGCCAAAGAGTTGAGGGAACTGGTCGATCGGTCGCGAGCCAAGACCTCGGCCACGCAACGGACGACAGGACCGATCCCCTTCGCGAAACCGCGAGGCGATCTGGCCGGCTTGCTCTCCGTTCTCTATTCTGATGCCCGGCTAGAAGACATGATCCTTCCAGCCGATGTGCAGCGACGGCTGAGGAGGGTGCTCACAGAGCAGCGGCAACAGGCCAGACTGCTTTCTCACGGCCTCGCGCCCAGGTCGAAGCTTCTTCTTGTGGGACCACCGGGCTCGGGCAAGACGATGACCGCTCGAGCCCTCGCCGGAGAACTGAAGCTCCCACTATTCACAATTCTCCTCCACGGTCTGATCACCAAGTTCATGGGCGAGACGGCCGCCAAGCTACGCTTGATCTTCGACGCGATCCGGGAGAGCCGAGGGGTCTACCTCTTCGACGAATTCGACGCGATCGGTGGCCAACGGAACCTCGGGAACGACGTTGGCGAGATTCGGCGGGTGCTCAACTCTTTCCTCAATTTTCTGGAAGAGGCAGAACCGAACTCTCTGATCGTTGCGGCCACCAACCATCCCAATCTTCTCGATCCGGCGCTCTTCCGTCGCTTCGATGACGTGGTGGAGTACTCCCTCCCCACCCCCGAGCTCGCCAAACATACCTTTGAGTCGAGACTTCAGGGCATGAAGACAGACGGAGTGGACTGGTCTCGCGCAGTATCCGCCTCCAAGGGCTTGAGTTATGCGGAAATCACCAAGGCCTGTGAGGATGCAGCCAAAGAAGCCGTACTCTCGGACACCCATGTGATCCGGACCGAATACCTGCTCCAGGCCCTTACGGATAGAAGTCGAGCCCACGTCCGAGCCGTAACGCCCATGGAGGCGCCGGTCGAGTCAGAAGAAAATCCCTGAGCAGGACCAAAAAAGGTTAGAACTGATCTGCAATTTAAAGACTGACCAGTCACCCTGGAATGCCCCAGGGGTAGCCAACAGAGGCCTCAATGGCCGAGCCTAAAAACCGACCCCATATTTTTCTTCGTGACGTTGCCCAAACAGAGCCGTACTCATATCCGGGAGGCGGCGGACCGGGAAAGGAACCCCCGAGTCGTGATCGCGTTTCTCATGCCAAGAAGCTCGATGGCCTTTTTCGAAGGGCCGTCGTGGAAGCTGAGGCTTCGGGCGCACTCCAAGCACAAGCCTGGGCCCTTCCAGCCAAGGGCGGCGTTCACCTGGAGTTTCAAAGCGAAGCTGGCTTCGGGCTTGCGCTCAAGAGCCTCGAAAGCACCCGCCAGGGGATTGAACTGGTGTCTGTTCGAGAGTCCCTCAGCACCACTGGCGACACGCAGAGGCAAGTAACTCTGGCGACGGTCTATATTCCCCACGGAAAACTGGGGAGCCTTGAACAGAAGATTCACCAGTACGCGACAGAAGACACTCCGAAAAAGGGCAAGCCCAAGCACGAGAAGCTGTTTGCTCCCTTGGCGGACCTCCGGATCGCCACTTTGAGGTCCTTCTGGACAGACGATGCCATCTTGCTCCCGAAGCCAGGCGAGAGAATCTGGTGGGAGGTATGGCTTAGGTCTTCGCACGAGGACGTCCTGGCGAACTTCCGCACCACGATGGATCACCTCGGCGTCCAGGTACGTGCCGAGAGTTTGAAATTCCTCGATACAAGGGTGCTTCTAGCCTACGGGACCTTAGAGCAGTTCTCAGCTTCGGTCGACGTGGTGGATTCCATCGCCGAACTTCGACGAGCGAAGGAAATACCGGTGTTCTTCGTTGAGATGCCAGGGAGGGATCTTCGGCACTGGGTGGATGACTTGGTGGCTAGAACACAGTCTCCTTCCACCAGCTTCCCTCGCCTTTGTATCTATGACACTGGCGTCAACGCCGGACACCCCCTCATCGAGAAGGCCCTGCGCCTGTCGGATTGCCATGCTGTGGATCCAAATTGGCGGGTTGACGATCATCACGGCCACGGTACGGGGATGGCCGGCCTCGCTCTATACGGCGACCTGACCGAAGTGCTTGCGAGCACCGAAAACGTTCGTCTGAACGCTCGCTTGGAGTCAGTCAAGATCCTGCCACCTCCGCCGAAATCCAACGAACCTGAGCTTTACGGCAAAATTACAGAACAAGCAGTCTATCGAGTCGAAGTCGAGGCACCATCGGTACCGCGAACTCATCTCCTTTCGGTCATGGCAACGGACGGCCGAGAGCGCGGGAAGCCCTCTTCCTGGTCTGCCGCTGTGGATCAACTGGCATTCGGTCAGGATGGTGAACCAGAGAGGCTGTGGATTCTGTCTGCCGGCAACTCCGAGCCGAAGGCATGGGGCAGCCATCCTGATCACCTAGAGACCGAGCAGATTCACGACCCGGGCCAGGCGTGGAATGCCCTAACTGTCGGAGCCTTCACCCGGCAGTGGCGGATCGAAGAAGAAGACTACCGCGACTGGTCTGCCCTCGCTCGACCGGGCGACCTGAGTCCAAGCACCAGTACCTCCCGTGTTTGGGATCCGAAATGGCCGCTGAAGCCGGATGTGGTTGAAGAGGGTGGCAACGCTGCGCGCTCGCCAAGCGGAGTGATCGACCTTCCGGACTCGCTGGGGCTGCTAACAACCTACTATCGACCAACCGAGCGCCTCTTGAAACCCTTTGGAGATACCTCGGCCGCGAGTGCTCTCGTGGCACGAATCGCTTCAACCATATGGAGCAGATACCCAGAACTCTGGCCTGAGACTGTTCGCGCCTTGATCGTTCATTCAGCGAAATGGACGGACGCAATGCTCCAGCGCTACGGTCCTCTGCTCAACAAACGCGACTACGAACACCTCATCCGGCGCTGCGGTTTTGGTGTTCCCAGCCTAGAGCGAGCTCTCTGGAGCGCCGGCCATCGGTTGACCTTGATCGCGCAAGATTCCATGCAACCATTCCAGCGCAAGCAGACCACTACGACCCTCAAGGAGCTTCACCTCTACGCCCTCCCTTGGCCTGTCGAGGAACTCCGTGAGCTCGGAGAGATGGAAGTGGAGCTGCGTGTCACCCTCTCTTACTTTATCGAGCCCAACCCATCGGAGCGGGGCTACAAATATCGTCACCGCTATTCATCGCACGGCTTCCGCTTCGACGTTTGCGGTGCACATGAGGCCTTGGATGACTTTCAGAAGCGACTGAATAAAGCGGCACGAGAAGAGGAGGAAGGATCACCAGGAACCGGCGACAGCTCCGGGTGGCTTGTGGGGAGTGACACCCGACACAAGGGCTCGATCCACTCGGACATATGGAAGGGAACTGCGGCCGACCTCGCCAATCGGAAGCACCTCGCCGTCTTCCCGGTTACCGGTTGGTGGAAGGAGCGGCCCCAAACCGAACGGTGGCGGAACCAGGCCCGCTATTCCTTGGTCGTCTCCATCCAAACACCCGAAGTCGATGTCGACCTCTACACTCCAGTGAGCGCACAGGTGGGAGTCACCGTCACGACCTGAGCAGCGACCTCTCCCTGGGTCTCGTCTCCCGCCACCACGGCATACAGGGCGCTGGTAAGGAAAATGTCGACAGTTCGCCCCACTCAAGCTTGCGCCCTTGCGCCATACAGTCGCGCAGGTAGAGGTTGATCAGGTTTTGGTAGGGGATCCCCTGCTCTTCCGCCATGCTCTTGAAGTAGGCGAGCACGTCCTCGCCGAGCCGGATCGTCACCTGCTTCTTGAGGCGCCGGACATACGGGTTCTTGCGCCCTTCCATGGTCGAGAAGTCGTATTCAGCTCTCATTGGCGATGCTCCCAGTAGTTCGAAGCGAACCTCGACCCGCCTGATCTCATTCAACCTTCCGCGGGATGGTCACCGTAAACAGGTTGCGCTCGGGGTCCGACTCGAGCATCAGCTCCGGCACGACGGCCAGAGCACGGCGGATTCCGGTCCCGATCCCCCGATAGGGTAGCTCTTTGGTGGCGAACGAGGCGATCAGGGGATTGCGGATGATCGACACGCCATGGCGGATGTTCTCGACCGTGAGATTGTTCGGCAGAGCACCGGGGCTGATCAATTCGATCCGATCGTCGAACAGCAGGATCCGCCACGGCGCGGAGACGAAGTAATCCCGGTGAAGCAGCATGTTGACGACCAGCTCCTCCAAGGCCGCGAACGGCACTTCCAGCTCGCCTTCCGTGTTGAACCCTCGATCGCCTTGCAGCCGCCGCAGATTGCGGGTGAGAAAGGACATCATCTGCTTGTGCAGATCCCGCAGGCAGCCTTTAATGTCCTCGCTGTCCCGATACGTGCTGCCGGTAGGATCGTTACCGGCGAAAGAGACGGCCTTGACCAGGAAGGCGGGCCGATACCGCTGCGGCTGGCGCCCGAAGAGCATGAGTCCGGCGAGGTTGAGCCTCTCTTCCTGCGCCAACCCCATACTGTTGAGCAGCCGCCCCAGGGAAAGGCCGTCCCGATCGAGCGTCTCGTCGAGGGGGTCCCCGTAGACCTTGGCGAAAAACCCTCGGAAGTGTTCCAAATCCAAATCGGCGGTGGTGGTTCCCTCGATCGGCAGCTCATCCGCATGAACGAGCTCGGCACTCTGGAGCATCCGTTGGATTTCCTCGCGAGCCGTCACGCGGCGCTTATCGGCTCCCGACTTCACCCAGAAGACGCCCTGGTTGTCGCTGTAGGGCTTCGAGATGCCCTCCAGCACAGTGACCACCATCACCAGCCGTCCTTCGACCGAAATGTTCTCGGTCGTGGGGTTGATTGAGGGCCGAACGAGGTTCGTCGCCGTGTTCGAGACGAGTTGGTTGATCCTGCGGACATCGTCCGGCGAAAGCCCGACGATAGCCCCCTGGTCGCTGACTCCGATGACGATCCGCCCACCCTTGGTGTTCGAGAAGGCCACCAGGTCGCCCGCGACGGATTCGGGATTCGTGACCGTCTGCTTGAACTGCGCGCGACTGTCTTCGCCGCGTCCGATCAGCTCGATGAGCTCTGGCGCTTCCATACTGGTAAATCCCTTCCGCAGAATGAAGGCTTCGTGAATGCTTTCATGATCGACACGCTAGATGTCCGGATGCCCGGATCTTCGATGTCTCGCGAAGAAGTCTACACTCGGCGCTCGGTGAGCCGCCCAAGGCGAGGGTCTTCACAGCGCAGGCCTCAAGGTCACGCGCAACGGGACGTTCGTCGCCTCATAGGTTCGGTGCAGGATCGCGTTGCGCACGAACTGCTGCAGGGCCGTCATCGGGTAGAGAGAAGAGCGCCGCCCCCGAGGCCCACTGGAGGGTCTTCCCCCAAATTCTATCCCTTCGACCTGGCGAGCGGAGCATCGCATCCACATCTCGCGCCCCCACCCGCTTGCCCCGGCCCGGGAGCTTGTGACATCCTTCACGAGCGATCGAAGTTCTAGCTCTCTGGCCATCTGACGGGTGCCTGGCGCCTGGGGGAATGGCGCGGTTGAGCTTGGAGCTTCGGGCGCCTCCGGGAGAGTCTCTAAGAGCTGCGGATCTTCGGTACGGGAGATCCTTGGGAGGACCTTAAGTGCCCGCGCAGTATTATCCAATCCTCTTGACGCTGGGCATCGCGATGATTGTCGGTTTCGCGATCCTGATGCTCTCTTACCTGCTCGGCAAGAGCCAGATCCGGGGCGGCACGGTCCACCTCTCCGCGATCGAATCCGGCCTGCCGCTGCTCGACCGCTCGCACAAACGGCTGTCGATCGTCTTCTTCCTGGTCGCGATCGACTTCATCATCTTCGATCTCGAAGCCGCGTTCCTGTTCCCCTGGGTGCTCCATTTGCGCGAAGGGGGCTGGCCGCTGTTCGGAGCCGTGATGGTGTTCATCGGCCTGATCCTCGTCGGCTACGCCTACGTCTGGGCCAAGGGGGGCCTAAACGTGATGCTCGGCAAGCGCCAGCATGGGGATGACCTCGCGGAGGCGTACCATTGAGCGCCACCGCCGAACAGACCGCCTCGCCCGCCGAGCTGGCGCTCGCCCAACTGCCCGCCGCCGCCAAGGCGGAGATCGCCGAGATCCGCAAGCGCTACCCCACGGCTCAGGCTGCGCTGCTCCCCGCGCTCCACATCGCGCAGCGCTGTTTCGACGGCTGGCTCGCCGAGCCGGTGATCGCCGCGGTCGCCGCCGAGCTCGACCTGCCGGTCGCAACCGTCTACGGCGTCGTCACCTTCTACGACCTCTATCATTTGAAGCCGGTCGGCCGGCACCGCATCCGGGTCTGCAACAACCTATCGTGCCAGCTGCGCGGCGCCGACGAGGTTCTCGAAGCGATGCGCGCCGAGCTGGGGGTGGGTGAGGACGAAGTGACGAACGACGGGCGCTGTTCCTACATCCATTTCGAGTGCCTCGGCTCATGCGACACGGCACCTATGATGATGGTCGATGACGACTACCACGAGAACCTGACGCCTTCGAGCGCTCGGGAGATTGTGCGGGGGTTGAAGTAATGGCCTTCGAGAAAACCCTGACCCAAAACGTCGGCAACCCGCAAGCGTTGACCGTCGCCGGCTACAAGAAGAACGGCGGCTATACGGCGCTCGCAGCGGCGCTTAAGATGGAGCCGGACGCGATCACCCAGGCGGTCAAGGACTCCGGCCTCCGCGGGCGCGGCGGCGCGGGCTTCCCCGCCGGGATGAAGTGGAGCTTCATCCCGAAGATCGACAAACCGAAGTATTTGGTCTGCAACGCCGACGAGTCCGAGCCGGGGACGTTTAAAGACCGGCTGCTGATGGAGTACGACCCGCACCAGCTGATCGAGGGGTGCGCGATCTGCTGCCGGGCGGTCGGCGCCAACACCACCTATATCTACATTCGCGGCGAGTACACCAAGGCGGCGCGGATTCTGGAAGCCGCGATCCGCGAGGCGTACGAGGCGGGGATCTTAGGTGACAGCGTGATGGGCTCCGGCTGGAAGCTCGACATGTACGTCCACATGGGGGCAGGCGCCTACATTTGCGGCGAAGAGACGGGAATGCTCGAGTCGCTTGAGGGCAAGCGCGGCCAGCCGCGGGTGAAACCCCCTTTCCCCGCCGTGGTCGGCGCGTTCGGCTGCCCCACCGTGATCAACAACGTCGAGACGCTGTGCAACGTGCCGCACATCTTGAACCGCGGCGCCGCCTGGTTCAAGTCGATCGGCACCGATGAGCGCAACACCGGCCCGAAGCTTTACGCGGTCTCCGGCCATGTCGAGCGGCCCGGCACCTACGAGCTGCCGATCGGCGTCACGTTCGACGAGTTGCTGGAGGTGTGCGGCGGCATGTACCGCGGCGGCACGCTCAAGGCGTTCATCCCCGGGGGCGCCTCCGCACCGATCTTGAAGGCGTCCGAGTCGCACTTGGAGATGGATTTCGACACTCTGGCCAAAGCGGGCTCGATGCTCGGCTCGGCCGCCGTGATCGTGATGGACGAGACTACCTGCATGGTGCGCGCGGCCGCGCGCCTCGCCAAGTTCTTCGCCCACGAGTCGTGCGGCCAGTGCACCCCCTGCCGCGAGGGGACGAACTGGATGGAGATCATCCTCCACCGGATCGAGGCGGGGCACGGCCATCCGAACGACGCCGACCTGCTCTACTCGGTGTCCAAAAACGTCGGCGGCAATTCGCTCTGCGCGCTCGGCGACGCCGCGATCGGTCCGGTGCGCTCTCTGGTCGAGAAGTTCCGCGACGAGATCGAACAGCACATCCATTTGCGGGCCTGCCCGGTGCCGCATCGCCGGTATTTCGCCGCGGCGTAACGATCAGAACCCTTACGATCGAGCGAGAAAGAACCCGCATGCCGAAAGTCACGATCAACGATCGCACCGTCGAGGTCGAGCCGGGCACCAACCTGGTCGAGGCCGCGGCGAAGGTCGGCGTTTTAGTGCCTCACTACTGCTATCACCCGCGACTCTCGGTGGTCGGCCAGTGCCGCATGTGCATGGTCGAAGTCGAGATGAACGGGCGGAAGATGCCGAAACTCCAAGCCGGCTGCTCGACTCCTGTGGCCGAGGGCATGGTGGTGCGCACCGATACGCCGGAAGTCCACGAGGCGCAGAAGGGGATGATGGAGTTCCTGCTGATCAACCATCCGCTCGACTGCCCGATCTGCGATCAGGCCGGCGAGTGCGGGTTGCAGGACTACTCGTTCAAGCACGGTGTCGCCTACTCCCGCTTCGAGTTCGAGGACAAGCGGACCTACCCGGGGCGCGAGCGGATACCCTTGGGCGCCAACGTTCTGTTGAACATGAACCGGTGCATTCAGTGCACGCGCTGCGTCCGCTTCACCCAGGAGATCGCGGGGACGAGCGAGATCGGCTTCTTCAACCGCGGCTCGCACGCCGAGATCGGGGTTTTCCCCGGCCAGGAGCTGAGCAATCCGCTCGCCACCTGTGTCGTCGATATCTGCCCGGTCGGTGCGCTCACCTCGACCCGTTTCCGCTTCGCCGAGCGCGTCTTCAACCTCGACAAGAAGCCGTCGATCTGCACCGGCTGCGACGCCGGCTGCAACATCACGATCGAGCACCGGCGCGGCGCGATCCGGCGCTACAAGCCGCGCACCAACCCGGAAGTGAACGACTACTGGATGTGCGACGACGGCCGCGCGAGCTGGGAGAAGTACCGCGACCGGCCGCGCCTCACCTCGCCGCGGGTCAAAGGGCGGGCGACGACCTGGAAAGAGGCGCTCGACGCGGTCTACCAACGGGTGCGCAGCCGGAGTGCCGAAGGGGCGACGGCGATCCTCGGTTCGGGCCAATCGACCACCGAAGAGGCCTACCTGTTCGCCCAGCTCGCGGAGCAGATCGGTACGCCGCATCGGTCGGTCGCCGTCGATCCGTTTCCGGAGCGGCGGATTCCCAACCCGCAGGGCGGAGTCTTCGGCCGGGAAGCGGCGCCGAACCGGCGCGGCGCCGAACTCGCGGGCCTTGGCCCGCGGGCGGGCGCCTTTTCCGCCGACGATCTGATCGCGGGCGACGCCGCTTCGCGCTGCGCGACCATCGTGGTCGCCGACGGCGATTTCGGCGCTGCGGCGTGGGACGCGAAGGCGGTCGCCCGCCTGCGCCAGGCGAGCTTCCTGATCGTCTTCTCGTGGGCCGACTCCCCCCTCGCGCAGGCGGCGGACATCGCGCTGCCGATCGCCACCCACGCCGAGACCGACGGCTCGTTCATCAACTCGCAGCGCCGGGTGCAACGGTTCCGCGCGGCGTTCCCGGCCCCCGGCCAGGTGCGCAGCGGGGTCGAAGTCCTCTCCGACCTGCTCGCCCGGTTCGATCCGGCCTGGGCCCACCTCTCCCCCGCCGCGGTGTTCGACCGCCTGGCAGGCGAGGCACCCGAGCTGATCGGATTGACGTTCGGGGCGGTCCCCTCCATGGGCTCGGTTCTACCTCCAACATCGCCAGAAGTTCTGGCCGCCGCCGGAGCGGAAGGATAGGGGGCGCGCGATGTCCTTCGATTTGATCGCCACCCTCGCCAAGATGTCTCTGATGCTGGGGATTTTCATCCTCGGCGTCGCCCCGATCATGCTCTGGGTCGAACGCCGGATGAGCGCCTACATGCAGGACCGGCCGGGGCCGAACCGACTCGGACCGCTCGGGCTGGTCCAGGGTATCGCTGACGCGGTCAAGTTCATGTTCAAAGAGGACGTGACGCCGGCCGGCGCCGACAAGCCGCTCTACCTGATGGCCCCGGCGCTCGCGCTGCTGCCCGCGCTCTCGACCTACGTGGTGATCCCGTTCGGTCCCGATCTGGTGGTCTCCGGGAGAACCGTGCCGTTGATCGTCTCGACCGGAAGCGCGGGGGTGTTGATCTTCTTGGCACTCTCTTCCCTCGGCGTCTACAGCTTGATCACCGCGGGCTACGCCTCGAACAACAAGTTCTCGCTGCTCGGCGGCATCCGCGCCTCGGCCCAGCTGATCAGCTACGAGCTGGCGCTCACCGTGGCGGTGCTCGCGGCGCTCATCCCGGCGGGTTCGTTCTACCTCCCCGACGTGGTCGCCTACCAGCGGTCGCACATCTGGATGGTGATCCCCCAGGCGATCGGCTTTCTGGTCTTCCTGATCGCCATGTTCGCCGAGACGAACCGGCTGCCGTTCGACCTGCCGGAAGCGGAATCCGAGCTGATCGCGGGCTTCCACACCGAGTATGGGGCGATGCGCTTCGCCACCTTCTTCATGGCGGAGTACATCTCGATGACCGCCCTGTCGATGCTCTGCGTGACCCTCTACTTCGGCGGCTGGACGCTACCGGGGGTGCACCTCACCGGCTGGCTCGGCGGCATCGTCGGCCTCGCCGTCCTGCTCGGCAAAGTCTCGCTGTTCATGCTGTTCTACGTCTGGGTCCGCTGGACCTTCCCGCGCTTCCGCTACGACCAGCTGATGCGGCTCGGTTGGAAGGTGCTGTTGCCGCTCGCGATCTTGAACCTGCTGCTGGTCGCCATCGCGACTCTCGCCGGCTGGTTTCCGGGGGTTGCCTGAATGGAAACCGCGATCTTCCTGATCTTTGGCGCGCTCGCGCTCGTCTCGGCGCTGGTGGTGGTGACCCACAAGAGCCCGGTCTACGCGACCATGAGCCTGGTGGTCACCCTGTTCTCGCTCGCGGTGATGTTCGTGCTGCTCGGTGCGCCGTTCATCGGCGCGCTCCAGGTGCTGGTCTATGCCGGCGCGATCGTCGTCCTCTTCCTGTTCGTCCTGATGCTGCTCAACATCTCGAAGGAAGAGCACCGGCACGAGGGGCAGAGCGTCCACCGTTGGGTGGCGCTGCTCGGCGCGGGTGCGTTCACCGGCCTGCTGGTGCCGCTGATCTATCGGGCGAGTCAAAGTAGGAACGCGGGCGCTCTCACCGAGGAGTTCGTCTCGGTTCGCGCGTTTGCCCGCGACCTGTTCACCCGCTACCTCTTGCAGTTCGAGATCGTCGGGCTGCTCCTGTTGGTCGCCGTGGTCGCCGCGACGGTCGTCGCGCGACGCCCGCCCGACGCTTCGGGCGCCAGCCCGGTGACCGCCCCGGGGTCCCCGACCGATTCGCCCATTTCGGAGGTAGAGCCGTGAGTTTCGCGAATCCCGTGCCGGTCTCCTGGTTTCTGGTGCTTTCCGCCCTGCTTTTTGCGATCGGCGTCGCGGGTGCGCTCACGCGCAGGAACGGCATCGGCATTTTCCTCTCGATCGAGCTGATGCTCAATGCCGTGAACGTCGCCCTAATCGGCTACTCGCGCCTACTCGGCGAGCGCTCGGGGCAGATCATGGTGCTGTTCGTCATGGCCGTCGCCGCTGCTGAAGCCGCCGTCGGCCTCGGTCTGTTCATCGCGGTCTACCGGCAACGCCGGACGATCGACGTCAACCGTCTGAACTTGATGCGCTGGTAGGCTTAAAACGAACCGATGCGACCTCTCGACCTTCTCTGGCTCGTTCCCGCCCTGCCGATCGCGGGCGCCGCGCTCAACGGCCTGATCTGCCTGTTCTGGCCCAAGGCACCCAAGGCGACGGCGACGCAGATCGGCGTCGGCTTCCCCGGCGCCTCCATGCTGGTGGCGCTCGCCGCGATCTGGGAGTACCTGCACGGCGTCAATCCCGATCCGTTCGAACGGACGTTTTGGAGCTGGACCGCCGGGGAACTGTCGATCCCGGTCGCGTTTCTGCTCGATCCGCTCTCGGTGGTCATGCTGTTCATCGTGACCTTCGTGGGCTTCTGGATCCACGTCTATTCGGCCGGCTACATGAGCCACGATCCGGGCTACCGCCGCTACTTCGCCTACCTGAATCTGTTCATGGGCGCGATGCTGCTGTTGATCCTGGGCAACAACTTCCTCGTCATGTTCGTCGGCTGGGAAGGGGTGGGGCTCTGCTCCTACCTATTGATCGGGTTCTATTTCGACCAGAGCTTCCCGCCGCAGGCCGGCCGCAAGGCGTTCATCGTCAACCGGATCGGCGACTTCGCGTTCCTGGTCGGCATGTTCGCCCTGTTCGCGAAGTACGGCACGCTCACCTACACCAAGATCTTCCCGGCGGTGATCGCCGCTCCGGAAGCGGTGACCGCACCCTACGCGCTCGGCTTGACCTTCGCCGGCTTCGTGGCGCTCTGTTTCTTCATCGGCGCGATGGGCAAGAGCGCACAGATTCCGCTCTATGTCTGGCTGCCCGATGCGATGGCCGGTCCGACCCCCGTCTCCGCCCTGATCCACGCGGCGACCATGGTCACGGCCGGTGTCTACATGGTGGTGCGCTCGAATGCGATCTACCAGCTGGCGCCCGAGATCGGTTCGTTCGTCGCGGTGATCGGCGCGTTCACCGCGATCCTCGCCGCTTCGATCGGGCTGGTGCAAAACGACATCAAGAAGGTGCTCGCCTACTCGACCGTCTCTCAGCTCGGCTACATGTTTCTCGCGGCGGGCTTGGGCGCCTACACGGCGGCGGTCTTCCACCTCGGCACCCACGCGTTCTTCAAGGCGCTCCTCTTCCTCGGCTCCGGCTCGGTGATCCACGCGATGGGCGGCGAGCAGGACATGCGGAAGATGGGCAACCTGCGCAAGTTCATGCCGGTCACCTTCTGGACCTTCGCGATCGGCACCGCCGCGATCGCGGGCGTGCCCGGTTTCGCCGGCTTCTTCAGCAAGGACGAGATCCTGCACAACACGGCGGCCACCGGTCACTGGGGGCTGTTCGCGATCGGTCTGTTCACCGCGGGGCTCACCGCCTTCTACATGGTGCGCGCGGTCGCGATGACTTTCTTCGGCAAGTTTAGAGGGACCCACGATCAGGAGCACCACCTGCACGAGTCGCCCTGGGTGATGACGGTGCCGTTGCTGGTTCTTAGCGTCGGCGCGGTCGGGTCGGGCTGGGTCGGTATCCCCGAGCTGCTCGGCGGCGACAACGCCTTCCACCGCTTCCTCTCGCCGGTGATCGCCGATTTTTCCAATCGACTTCCTGAACAGGCGCAAGCGCACCACGAGATGGCCCATTCGACCGAATGGGCGCTGCTGGTCGCCTCGGTGCTCGCCGGCCTGATCGGCATCGGCTACGCGTTCAAACTGTACGGGCGCGGCGATTTTGGAGGTCAAACCGGCGGCGCGGCTTGGGCCAAGCGCTTCCCCGCCGTCTACGGCCTGCTCGACCACAAGTACTGGGTCGATGAGATCTACGACCGACTGATCATCAAGCCGCTCGGCGCGTTCTCCCGCTTCCTCTGGAAGGGCTTCGACGACACGGTGGTGGACGGTTCGGTCCGCGCCCTGGCCTGGGTGACGGAGCTCTCCGCCGAAGGGGGCAGGCTCTCGACCACCGGTAACGTTCGACACTACGCGCTCTACTTCTTCCTCGGTGTTCTCGGCCTCTTCTGGTGGATCTTGCGCTCCTGATGACGACCTTCCTCGATCTCCTCCTCGGCGATACGCTCACGCGGCTGGTGTTCCTGCCCGCGGCGGCCTGCCTTCCGCTGTTCCTGTTACCCAAGGGCAACGCGAAGGCGACGAAGATCTACGCCCTGCTCGTCTCGCTTCTCGAACTCGGGCTCGGAATCGCTTATGTCGCGGCGCGCTGGGTTCCGGGCGGCGGCTTCCCGCTCCTACGCGATGTTGCGAGTGGCCCGGGCGTCGGCAATCCTCCAGGGCTGCCGTGGATCGGCGCCTACGGCATCCGGTACGACCTCGCGATGGACGGTATCTCGATGCCGCTCGCGCTGCTCGCGCTGCTCTTGCTGCCGATCGTCTTCCTCGCTTCTTGGAAAGGGATCGAGAAGCACTGGCGCTCGTTTGCGGCGTCGTTCCTGCTGCTCACCACCGGCATCCTCGGGGCGCTCTTCGCCTACGACATGTTCGTCTTCTATATGTTCTGGGAAGTGATGCTGATCCCGATGTACCTGATCATCGGCATCTGGGGCGGCGAACGGCGGATCTACGCCGCGGTCAAGTTCTTCCTGTTCACGATGGCGGGGAGCCTGTTGATGCTGGTCGCGATCCTCTGGCTCGCGTTCACTTACAAGGGACTCGCCGGAGTCTGGAGCTTCGCCTATCAGGATCTCCTCCGCCTCGATCTGCCACTCGGCACGCAATGCTGGCTGTTCGCGGCGTTCGCGCTCGCCTTCGCGATCAAGGTGCCGATGTTCCCGGTCCACACCTGGCTCCCCGACGCGCACGTCGAAGCCCCCACCGGCGGCTCGGTGATCCTCGCCGGCATTCTGCTCAAGCTCGGCACCTACGGCTTCCTCCGCTTCGCCCTGCCGATCTTTCCGCAGGCGAGCGTTGAGGCGCAGCCCTGGCTGGTGGGCTTGGCCCTGATCGGCATTCTGTACGGCGCGCTGGTCGCCTGGGTGCAGGTCGATATGAAGAAGCTGGTCGCCTATTCGTCAATCGCCCACCTCGGCTTCGTGATGCTCGGCCTGCTCGCGTTCGACCTGGTCGCCTGGCAGGGGGCCTTGCTCCAGATGGTGAACCACGGCATCTCGACGGGGGCGCTCTTCCTGCTCGTCGGCATGCTCTACGACCGGCGCCACACGAAGAAGTTCGACGAGTTCGGCGGCCTCGCCGCGGTGGTTCCGATCTTCTCGTTCTGGCTCGTCCTCTCGACCCTCGCCTCGGTCGGCCTGCCTGCGTTGAACGGTTTTGCGGGCGAGTTCCTGATCCTCGTCGGCTCGTACCGGACGCTTCCCTGGGCGACGATCGCGGCGACCTTCGGCGTCGTGCTCGCCGCGGTCTACCTGCTCAAGATGCTCTATCTGACGCTCTGGGGTCCGCTCACCAAGGCGGAGAACAAGACCTTAAAGGATCTCAGCTGGCGCGAGATGCTGACCCTCTTGCCGCTCGGCGTCCTGATGGTCTGGATGGGCGTCTCGCCGGGGACGTTCTTGGCGCCCAGCCGAGCCGCGCTCGAATCGCTGCTCGCCGATTTTCATGACCGCGCAACGCAGGCCGCACCGGAGGTTCCAACACTCCGCACCGCGGTGTCCTCAAGCGCGTCCGCGGCTGCCACAACCCTCGCGACACCGGAACCGGCGCCTCCGACAGACCCCACGACCCAGGACGGAGAGGGCCGATGAACGCTCACGACCTCGCGAGCCTCACCCCCGAGATTCTCCTCGCCTCTGGCGGCGTGCTGCTGCTCCTGCTCGAAGCGCTCACCCCAAGCCTGCGACGGGCGTTCACCGGCATCGCCCTGGGATGCGTCACCGCGGCGGTCTGGGCGTTCCAATTCGTGCCCAAAGGCTTGAGCAACTTGGGCGCGCTCGAATGGAGTGCACCGGTCCAGGCGTTCGCGTTCGCGGTCCTTCTGTCGACCGCGATCTGCCTGCTCGCTTCGCAGAGCTACCTGCGCCGCGAGCGCATCCTCTCCGGCGAATACCACGCCCTGCTGCTCTGGAGCGCTTGCGGCTCTCTGTTGCTGCTGCGCGCGACCGAGCTGCTGACCGTGTTTCTGGCGCTCGAGCTGCTCTCGATCTGCCTCTACGCGCTCGCCGCCTACCACCGGCGGATCGCGATCGGTACCGAGGCGGCGATCAAGTACTTTCTGATGGGGGCGTTCGTCTCGGCGTTCGTCCTGCTCGGTATCGCTCTGGTCTACGGCGAGACCGGCAGCACGCGGTTCGATCAGATCGCCGCCGCCTTCTCGCTCTCCGAGAGGTTCCCGGTCATACCGAGCCTCGGGATCCTGCTGCTGCTCGCCGGGTTCGGCTTCAAGATGAGCCTGGTGCCGTTCCACGCCTGGTCGCCCGACACCTACCAGGGGGCGCCCTCGCCGTTCGTGGCGTTCCTCTCGGTGGCGCCCAAAGTGGCGAGCGCGATGGTGTTCATCCGCCTGCTGCAGACCGCGACGGCGAACCCGGACACGGCTCTGCGCTGGTCGGGGATCGTGGCGTTCCTCTCGGTCGCCTCAATGATCGTCGGCAACCTGCTCGCCCTCGTGCAGCGCGACATCAAGCGGATGCTCGCCTATTCCGGCATCGCCCACATGGGCTACCTGCTGCTCGCGCTCGTAGTGCCGAGCGCCAATTCGGTCGGCCCGGTCGCGGTCTACCTGCTCGCCTACGTGCTGATGACCTCCGGCGCGTTCGCGGTGGTCACGCTGCTCTACGCCCGAGCGGGCGAACAGCACCAGATCTCGGAGCTGGCGGGCCTCGGCTTCCGCTACCCCGTTCTCGGCGCCTGTCTCGCGATCTTCATGCTGTCGCTCGGCGGCATCCCGCCGACCTTCGGCTTCTTCGGCAAGTACGTGGTGTTCATGAACGCGGTCTCGGACGGCCGGTGGGGTCTCGCGGTCGTCGGCGTCCTCGCGAGCCTCGTCGGTGTCTTCTACTACCTGCGGGTCGTCTATACGCTCTACATGAAACCCGAGTCGCGGCTGGCCGCCGAGCCTAAGGGGCTGCTGATCGACGGCTGGGGACGCGCTGCGGCGGTCCTCGCGGCAGTCGGCATCCTGGTGCTCGGCGTTTGGCCGACCCGCCTTCTCGAGTGGGTGCTCGGGTCGCCCTGGACGCCCTGAGCCGAGGAAACCCGAGTGCCGGTCCTTTCGTCCGAGCGTGAGGATGTCTCTCCTCTCACCCTCAACCGCCTCTCGGTCTATCTCCGCGTCCTGCGCCAGGTGCAAGACGCGGGAATTCGCCGGATCTCGTCCCAGGAGCTGGCGCGCCAGTACCATCTCTCGGCCGCCCAGATCCGCAAGGACCTCGCCCAATTCGGCGAATTCGGCATCCGCGGCGTCGGCTACGACGTTGACCTGCTCTGCCAGCGGCTGAACGACCTGCTGGGGCTAAACCGCGACCACTCGATCGTCGTGGTCGGCATGGGCAACCTAGGCTCCGCCCTCGCCCGCTACTTAGGCTTCAACTCCGGAGCCTTCCGCGTCGTCGCGGGGGTCGACAACGACCCCGCAAAAGTCGGCCGAAAGGTTGGCGATGTCACCGTGCAGACGACCGACGAGCTACCCAAGATCATTGCCGAGAAGAAGACCGAGATCGGAGTCCTCACAGTTCCACCCGGCGCCGCCCAAGCGAACTACGAAGCGCTCGCCGACGCGGGGGTGCGCGGGGTGCTGAACTTCGCCCCCGAGCGGGTGCAGGGCCGGCCAGGGGTGCCGGTCAAGAATGTGGATCTGCGGATTCACTTGGAGGAGTTGGCGTTTTTTCTGCGGGAGGGGTGACGGGGGGCGATGCCCAACCGGGAACCCGGGGACAAAGGGCAGACACGTAGGTCTGCCCCTACAAATTGCGTATCGATGTAGGGGCGCACCTGCGTGTGCGCCCTCGATCGGTCGATCACGAGCCCAGCAAGGTATAGACTTGCTCCATGGCCACGACACCGAACATCGAGTCCATCCAAGAAGCGGCGCTTCAGTTACAGCCTGCCGCTCGCGTAGCGCTTACCCACGCCCTGGTCGAGAGCTTGACCGCTCTTTCCGAGGCGCAGGTCGCCGAGCTATGGCTCGAAGAGGCGGAGCGTCGCGACGCTGAGATGGAGTCGGGCCGAGTGGTGGGAGTCGCCGGCGAGGAGGTTTTTCGCCGCCTCTACGCCCGCTACCGCAAGCCCGCGAGGGATTGAAATGGCGCCTCGGCAGTGCCGAGCTGGAGCTCGGCGTTCCCGGCCCTTCGACTTCGCTCTGGGACCGGTGGCTGAGCGAAGTCGAAGCCCCGCATCCGCCAGCTCCCCCAACCGCCGCCCGTAGCCATGCTTCTCAATCAACCGCCGCGCCTTGGCCAGCGCCGCCCGGTCACCGAACAGCCGCCCCCGATAGAGAGCCACATCCGCCAGGTACAGCGGCATCGGACCCCGCGCCGCGATCTCCTCCGCCTCGTTCAGATCCGCACGGGCGGCGGCGGGGTCGCCCTCCAAGAAAAGAAGCCAGGCTCGGGTGAGGAGGCCCCGGGCAACGAATTCGATATCGCCCGCGCGGCGCAGGCCGTCCACGGCCGGCTCGATCTCGGCTCTCGCGGCGGCGAGATCGGTGTCGGCCAGGATCGCCCCATACAGCGCGGCGCGGCCGAGGGTCAGGTGGTCCAGGGCGATGTCGAAAACCGGGTCGCCGGGCACCCGCCATTCGAACATCTTGCGGCCCCGCTCCTCGACCTCGCGGAGTGCCTCCCGTGACTCCGAAAAAATAGCCGCCCCGGCCGCTCCCGCTCCGCCCTTCCGCCCCGCCGCCCGCTCGGCCTCGGCGAGCAGCAGGTCGCAGTACCGGAAGCCCCGCACCGAGTAGAGCCGCGGGTAGCCGGGCTGCCGCTCGGCCTGCATCCCCTCCGCCTCGCGGAAGAGCGCCAGCGCCTCGGCCCGGCGGCCCGCCTGGTGCCAGGCGTCGGCGTGGATCGTGCGATCTACCATCCGCTCGAAGGCATCCCCGCTGCGGTCGGCGAGCGTCACCGACTGCTCGGCGTCCCGCACCGCGGCCGGGACGTCGCCCAGCGTCAGCTCCAGCTCGCTCAGGTTGGAGGCGCTGATCGCGGCCTGCTTCCAGTTCTCCTGCGCGATGCGCATCTCCAGCCCCGCCCGCATCGGCTCCAGGGCCTCGGTCAGCCGGCCCAGGGCGCGCAGGCTGAATGCGGCCTCGTTCAGCAGCCAGGCCTGGTCGGCTTCGGTGAGGGCGGACGAGACGCGGCGCCAGGGGGGATCGAAGAAGTAGGCCACGGCGCCCAGGTCGGCGCCGAACGCTCCGAGCTTTCTCACGACGAAGGCTTCGTTCCCGCGCGAGATGCGATTCTTGTAGATCTCGTCGCATGCCCCTTGCTGCCGCCCCGCATGGCAGCCGTGGGCCACGGCCTGGTAGAGCGGCTGGAGACCTTCGAGCGTGTCGGGCTGGTGCGGAGTAGTATCCCGCAGGTGCTCGAACAGCCGGCCGTGCGCGGCGCGCCAGGCTTCTGGGGTGTGCTTCTGCAGCTGGCGGGCGAAGTACTCGCGGATGAGGGGGTGGGCGTCGAGCGCTGCGCCCTCGGCCGAGGCGAGGCCCCGGGCGGCGAGGCGCGAGACGGCGAGGTTCCACTGCGCGACGGTGAGGCCCACCAGCGGTTCGGTCAGGCCCGGGATGGCGGGTTCCTTCCGCAGGGCGGCGAGGCAGGCCTGGTCGGCCGGGCGGTCGAAGAGTCCGAGCAGGCGGAGCACGGCAAGCTGCCGAGCGCCCGCATCTTTTTCCCCACCCAGCCATTTTTCGTAAGCCGCGATCGCCCGGAACGCGTGACCGCCCCGCTCCTCAAGATCCGCCTCCTCAAGCTGCACGAGATCGAGCTTTCGAACGTCGCCCTCGTACGCGTCGCGCAGGTAGGAGCCGAGGATGCTGATCGTGAGCGCGTGGCCGTCCACGTCCTCGACCAGCTTCTCCAGCTCGCTCCTCATCCCCCTCACCTGAAGCTTTTCGAGCAACGCCACCCCGGCCGCCGTGCCCAACCGCTCCAGCGACCACTCGGGCGCCGTGCCGCCGTGGAACGCCGCGAGATCGGTCACCCCTTCCCGCGTCGTCACTACGCACAACCCAGGGTTCTGCGCCGCGAGCCCGCGCACCAACGCCGTCACACCCGGGTCCTTCAACTGCCCCGCCAACGGGCTGCTCGGCGGATATTGAAGCGGCTCCAAGCCGTCCAAGATCAGCAGCGCCTTCCGCCGCGCCACCAACCCCGCGAGCTTCGCGCCTTTGTCCCACCCGGACATCGTGCTGCTCGCGATCCTCTCCCCTTCGCCATCCGCCTCTCCGAAAAACCGCAACGCCGCCGCGATGAACGGCTCGCCGGAGGCGGAACCTTCCTCCCGCGTGCCCTGGCTGTAGAACGACCAGTCGAAGTAGTCCGCTCCGCCGAGGTCCTTCCCCGCCGCCCACTTGGCGACCAGGGAAGTTTTCCCGACGCCGCCCCAGGCGACGAAGGTTGCGACGTGGATCTGCGGATCGGCCCAGGCGGCGTCGAGCTTCGCGAGCTCGGCCTCTCGGCCGAAGAGGTGTTCGGCGACGTGGGTCAGGCGGGTGGGGGCGATGCGGCCAACGCCCACGCTCGGTCGCGGAGACGATCTCTGAGGCGACACCGAGCGATCAACCAAGGCGAGCCGCTCGAGAATAAGGTTGGCGATCTCTTTCGGGGAATGGTCGGGAATCCAGATGTAGCCGTCGCCTGAGAACAGGCCGGGAATCTCGGTCATGTCGAAACGCAACGGCATAACCGCCAAGCCCTGCCGCCGTTTCAGCAGGTCTCGAACCGCCCGCCACTCCAGACGGCACCAATCTTTCTCGTCGTACTGCGCGCAAAGAAAGACGGCGATCAGATCCGATTCCTCGTTGTAGAGGCGCGGAAGGTAGACATCGAGATCCGTCCGGGCAAACTCGGCCTTGAAGTGATCGTCATAGAGAATACGCTCCCGGCCGAGAACGCCTATCAGCCTCTCCGCCACCTGGCGCACGAACCCGCGGTGCTCGCCAGGAAACGAGAGCGCTACCCGAAACCGCTTGCGGCCAACCTCTGCGTCCATTCGATTCTCCGGAAACAGCGCAGAGCGTAACACTCGATGGGCGGGCACCCTGCGCTCGCCGCCCGAGGTGGCTGTAGCGTCCGTGCCGGCGAGGACGCCGGCGGTCCCAGGACAATCCTTCTCTCCGGCCGGGATGCCCTCGCCCTCTTCTCGAACCCTCGCCCATGGGCGGGCTCGGCGGGAGGCCGTCGCCATTTCGCCGCGGCTGCTCCTCGGGTGTGCTCGTCCTGGGACCGCTGCCGTCTCGGCGGCGTTCTATGCGCCAACGTTCGCGCCTCGGCAGAGATCCTAGGGCGTTGCCCTAGGCTATTTTGGGGCGGGCCTTCGGCCCTCAAACTACTGAGTCGTCCTTACCCCAGATCCAAATCCACATCCCGTTCCAGCTGCGCCAACAGCGCCTTGTCCTCGCGCCAGTTTGGTTCGAGCTTGACCTGGAGGTCGAGGAAGACCTTCTTGCCCAGGTATTGCTCCAGATCGAGGCGCGCTGCGGTGCCGATCTCTTTGATCTTCGCTCCGCCGCGGCCGATCAGGATCGCTTTTTGCCCGGGCTTCTCGACCAGCAGCGAGGCCCAGATCTTCACCAAGCCGGCCTTGGTGGGCGGATTGGTCTCTTCGTCCTCCCACCGTTCGAGCAGGACGGCGGTCGAAAAGGGCAGCTCGTCACGGGTCGCGAGGAGGATCTTTTCGCGGATGCGCTCGGTCACCAGAAAGCGCTCGGGGTGGATGGTCAGCAGCTCGGGATCGTAGACCGGCTCCCCTTCCGCCAAGGCGCCCCAGAGCGCTTCGAGCAGGAGGTCGCAGCCGTCGCCGCTCCGGGCCGAGATCGGGATCACCTCGGCGAACGTCGCACCGTCGCCATGCGCGGCGTACTTCGCGATCTTGGGCAACAGGGTGTTTTTTTCCACCCAGTCGATCTTGTTCAGGAGGAGGATTCTCGGGCTCTCGGTTCTGGCGACCAGGTCGAGCATGTAGGCGTCGCCGCTGCCGAACGGCTCGGTCGCATCGACCAGGAGGCAAACCAGATCGGCGTCATTGAGCGCATCGACCGCATGGCTCACCATCTGTTGGTTCAGGCGATGGAGCGGACGATGGATGCCCGGCGTATCGTAGAAAACGATCTGGCCGCGCTCTCCCGAGAGGATGCCCACGATCCGGTGGCGCGTGGTCTGTGGCTTGTCCGAGACGATCGCGAGCTTCTCGCCCAGCAGGCGGTTGAGCAGCGTCGACTTTCCCGCGTTCGGCCGACCGACCAGGGCGACGGTTCCCGCTTTCGGCATCAGGCGTCCTCTTTCTTGGGGAGAGGCCGATAAGCCTCGACGGTGACCGATTGGATGCGGCGATCTTCCATCGATTCGACCACGAAGCGGAGCCCGACCGCCTCGGCCGTGTCGCCGACCTTCGGCACCCGGCCGAGCACGGAGAGGACGAAGCCGCCCACGGTCTCGACCTCGGCGTCGTCGAAATCGACGTCGAACATGTCTTCCAGCAGCTCCAGCCGCGCCTTGCCCTCGAGCCGGAAGCGCCCAGGGCCGAGCGGTTCGATCTCACCGGCCAGCGCCTCGTGCTCGTCGGCGATCTCGCCCACGATCTCTTCGACCAAGTCTTCGACCGTCACCATGCCCGCCGTGCCGCCATGCTCGTCGACCACGATCGCGACCTGTTGGAAGCGGCGTTGCAGCTCGCGCAGCAGCTCGTCGAGCGTCTTGGTCTCCGGGACCAGAAGGGCCGGCTTGACCAGCCCGCGCGCCGAACCGGGCTCGGCGGAGCGCAGCGCTCGGAGCAGGTCGCGAATGTGCAGAATGCCCGCGATCTTGTCGATCGAGCCGTCGTAGAGCGGAATGCGCGAATGGCCCGAATCGACGAAGCGATCGGCGAGCGTTTCGAGCGGGGCGTCGATCGGTGCGCAGATCATGTCGATGCGCGGCGTCATCACGCTTCGGGCCTGGCGGTTCGGAAAATCGACCACGTTCCAGACCCATTCGCTCGCTTCGGCTTCGAGGATCCCTTCGCTCTTGCCGACATCGATGAACGCCTCAATCTCGCCGTCCGAGACATCATCGTCCTCCAAGTCGAGGTCGCGCCCTTTCGGCACCAGCACTCTCGCGGGAATCAGGAGCGCGATCAGCGCGATCGGCGCCAAGAGCAGCGCATAGAGCGCGCGGTAGGCCCGGGTGAGCACCGCCAGCGCCCGGTCGGGCGAACGCGCGACGAACAGGCGATTCGCGGTCTCGGTGGCGGCGAGCTCCAAGGCGACCAGCCCGAGCACGATCCAGCCGGCTCCCGGCAGCTCCAGCGCCATCCCCAACCGCCAGAGCACGAGGAACAGGCCGATCGGCGCGAGGCGCGCAAACAGTGACAGAAGCGAGCGGAAGATGCCGAACCGGAGGCGCGATCGAAAGAGCACGCGAAGCGCGCCCCCCGCTTCCTTCGCCCAATGCGACAGACGGATCGGGCCGCTCCGTTCGAGCAGCGCCGAGAGGATCGAGAGCAGAATCGAGAGCGGCAGGACGAGCGCCGCGAGCCAGGTCCAGAGGGTCGGTGATCCGTTCATCGGGCGCTCGATAGAAACTTTTTGCGCAGGCGACGCTCGTGGCGTTCCATCG
Organism: Holophagales bacterium; assembly: GCA_031404815.1. Taxonomy (GTDB): domain Bacteria; phylum Acidobacteriota; class Thermoanaerobaculia; order Multivoradales; family UBA5704; genus DASYKS01. The sequence continues at coordinate 25,792 of JANNIH010000019.1, read as the reverse complement.
TGCCGTCGTCGGTCTCGTGGTCGTGGCCCAGACAGTGGAGAATCCCGTGAAGCAGCAGGATCTCGACCTCGCGGAAAGCGTCGTGCCCCGCGTCTTGCGCCTGATGGCGCGCCCGCGGTACCGAGATCAGCACGTCGCCCAGATGACCTTCCCCCGCTTCACCCGGGAACGAGAGCACGTCGGTCGCATAGTCTTTGCCGCGGTACTTGGCGTTGGCCCGGCGCAGCTCGCGGTCCCCGGCGAAACGAACCCCGAAGCTCGCGGCGTCCGGCGCCACCTCGACCAGAACCGTCGAGAGCCAGGGGCGTAAGAGGCGTACCGCCGACTCCGGATAGCGATTCGGATTCAGAATCGCGATCTCGACCGCGGCGGTTCCGGACGCATCGCTCATGCCGAGGCCGGCGCGATTCTCTCTGCCACCGCCTCCTCCGTACGCGCGGCCCGTTGGTGCTCGAAGCTCTCGTAAGCGGTGACGATCTTCTGCACCAGCGGGTGGCGCACCACGTCGCGCTTGTCGAAGTGGAAGAACTTGATCCCTTCCACCCGTTCGAGCACAGTCTGCGCCTCGCGCAGGCCGGAGGTGTTGCCCCGCGGCAGGTCGATCTGCGTGATGTCGCCGTTGACCACCGCTTTTGAGCCATAGCCGATGCGGGTGAGGAACATCTTCATCTGCTCGGTGGTCGTGTTCTGCGCTTCGTCCAGGATGATGAAACTCTCGTTGAGCGTCCGGCCGCGCATGAAGGCGATCGGCGCGACCTCGATAATGCCGCGCTCGAGCATCCGGCCGACTTTCTCGTAGCCGATGATGTCGTAGAGCGCGTCGTAGAGCGGGCGCAGGTAGGGGTTCACCTTATCGACCAGGTCGCCGGGGAGGAAGCCGAGCTTCTCGCCGGCCTCGACCGCCGGGCGGGCGAGCACGATCCGCTTCACCTTCTTCTCGAGCAGGCTCGCCGCCGCCATCGCCGTCGCGAGGTAGGTCTTGCCGGTGCCCGCGGGACCGATCGAGATCACCAGGTCGTGCTCGACCATCGCTTTGAGGTAAAGCTGCTGGCGAAACGTGCGCGGGGCGACCATGCGGCGGACCACCGCGAGCATCCCGTCGGGCAGGAAGAAATCGACCAGCGAGGTCTCCGGCGCCTCCGATGCGACGCGGATCGCGGTCACCAGCTCGCCCGGGCGAAACCGGTAGCCGCGCTCGATGATCGTGCCGAGCTCGGCGAACAGCCGCTCGACCCGCGCCACCGCTTCCGGTTCGCCGTCGATCCGCAGCTCGGTGCCGCGGGCGGCGACAGAAACGCCGAACGTCGATTCGAGCCGGCGGAGATTGTCGTCCTGAAGGCCGAAAAGTTCTTCGAGCCCCTGGTCTGCGAGGGTCATCTGTGCCATCGAATCAGTCTAACAAATTAGCCATCGGTCGTTTCGAGCTCTTCGCTCGGCTTGGCTTTATCGCGGTTGCGCACCACCAACGCCGCGGCGCCCACCCCGAGCAGATAGAGGCCAATGCCCGGCAGCATGAACATCATCATGTTGACGATATCGGGCGTCGGCGTGAGGATCGCTGCGGCGATCGCGATCAGCACCACGGCGTGGCGGAAGTACTTCATCAGCGTGCGCGGCCGGACCAGCCCGATCCACGAGGCGAGGAGGATCACGATCGGCAGCTCGAACATCAGCCCTAGCCCGAGGATCACGGTGAGCAGGAAACCGGAGTAGCGCTCGATCGTGATCACCGGCATGAACTGCTGCCCCATCGCGAGCAGGAAGCGGACGGCGTTCGGAAACGCCACGTAGTAGCCGAACGCCCCGCCCGCGACAAAGAAGACGGTGCCGAAGAAGATGAACGGGATCGCGAAGCGCTTCTCTTTCCGGTAGAGCGCGGGCGAGATGAAGCTCCAGAGCTGGTAGATCAGGAACGGCGCCGAGAGGAAGATCGCCGCGAGCGCCGCGACCTTGAAATAGAGAATGAACGGGTCGGTGACGCCTAAGAACGCCAATTTGGTCCCCGGCGGCAGCAGTTTCTGGATCGGCACGGCGAGGAACGCGAAGATCTTCTCGACGAAATACCAGCAGGGAGCAAACGCCGCCGCGACGATCAACAACGTCGTGAGGATTCGCTTGCGCAGCTCTTCGAGGTGCGACAGGAGCGACATCCGCGGCAGATCGTCGGGCGACGCCGCGGCGGCCGGGGCCGAAAGGCGTTTGGCGTTGGGAGCCGGCATTCGGGTCTATCGGCCTTAGCTCGGCTCGTTCGGGGCGGCCGAGGGTTCGCCGGTTCGCTCCGTCGGCACACCCTCCGGCGTTTCGTCGGGATCCGGGGTCACGTACGCCATATCGACCAGATCGACCGGCGGACCGTCCGGCTCGTCCCCAGCTTCGGAGCCCACCGCGGTGCCCACCCCCCCACCTCGCGCGAGGGCACCCGCAGGGTGGGGCCGAGGCTCCACGGCACCGACTTCCGGCTCGCCGAGCGCCACCCGCCGAGGATATTGCGCCGGCTTGGGGTCCTCTTCCAACGCGAGTTCGGCGTTGATCGTCCGCTGGATCTCGGTCGATGCGCGGCGGAACTCGGCGAGCCCTTTGCCCACGGTTCGGCCAAGCTCCGGCAGGCGCTTCGGCCCAAAGATGAGCAGCGCGAGGACCACGATGAAGATGATTTCCGGTACTCCGAGCGATCCGAGCATAGGTCTCCGTCCGGTTGGATGATTGGCTTGGCCGCCCGGCGAAGTCAAGCGCAACCTACGCTGGTATTACGCTGGTATGATCTCCCGCCATGAGACGCTCCTTCCAGATCGCCGCGCTCGTCGCCTTCCTCGTCACTCTCATCGCCGGTGGCCTCTGGGGCGACCGCTTGCTCGCGCTCTCCGACGACGCGCGCGACGGGCTCCGCCTCTACACCGAGCTGGTCACCCTCGCCCACGATTCCTACGGCGCGGAGGTGACCTACAAGGATCTGGTCTTTTCCTCGGTCGAGGGGATGCTCCGGACGCTCGATCCGCACACCAACTTCCTCCCGCCCGAAGCTTACACGGGCATGCGCGAGAAGCAGCAGGCGAGCTTCTACGGGCTGGGGATTCTGGTCGGCACGCGCAACAGCCAGCTCACCGTGATCTCGCCGATCGAGGGGACCCCGGCCTCGCGCATGGGCGTCCAGGCCGGCGACGTGATCTCGACCATCGAAGGGGAACCGACCTCCAAGATGACGATCGACAAGGCGGTGTCGAAGTTGAAAGGCCCGAAGGGGACCCAGGTCAAGGTCACTCTGGTGCGCCGCGGCCTTCCCGATCCGCTCGAGATGTCGATCACCCGGGCCGAGATCCCGCAGACCACCGTGCGGCAGGCCTACATGCTGACCCCAGAGACCGGCTACATCCAGCTCTCCGAGTTCTCGCGCTCGACCGGCAAAGAAATGGCCGACGCGATCAAGAAGCTTGAAGGGCAGGGGATGAAGCAGCTCTTGATCGACCTGCGCAACAACGGCGGCGGCCTGCTCGACCAGGCGATCGAGGCGGCTGAGCAGTTCGTCCCCGAAGGGGCGTCGATCGTCGAGACGCGCGGCCGCATCCGCGACTCGTTCCAGACCTACGAATCGAGCGGCCGCCGCCCGGCGCTCGGCAAGCCGGTGGTCGTTCTGGTCAACGAGGGTACGGCCTCGGCCTCCGAGATCCTCTCCGGCGCGATCCAGGATCACGACGTCGGTCTGATCGTCGGCACGCCGAGCTGGGGCAAGGGGTTGGTCCAGACCGTCTACGGGCTCTCCTACGGCGCGGGGCTCGCGCTCACGACAGCGAAGTACTACACGCCGTCCGGCCGGCTGATCCAGCGCGACTACAGTTCGTACTTCGATTACTACGCCCACGCCGAATCCGCTGAGCCAGGGGCGGCACCGGTGCCGGGAGTGCCCGGAAAAACACCGACCAAGCCGCGCGAGATCTTCCGCACCGATCTCGGCCGCGAGGTCTACGGTGAGGGCGGCATCACGCCGGACGTGATCGCCGAGCTGGACAAGCTCGGCTCGTTCGAGCAGTTCTTGCTGGCGAGGAACGCCTACGTGAACTTCGCGCTCGACTACCATCTGCGCCACAAGGCGACCTCGATCGACTGGCAGCCGGCCGAGGATGTGGTCGAGCCATTCCGCCGCTGGTTGATCGAGGAGAAGGTCGCGACCGCCAAAGAGGTGTCCGAAGGGATCGCCACCCCCGAATCCGCGGATTTCGCCCGCTTACAGATCCGCGCCGAGGTGCTGAACATCGATTTCGGCCAGGAAGCCCGTTCGCGTGCGATTGCCCAGGCCGACAAGCAGATCGCCCAGGCGCTCGCCCAGTTCCCGAAAGCAGCGACGCTGCTCGGGGAGCGCCGTAGCCTCGACAACAGCAAGGAGAAGCGGGCGGTGGCGACGAAGTTGTAAGGAGGGGAGCCATCCCCCCTTGCCAGATCGGCACCTCACGCGCTAACGTCTCGCCACCATGTTGCGGCGCGCCTCCTTCCCGACCCTTGCTCCTTTGGCGGAGCGCGCCGCCTCGTGCCGTTTCGAGCTCGTCCTGATCCCGGCTGCCTACCCGCCGGCCAGTCCCAGGGACGAGCCCGTCGAAGCGAACTGACACGAACGCATTTCAACGACCATCGAGCCCGCCCCTTTGACGAGGGGCGGGCTTTTCGCGTTTTGGGGCACCTGTTCGAAGCCCCGGCGAGAAAGGCTCTGACATTGATGAACGGATCCCAGATCTACCAGGACGGACGCTGGCGCAGCACGGGTGATTGCGCGAGCTCGCCGCTCGCCCATGCCCTGCATTACGGCACCGGCGTGTTCGAAGGGATCCGCGCCTACGCGACACCGGAAGGGCCGCGCATCTTCCGCCTCGGCGCTCACCTGGAACGCATGCGGCAGGGCGCTGCGCTGCTCGGCATCGCGCTCGACACCGACGAGGTGGCGACCGCCTGCACCGAAGCGCTCTCCCGGAACGACTGCGGCGACGCCTACCTGCGGCCGATCGCCTATCTCACCGACAGCCGCCTCGACCTCGACGTGCTCGGCAAAGGGTGGAGCCTCACAGTCGCCGCCCTCCCCTGGACCTCGCCGCTCGGCGAGATCGCCTCGCACTGGGGCGTGCGGATGACCGTCTCGCCCCTGCGCCGCAACGCCGCCGCCGCAATCCCCCCGCTCAAGTTGACCGGCGGCTACGTCAACTCGGTCCTCGCGAAGCGAGAGGCCGCGGCGCGCGGGTTCGCCGAGGCGCTCTTTGAAGACGAGCGGGGCTTCGTCTGCGAGGCGACGGCCGAGAACGTCTTCGCCGTCTTCGGCCGCGAGGTGGTGGCGGTCGAGCACGCCGACGCGCTCCCCGGCATCACCCGCGACGCCCTGCTCGAGCTCTCTGCCGGCACCCTGCGGCCGGTCTCTTTGGCCGAGCTTCAAACAGCCGACGAGATCTTCCTCACCGGTACCGCCACGGGCGTCACTCCGGTCGCGGCGCTCGACGAGCGGATCTTCCCCGTAGGAGCCACGACCCGGCGGCTCCAGGCCGAATATGCGCGGCTGAACCACACCGAAGGCGAGGCCCTGACGGGCCGGCAGGTCGGTCGCCGACGCGACACCAACCTCCGGAGCGACCCGATCTCGCCCCTCTCGCCCCTTCGTTCCTCACCTTCGAACCGCTCGTATCCGGTCCCTCTCGCCCTGGAGTAAGATCGCGCTCCCCATGGGCTTCGAGATCAGCGAGGAAACTCGGCGAGGGTTCTTGGCCCTCGGCGAGATGGTGCGCTCGGTCGGCACCACCGGCCGCTGGCTGGTGCTCACCCACGACAACCCCGACCCCGACGCGCTCGCTTCGGCGCTGTTGCTCTCTCGGCTGCTGCGCATCACGTTCAAACAGCGGGTCACGGCGGCCTACGGCGGCCTGGTCGGCCGGGCCGAGAACCGCGAGATGGTGCGCGCGCTCAAGCTGCAGTTCAGCCACATCCGCCACCTCAACTTGAAGAAGTACGCACACTTCGCCCTCGTCGACACCCAACCGCGGACCGGCAACAACCAGCTGCCGCTCCGCGTGCAGCCCGCGATCGTGATCGACCACCACCCGATCCGCAAAGCGACGGAAGGCGTTCCCTTTCACGATATCCGCCCGAGCCACGGCTCGACCGCGACGATCCTGGCCGAGTACCTGATCGCCGCGGGGCTGCGCACCCCGCATGCGCTCGCGACCGCGCTGGTCTATGCGATCCGCTCCGAGACCCAGGATTTCGCCCGCGAATTCGTCGGCCACGACAAGAGCGTCTATGACCATTTCTTCCCGCTCGCCGACCATCGGCTGCTGGCGAAGATCCAGACCCCCCGCCTGCCGCTCTCCTACTTCGGCAACCTTCACGAGGCGCTCGAAAAGCTGGAGTGCGTCGATTCGCTGATCGTCTCCCACCTCGGCCCGGTCGAGCAGCCCGATATCGTCCCCGAGCTCGCCGATCTGCTGCTCCGCCTCGAAGGGAAAACCTGGTCGCTCGCGACCGGCCTGTTCGAGGAGCGGATCTACCTTTCGATCCGCACCACCAACCCGCGCGCCGACGCCGGCACCCTGATGCGCCGCCTGATCGGACGCCGGGGCAAAGGGGGAGGCCACGGCCGCACTGCAGGCGGCTGGCTCGACGCGAGCAAGCTCACCGACGCCGAGAAGGTCCACGCTCAAAGAGACCTCGCGGAACGCCTCGCCCGCGAGCTCAAGAAGAACCCGGAGAAGATCGCCCGGGTGGTGCTGCGGCCGGTGGGGTGAGCCGCGGCCGCGCAACCGAGAAAGATGCTTATGGCAGCTCTCGTACCAGACATACGGTCGCGCCTCGCGCGGGGGCTCCCCGCGATGGCGCTGGCGCTTGGCCTATTCGGAGCGCAAGGGCTCCACGCCAAAGCGCCCACACCGGCGTCTCCCCCAGTCGCGGCCGTTGCGGCACATCAGCCATCTGTCACTACGGTCGCGCAACTCGTCGCGTCGGTCCGCGCCAAGGCCCATAGCCTCGAAGGGTCCGAGGGGATGCGCCGTGGTTTCCAGGAATTCACCCGCTCGTTCGGACTCCCGCCCGGGAGTCTTCGCCCCGCGGACTTCGCCGTCGTTCGCTTGCTGTTCGAGGCAACGCGTGATGCCGGCCTCTGGAACCTCCGCTGGTCGATCACGGATCTACCCCCGCAGTCGGACCACATCTGGCAACAGTGGCAGCAGGTCCGTACGCCATCATCCGCGGCGCCGACCGCTACGGCGGAATGCGACGAGCTTTCCGCGCTGTTCGCATTCCTCGCCCGTTCGGCCGGGGTGCGCGGAGTAGGCCTTCTCTGGCCCACGGCCAATCACACCGTCGCGGTTTGGACGCCGACTCCAAGCTCCGCAAAGCTCCGCGTGGTCGTCCCGACGACGCAGATCTTCCTGAGCCAGAAGGATCGCTTCGGGACGCGCTCATTCGATCCCTGGAAACAGAAAACGATCTACGAGTACACGCGGCGCGACGTCCCGGACAGCTACGAGCTGCCGACGCCGGTCACGGACTTCTTTCTTCGACAGATGGGTCGCTTCGGCGGTACCACCGATGCGACCCTGCAATCCATGCGCTACCTCCGCGAGGCGGTTTTCCAGAAGCGTATGTCGCGCGAGCAAACCGCTCACGCGGCGCTCGACCAGATGCGCCGACTCGGGACCGGGCTACCCGAAGACCGTTCCGCCTGGGCCAACTTGGTCGAGGATCTGCTGCCGGCCCCACGATGAAGGCGCCTCAGAAGCGCACAACTCCTCGAGGGGTAGCCCCTTGGGCTAGACTCAGCGGTACCCCGCAGATCGATTCGCACCGCAGGAAACGTACCCGACGCGGGTTCCAAGCGCGAAACAGGGGCCTAGACCCATAGGGCCCCTTCTAATGAGGAGGGAACCATGAAGCGTGTGCTCGCCGTCGCCGGCCTTCTGGCTTTGACTCTTGGACCCGTCGCACCGTCCGCAGAGGCCGCCCGCGTCCGCGTCGTCCATCACGGACCTCGCGCCCGCGTCACCATCCGAACCGGATTTCCGATCCGCCGCTCGCTGCCGCGGGTGGTCATCCGCACCCCTCGCGTCGCGATCCGCGTGACGCCGGGCGTGTTTCTGCCGTCGGTTGTGTTCGGCGCCGTGGTCGTGGCGAGCCTGTCGGCGAGCGAACCGCGTGCCTGGCACGAGGAAGAGACCCTCACTCGCAACGAGGGCTGGACCGAATTCACGATGAACGTCGACGCGCGCGGCACCCGCCTCCTGCTCGACATCACAGGCGGCGCGGCGCAGATCAGCTTCGCCGAAGTGGTCTTCGAAAACGGCGAGGCGCAGGTGGTCGATTTCAACGACCGCACGCACAAGTTGGGCATCTACACCCTGCTCGACTTCAAAGACGGCCGCAAGGTCGATCACGTCCGAATGGTCGCCAAAGCGAGCGGCGCCGCGACCACGATCGGGTTGCACCTGCACTAAGACCGTCGGTTGGCTGCGCGGCCGGGGCCGCAAAAGCGGTCCCGGGTCTCTTCTCGCGCAGAGGCTCGGCAGGTTACCCGCCGAGAAACGCCGGCTCGTCCAGGATCGCCAGAAGCTGCCGGGCGCACCAGACACGATCGCGCTTGCCCGAAGTGGGCGTCAAAATCCCCGCGCCTTCCAGGCGCTCGATGGCGCGCCGTGCCGTGGTGTAAGCGACGCCGAGCCGCTCGGCGAGACCCGCGATCGACCAGAACGGATTGCCCGCGAGCTGGTCGATCGCCGCCAGCGGTACCTTCGAGCCGGCTCCTTCGAGGGCTTTTCGCCAACTGGCCAGAAGGGACTCGATCCGCTCGATCCGCTCGATCGCGTCTTCGCTCTGGCGCGCGACTCCGTTCAGGAAGTACTCCAACCACTCCTCCCAGGCACCCCGAACGCTCACCCCGAGCAGCAGGTCGTAATAGTCGCGCCGGGTGGCCTCGAAAAACGCGCTTAGATAGAGGAGAGGGCTCGGCAGCAGCTCGCGCTCGATCAGGAACAGCGTGATCATCAGGCGACCGACCCGCCCGTTGCCGTCGAGGAATGGATGGATCGCCTCGAATTGGTAGTGCGCAAGCCCTGCCTGGACAAGCGGCGGCAGGGAGCGGTCGTGAAGGAAGGTCTCCCAACAGGCCAGGGCGTCGTTGAGGACGGGACCGGGAGGAGGAGGCACATAGGTGGCGTTCTCGGGGCTCGACCCGGGAGGGCCAATCCAGTTCTGCGAACGCCGGAACTCGCCCGGCTGGGCGTGCCCTCCCCGAACCCCGGTCATCAACCGGACATGAAGCTCGCAGACCAGACGCAGGGACAGCGGAAGCACCGCCAGGCGCTCGACTCCATGCTCCAGCGCCCGCACGTATCTGGCTACTTCATGCAGGTCACCGGTTCCTTCCTCGGCCCCGGCCGCCTCGGACGCGAGAAGCTCACCCAACGTCGTTCGGGTGCCCTCGATCCGGCTCGACAGGACGGCTTCGCGCCGGATGAACGGACGGAGGAGAAGATGCGGATTGGGGAGCGCGCCGCCGATCGCGGCGAGCCGACCGATCGCGCGGTCGGCGTCGGAAAGTGCCCGGACCAGGCTCGGCCGCCACGTCAGAACAGGGGGCAGCGGGTCGGGAAGGAAGGCCGGGAAACCGCCCATCGTCGGCACCAGGCGCCCGGGAGCGTTTGCGGAGATCTGCATTCTGGATTCGCGGTCGGATTTCCGGGGCGAAAATAGCGAAGGCCGCTATTAGCGATTCCTGGGCAAACCGAAAATAGCACGACCAGGCCCACGGCAGCTGCGGTCTCGACCAGGCGCCGCCCCCCCCCCTGTAACAAAAGCGCCCGCTCCTCGCCGGTTTTTAATAACAGGCAAACTGCCGAGGAGGGCGTATGAGCCGTCGATGCGGATTTCTCTCGTTGTTCACCTTCGTTGCCATGTTGTCGATGGTGGCCCCCCCTCTCTGGGCCACCATCGACGGCTCGACCTGGTTTCCGATCGGCCCGGCGCCGATCGACGGGTTCTTTGCCGGGGGTGCCTCCGGCCGGGCTTCGGCGATCGCGGTCAATCCGGCGAACGCCAACGAGGTCTGGCTCGGCACGGCGGCCGGCGGGGTCTGGCATTCGCTCGACAACGGCGCGAACTGGGAGCCGGAATCGGATCGCGAAGACGCTCTGGCGATCGGCGCGATCGCTCTGGACGGCTGCACCGCCTCCGGCTGCGCCGTGATCTACGCCGGCACGGGAGAAAACGCGATCCGGCGCGACACGTACTACGGCGCGGGACTCCTGATCGGCTCGACCAGCGGTGGCGAGTTCCCCACCTTCTCGTGGCTCCAACGGACCGGTTCGCCGTTCGATTTTCGCTTCGGCTCGCTGGCCGACGTGGTGCTCGACCCGACCACCTCGGGCGCCTCGAAGCGGATCTTCGTCACGCTTTCAAGCGGCGTCACCTTGGGCGCGCCCGAATCGAGTGTGACCGCCCCCACTCCGGCGAGCGGTTTCGGCATCTTCCGGTCCAACGACAACGGCGCGACTTGGGGCCAGGTGGCGGTGTCCGGCTCGAACGGCGCCAAGCCCACCGATTTGAAGATGCACCCGACCGATCCGTTCACCCTGTTCGCCGGGTTCCTCGGGCGCGGGGTGTTTCGTTCGACCGACGGCGGCGCGAACTGGTGCCCGTTGAATGCGGGGATCGCGCCACCTCCCGGCTGCCCGGCGCAGACCCTGCCGAACATCGGCGCGACGACGTTTGACCACGTCGAGATCGCGCTCGCGCCGAGCAATCCGCAGGTGGTCTACGCGTCGTTCGGAATGTGCGCGGACCGGCTGCTCCAGAACTGCCAGCCGTCGATCTTCCGCTCCGCGGACGGCGGCGCAACCTGGGTGCCCAAGCTGGTCGGCAACCCCAACCAGGGGGGCGGCGTTCAAGCGGGCTACAGCCGCTACACCCACGCCCTGGCGGTCGATCCGGCGAACCCGGACGTGGTGATGCTCGGCGGTATAGCGCTCTGGCGCTCGACCAATGGCGGTCTCAACTTCAACTCTTCCGACGCCAATCTTGCACCCGGCCCCGGCAGCCCGGTGATCCACTCCGACCACCGCGAAGTGGTGTTTCATCCCACCTCCGCCGGCCGCGCGTACACGACCGGCGACGGCGGGTTCGCGACCTCGACCGACGGCGGCGTCTCGTGGACCCCCAAGAACGATGATCTGCAGATCACCGGTTTCCAGAGCCTCGGCTCGTCCCCCTTGACCACCGCGGTGATCGGTGCGAGCCAGGACAATTCGGCCCAGCTCTGGACCGGCAGCCGGCGCTGGAAACACCTCACCTGCTGCGGCGACGGCGGCTACTCGTTCCTCGACTTCGACGACCCGATGAGGATGTACGCCGGCACCAACTTTGGTGACTTGCAACGTTCGACCAACGGCGGGGTCAGTTGGGGCGGCATCAACAACGGCATTCCGGACGGGGATCCGCGCCTGTTCTATGCCCCGTTCGTTCAAGATCCTTCGGGCGCCCACCCACTCTATTTCGGCACGAACCGGCTGTGGAAGAGCACCAACGACGGCGGCTCGTGGGTCGATGTGAGCCCGGTGCTCGCGACCGGCAACTCGACCGAGATCGTCACCGCGATCTCGACCACGGCGCACATCGCGGCGGGTACCGGCCAGAACGTGATCACCGCCATCGCGGTCGCGCCGAGCAGCTCAACCCGAGTGTACGTCGGCTACTACTTGGGCCAGGTCTTCCGTTCGAACGGCGCGCCCTGCAACACGCTCGCCTGCTGGACTTCCGTTTCAATCGGCCTGCCCAATGCGCCGGTCTCGCGGATCGCCGTCCATCCGACCCAGCCCGACACCGCGTACGTCACCTTCTCGGGCTTCGGCAACTTCGGCCGGGTGTGGAAGACGACCAATGGCGGCGCGGCGTGGAGCCAGGTGACCACGGGCCTGCCTTCCGGCGTGCCGGCGGCCACGGTCAGTATCGAACCGAGCGCGCCAGAGCGGGTTTATGTCGGTCTCGACAGCGGGCCGGACGGCGCGAGCCTGTTCCGCAGCACGAACGGCGGCGGTTCCTTCTCGGCGTTTTCCGCCGGGCTGCCCAACGCGCCGGTCTATGAGATCTCGATCGACGAGACGCACGGCCGGATGTACGCGGCGACCCACGGCCGCGGCGCGTTCGTGCTCGGCAAGCCGTTCATCAGCAACTTCGAGGGCTGCATCGGCGGCAGCGTCTGGGACATCCCCATCTACGGCCAGAACTTCTTGCCCAACCAGGGGAGCTGCACAATCTCGGTTCTCCAGACCAATGGTTCGGTCTGCGCGAGCGGGACGGTCGACGCGATGGGCGGCACGGTGCGCACCGACGGCAACGGCGTGCTCGAAACCAGCCTGGTCAACATGTGGAGCGGTAAGAAGGTCGCCTGGGCCTGCTTCAACGGCAACTGTGTGAACAACACGCCGATCGCGAATTGCAACGACGACGCGGACGGCGACGGCGATCTCGATCGGTTGTCGACGGTCACGGTCTCCTGCGGCGGTCAGCTCGCGAGCGCCACGGTCACCGGCTGCCCGCCGCTCGACAATCCGCCGAGCAGCGTGGTGGAGCTCGGTCTGTCCGGATTCGCCGGCCTGGTGGGCGCCGGAGCTGGCGGTTTCGGTGTCGCCGAGCTGCCCGCCGAGCTGCCCGCCGGCCTCGACCGGGAAGGAGGGGTGCTCCACCTGGTCGCGAGCATCCAACGCGCCGTGGGGACCGAATCACTTTGCGCGGTCGCCGTCCCCTACCGGTTGGGCGAATCGGACGAGGCGGTGCTCGCCCGCGCCCGGGACGCCATTGCCGCGAGCCCGACCTGTGCCGCGAACGGGGTCGAGGCGCTGCTCGATCCGGGGCATGCCGGAGCGTCGGAAGACCAGTTCCCGAGGAAGCCCCGGCTACTGCTCCGCGCGCCCGGCCTCTCCGGCAGCCAGCTGATCACCGCGCTCCATACCGAACCGGGGGGAAGCGCCGGCTCCTGCGTCCGGCTCGACGCGGTGGGGGTGCCGGTCTTGCACCAGATCCAGGTGCTGAAAGTCACTTTGACCACACCTCCCGAGGGTGCTGCGGGCGGCGGCCTCACGCTCGTCGAACAGACCCCCCTCGGCGCCTGTGCGCTGGAGATTCCAACCCACGCAGGAGAGAGCGGCGCCGAGATCGCCGCGGCGATCGACGCCGCGGTCCATGCGCCCGGCATCCCCGGCCCGCATCCGGGCTGCCCGTCCGAGCGCAACGCCCGCGACATCACGAGCCGGATGGGCTTCCTGCTCGCGGTCGAGGCGTCGTCGATCGAGTTGTGCATCCGCGACCCAAAAGTCGGCTTCGATATCCGCACCAAGGATCTGATGAACGCCCACCCGATAGCAGACGCCGGAGACGACCGGGTGCTCGGCAACGGCCCGGTCGGGCTCGACGCCTCGCTGAGCGCCGACCCCGATTCGACCCCGGGCACGCACGACAACATCGCGAGCTTCGAATGGTTCGACGTGACGACCGGTACCCCGGTCACCCTGGGCACGGGAGTGACGCTCGCCGTGCCGCTCGGGCCAGGGCTTCATCGCATCCGGCTGCGCGCGACCGATCTGGGCGGACTCGCCGACACGGCCGAGATCCTGGTCACAGTCGGTGGCGTTGGAGGGGGCGGAACCGGAAGCGGCAGCCGCTGGCTCGGCAGCTTCCACGTCGGCTCGACCCATCCGTTGGGTGATCTGAACAAGATCGCCGACGCGAACATCCACGTCCGCGGCGATCTCGGCTACCGCCTGACCGACCGCTTCCGGCTCGACCTCCAAGCCGGATTCTCGCAGCTCACCGCCGAAGCCGCCGCGAGGATCGACCACCCGCACTTCGTCCACCTCTCGCTCGACGGCCAGCTCCTATTCCCGCTGCCGAGCGGCAACATCTTCTTCCTCGAAGCCGGTCCCGGCGTCTACTGGCCAAAAGGCGGCGGCTCCGATCTCGGCTTCAACCTCGGGCTCGGGGTTCAGCTGCCGATCTCGCCGCGACACACGCTCGAGCTCGGCGCGGATTACCACCGGGTTTCGAGTAAAGAGGAATTCGTGACGGTGGCGTTGGGGGTGCTGTTCTAGAGGCCTCACCGTTCGAGCGGCGGTCCGTGATTTACAGCCAGGGTGCCCCTGGGTGCTTGACTCGCCCCGGGGCATCCGTCCTAGTCTCATGCCCATGGACTACTCGAAGATCATCACGATCGAGCCCGACAAGCGCGGGGGCAAGCCGTGCATTCGGGGTCTACGGATCACCGTCTACGATGTGCTCGACTATCTGGCCTCGGGGATGACCGAAGCCGAGATCCTCGCTGACTTCCCGGACCTGACGGCCGAGGATCTGCGCGCGAGCATCGCCTTCGCCGCCGACCGTGAGCGCCGACTGATGGTCATCCCCGCCGCATGAGTCCCGAGGATTCCCGCCCAAGGTGATCTGGATTCGACTGGGCAACTGTTCGACCGCTCAAATCGAACGTTCGCTTCGCTCGCACCAGCCTGAGATCTTTGCGTTTCTCGCCGATCGGGTCGCGGCGTTTCTGGCCTTGGCCTGACGAGGAAACGAGCGCGAGTCGCGTGCGAAGGGTCAACTTCCTTTTCTCTCACCCTCGGAAAGCAGTCCGGATCGTCAACCAGGAGGAATTTGTGACGGTGGCGTTGGGGGTGCTGTTCTGACTTGACGACGCTTCCGGAAACGACTCGAACACGGTAGATTCGCGGTCATGGACAGGCCACTCCAACGGATCACCGTCAATCCGCGAGTCTGCGGAGGCCAAGCCTGCGTGCGCGGCCTCCGCATCCCCGTCTCCCTGGTGCTTAAGTATCTCGCCGCCGAAAAGACCGCTCCGCAGATTGTCGACGAGTTCCCTGAGCTCGAGATCGCCGATATCGCGGAGTGTCTCCAGTATGCGGCCTGGCTTGCCTCGGGCCGCAGCATCGAGCTCCCTTCAGCAGCGTGAGACCCCTCCTCGCAGACGTCAATGTCCGGAGCTTCAGCGCCACCGTCACTTGAGGGGTGGCAGCCGAGCGTACAGCTCTTCCCAGGAGATCGTCTCGCCCCGATCGGCTTCGGCGATCGCCTCGAGAAGCTCGGCTTCCTCTTCCGGAGTGACGAAGACCGCTACTTCGGTCTCCCGTGTTAGCACGGTCACCAGTTGCCCTTCGTAGAGGTCTAGCCCCTCGACTAGAACCTTTCCGGCGACGACTTTGCCTGTGGCGAGTTGCATGGCGGAATGGTACTCAAAGAGTATGGGCGCATTCCAGCGCGTCGAGCTTTCCCTGTATGATTTGCGGAACGATCTCGCAATGTCATGGTTCCAGGAGGAGACTACAATGAGCGCGATTCGACTCGAAGTTCCAGATGAGGCTCTGCGGAACCTCGACATGGATCCGGCGACCTTCGCGCGCGACGTGATGACTCTGGCCGCCGTGAAGCTTTTCGAGCTTGGGAGGCTCTCCTCGGGAGGGGCCGCGCAGTTGGCAAACATGGAGCGGGTAGAGTTCCTGCTCGCCCTGCGCGAGTACCAGGTGTCGCCCTTCCAGACGACGGTCGAGGAGCTGCGGCAAGATATCGCCAATGCTTGACCGGATGGTGATCAGCAACACCTCGCCCTTGGTCTACCTTCACCAAGTCGATAGGATAGGACTGCTTCGGGAACTCTACCGGGAAGTAACCGTGCCCCCGGCGGTCGAGACCGAGCTTCGAAAGGGAGCCGCCCTCGGCTGCTCGACACCGGACCTCTCCACTCTGCCCTGGGTCCGCGTTCAGCCGCTCCAGGACAGGTCCTTGCTGCCGATGATCGCAGATCTCGGCCCCGGAGAATCCGAGGCAATCGCCCTCGGCCTCGCCAATCCGGGATGTCTCCTCCTTCTGGACGACGCGCTGGGGCGCAAAATCGCCGGCAGGCGCGGCCTGGTCTACACGGGAACGTTGGGAGTCCTGGTCAAGTCGAAGAAGGAGGGACTCTTGTCGAAAATAACGCCCGTGATCGAGAACCTTCGACGAACGACCATGTACCTCTCGCCCGAGTTGATCTCCGCCGTTTTGCAAGAGGCTGGCGAACTTTGAACCCGAACATGCCGGTTCGGGAGCGCCGGGTAGATTTCGGCTTGCTGAGCGGCGAAGAACTCGCCCGGCGCCCTGACCTCGAGCCGTGCGAGCTGATCGAGGGGAGGCTGGTTCCGAGGTGTCCCACCGGGCACCGTCACAGGGGAAACCCTCGAAGATCCGGAGGTCCCTCCAGGATTTCGGATGGCGCTCGACGAGCTGTTTGAGTAGCTGTCAAAGGGACTGGCCTTTTCCGCGCTAGAGCGTCCGCTAGAGGCACCCTCCGCGCGCCTCCTTGAGACTATTCTTGTGCAATTTGTTAAAGTTTATTTCTTTGCATCATCGGCCAGAGTCCATAGCTCCTCTGCAACGCTATGTATTAAATCGTCCAACACGTCGGGCTGAAAACTACTTCCGCAGGGTGCAGCCACGGAAGCCTCGGTCAATATTTGATTGACCTGCTCAACCGAAAGATCCTCCCCCTGATTGCTCTTAATCCATTCTTGTAACGCCTTAGAGTCATCGCCCAGGCCCTGAGCCTTCCGCAAGCAAACGTCAAGGGCTTCCATTTCATAAAACGCCCGCAACTGAGCGAACCTCAACTCAGACTTTGGTGGGGCTTGGAGCGCCGCCATAATCCGTCTGATTTTCCTCCTTAAGTTGTCAAGCGACTCGCGATAAAAACCTGCGTCCTCGAGAAGCTCGCCGCCGGTCTCAGCTTGGCGCAAGCTAAGAGAGAGATCCTGCGCATCGACTTGAGAATCCGTCAAATGACTGATTGTCTCTTGGAGAAACTGCCGCCGACCGGAATACACCTCCTCCGCCCATCGCGCTCGCATTTCGGCATCGGCATTAAACAAACTCGTGACCGCAGCAACGATGATGCCACAAATAGCCGTCAGGACGAGCGAACGGAAACCTGTCCCCTTCGAGCCATCGCCATGGAACGGCGTGGCGAAAGAACGTCGTGACGCTCGACTACGGGCCAAATCCGCCCTGGCGAGGGCTACTACGATTCGCGGATCTAGTGTTCCTTCGGCGGGCGCTTCCTCGGTTGATGAAGCTTGCGTTGGCACGTACTTCTGCAAAACTTCTGCATCCGCTAAAGGAGCGCGGTGAGATAATGGCACTCTCAGCCAGGGACAGCCGACACCCATTTGGTGGCTCGTATTTGACCTCTGCCGCGCGCCAATTCATAACGACAATGTAAATTTTTGTCGCTCTGTATTTTCCGGTGTTATGCTCTGGAGACTTGTGCACAACTGGCTCCAATATCTTGACTCGTTCCGAAGGCAGATAAAGCTTCAGTGCCCTGGCCAAAGCCTTTGATCTAAGCCAAGCCAAGTCGGGGTTCGTTATGGGGTCCGTGGAACTTCTGCCTTCCCGTCGACCGAGCTTGATATCTACATTACTCCAAATCTTGAAACTATGAATCTTCTGCGAATCCGCCTCGCCCTGAAGTGCAACCGTGATGCTGGTAAGCTTTTTATGTGAGGCCGATTTTCTCTTCAGGCCAAGGTATACAATTCGAAACCGACGCGCAAAGCTATTAAGATCAGAGTGAACCCATTCGTATTCCTCGAACCCTTCAAGAACCGAGCCCTCGCATAAATACCCCATCTTGTTAAAAGGCTCGCACTTGAAGTCTCGGAGCAACTGTGCAAGCTCCTGTTTCTTTTCCCTGCCGCCTGCTGCCCCCCCATTATCTCCACCAGGAGGAGGCCGCCGAGGAGGCTGAGCAGGTGCGCTTACTGCGACAGCAAGAAGAAACGCCATCAGCTTCGCTGTACGTGCTTGCATGGAATACAATAATCACTCCCGCAGCAGAGTTGCGTGGTTAGCCATGAAGCCTATTGTGTCCCTGGTAAGTTACACTGCTCGGGCATTCGCGTCAATGGAACGCACGCTCCCTCCTCGGGGGAAGGAACGCTACGTTCAGCGGCAGTTATCGTTCGGCCAGAAGCGTCGGCGAGACGCTGGCGGTCCCAGAAAAAAGCTGCCCGATGGGGCTTCTTGCGTCTCCTGGAAGTGTCCGGGCTCTTGCCCATCAGGGTCGCGTGGAAATCAAGTGTGCTCGGGGTAGCGTCTTACGAAAACGGCCCAAGCAGCCGTCAGGTCGAATCGTTCGATGAGGTCCGAAACGAGTTGTCGATCGACGGGAGCCTCGCTCAGGAGGCGGGCGACGCGCTCGTAGTCCTTCGAGCGGTGTACGTCGAGAGCGATCGCGATCAAGTACTCTGGGGAGAGAACCCAGGCCGGCACGGGTTCGGCACCGCCGAGATAGGAAGCGGCGACCGCCTGCTCGAGCGCGGCCTGGGTCAAACCCCTGGGATCGTCCGCGGGCAGGAACTGCACGGGGACGCCCTCGATCAGCAGAAACTCCCCTTCGAAGGAATAGCCGCGTCCCTCTAGATCGGCAAAGACCATCCGCAGCGGATCGAGCGGGGGTGAATCGGCAGGAAGGAACACGAAGACATCGAGGTCGATCGTGTCGAAAGGCTCGACCCAGAAGATCGCGCCGACGGCTCCTCCGATCGCGTACTTCTCGATGACGCCGCGAGCGACCAGATCGTTCAGGACCGCGAGGGTAGCTTCCATACGATCCGGCCCGGCCGGCCTCGGGAGCGGAGGATTCCGTCTGCGCGCTTCTGTATCGTCACGAGGATCTCGATCTTCTCGTGGAACGGCAGCCGCGCCTGCTCGCGCCGCCGTTCTTCCTTGGCGCGATAGATTTTCTCCATAACTTGCGGGTCGATGGCCATCCTGCCCTCGCGATAGGAAAGCCTAGCACGGGCTCTCCCCGGAAACCCCGGCCTGGACGCTGGAGCTCGGCGCGGACGACCACCGGGTTTCGAGCCGGGAAGAGTTTGTGACGGTGGCGTTGGGGGGCGCAGAGGTGCCCTACCCGCCGAACCTTGGACCCGGGATTCAGGATGGCGCTGAGCGACCTGTTCGAATAGTCAGGGGGTCCGGTCCTCCCGGTCCCAAAGCGCCGCCAAGTCCCGCGCCCCGTGGACCACACCCAGGATGTACACCGCGGTCTCGTGGATCTCGTAGATGAGGCGGTAGGTACCAACGAATAGCTCGCGGACGGCGGGCTCATTGAGCTCGGGAACCATACGTCCCCGAAACGCCAGTTGATCCAGGGAGCGGCCTTGATCGCGGATTCTTTCCACAAAAGCCGCGGCGTATCCGGGTGAGTCCTCTGCGATGTAGTCGGCCGTGGTTTCGACGTCGCGCCAGGCCGTGTCCGTCCAGGTTACGGTTCTAGCCATCGGGCCATCCGGCGCTCGACCTCTTCCTGGGAAATCACGCGACCTGCCTCGACATCTCGGCGTCCCCGTTCGATTCGTTGGAGGACATAGAGGTGGTACTGAATGTCCTCCAGGGAGGCTTCCTCCGGGAGGCTCTCGAGAATTTTCCGGGCTTCCTGTTTCGCCGTCGCCATACGCAGAAGTCTACTGCATCCAGGGTCCCGTCCGACTTTCAGCACCTCGCGTACGCGGACGACACGGGGATCTTTCAGCCGGAGCAGGCATTCCGCGACTGGCTCGAACGGCCGGGTGCGTGGCCTCCAATGAACGCTCCAAGTCCTCATACCCGGCTGCGGATTCAGGGGTTTCTCGCAAGAAATCCCCTCGACGCGGGTTCCTCCTCGCAATCCGCGAGCCTTCTTGGGCTCGCCCTTTCGTTCGAGAGGAGATTCATGATGCCGAGAAGGAGCCGCGTCGCCAAGGGGCCGATGGTGTTGTTGGTGCTGCTGTCGCCGATCCTGTTCGCGTTCACGCGGGCGTTGACCGAGGCGCCGGCCGGGTTTGATGATCAAACCAATGGTCTGATTTCGCAGACGCAGCTCGATCTCGATCGGGAGATCTTCGAAGGACGCGAGGGCATTGAAGATGGCCTCGGGCCGGTCTACAACGCCCAGGCGTGCGCGGAGTGTCACCAGAGCCCGGTGACCGGCGCGGGGAGCCAGATCACCGAGTTGCGGGTCGGCCGCTTGATCGGAGGGGTCTACAGCGATCCCCCGGGTGGCTCGCTGATCAACGACCGGGCGATCGACGCGAGCCTTCAAGAGCGCGTGGCGGGGGAGGACAACGTGCGCACCTTCCGCACCTCGCTCAACACACTGGGTGATGGATTCATCGAAGCGATCGCCGATGAAACGTTCACGGCGATTCGCGCGAGTCAGCCGCCTGGGCAGCGCGGCACCATCATCCGCGTACCGATCCTCGAAGCGCCGGGAGTCGTGCGCATCGGTCGGTTCGGCTGGAAGAACCAGCACGCGAGCCTGTTGTCGTTTTCCGCCGACGCCTACTTGAACGAGATGGGGATCACCAGCCCGCTCGAGCCGAACGAAAACAGCTCGAACGGCAAATCGGTGGCCGAGTACGACACGGTGCCCGATCCGGAAGAGGCGGCGACCGCAGACGAGCCGTTCGGTGAAGATGTCGAGATCTTCGCCCGCTTCATGCGCGCGACCAAGGTGCCGCCGCGCGATGCGGTGGAGGCGGCCAAGCCCGAAGCGATCGCCGGGAGGGCTCTCTTCGCCTCGATCGGCTGCGCGAATTGCCATCGGCCCGATGTTACGACCGCCCCCGCGGGCACCTCGATCAACGGCGGCACGTTCGTCGTCCCGCCGGCCCTGGGCGACAAGATCTTCCATCCCTATAGCGACTTCCTGCTCCACGATGTCGGGACCGGCGACGGGATCGTCCAGAACGGCGGCCGAGAGACCCGCAACCAGCTGCGCACTCCGCCGCTCTGGGGACTGCGGACGCGCGATCGGCTGATGCACGACGGGCTGTCCCTCACCCGCAACGACGCGATCCTCCGCCACGCCGGGCAGGCGGCGGGCGTTACGGCGCGCTATCGGACGCTGCCGCCGGCGCAGAAGAATCAGCTGGTGGCGTTCTTGAATTCGCTCTGAGCTCGCCACGACTAAGGCGTGCGGGCGGCGCGAAGGGCGCCCCGCACGCCGCCCCCATTCTCGCGCCTCGTCCCTGATTTCCCGCCGTTCATCCCTGGATCTCGTACTTTCACGCCGAAGACACCCCTTCCTCGATAGGGTGCTTCAACTTCTTCCGCCAAGTCTTCACAGAAGGACTGATCGCGGAGAATCCTCTCCGGATCGTCATTCGGGAGAACCCCATGTCCAAGAACCGTTTCCTCGCCGTCCTCTTCGTCTTTCTTGCGGTCTTCACTCTGGGTCTGGCCGAGGTCGCATCGGCTTGTGACCAAGACTGTGTGAATGTGGGACCGGGATTCTGTCGCCGCTGTCAAAGCACCGGTGGCAACACAGGCATCACCTGCAAGAACAGCGGCTCGTGCGGCTGCTTCTACACCCAGAACAACTGCGACCTGTTCGCGGCTGCGGCGCCCGAAGCGAAAGCGGATTTCCTGATCGCCGAGAATGAGACTCCGGCACAGGCGCCCGCGGCGTTCGATTTCGCTCTCGTGTTCGCCGGTCGGTAAGGGAGAGCGGAGCACCGCTCACCCGGGCCCGGCCGGTTCGGCCGGGTCCGTTTCCGGCTGCCGGCAGGCCTCGGGAGCGGAGGATTCCGTCTGCGGGCTCCTCCTCGTCGCTTTCACCTCTCTCGCCATTCCTTGCCAAGCCTGCGTTAGAGTTCACCGCCATGGACAAAGACATGAAGCGGCTTTTGGCCCTGGTCCGCGTCGCGTGCAACGCCTGGCCCGGCGCCAAACGCGACCTCGAAAGCGCGTTGGAGATCGGGCATGGTCGGCTCGAAGAGATCATGAAGGGCCACCCCGAGCTTCGGGTCCGACATCTCGTCAACCTGGCGCGCCTGATCAAGGTCCGGCCCTCCGACTTTCTGCGCCTGGCGTATGCGGACGACGAGGTCGCGGCGCCCCACCAGCTCGAAGAGTGGGTCGGCGAGCCCAAGCCCCCGAACGCCCGCAGGAAGCCCCAGCCGCTCGCCCCGGCGCACGAGGAGCGAATTCGCGAGCTGATCCGCGAAGAACTGGCGAAGGGGAAGGCGTAGCCGGAGCCTCGCGCCCGGATGGCGCCTTCCCGCGGCCGAAAGCGGTTCTACCCTCCGGATAGAGGCTCTGCGCCCTGGATGGCGGCTACTCGAGCCGGATAGCGGCGATACGCCTTGGATGGCGGCAATCGGAGCCGGAAAGCCGCCCATCCGTCCCAGAATCGGAACTTACGTCCCAAGACGGTAATATCGGTCCCAGAAATCGGATCTGCGGTCCTGGAAAGCGGCTCTACGCCAGCGAATCGGGCTCTACGACGCTGCGTCCGAGGATACACGGCGAAATCTGGCTTGCGGTCACCGCTCGGCGTTATCGGCGCCGAAACACGGCGAGCGCCCGCCGCCAGAGGCTCTCTGTTCCCGAATTCGCCCAGCTTGGCTGGATAGACGCTCCCGGCAGCTCAGCGCGAGCCGCCCCAACCCCCTCTGTAGACCACCCCCAACCGCACCGTCGGCCCGAGCGCGACGTTTCGGGCGAAGGCGGCGCCGTCGAGCGCGGCCTCTAGCGCCCAGCCTTTGGTGCATTCCCAGGTGAGGCTCGGCCCCAAGGCGAGATAGGCCACGTCGTCGCCCAATCCTGCGGCCGAGGTGGTCGGTTGATCGGCCGGGTCCTGATAGGGCTCGACACCCCAGGCGCGCACGGCGACCAGCCAGCGCCCTTCGTTTCCGAATCGGCGGCCGAGTTCGGCGCGGTAGACGATGCCGTCCACCAGGCCGCCGCCGCGCGTCTGGTGGCCGAGTTCAACGAAGCCGTAGCCGCGCCCGTCCGCTCCAAACGACCGACCGAGCGAGGCCCAGGCTTCCACCTCCCAGACTCCGGTGCCGGTGGGCAGCGCGCCTTGACCGGCGTTCTCGTCTCCGGCCGGCGCCTGGACCACTCCGCGCGCGGCGAGGCGCCAGGGTCCGCTCTCCCAGAGCTGCGCTTGCAGGCCGAGCTGAAGGTCGCCGTTGCCGGTCGCCGAACCGAAACCATCGACCTCGGAGCGGCGATAGAGCGGAGCGCGGAGCGTGGCCGTCCAGCGGTCGCCAAAGCCGAACGCCCCGTAGAGCGCCAGCTCGTCTTGAGTAAAGTCGGGGATGTCGAGGTCGTTGCCATCGGCGTCCGCCAGCTGATCCGCCGCCAGGCGCGCCCAGCTCAATTGGAGATAGGTCTCCCCCGGCTCGACTTTCCAGGGACCGGCCCAGGCGGCCGAGGAACCCAGCAGGGCGACCGCCGCTCCAAAAGACACCGCGATCGCTCTCAGATCACGCATCACTGCAACTCTCCGAATCCGAACGGCACCTGGAACGGGCGGCACCAGACGACCACGAACGGATATTGCGCGGCCGCATCGGGCAGGGTGTAGACCTGCGCGCCGCGCCGGCTCTTGATCGGCCCGAGGTCGAGGTCGCCCGCGACGCAGCGGTCGGAGCGTTTGCACAGGCGGAGATCGACGACGCTGCCCGAATCGGTCTCAAAGTTGGCGCCGAGCTCCAGGCGGAAGGCACCGTTCTCCATCACGATCGCGGCATCGCCTCGCGCACGGTGTCCGCCGACATCGCGAAACGCGGCGCGGCGCAGGGTGACGGCTCCGGTTACCGGCGGCGGAGGGGGCGGCGGCGGCGGATCGATGACGATGGGCGCGGGCGCCGTGGGCGAGTTGGAGCCCCCACCGCCACAGGCGGTGAGCCCAGTGGCGAGGAGCGCCAGGACAACAAGGGCTGCGCGCGTGGCTACATGGTTCGGTACGAGAAATGAGGTCATCGGCTAAATCTCCTTGGCCTATCGTACGCTCGCCCGGTAAAAGCGGATTCCCGGTCACGCCTGTGGCGGTTGACCATCGCCGGCAAGCCCTTTGTGGCACGCCGGCCTTTCGCGGCTTCCATTCGCCGCCCGCGAGGGTGGCGGCATTGTCCCGTTTTGGCGCACTGCCGCACCTGGATTAAAAGAGACCACAGCACGAGAAGTAAGTAACCCTTAGGTAACGTCCTGGTTCCACGACCCGCGTGGTCGTGTGTTGCGGGAGGCGGCCCGGCCATATCGGCCGGGGACGACCCCCGATCGGTGGAGGTGTATCATGAAGCACTTAGTTTGGGGATCGACACTGTTTTTGCTCGTATTATTGGTTGGGGGAATCGCAACCCCGCCCGCGGAAGCCCACAACTGGGGCTGCTGGATTCAGGCGGATCGAAACGTGAAGGTGCGCAACACCGCCTCCGCGCGTCCGTCCGAAGCGACCGCGGCGATCAACGAGTGGAACGTCGACACGATTCTCAACATCAGCAACGTCAGCAGCGGCCAAGAAGTCTCGGTCTACGACGGCAACTACGGCAACACCGGCTGGGGCGGCCTCGCCTCGATCGAGAGCTACAGCGGCTGCACGATCCTGCGCGCCTCGGCCAAGTTGAACACCTACTACTCCTGGACCTCGAACTCCGCGCGCGGTGTCTTCTGCCAGGAAGTCGGTCACGCCTTCGGTCTCGATCACTCCAACGATGGCGGCTGTATGGGCGGCGGCTACTGGTACGACATCGGGACCTACCCGGCCTACACTGTGATCACCCACAACATCAACGACATCGCAACCAAGTACGCCAACCGTCACGCCCAAGAGCCGGCCGAGGGCGCCGAGCGCACCCACGCGTCGTGGATCAGCAACCCGCTGAGCGTGGCGGAAACCGAAGGTTTGGCCAGCTCGATCGTGGTCGCCCAGGTGGTTCGTGTCCTGGACGGTCCGGCCATTGAAGTCCGGCATGCCGGCGGCATCGACCGCCTGCCCACGCAGCGTGTTGAGCTCAGCGTGACCCGCCGGGTCAAGGGCGAAGTCGAGGCGTCGTTCGTCCTGTTCCAGAACGGCAACTCGGAGAACCGCTTCGGCGAGGATCCGGACTACAAGGTCGGCAGCCGCCACCTCCTCTTCCTCACTTCGCGTGGAGACGGAACCTATCGGGTGGTCTCGCCCGAGGGTCGCTTCGAGCTGTCGAGCCGCGGCCTTAAGCCCGCTTCGGAAGACGGTTTCGCGGCCGGACTCCGGGGCTATGCCCTCTCGACCGTACTGAGCGATGTCCGCGACTCGATCGCTCATCGCGGGGAGCAGCAGTAAGGGACCCCATCTCTCCTTGGGCGCGGCGGATTGCGGTACGATTCCGCCGCGCCTCTCGGTGCCACCGTTGTGACAAAGATCCTCCCGCTGCTGCGGCGCCTCGCGCTGTTCGGAACTTGCCTGGGCGCCAGTCTGGTTGCCACCTGGCCGCTCGTGGGATCGCTTTCGAGCGCGTTGCCGCTGGGCACCGAGAATGAGGCCACGGTTCCGCTGTTGAATACCTGGTCGCTCTGGTGGACGGCCGATCGCCTGCCCCACGGGCTCACCGGGTTCTGGACCGCACCGATCTTCCATCCGCTCGAAGGGACGTTCGCGTTCTCCGAGCCGCTCTTTCTTCAGGGCGTGGCGCTTTCGCCCCTCTGGTGGCTCGGGGCGCCGCCGGCCGCGATCTACAATCTGGCGCTCCTGCTCACTCTGGCGCTCAACGGCCTCGCCACGGCGGCCCTCGTGCGGCAACTCGGTTCGACGCGCCAGGCGCAATTTCTCGCTGCGATCGGCGGGGTCTTGCTCCCCTACTCGGCCAAGGTGCTCGGGGTCCTCCCGGTGCTGCCGCTGTTCGGCGCGCTCTGGGCGCTCGCCGGCCTGGTCCGCTTCGGCAAGGAAGGCGGCTGGCACCCGGCGGCGGTCGCGGTGGCCGGGTTTGCCATC
>JANNIH010000018.1:0-90906 GCA_031404815.1 Holophagales bacterium | reverse complement strand
GTGCGCCGACGCGTCGGCGCTTTGATCGCGGCGACGTGTCGCCGCCTTACCCCAAAGCCTCGCCGGTCGGAACAGCGCCCTGGCACCCGCATCGAAGGCGGTTCAGACGGATCCGGGGGTGCTGTTGCGCAGCGAGTGATGGGCGGGTTGGGGCGCCGATCAGGCGGGGGAGTAGACCTTGATGCCGTAGTCCCCGGCTGCGTCGGTGAGGCGTTTGTCGTAGGCCACCATGCTCGCAAGTTGCCTTCCGAGCGAAAGGGCAGAAGCGAGGTGGATCGCATCGAGCGATCTCAATCCCGGGGGATGAAGGCGTCCTGGAGGGGCGCGTTTGAGACGCGATGCAGGGCGCGATGGACTTCAATCCTAGAGAGAAGGCTGGTCACAAAGCCCTCTTTGGAAGCCAGGAAATGCAGCAAGGCATCGGTTTCCGCTTCTAGGTGCACCAGCTTTACGAGCGCGGATGTGTCGAGATAGATGAGGTCTCCCGCCAAATCAGTCCTCTGACCGGTCTTCGGCGACCGCTTCGGACAGGGTTTTACCCGAAAGCGACGACAGGGGAGGCCCCAGGGACCTCAAGTCGAATTGGGCAGGGATGAGTCGGCCTTCCCTCGCCAGCCGGTCGAGGAGTTGCTTGCCGGATTCAGAGCCGCTCGACGAAGAGCGGTCCAGGTGTTCGGCCGGTCGCCTCTGAGGGTCTCGAATAGCCATGGTTGATTCTCCGAGCAGATTCTATTCCTTCGGTGGGCTTTCCGTCCCCCCTACCGCGGCGCCAACCGGAACGGCGCCGGGAACAGCTCGGCGAGTGTCGTCTCTTCGCGCTCGCCGGTGGGGTTGACCATCAGGATGGGCAGATCTTCCGCGAACTCGGCGAGGGTTTGGCGGCAGAGGCCGCAGGGGCGGGCCGGGGGGGAGGATTCGGTCGCGACGACCAGGGCGACCGGGTGGCGGAGGCCGCTGTTCACCGCTTGTGAGATCGCGTTGCGCTCGGCGCAGATCGAGAGGGCGGGGATCGCGTTCTCGACGTTGGCCGCCGCTTGGATCGAACCGTCTTCCATTTGGAGCGCCGCCCCCACCGCGTAGCGGCTGTAGGGGGAGTAGGAGCGACTCCGAGCGTCTAGGGCGGCGCGGATCAGTGGTTCCCAGTCGATGGTCATTTCCGTCATTCTACGCGCCATTCTACGCTTTGCCTGGCATTCCGGCGGGAGGCCCTGTGATAGCGTCCCACGGCCCGACTTGAAAGTCCGATTGCCGCCCGGCGATCTAAAGTCCATTCCGTAGTGAATTTCCGGTTCCGTGAAGTATCTAGAAGGAGGGGCTCGTGGAGCGCCGATTCAATGACATGACACCGCCCGCCGATGGCGGCGAGATTCAGTGGCACGCGGCCCTTGGCCGTCTCGAAGTACCCGACCGGCCGATCGTGCCGTTCATCGAAGGCGACGGCACGGGGCCGGACATCTGGCGGGCGACCCGCACGGTGCTCGACGGCGCGGTCGCGAAAACCTACGGCGGCGCCCGCTCGATCGCCTGGTTCGAGGTCCTCGCGGGGGAAAAAGCGTTCGCCGCCACCGGCGAATGGCTGCCCAACGACACGGTCGAGGCGATCCGCCACTATCGGGTGGCGCTCAAAGGGCCGCTCACGACCCCGGTCGGCGGCGGCATCCGCAGCCTGAACGTCGCCCTGCGCCAGATCCTCGACCTCTACGCCTGCGTCCGGCCGGTGCGCTACTTCGCCGGGGTCCCCTCACCGGTCAAAGAGCCGGAGAAGGTGGACATCGTGCTCTTCCGCGAGAACATCGAGGACGTCTATTCCGGCATCGAGTGGGCGGCCGACTCGGAAGGGGCCAACGCCCTGATCGAGTTCCTGGCCCAACGTGGCAAGACCGTTCGGCCGGGCAGCGGCATCGGGATCAAGCCGATCTCGAAGTTCGGCAGCCAGCGGCTGGTGGTGAAGGCGATCCGCTACGCGCTCGAATACGGCCGCAAGAGCGTCACCCTGGTGCACAAGGGAAACATCATGAAGTTTACCGAGGGGGCGTTCAAGGACTGGGGGTACGAGGTCGCCCGCGAGCAGTTCGGCGACCGGACGATCACCGAAACCGAGCTCTGGGATCAACACGGCGGCAAGGCCCCGGCCGGCAAGCTGGTGATCAAGGACCGGATCGCCGACTCGATGTTCCAGCAGGCGCTGCTGCGCCCCGACGAGTACGACGTGCTCGCGACCACCAACCTGAACGGCGACTACCTTTCGGACGCCCTCGCGGCCCAAGTCGGCGGCCTCGGCATCGCGCCGGGCAGCAACGAGGGGGACGGCTACGCGGTGTTCGAAGCGACCCACGGCACGGCGCCCAAATACGCCAACCTCGACAAGATAAACCCCGGTTCGCTGATCCTCTCCGGCGCCATGATGCTCCGCTGGCTCGGCTGGCCCGAGGCGGCCTTGGCGGTTGAAGAGGGTTTGGGCAGGACCATCGCCCAGAAACGTGTCACCTACGACCTCGAACGGCAGATGGAGGGGGCCACACTCTTGAAGACCTCCGAGTTCGCCGCCGCGATCGTCCTGAACCTTTAGCTCCAGAACCTCGCATTCGAAACGGAGAACCTGTCCGATGCAACATAAAGTCACCGTAGTAGGCGCCGGCAACGTCGGCGCGACCCTCGCGCAGCGGATCGCCGAGGCCGACCTGGCCGATGTCGTGATGATCGACGTCGCAGCCGACCTCGCGACCGGCAAAGCGCTCGACATGATGGAAGCCGCCCCAGTGGTCGGTTTCAACGCCAAGATCACCGGTGGCGGCGACTATGCCGCGACGGCCGGATCGGATGTCTGCGTGATCACCGCGGGTCTGGCGCGCAAGCCCGGCATGTCGCGCGACGACCTGCTGATGAAGAACACCGAGATCGTCAAAGGTTGCGTGGAGCAGCTGATCCTCCATTCGCCCAACACCATCCTGATCCTGGTCACCAACCCGCTCGACGCGATGTGCGAAGTGGCGCGCCGCGCCTCGGGTTTCCCGCGCGAGCGGGTGTTCGGCATGGCCGGCGTGCTCGATGCGGCGCGTATGCGCTGGTTCATCGCGGACGAACTCAAAGTGTCGGTCGAAGACGTCGATGCGTTCGTGCTCGGTGGCCATGGCGACACGATGGT
Organism: Holophagales bacterium; assembly: GCA_031404815.1. Lineage (GTDB taxonomy): Bacteria > Acidobacteriota > Thermoanaerobaculia > Multivoradales > UBA5704 > DASYKS01. The sequence continues at coordinate 87,761 of JANNIH010000018.1, read as the reverse complement.
GCCGGTTTCGCGCTTCGCGACAGTCGCCGGCATCCCTCTGCCGCAGCTCTTGTCGGCCGAACGGATCGAGGCGATCAACCAGCGGACCAAGACCGGCGGCATTGAGATCGTCAACTATTACAAGACCGGCTCGGCCTACTATGCCCCGTCCGCCTCGACCTACGAGATGGTCGCGGCGATTCTCCACGACAAGAAGAAGATCCTCCCCTGCGCCGTGCTGCTCGAAGGCGAGTACGGCCTCCACGGTCTGTTCGTCGGCGTCCCGGTCCGGCTCGGCCTTGGCGGTATGGAGCAGGTGATCGAGCTCACCCTCCTGCCGGAAGAGCAGGCGGCGCTCGAGAAGTCGGCCGCGGCGGTGCGCGAGTTGGTGGACGCCCTGCCGGCCTGAGGGATTCGAAACAGATGCGAAAGGCGGGCTGGATCGGCTGGCTGGGGTTGGCGGCGCTCGGTGCCTTGGCCCTCCACCAGGTGTGCCTCGGCGCGCTGCCGACCCTCCCAACCCCCTGGACGACCACCCGGACGGAGGCGTCTGCACTCGCGCTCGAACAGATCGCCAAGCTGGGCCCGCCGGTGCCCAACCCCTACGTGGTCGTCCATTTAGACGGCGACCCCCTGTTCGAACGCCGGCTGCAGCTCTCGGCGCCCCGACCTCCGAGTCGGCTCCTCTCGCGCGTGGCTGCTTGGGAGGTGTTGGTCTACCCGCGGGGTGTGACCCGCGAGGAGTGGACCTATCGGGTTGAAATCTCGCTTCAGGGCGAGGTGCTCTCCCTCAACCGGCGGGTCGAAGAGAACGAGCCGGGAGCCTCGATCACCGAAGTCGACGCGCGGCGCGAGGCTGCGACGTTCCTTACGGCCCAGGGTGTCGACCTGGCGCTGCTTAAAAGACCGGAGATCCGGCGCAGGCAGCTCGCCGCGCGTACGGATTCGACCGTCCGGTATCCCGCGTTGGATGGGGAGATCGGAGTGGGGACCGCCAAAGTGACCTACGGCCTCGAGGTGACGTTCGCCGGTAATCGGCTCACCGGCTTCGGCCCCTGGTTCGAAGATCCGCAGCGGGCTGCGCTCCAACCGACCATCCGACAGGTGGCGCTCAACGGCTTCACCGGCCTCGTCCTCCTGTTCGGCCTGCTCTTCTCGCTCGCTCCGCCGTTTCTTAGGCGCTACCACGAGGGGTTGATCGGGGTCCGCCGCGCGGCACAGGTGTTCGGCCTGGTGATCGGGGCGGGGTTGCTCGCGATCGCGCTCACCGCGCGGTCGGCCGGGCAGGGCATCGGGTTCGGCGTCGCCACCCGCGAGCAGACCACCTGGGTGCTCGCTCTGGTGCTCACTCTGTTCAACGTGCTGCCAAGCGCAGTCGCCGCGTTCTTCGCCTGGGCGGTCGGGGAGTCGATCTGTCGCGAGCGCTGGGGCGACAAGCTCGCCGCGTTCGACGCGCTGTTTCTGGGCGAATGGGGTAACGCCACAGTCGCGCGCTCGGCGCTCGCCGGGGTTTCGGGTGGGATCGCGCTCGCCGGTGGGCTGGCTCTCCTCACCCTTTCGTTGGGGCGGTTCGATGCGTGGCCGCTGGTTTCGGTCCTGCTGCCGACAACCCAAGGGTCGGTCGCCCCTTCGATCGAGATCGTGGCGACGTTGATCTGGGTCGGCCTCGGCCCCATGCTCGCGGTCCTGCTCTGCCTGCTGCCGACGGTCGAGCGCCGTTTGGGTCCCTGGCTCGGCAGTCTGGTCGGCGTGGTGTTGCTCACTCCGTTCGTTTTCTCGGCGGCCATGCCGGTGCCGGTGCTCTCGGGCTTGCTCGTCGCGTTCGGCTTGGCGGTCGGCGTGGTGGCGATCTTTCGCGGGGTCGATCTGCTTGCGGCGCTGTTGACGGGATTCGTGGCGTCGGCCGCTCTCATCGGTTACCCCCTGCTGATGGCGGCCGACGTGAGTTTGCAGGCGCACGGTTGGGCGGCGCTCGGCCTGTTGGCGTTGCCGCTGCTCCTGAGCCTCCGCTTCCTCGGCTCGGGGCGCGAGCGGATCTATCGCTACGAAGACATTCCGCCGCACGTCCGCCGGATCGCCGAGCGCGAGCGCCAACGCGTCGAGCTCGAAACCGCGCGCGGCATTCAAAGCTCGATCTTGCCAGACCTGCCGCCGCGCCTCGGCGGCATCGACGTCGCTCACACCTACCTGCCGGCGAGCGAGGTGGGCGGCGATTTCTACGACGTCCTGGCGCTCGAAGACGGCCGGGTCGCGGTCGCGATCGGCGACGTGGCGGGGCATGGCGTCTCGTCCGGGCTCGTCATGTCGATGGCGAAATCGGCGCTCGCGGTCCAGGTCACGTTTGACCCGGCGATCGAAGCGGTGTTCACAACACTCAATCGAACCGTCTTCCAAAGCGCCCGCAAGCGTCTGCTCACCACCCTCTGCTACGCCCTGATCGATCCCGCCCGCCGCGAAGTCCACTACGCGAGCGCGGGGCACCTCTACCCCTATCTGGTCTCCCTGAACGGCCGGGTCGAACCGCTCGAATCAATCGCCTACCCGCTCGGCGTCCGCGGCCGGCTCGACATCTCCCCCCGCGCCGCCAAAGTAGCCCCCGGAGACGCGCTCTTCCTGTTCAGCGACGGCCTGGTCGAAGCGCGCGGCACCAAGACCGAAGAGTCCTACGGCTTTGAACGCCTGGAGGCCAGCCTCTCCCGCCACGCCGCCGGCTCGGTCGAGGCGCTACAAAGAGGAGTCCTCGCCGACCTCCTTCGCTTCACCGGCGCGATGCCGCGGGAGGATGATTTGACGATTTTGGTGCTGCGGGTGGCGGAGTAGGGGGGCGTAGCGCCTCCGCGCTAGACTGCTTTCTGCGCAACGGGAGCCGAACCATGTCCACATCTGTTGAGGAACTGGCCGCACAAGCCATCCACCTGTCGGCCGAGGATCGCGCCCGCTTGGCGGACGTTCTGCTGGCCTCCCTACCAGAGGGGACAGACGCCGAGGTCGAGGCCGCCTGGGACGCCGAGCTTCAGCGTCGAGTTGAAGCGGTCCGCGCCGGGACTGCAACCCTCTTTCCTGCGGAGGAAGTTCATGCCGCAGCACGGAAGCTCTACGAGCGGTGAGGTCTGTCCGGTATCTGCAAGAAGCTCGCGCCGAGTTCCTCCACGAAGTCGACTACTTTGCGCAGATCAGCCCTCGCTTGGCGGCTCGCTTTGACCAAGCGGTGCGCAAAGCGGAAGCACAGGCGGCCGAGTTTGCGGACGTGGGCATGCCCTACAAGTACGGCACCAAGCGGGTACTGCTGCCGGCCAGGTTCAAGTTCTCCCTGGTCTACCTCACCCATCCCCAGGAAGTGCTTGTTGTTGCACTTGCACCCTTCAAGCGAAAGCCCGGCTACTGGCGGTCGCGCGTTGCCGCCTAACCCTTTTGACGACTCAAGCGGACGCCTGACCTGACCAGGCCGCTTAGTGGCGACGACCGTTGGGCGTAATGCACGGCTTTTCATCGCCCGCACGGCAGCCTGCCCAGCGCCAAACACCAGGGCTTCGACAGAACGGCGCGCACTTAGGTGGCGCGGGTCGGCTGGTGCCGCGAGCCGCACCAGGACGTTGGTATCGACCAGATAGGCCACGGTCGTCAGGGATGGTCGGCGTAGATCCCGGTGCGCGACACCGCTTCATCCGCCAACGCGGGTGCGTCGCGGAGCCCGTCGGCGATCTGATCGAGCAAGGCGGAGAGCGTGTTGGCCTTGGGCCGACGGTCGGACCTGCGCAGAATCCCTTCGACCGTCGAATCGACCGCCTGGAGCAAGATCTCGCGCACGGCTTCTGCGTCTTGTTGGGCGGCCCCGGCCCGCAAGCGGTGTTCCTGTTCCGAAGAAAGCTCAAGCGTGATCGTCATCGGTCATTCTCTTTGAGTTCATTCTAGCACCCGCCGCCCTCGCCGCAATTTGCGGGCTGGAGCTGTGCATCGTCAGCCGCCGAGCAGAATCAGCTCCTCGGACCGAGGCACGTCGAGAACCTCGATTCCGCACTCCTCGCGTAGGCGTTCAATCAGCTCCCGCGAGATCGAGGCTTCGCGTCCTCTCTTCCATCGCTTCCTTTCGCCATGGGGACCGAAGAGCGCCACCGCGAGATGGTGGGCCGGATCGTGGCGCGGCCAGTAGGTGAGCCCGGGCGAGCCGTTGGCGCGGAGCGTGGCGGCCCACTCTTGGGGGCGTTCGTAGGGAACGAGGGTACCGATCTCCGCGGTGATGCCGAAGCGGACTGCCTCTCGGGAGGTCAGATCAGCCAGATCGAGTTCTCCGGGCAGACGGAGCTTGCGGAGCGACCGGCTTGCCAGGAAGTCCAAGGAGATGGTGCCTCCTTCCAGGTCCGGCCCGAAGACCTCCAGCAGAGCCGAGATCTCGTCGGTCGCGAGGTAGCAGGTCCCTTCGGGCTCCGCCAGGTCGAACCGTCCGCCCATCGAGCTGCCGAACCACCAGGGCCCTTTGCCGCGGCGCACGACGCGGACGAACACTGTCGTCGAAGCGAACCGCCGGACCGGAAAGCCCTCCAGGGCGGAAGCGTCCTCGGGTGGCCGGCCTAGGCTTGCCGATTCTCGGTCGCGGCTCACTCGGAGAAGCGCCGTGCCGCGTCGCGCGCGAGGCCGACGACCGGTTCGAACTCTCGGCCGCGCCGCAGCCATTCCACGGCCGAGAGGCTTTCGAGCGCCCGCGACGCAGAGACGAGCCAGCCCGCAATCGTCCAGTCGTCCACCTCCACACCCCGGAAGCACTGGAGGACTTCCGGCAGGCCGCGCAGAATCTGGTTCTTCGCATCGAACTGGAAGGCCGGGTAGACCACCACCCCGTCGGCGGTCTTGAGGCCGAGGATCGTCCGCCGTTCTCTGCGGTCCGCGAGCGCCTGCCGGGAGATGTCGCCGCACATCTTCGCCACTTGCGCCGAACCATAGAAGGGGCCGAGCACATCGTTCCAGCGCGACACCGCGGGCACTGCCAGGAGCATCCGCGCCGCCAGCTCGTCGGCCGAGCCGAGCTCGTCCAGGGAACGCCCGTGTTCGGCATAATTCGAGATCCGCGCTTCGAGTCCCCGCCGAAGTCGGGTCGTTACCTGGTCGAGAAAGACCTTTGCCATCGGCTGTGCCATGGCGTTACGCTACCTCCACGCTCGGTTGTGCGTCAAGGGCGTCAAGGTGTTGAAGGATGGTGAGGCGATGGAGGCGACGCTGCTGCACGACGCCGGGGACCTCGACGAGATCTGCAAAGTGCGCCCGCTTCAGGCTCTGCGCGGGTGAACTGGGACCCCTTGTGTTACATTCCGGACACGAACATGACGAGAGAAGAATACGAAGAGCGCAAGCGGCGGATCGATGCGCACCACCGCTTCAGCACGGAGCTGATCGAGGCGGCCCGCCAGCAGGAGCTGCGGGCGTTGGATCTCGTCTGGATGACTACGGCGCCGCCGAGTTGAGGTCGAGTCCGCGCCTGTGGTGGAATGACGCCGGACAGTCGGGGCGAGGGTGCGATCGGCGCTCGTTGCGACACAAGAAGCCCGGCGGCAACAAGAAGATGGAGTCTGCGGACGCTACGGCGAGTTTTGCGACTTCCCCGCCCGGGTACGCGGGTACGCCGAAGAAGCGCGCGAGGACCCCGACGAAGTACACGGGCGCTACGGCGAGCAGCGCGGGTTCGCCGACCGGGTACGCGAGTGCTACGGTCGGGTACGCGCGAGCTACGACCGGGTTCGCGGGAACTACGACCGGGCACGCGAACTCCGGATCGTGGTACGCGGGTACCATGGCGCGATTCCCGGCCAACAAGAACCGCTCCGCGCTGTACCCGAGGCGGTTCCCGGCATGCGAGACCGGGCTTGCCGACTCCGGACAACCGTTCGCAGAACACGGGAACCCGCGCATAGTGTTCGGGCGCCGGGTCGGAGCGTCCGGAAACCGCTTCGCTGTGTTCCGACAGCCGGTCGTAGCCTCCGCGTAGCCGGTCGTAGCATCCGCGTAGCCGGTCGTAGCATCCGCGAAGCCGGTCGGAGTGTTCGCGTACCAGATCGGTGCCTCCGCGACCTGGGTCGTGGTCTTCGCGTACCGGGGCGGCGTGCTCCAAACTCGAGCCTGGCGATCGGAAGTGGGCTGTGCGGTCCTTCCCGATCTTTCTTTGATACCATCCATAGTACCCTCATGAGCGATACCACAGACTTCACCGAGCTGCTCCACGAATGGGGCCGTGGCGATGCTTCGGCTCTGGCGGAGCTGATCCCTCTGGTCTACGAGGATCTGCGGGCGATGGCGCGGCGGCACATGGCGCGGGAGCCGAGCGACCATACGCTCCAGCCGACGGCGCTGGTGAGCGAACTCTACTTCCGCTTGACCGGCCAGACCCGCGGGCATTGGGAGAACCGGCAGCAGTTCTTCGCGATCGCCGCGACGCTCATGCGGCGGATCTTGACCGACCACGCGAAGGGCAAGAAGGCCGAGAAGCGCGGGGGCGGCATGATCAAGGTGCCGATTGATGATGTAGATGGCGCCAAGCTGATCGCCGAAGCTCACGGCACCGACGTGGTGGCGCTCTTCGAAGCGCTCGACAAGCTGCTAGAGGCAAGCCCCCGCCAGGCACAAATCGTCAATCTCCATTTCGTCATGGGCCTCTCGTTCGATGAGGTCGCCGAGGCGTTGGGAGTCTCGGTGACCACGGTCAAGCGCGACTGGCAGATGGCGCGTCGTTTTCTGCTCCGCGAGATCACCCGCGACCTTCATCGCGACTAAGTTTTAACTTTGTGACGAATCGCGAGCCTTTTTGCGGCGGCGTTTCGCGTCTTTGAACAACCGGATCGGATTGGGTTCGCTAATGGACCGCCTGATCCGGAAACTACCTGCGATCGCGAGACCTCACACGTGACCCCTCTACGTTGGCAACAGATCCAGGACCTGCTCGAGAGCACGCTCGAGTTGCCGGAGTCGGAGCGCGCCGGTTTTCTGGCCCATTCGTGCAACGGCGACGAGTCGCTTCGGGAAGAGGTCGAGGCGATGCTGGTGGTCGACACCCAGCTCGGCGATTTCATCGAGAAGCCGCTGTTCTCCCTCCATTCCGACCACGGCAGCCTCGCCCCCGGCGATCGGCTGGGCTCCTGGCAAATCGTGAGCGAGATCGGAAAAGGGGGGATGGGCGCGGTCGATCTCGCCGAGCGCGCGGACGCGGCGTACGAGAAGAAAGCCGCGGTCAAGCTGCTCAAGCGCGGCATGGACACCGACGAACTGGTTCGCCGCTTCCGCGCCGAGCGGCGGATCCTCGCCCGGCTCGATCATCCGCACATCGCCCACCTGCTCGATGGCGGTTCGACTCCTGACGGCCGCCCCTATCTGGTGATGGAGCATGTGGAAGGGCGGCCGATCGACGCCTGGTGCACCGAGCGTGGGGTTTCGACCGAGGATCGGCTGGTGCTGTTCGAGAAGGTCTGCCGCGCGGTCCATTTCGCCCATCGCAACCTGGTGGTCCATCGCGACTTGAAGCCGGGCAACATCCTGGTGGGGGCGGACGGCGAGCCGCGGCTGCTCGATTTCGGCATCGCCAAGCTGCTCGAAGGGGACCCGGAGCCCCACGCCACGGTGATGGCGTATCTGCCGATGACGCCGGAGTTCGCGAGCCCGGAGCAGATCCGCGGCGAGCCGGTGACCACGGCGACTGACATCTATTCGCTCGGTGTCTTGCTCTATCGCCTGCTCGCGCGCCGATCGCCCTATCGCCCGGCGACCGAAGGACGCGCGGCGCTCGCGGAAGCGGTATGCAGCCAGGAGCCCCAGCGCCCGAGCACGGTGGTGGGAGCCCGGGTAAAAGAGGGGGCCGAAAGCGCCCACGCCGACCGCCTGCTCGCCAAGCGTCTGCGCGGCGATCTTGACACGATCGTCAAGAAGGCGATGAGCAAAGACCCCAGCAGGCGCTACGAATCGGCCGAGCAGCTCGCGGCCGACATCCGCCGCCATCTGGAGGGGCTCCCCGTCCTCGCCCGATCGGCCGGAGTCGGCTACCGCACGAGCAAGTTCGTCGGCCGGCACAAGGTCGGAGTTGCGCTCGCAGCGGCCGCGCTGGTGGCGATTATCGGAACAGCGGCCGTGGCGGTGGTGCAGAGGGCGGAGGCGGTTCGAGAGAAGACTCGGGCGGAAGAGGCGCAAGATCAGGCGGAATGGGCGTCGAGTTTCATGATGGATGTTTTTGATTCCAACAACCCCAGCGAGGCGCGTGGACGCGAGATCAAAGCGATCGACTTGCTGACTGCGGCTCGAGAAAAGCTGGAGGCTCGCCAAGATCAACCGTTGCAGCGTGGCCAATTCTTTGCCGCTCTGGGAAGGGTCCATAGCCAGCTTGGTCAATATGAAACGGCGAAGGCGCTTTTCCTTAAGGCGCTCGGACTCTATGGCCAGGCTGGGGCGCAAGGAAGCCCGCAGGTTGCGGCAGCAACCCTGGGACTTGCTCAAGCCGAAAGCGAGTTGGGTAACGACGCGAGCGCAGAGAAAATGATGAAAGAGGGGTTGGCACTTCGAGGGCAACCGGGGGCGGTGGGAAACACGGAGTACGCCGAGGCCTTCAATAACTATGGGGGCCTCCTGGCGCATGCCAAGCGGTACCCCGAGGCGGAAACTCTCTTCAAAAGCGCCCTCGATATCCAGCAGAAGCCAGGTCGATCTCGGGACCGAACGGTCGCGATTGCGCTGGCAGGCCTCGGTGAGATTCGATCGGGGCAGAAACTCTTCTCCGAAGCCGAGAAGTATTTTCGGCAATCGCTCGACCTTCGACGCCGGGTATTTGGCGACCCCTCGGTCGAAGTCGCCAAGACCCTGAACAGCTTGGCGACGGTGCTCGAAGAACTCCGTCGTTATCAGGAGGCCGAAGACTCCTACGTGAGCTCGATTGCGATGCGGAAGACAGTACTCGGCCCCACTCACCCAAGGCTCGCGCCGCCGCTCAGCAACTTGGCACGCCTTTACGAGGAGCAGGGGAAGTGGCGGAAGGTCGAAGATCCCTACCGTGAAGCGGTTGCGATCTGCTCCTCGAGCGGAAACGAGGATCGCAACTGCGCTACCTACCTCTCTCACTTGGCCTCGTTCCTGGCCGAGCGGGTCGGTTGCGGGGAGGCCGAGTCGATGGCAGGCCGGGCGATCACCCTCTTGGAGGACAAAAGCGCCAGCCCTGAGATGATCGCTGAAGCTCAGAGCGTACTCGGCGCCTGTCGGACCGCGGCCGAAGACTTCGCAAGCGCCGAGCCGCTCTTGCTCCAGGCTTTGAGCGGCACGGAGAAGGCGCCGTCCACATCCCTCGTCCGCCGACGCATTCTCGCCCGCCTGGTCCGCCTCTACGAGGCGTGGGGGAAGCCGGATCCAGCCGCGAAGTACCGGGCGGCCCTTGGTGCCGGGGCGAAGACTTCTACTTAAGGAAGTTGTCTCGGGTGGCGGATTCATGCTAGCGTCCGCGAACCCAATTCCGAAGTCCGTCGAAAGAGGTTCATAATGAAGACAGCGCTGGTTGCTTCCGCCTTGGCGATCCTGGTCGTTGCACCCGCGGCATTCGCCGCCCAGCAGGTGGATGCGTGTACGCCGGCACCGGTGATCACCGTGCTGCCGTATACCGATTCCGGGACCACCTGTGGCTTCACCAACGACCTCACCAACTACGGCGGCACCTGCGGTACCGCCCTGCCGTTTCCCTATCCCGGTCCGGACGTGATCTACGCGTTCTCGACCACTGCGGGCAACAGCGTCGCCATCTCGGCCAGCTTGACCGGTTCGACCGGCGACCTCGCGCTGTTCGTGATCGACACCACCTGCGCCACGGCCGCGAACTGCAACCACCAGTCGCAGGACGCGATCGGCGTTGGTGTCGGCCCGGAAAACATCGCGGCGGCCAGCTATTCGGTGGGCGACCACTACATCTACGTCGACTCCTACTACGGAGCGCCCTCACCGGCCAGTTGCGGCACCTACACGCTCAACGTGACGGGTAACCTGCCGGTCGAGCTCGACCAGTTCTCGATCGATTGATCCTCCCTCGGTCGTCCGGATCGCGCGGAGTAGGCGCGCCTCGCGCGGCCCGAACTCTGCTCGCTGCGCTCAAGCTCGGGCCGTTCCTTACCGGGGCGGCCTTTGCCGCTTCCGCTCCTTCCCTCACCTTCGAACAGCCGCGCGCCGAGTTCGGCATCGTCTACCAGCGCGCCGTCGTCGAACAGGTCTATCCGTTCGTCAATCAAGGGCGCCGTCCGGTCACCATCCTCGCCGTCCGCCCGCGGTTCGAAGGGGGGACGGGGGAGGCCGTGCCGCCCGTGGTCCCCGCCGGGGGGCGTGGCGTGATCCGCGTTCGCCAGCCGGTGGGCGACCGGCTCGGCGCGACCGCATTCCGGATCGCGCTCGACACCGATGATCCGGAGGCTCCGCTGCTGCGCCTGGGGCTCTCCGGATTCGTCGAATCCGCCTACGAGCCGCAGGCGTCGCGGATCGATTTCGGTGTGGTGTATCGCGAGGCGGGAGGGCGCGAGCAGGCGCTCGATATGGCGAGCCGTGAGGTCGAACGGCTGGAGGTGCGGTCGATTGAGGGGGCGCTCGAGTTTCTCGAAGTGAGCGCCGCCGGCCGGAGCGGTGAGGTGGGCGAAGGGGTGCGGCTCACCGCCCGCGTCCGTCCCGGCGCTCCGATCGGCATTTATTCCGGGACGCTTCTCGTGCACACCAACGTGCCGAACCAGCCGGAAGTCGCGGTGCCGTTTTCCGCCACCGTCTACGGCGATGTCGTGCCTGAGCGCAATCCGGTCTCGTTCGGGCTCGTGAGGATCGGCCAGGGCTACGAGGGATCTGTCGAGCTGCGCAGCCGGAGTGGTACCGGATTCGAGGTCCAAAGCGCCGTCGATCCTGACGGCAACGTCGGTGGCGAGGCCGCCCCCTGCCCGGGAGAGACGGCCGATGCGCCCTGTCGGCGGCTCAACCTCCGCGGGTTGGCTCTCGCGAGCGGGCCGTTCGGCGGAACCTTCTACGTGCGGATCTCCGGCCAGGACGCGCCGCTGCCGATCCGCTACTCCGGGCTCGCCACGTCGCCCAAGACCCAGGTGAAGAGCCTCGACTTCTCCGATTCCCCCGGCGAGGTAGAAGCCCCCGGGCTTCCGTGGAAGCCGGTGAGCCCGGTTCCCGCCTCCACCTCGCCGGTCGCTCCGGCGACCGTAGAGGAGACGCCGACGGTTCCGAGAGTCAACTTGCGCTGGAAGGCGTCGAACGAGGAGGGGGTGTTCGGCTATCGGGTGTTGCGCTCTTCCTCCCGGCTCGGCCCGTTCGTGCGGGCGAATCGCGATCTCGTGCTCGTCCGGCTCGAACCGAAAGGTTCTCATTCCTATGTATTTCAGGACTTTGGCGTGGCGTCGGGGGCGACTTACTATTACTATCTCGACCTCGTGACCACGAGCGGCGAAGTGCGCCGCTTTTCCGGGGTTCTGCCGAAGACGGTGTCGTCCGCGCCAGGCTCCCCGCCGCCGACCGATGCTCCAAGCTCCCCAAACCCTCTCCGCGAAAACTGAAACGAATCCTCGTGGCGTTCGAGGAGGGCTCCTCCTCGGGGTCTTGGCGCTCGGCTTCTGCCTCGTGGCGCCCCTCGTGCGCGCGTCGCTCGCGACCGCACCGGCCGACGGCGGCGCCCGGCAGGCTTTGAAACCGGCCGGTACCTTCGGCGCGGCTCCGGCCAAGCCCGACCTGCGGCCGAACCTGCTGCTGATCACCATCGACACGCTTCGCCCCGACGCCTTGGGTTGGGTCGCGGGGAAGAACGAGACCCCGGCGCTCGATGCCCTGGCGGTCGAAGGGGTGCGCTTCCCGGCCGCCGTCTCCCCCGTACCGCTCACCCTGCCCGCGCACGCCTCGATTCTTTCCGGCCTTTTGCCGCGTCGGCACGGCGTACGCGACAACGGCCAACCGCTGCCGACCGGGGTGGAGACGCTCGCCCGGCGGTTGGGCAAGAGCGGTTACGCGACCGCGGCGTTCGTGTCGGGGTTTCCGCTCGAATCGATCTTCGGCCTCGATCGCGGCTTTTCGGTCTACGACGACCGGCTGCCCGAAGGGAAACAGGGGTGGACTGAGCGGCGGGCGTTCGAGACCACGACCGCGGCGCTCGCCTGGATCGCCAAGGCGCGCTCCCCCTGGTTCGTCTGGATTCACTACTACGACCCGCACGATCCGTACGAGCCGCCGCGCAGCTTCTGGCGCCCGGGGGCGCGCGGCGCCTACGATGGCGAGGTCGCCTACGTCGATGCCTGGGTCGGCCGGCTGCGCGGGGGGCTGCCGGCAGCGGCCTCCGCCAACCTGCTCACCGTCTTCTCTTCCGACCATGGCGAGGCGCTCGGCGAGCATCGCGAGAAGACCCACGGCTATTTCCTCTACGACTCGACGATGACCGTACCGCTCGTGTTCCACTTTCCCGGCCGGTTGAAGCCGGCTGCGAGCCGCGAACCGGCGCGTTTGATCGATCTCGCCCCGACCGTGCTCGACCTGCTCGGCCAGCCCCCCTTGGCGAACATCGACGGGGTGAGCCTTCGGCCGTTGCTCGAAGGCAAACCGCAGAGCGTTCCGGCCGCTTACTTGGAGACCCGCCTCCCTTGGGTCTATTTTGGCTGGGCACCCCTTTCTGCGCTGCGCGACGGCGGCTGGAAGTTGATTGCCGCGCCGCGCACGGAGCTCTACGACCTGGGGAAAGACCCGGGGGAGGGGACGAACCGGGTCGACGCCGAACGCCCGGTCGCCCGTCGGCTGGTGGCGGCGATGCGCGAGATCGAAAAGCGGCCGGCGGCGTCGGCCGGCGGGGTCGAAGCGCCGGAAGCGCTCGCCAAGCTGCGCGCCCTCGGCTATCTGGGGGCGGGAGCAAGCTCAGGGGAGCCTCCGACCGGGCTGCCCGACCCGAAAGACCGGATCGATCTGCGCGATCGGCTGGCGGCGGGCGAAGAGGCGCTGCGCGAAGGTCGCCTCGCGGCGGCGCTCGATGCGTTCGATGCGGTGCTTGGCATCGAGCCGAACAACCGCTTCGCCGCACTCCGTTCCGGCACCGCGCTGCTCGAAGCCGGGCGGCTCCCAGAAGCGGCGAAGCGGCTCGCCCGGGCGGTCGAGCTCGATCCGGAGCGCGCCGAGGCAAGGTTCGCGCTCGGCGACGCGCTGATGCGCCTCGGCCGCGTCCGCGAAGCCGTGCCGCACTGGATGGAACTGTGCAAACGCCAGCCGCGCCGCCCCGACGCCTGGTCGAACCTGGGGTTGGCACTCGGCCGCACCGGCACCCCCGCCGACCTCGACCGGGCGGCGGGTGCTCTCGCCGAAGCGGCCCGCCTCGATCCCAACAACCCGCGCCGTCGGACCGACCTCGCCAACGCCCACCTCGATCTCGCCCGCCGCGCCCTCGCCCGAGGCCAACGAACCGCCGCGAACCGCGCCCTCTTGACCGCGGTCGAAATCGACCCGGCCGCCCGCGACCGGGCGGCGGCGGACGCTAAGTTGGCGGGGCTGGTGCGGTAGGCGTCGACTTCGCTGGACCACGTCTTTCTTCGTGCGCAATCCCGTCAACTGCATAGCCCGCGCGGTAAGCGCGGCGTCGATATCGACAACCGGCGGAGCGGGCCGGCTATATGCGGATAGCGGTCCGACTATATGTTGGACGGCGTCCGATATATAGCGGATGGCTTCGGCTATATACACGGGCGGCTGGGCTCGCGAGCGATTCGGGAAATCGGCGGCGTGGTTCCGTCGAACGAAGAGTCACGTCAAGCAACCGGCCGGCCGCACCGAGGCCCCGAGAGCGAGGAGCCCGTCATGTCCTACACCTTCCGTGTCATCTTCGAAGGGATCTGCGCCTACGTGCCCGATAGGCCGTTCTTTGTCCAAGAAGCCAACGGGAAATGGAAGGCCGGGTCGCCCACGAGCGTTCAGGTTCTGATCCCCGACCTCACGGGGAGAATCCCGCGCCCCGGCACCCAGCCCCTCGCTATCGCGCCTCACTTCCTCACGTTGCGGGCAAGGGTAAGAGACTTGCAGCCGGAGACCGACCGTCACTACCGACTGACCTACCGCCAGCCTGGAAGCTTGGACGAGATGGCGCTCTTTCGGGTCGACGGCGAGGAGATGAAGATCGAGCTCGACCGGAGTTCAAATGGCGACGCGTTCAGCTTCGCCAATTGGGTACCGAAGAGGCCGCAAGAGCTGCCCGACCTGCGGTCGGTTCTCATGACGAGCAGCCTCTACTGGTTGCCTCGCCTGGAGGAAATCGCGCCGCATTTCGACCAGGTTGACGCAGATCTTCTCGCTCCGAACCCCTTCCCGCAGTCGCTTGCGGGTCGCGTTGCGATCGAAGGCGGAACGCTCCGCGTCGCCGGCTTCAATCGGGAGAGAAACGGTCGCCCGCGAGTCTGGCGTTTCGCGGATCCGGCGAGCTCGCAGGATCCCGGAGTCTGGAACCGCGCGATCGGCAACCGCTTGGCGCTCGAGTTTTTCGACGTTGAGGGCCCTGTGAGGATTGTTCTGGAGGCGCCCGGGGGCGCGGCCAAACAGCTTGTCCTCGCGCCGCCGCCCGGCACGGGAGGCGATGTCGAGTCGATCGTTTCGAACGTCGAGCCCGAGAGCTTGTTCGTTCCGGAAGCCCCGCTCCGTGGCTTCGACCCCGATTTTGACGTGTTCTACGACCTAGGCCTGGCACCGAAGGTCTACCCATCGAAGCCACGACCAACCATCCGCCCGGTACCGAATCCGCCGCCGACCGTGTTTCTCGGGGTCTTCGAAAAGCCGTGTAGCGGAACCGGGATCAACAGATAGCCTTGAAAGGAAACGAGACATGCCCGATCCATTTGACGACCTGGAGATCGAAGGGCGCCTCGACGAGGCGGCTCGTAGCCGAGTGATCCTCGGCTATGGCCGGAACCGTGAGAAGTTGTTCGTGTTGCGTGAAAGAGCCCCGGCGGGCGAGCGAGGTCCGGTGCAAGAGCGCTTGATCGAAAATCTTAGAGAGACGTTCGGCGATGCCTTGGAGGAGCGCGAAGTGGACCAGCCGACCCATTTCCTCGGCCAGGTTCTCACTGGCGCCGGGATCGTCCGCGACCAGCCGCTGGACCCTGGCGGACCCGAAGGGACGCTCGGCCTGCCGCTGATCGACGGCGACGGAAGGCTCTACTTTCTCGCGGCCGGGCACGTTCTCTCGAACTTCTGGCAGACGAGTACGACGAACGACGCGATCGACTGGTTCGCCGCCCCTGGGCAGCCGGAGAATTTGGGCAGAGTGCACCATGCCGGCAAAGTGACCCCTCTCAGCTCTGGTTCGCTCGACGCCGGCCTTATAGTAGCCCGGCCCGGGTTTTCCAGCCTGAATCGGGCGGCTTGCGCTTTTGACGTGGCGCCTACTTCTACCAAGGTTGAGGACGAGACGGAAGTCGAGAAATGCGGGTTTCGCTCTCCGCACCGGACCCGCGCGAACGTGATCTGGCCGAAGATCAAGGCCGTGGTCGATCACCTCGAGAAGCGGTACATCTTTGATAATCAGATCTACATCGAACCCGGATCCTCTCCGGGCTTCGCTCAGCTGGGCGATTCAGGGTCCGTTGTGGTCACTGCCGATAAGCGCGAATTCGTGGGCATGCTGATCGCGGGCTCGGTCGTCGATGGGTTCTTCATTGTCACGCCCGCAGCGGCCTTGGAGAAATATTGGGTGAGCAAAGGGCTGAAACGCCTGCCCTGACTGCTACGGGCAGCCCCCCGGCAGTTCTCGAGAAACGCGCGCTTCTTGCCGTTCGGGAGTTGCCAGATCCCCGAAGCCAGCTCATAGACCCCGATCGAAGGGAGCAGCAGCACAGGGAGGCGACCGAGCCAGCGGGTTACGTTGTCGTCGGCTTTCGGTCGAGTCGTCTCAGAGATGACGTTGGTGTCGGGCAGATAGCCGATCACTCCCGACTCATCCTCGGCTCGCTCGCTTTCTTTCGTCCGAACGGCTCGGCCGGCTCGAAAGCGAAGCGTGCGGGCTCGAAGTCGCCAACGCCCCCGCCGAGCCGCCGCTTCAGGGCTTCGACCCGCGCTAGGAAAGCGGCGCCGCCGGAGCTCTCGCCCTTGCCGGCCGTCAGGCGTTCGTAATCTTCGATCGCCAGAACGACCGCGAGATCCTTCCCGCGGTTGTGGATGATGGTAGGACCAGCCGCCGCGTCTCTTAGGACCTCCGAAAGCTTGCTCTTGGCTTCGGCGACCCCCAATCGGCGACTCTGCGCAGCGGGCTTCCAGGTATCCTTGATCATGACCATCCTAGGTTACTCGATGGTCATCTCGGTTGCAAACGCCCCCCTCACTCCCCCTTGAGCGCCAACACCGGGCTGATCCGCGTCGCCCGCCGGGCCGGCAGCCAGGCCGCCAGCGCCCCTAAAGTTCCGAGCACGAACGCCGTCGCAGCGTAAGTCGCGGGCGCATGGGGATCGATGCCGTAGAGCAGGCTTTTGAGGCCGGTTCCGAGCCAAGCGGCGAGGAGGACTCCGAGGGCGACTCCGGAGAGCGACAGGATGAGGGCGCGTCCTAGGACCTGGGCGAGGATGCGGCGGGGGGAGGCGCCGAGGGCGGCGCGTACGGCGAGCTCCGGTGTGCGGCGGTTGACGTTGTAGGCGACCAGGCCGGCGACTCCGATCGCGGCGAGAGCCAGGGCGAGGGCGGCGAAGAGGGCGACCACCCAGGTTTGGAGGCGCGGTTGGGTGACGCTTCCGGAGATGACGGTGGCGAGGGTCCGGACGTCGAACAGGGCGAGGTCGGGGGCCAGTTGGGCGAGCGCCCGGCGCAGGCCGGGTGTGATCGCCGCCGGATCGCCCGCCGTGCGGACCGCGATCGCCATGGTCGGCCAGAGGTACCAGGACGTGGAGAGGTACATCGTGGGCGTCACCTCTTGGCCCAAACCGAGCTGGCGGACATCGCCCACGACGCCGACGACCGTGAACTCCTGATCGTTGCTCAAGAAGACCCGCCGGCCGAGCGGTTCTAGGCCGCGCTGAAACAGGCGGCGGGCGAGCCCCTCGCTGAGCAGGATCGACTTCCCCGATTCGTCGTGCTCGGCAAACCAGCGCCCTTTGCGGAGCGGCACGCCGAGGGTGGGCAGGTAGCTGCCGGTGACGATCCGCCACGAGGCCGAAACCCCTTGGCGGTTCGCCCCGCCCGCAGGGCTCTGGCCGGGCGGTGGCTGGAGCGCGGAGATCTCCATCCCCGTGTTCACCGCGCCGAGCGGGATCTCGCTGGTAAGGCCGGCCGATGTGACGCCGGGGAGCGTTCGGACTTTCTCGAGCAGCGCGCCATAGAGCGCCAGGTTCGCCTCGAACGTCTGCTCGTCTTCAACCTCCGGCAGGGTCAGGCGGGCGGTCAGCAGGTGATCCGGCCGAAAGCCGAGCGGCACGTTTTGCAGCCGGCCGAAACTCTGCGCGAGCAGCACTGCGCCGATCACCAACGTGGTCGCGAGCGCGAGCTGGGCGACCACCAACCCTTCGCGCAGAGGCGCCCGGCGCGCGTCGACCGCGGAGCGCCCGCCCTGGGCCAAAGCGGTGCGGACATCCGTCCGGCCGGCGAGTGCTGAAGGGAGGATGCCGAACAGGAACGCGGTCGCGGCGGTGAGCGAGAAAGCGGCGACCAACACCGGCCCATTGAGTGCGATCGAAGAGAGGCGGGGGAGGGTCGCGGGGAGGAGGAGAGTGGCGCCGCGGAGAGCCGCCGCCGCGAGGAGGAGTCCGAGCAGTCCGCCGGCCACCGCGAGCAGCAGGTTTTCGGTCATCAGATGGCGAACCACCTGGGCGGGGCTGGCGCCGAGGGCGCGGCGGATGCCGATCTCGCGCACCCGCGTCGTCGCCCGGGCGAGCTGGAGATTGGCGACGTTCGCACAGGCGACGAGGAGCAGGACGGCGACCGCGGCGAGCAGCATCAACAGCCGGGTGCGCAGCTCCGCACCGACCAACCAGTCGCGGACCGGCTCGACCGCCGCCTGCCAGCCGAGGTTGGTATCGGGAAATTCCGCCGCGAGCCGGGCGCTGATCGTGCCGACCTCCCGTTGCGCCGCGGCGAGCGTCGCGCCGGGGGCAAGCCGGCCGAGTACGTCGAGTCGGCGGTCCCCCCGGTTGCCACCGGTAGGCGCCGGGGCGAGCGGCAGCCAGAGGCCGACCTCGGTCGAAAAGCCGACATCGGCCGGGGCGATGCCCACCACCGTGCGTGTTTCGCCGTTCACCCGGATCGTCCTGCCGAGGATCGAAGTCTGGCCACCGAAGCGGCGCCGCCAGAGCCCCTCGCCGAGGATCGCCACGGCGGGGCCGCCCGGGGCATCCTCTTCTTTGGAAAAGGTGCGGCCGGCGAGCAGCGGGGTGCCGAGCAAATCGAAGAGATGGGCCGAAGCGGCGAAGCCGGTCACCCGCTCGGGCGCGCCCGACTTGCCGTCTCCGGAAAGGTTGGCGCCGATCGCCTGGATGGCGGCGAGCGCCGAGAAACTCTTCGCGCTCTCTCGCCAGGAGAGGAAGTCGGGCACCGACACGGCGAAGCGCGGCAGGTCGTGCGACGGGTTCGCCGCGGCGAGGTGGACCACCCGGTCGGGCGCTGCGAACGGCAGGGGCGCGAGCAGGATGGCGTGGACCAGGCTGAAGATCGTAGTGGCGCCGCCGAGCCCTAGGCCAAGGGTTGCGACCGACGCGAGGGTGAACGCCCGGTTGGCGCAGAGCGCGAGCGAGCGCGTCGCTTGGGAAAGATCGCGCGCCAGGCTGTGCCGATGCTCGGCGAGCGCGGTCGAGAGGGCATCCGCCGCAGCGGAGAGCCAAAGCCAGGACGAGGCAAGGGGGCGCCCGGCGTTCTGCGCCTCGGCCCAGCGGGCAGAGAACGCCGCGGTCATCTCGCTACCGTACTCCTCGCGAAACGTTCCGGGATAGAACCAGAGGAGCGACGCATACGCCCGCTCGGGCCATGAACCACGATTCGCGGAGGGCATGGTCTCACCGCCCCTCGAACAGAAGACCGGCGCGCCGGCCGAGGTCGAGGAGATCACCCAGCCGCGCGAGTTCCAGCTCCGCCACCTCCCGGCCGAATGGGGTCAAGCGATAGTGGCGGCGGCGCTCGTCTGAACTTGGCGCGACCTCCTTGCCGTCCAGCTCGACGATCAGCCCCTGCTCGAGCAGCCGGTGGAGCGTCGTATAGAGCGTGCCCGGATTCAACTTCGTCCGGCCGCCGGTCCTTTCTGCGACCTCCTGCATGACCGCATACCCATGCCGATCCCCCTCGGCGAGCGCGATCAGAATGTGAAACGTGGCGGTCGGAAGTGGGAGAAGCGATGCGGGGGTCGGATCGTCGTCGTGCGTAGCCATGCCGGCGAGTGTATTCGCGGCAGGTATATCTGGTCAAGATATAGTTGAGGCGACCTTCACCACCACGAACGTCAGATCGTCCCGCTGGGGGGCGCCCCGTTGAAACGCCGAAAAATCGGCGAGCAGGGCATCGCGCACCGCCGCCGCCGGGAGTTCTTTGGGGGCGCGGGCGAGCGACGCGGCGAGGCGATCCAGGCCGTAGGGCTCGCCGAACGGGTCTTCCCCTTCGTAGAGGCCGTCCGAGTGGAGGAGCAGGACATCGCCGCTTTCGAGCGCCAGCTCGCGGAGGCCGAAGTGCGGATCGAGCTGGGTGCCGAGTGGCAGCGAAGGGAGCGCGATTTCTTCCACACCTGCGGAGTTCGACCAGAGAACCGGAGGGTGCCCGGCGTTGGCCACCATGGCGATTCGGCGAACCGGATCGAGCACCACGATCGCGAGCGTCACCAGCTTCCGGGTGCGCGTGGTCTGCTGCACCATCCGGTTGAGCTTGGCGAGCACGGCGAGCGGCTGGTCGAGCTCGGTGGCCAGAAGGGTGAGGCAGGAGCGCACCCCCGCGAGCAGCAGACCGCTCGCCATGCCGTGGCCGGCGACGTCGCCCACGACCACGGCGAGACGCCCCCCTTCGAGCTGGAAATAGTCGTAGTAGTCGCCGCCCACTTCGGTGGCCGGGCAGGAGAGGCTGCAGATGTCGAGCCACCCCTGCGGCGGGCACCCCTCCGGCAGCATCGCGAGCTGGATCTCGCGCGCGGTGTCGAGTTCCTGGCGCATCCGTAGCTGATCCTTGGTGCTCGCCTGTGAGGCGGAAAAGTGGGCGAGGATCTCGCGGCGGCGCCGTTTGGAAGCGGCGAGCCCGATGCCCAAGGCGAACAGGTGATTGAACACCACCCCGAGGACCGTCCCCGTGTCGTCCGTCTTTTTCTCGGCGACGGGCAAGCCCAAAAGCGCCGCCAGCAGCAGGCCGAGCACCAAAGAACCATGGACCAGCAGGCGCTCCACCGGGCGCATGCGAAAAGGGGGCACGAAATAGCCGGCGATCACCAGCAACGGGATCAGACCGTCCAGTCCAAGCGTTGCGACGAGTGTGGAGAGGAGCACGACGACCTGCAGGGTGACGATTCCTGCGCGCGGATGGCCGACGATCAGGCGGCGGACCGGTTCGAGCGCGGAATCGAACCCCTCGGCCGGAGCCCGGCCGAGCCGCTCGCGGCGCAGGGCGAAGGAGAAAGCCAGCGCGAACAGCAGGTTCGGCACCAGGATCGCGAGCCTCTTGGGATCGCTGATCGCCGCGCCGATCGTTCCTCCTGTGAAGGCGAGCGCATAGAGGACCAGGAACCACTGCGCCTTGGCGAGGTTCGAGGCGTCGAAGCGGTCGGCGACCGCCTGCTCGGGAGAGAGCTGCGACAGCTCCTCGATCGTGAACGGTTGCACGGGGGTATCTTACTCGCGCCCGTCTCTCGACACCCGCCCCGCCCCCGACCAAGCTCTCGACACGATGACGAAGTGCTCTTGTTCGATTCCGCTCGACCGCAGGGTTGAGCAGACGAAGTTCGTCAAACGTGTCACGCTTTGCACCGTCTATCGCACTCATTCACCGGTCCGAAGTAATTTGGCGTCGATTCGGTCGAACGGGCAGGCGTTCGAAGGGGAGAGGTATGCGGAAAATTGCGATCGTGGGGGCGGGGCAGGCGGGCCTGCAGCTCGGGTTCGGCTTGCTCGCCAAGGGGTACGACGTCACCCTCTACTCGGATCGTACCGCGCGGCAGGTGCTCGAAGGTCGATGCACCGCGACCGCTTTCGTCTTCCACCAAGCGCTTGGCTACGAGCGGGAGCTGGGCCTCAACTTCTGGGACGCCGAGGTCGAAGCCGGCGAAGGGGTCCACCTCGACTTCTGTCCGACGCCGGGCAACATCCTGGTCACCGTCCAAGGGCGCTTCCGGCGGCCTGGGATGGCGATCGATCAGCGACTCAAGTTCTCCCGTTGGATGGACGAATTCGAAGCGCGCGGGGGGCGCCTGATCGTGCGCGAGATGGCGCTCGCCGATGTCGATACGGCCGCGGCGGAGAACGACTTGGTAATCGTCGCCACCGGCAAAGGGGAACTCTCCTCCCTGTTCGAGCGCGATCCGCTGCGCAGTCCCTACTCTCGGCCGCAGCGCAGCCTGGCGCTGCTGACGGTCACCGGCCTCACGCGCTGGTCGCACGTGCCGTTCCACCCGGCCAAGTTCACTCTGGTCGGCTCCGACGGCGAAATCTTCTGGATCCCGTTCCACGACAAGAGTGTGGGCTCCTGCTACAGCCTGGTGTTCGAGGCCAAGGCCGGATCGCGCTTCGACCGCTTCGGCGCCGTGCGGACCGGCGACGAAATGATCGCCGCGGCCCGCCAAGTGGTGGCGGAGGTCGCCCCTTGGGAGCTGCACCGGTTGGAGCGGATCGAACTCACCGACCCGCTCGCCTGGGCGGTCGGAGCGATCACGCCGACCGTGCGCAAGCCGGTGGGACGCCTCCCCTCCGGCCGGATCGCGCTCGGGCTGGGCGATGCGCTGGTGCTCAACGACCCGATCGCGGCGCAGGGGGCGAACCATGCCTCTAAAGCGGCGCACGCTCTGGAAAACCAAATCGTCGGGCGGGGCGACCGTCCGTTCGATGCGGCGTGGATGTCGGCCTCGTTCGAGGACTTCTGGCAGCGCGAGGCGCGCTTCCAGACCCGCTTCACGAACCTCTTCCTCGAACCCATCGCGCCCCCGGCGCAAGAGATCTTGCTCGCCGCGTCGCGCGGTTCCGCGATCGCCGAAGACTTTTTCGAAGGTTTCAACGCGCCGCACACCCTCTGGCCCTGGATCGAGGATCACCGCCTGGCGCGTCGTCGCATCGCCGAACGGACGGGGTTGCCGTGGATCGGCACGGCGGTGGCGGCGCGGCTCAAAGTGCTCAAGGGCCAGGTCGGTCAACGGCTGACCAAAAGCACGCCCCCTGCACCCGCCCGCACCCCACTTGCCCGGCCGCTCGATCCGCGGCCGATGGCCGGCCCGATTGCTTGAGGGTAAATCTCGGCAAGGCGATACGACAGAATCAGCTGGAAGCGAGTTCCGTTGAGCGACTGAAGCTCGGATCGACTACAATTTCGCTGGGCCTGCGTCATTGATCTCGCGCTGACAATCTAAATCCGGTGGCCTGGAGAGTAGACGTGAGGTGAGGCGTAAGCTCTTTGGGCTTAGTAGTAAGGCCGGCATGATAGCCTCGAGGTCGGGTGAGGGGGGCTGTTCGGCTCCTTCTTCTTTCGGTCCCTGGGAGGCACCTGTGCAACTCGAGAGCATCGCTTTTCGCGGCTACAAGGCCTTTCCTGGCGGTACCAAGGACGACGACGAACTCCAGAGGCTGTTTCTGGCCCCCCTCACGATCGTCTTTGGGAAAAACAACAGCGGCAAGAGCGCGGTTGTGCGGCTCCCTCGGCTGCTCCTTGGTGGCATCGCGTGTGATGACGATCGTATTTTGCCTCTGGAAGTCCGGGGCCTGAAATATGGTGGCCGATTCGTAGACCTAATCCATGGAGGTGACTTTTTCCGTCGCCCGACTTTCGAGTTGCGGGCGCGGCACAACGGCACCCAGCTCGACTTTTCAGCGACTCTTTTCAGCGCTGGTGCGTTCGCAGCCAACAAGCCACCCCAAATCTGGTCGTACAAGATGCGCGAGCCCGAAGTAGTAGACGTGTCGCCGCCGACTGTTCCGCAGGCTGGTCGAAAGCCGTTTCGTGGCCTACTGCCTCTTGGAGGCGCTTGGGCTGCCTGGCGAGATGCAGCGTCTGGCTTGCTAGACGAGGCGGTCCACCTGGGCCCTATTCGCGCGACGATTCAGCCGGCCTATGTTGAGGAGGAGCCTGAGATTCTTGGAATGGACGGCCGACAAGCGCCACAGTGGCTCCGGTCCGACCCCGAACTGGCAGACGCCGCAGGTTTATGGTTCGAGGCACATCTGGATGGCTGGCGCTTGTTGCTCTCGCAAAGCAATGATAGTTTTAGCCTTCGAGTAGGAATGAGCAAATCAATGTCGACGAATCTAGCGTACGCGGGTCAGGGCCTTCAACAGGTGCTTCCGGTCGTGTTGCAGCAGCTTTTGCGGCAGCGGCCTGGAGAGGGAACTTTCCTCGACGTAGTGGAGCAGCCGGAACTCCACCTGCACGATGCTGCGCAGGCCCCGCTAGCTGATCTTTTCATCGCCACTGCCCTTAAGGGGCAAGGCACGGTGGTGGTCGAAACACACTCCGAGCCAATCCTACTCCGCGTTCAGCGGCGGGTTGCCGAGGGGTTCCTGTCACCCGACTGCGTCGCTATCTACTTTGTCGAGGCAACCGTCAATGGAAGTCAACTCCGCCGGGTCTTTCTCGATTCGAGCGGCGAGGTCGATTGGTGGCCAACTGGAGTCTTTGAGGAAGACTTCCAGGAGGTCGCATCCATTCGGCGCGCGCAGCGAAGCCGCTCCGCTCTAAAGGCCCTGGGATGAAGTTTGTCCTTCATGCCGCTGCCCTCAATTGCGACGACAGTTCGCTTGCACTAATCGATAGACTCATCGACCGAATTGCCGACGAAGTCCATCGAGTGGATGTACCTGATGCGGACCTGGTCGTTGCATCCCGCTGGTATCAGAATGCCCGTACGACCAGACAGAAGCTCCTTCTGAGCGCCTTGGCGGTACCGCCACGCAAGGCTTTGGATGTGCCAGGGCCTCACACGAAGTCCATCGAAGTTGACAGTCCTGAGTCGGTCCATCTGGCCGAAAAGATGGCCCACACGCCACTTGTCGTTCTCGTGGAGGACCGTGAGGCCGATGGCGTACTCCTTGAGATCGTAGTTGACGAACTCGGATCACCCTCGCTTCGAGCACTCTGGGCGCGCGCCAAAGAAGTGACTCCCCGGGCCGTCGAGATTACAACGGCTGGAGGCGTCGGCGCGATTCCGGGAAGGGTCGATCGCGCCGCTAAAGATGCCGAGGGAGAGGGCCGGCCGATCCGCCTTTTCGTTCTCTTCGACAGCGACTGTAAGTGGCCTGGTGACGCCGAAGTAACAACTTCGTCGGAAGCTGTGCGCCAGGCATGCGACAGGCACCTCATTTCATACCACATGTGGAAAAAGCGCTGCTCAGAAAATTATATCCCAGACCAGGTCTTTGAGGCCGCCCGCGCGGATCCCTTCAACACGAGCCACGTTGATCGGTTCGATGCTCTGTTGCGAAGAACACCAACACAAAGGGATCACTTTCCCGTCAAGGATGGTCTGTCGAAAGAGGAGCGCTTTAGGGCCTGCCAGGCGGGTCTTTATGACGATTCCGAGGAGGAAGATCTCGCAGTGCTGGAGAAGCCACTCTTCCCGAAGAGGCCTCGGCCTCTGCAGCGGCTTCAAGCCGAGAGACGGGATTCATTCACTGCTGCTGGACTGCGAGAGCGTGACGGCGAAGGTGAGCTCGACGCCCTGCTTGCCGCTATTTCCAGGGAGCTCTAGCCGACCATGGCCGCTGACAAGCAAGAAGAGACGCCAGAGATAGTCCCACAAGTCGTTCATCTCATTGACCTCCTGAAGTGGGCTCGGGAAGGCCGCCTCCGCGTTCCGAAGTTTCAACGTGATTTCGTTTGGCGAAGGCAGGATATTGTCGATCTGTTCGACTCGATCTCGAAGCAGTACCCGATCGGTACCCTGTTTCTATGGAGCACCGATCCGATGCCCGAGCATCGCGATCACATCGGCCCTCTGAGACTGAAAGAATGGAAGGGACAGGCCTTTCTCGTCCTGGATGGGCAGCAACGCTTAACCACCCTTGTCGGGGTGCTCTTGCGTGGGGACTCCCAGTGGGATCCGAAGCTTGAAACAGAAGACCCGGGGCGCTGGGAAATTTACTTCGACGCAAAGCCTGAAGGTGGCTTCACCTATGCCCCAGGAGGCGAAGAAAAGCGGCCCCACTCCTATATCGAGGTCCCCGCGCTTCTCGATACGATGAGGCTGGTGGTTGAAGCAAACAGAATCATGACTTGTGTCGACACGGCGACTGCAGAGGTCTGGGTGGATAGGGCGCAGCGGGTTGCGCGGGCGATCCAAGGTTACCGGGTACCGATCGTGCAGTTCACGACCAATGACTTGAGCATCGCGGTGGAGAGTTTCTCTCGTCTTAACAGAAAAGGTCGAAGCATTGGCCAGGACGAGATGTTCTCCGCACTCACATATGTGGAGGGCGGACACGGGGAACGATTCCACCTCTCAGGAGAGATAGACCGAATTCAAGATGGAATGGTTCGGTCGGGTTTTGGCGCGATGGACCGGACGATCTTGCTCAGGGCAGTACTTACCGCCGCAAAGCTTGATATGTACAGGACGGATTGGTCCAGGCTTGGCGAGCAGGTAAAGGTCTCGACTCGGCAGAGTCTCCCTGAGGCTGTTATTGAGGCTGAACGCGGCCTAGAGAGGGCGCGTACCTTCCTGAGGGAACTTGGTGTCCTCAACGCGCGGATGTTGCCGTACAGTATGCAGCTGGTAGCGCTCGGAGCATTCTTTGGTCGTTGCTCAGAGCCCACACAGGAACAGGAAGCGCTCTTGAGGCGTTGGTTTTGGTCGTCGTCGTTCTCTGGCTGGTTCGGGATGAACAACCCGACACGGGTTCGCCGCTTGGTGGAAGAGATGCGCGATCGGCTGGCAGGAGATCCGTCTCCAGTGCGCCTGATTGAAATGGACCTTAGTCAGCCGGCACTTCCTACGCCACTTCGGTTCGATCTTCGAAGCGCTCGCGTTCGGATCCTGGTTTGCCTCCTCCTTAAGCGTTTGCCGCGACGTGCGAACGGGACGCCGATTTCACTGGAGGAAGCCGCGCGCATTCTCTTTGAGCGGGGCCCTGAGGCAATGAGAATTGTTTGCGCAACCGTGAAAAGCCCGGATTTGAGAAGGAGCCCTGCCAATCGGATCTTCGATGTGGAGGGTGGGGAACGGGGGCAGGCCAAGAAGTGGTTGTTGAAGCTCGACCCATCGTTGCAGGACTCAATTCTCGACAGCCATGCAATTGCCGATGATTCACTTGGCTTGATCCTCGCCGGCAATAATGACGCATTTCTCGAAAGGCGCATGGAGCTACTGGGGCAGCTCGAACGCGATTTCATGCAAGAGGTCCACGTGACCGCACCAAAGAGCAACAGGCCGGCGCTGAGTCCCATCGACACGGATGACGAGCCGCCACTTGCACAATCTGGCGAGTCGGAGGATTAGGGCGCCAGCATAGGAAGGTTCTGGGTCAGCATCAGCGCGAACGCCCGGCCTCAGCCGCCGTCGCCGTGGGTTGGCGATCTTTTGGCTGAGGGTGTGCCGAGCATAATCTGTGCTGGATTCGACCCGGAACGGCAGGACGTTTTCCAGGTATGATTTAGCCCACAGAAGCTGAGTGTCAAAGCACGGCGAATAGTCCGAGAGGAGAATGAAAATATGCGCAATATGATGAAATTAGATCCGCGCGTTGGGCGCGTCGCGACGTTGGCCGTTCTGGGGGTTGCCGCCTTGGTGCTGGCCGCGCCCGGAGCGGCGCAGGCGGCGGACATGGGGCCGGCCTGCAAAGTCTCGACCCGGCAGCAGACGATCACCCGCATGGGGCGGAGCCCGTTCGTCAAGGGCGGGGTGAGCACGCGAGAGGGTCTGTCGGCGCTGTTTGTCGATGAGAAAGATGCGATCGCCTGCGTTCTCGGCCAGCACGGCCTCGAGCGCTTGGGCGATGCGCTGGCCGAGGCGGCCGGCGGCTCCGCGGTCACCGAGCGCGACCTGCGTTCCGACGAGTGTTTCGACTGGATGCTCTGGCGCAATCGCAAAGGCGTGCCGGTGAGCGGCCCGCTCTGCCTCAAGGTCAAGAAGACCTACGGCGCCTTCGAGGTTCCGGTCGACGAGATGATCGCCGAGACGCTGCCGGAAGTCCGCTGCGAAATCCAGGCGAGCGGCGACGCTTCCGCCAAGCCGCCGGTGCTCCAGGCGAACATTGACGGCAGCACCCCCGGCGCCACGGCGTCGTGGACTTCGACCAACGGTACTTCCGGAGAACTCGACGGCTCCGGCCCGTGGCAGATGGAGTGGAAGGACCTGTGCACGGCGGACTACACGTTCACCGTCAAGGACACCGATCAGGGGACCCAGACCTGGGTCACCCATTCGTTCCTGGTGCCGAAGATCTGCGCCAACCTCTCCTACGCCGGGCAGAGCGCGCCGCGCACGGTGCCGGGCAAGAGCGACGAGTGCGCGAGCAGCGTCGAGGTGAAGCGCTTCGTGCCGCCGCCGCCGGTGGTTACGCTGAGCGTCACCCCGACCCGGGCCGAGACCCGCGAAACTGTGGTCGCGCAGTCGGCGGCCGATTCGGTCTGCTTGAAGTCGTGCGAAGCGTTCATCACCGACAATCACGGTGTCGAGTTCGACCGGGCAGGTTGCGGCACGTGGGAGAAGGTGTTCACCGTCCCGGGCATCTATACCTACCGGGCGAAGGCCGAGGACGCGATCGGCCAGACCGGTGAGGCGGGTCCGATCGATGTGCGCATTCATCCGCGCTGGACGGTGCGCGGTTTCGGCGCCTTCGTCGATCCGAAGGACGACCGAATCAGCACCGACCGTCGGCGCACGCCGATGCTGGTCGAACGCACCTCCTGGCAGCTCGAGAAGGGCTTCGGCATCGGCGGCACGGTCGAGCGGCGGTTCAATGAAATCGTCGGTCTCGAAGCGGGCTTGATCCTGTCGCAGGTCGACTCGTCGTTCAAACTCGACCTCAACAACGCCTGGGGGATCGCGAAGAAGAAAGTGGGCATGAACCTGCTCACGCTCGGCCCGAACTTCCACCTGCTGCACGAACCGGGCAGAGCCGATCTCTACATCGGTCCGTTCCTCGGCTTCGCTCTGTTCGACGGTAAGTCGTATGGCGTGCTCGGCGAGTCGACGAGCCGCGACCTTGAGGACCAGCTCGGCTTCGGTGTCCAGATCGGTCTCGACCTGCCGATCCACCGCGCGGCCAACGGCATCTGGAACTTCCACACCGGCCTGCGCTACATCGATCTGTCGACCGATGTGGATCTCGGCTCGATCGGCGATAAAAACGTCGAGATCAACCCGCTGATCGTATCGGCGGGCATCAGCTACTCGTTTTAAGGGCTTGGCGCGCTCGAGCTGCCTGGCGCGAAGCCGCAAGGATAGAAGAACAACAACCGCTCAGCCGGCGGGAGACCTCCCCGCCGGCCGCGCGTCCGTATCGCCCTAGAACGGGATGTCGTCGTCCTCGCCACCACCACCGTAGCTCGAGCCCTCGTCGTAGGAGGGTCCGCCGCCCGATCCGGAGCCCGATGACGCCGGGTGACTGCCGTGGTCCATGTCGCCGCCACCGCCACCCTTGGTTCCGAGCATCTGGAAGTTGTCGCAGACGATCTCGGTGCGGTACTTCTTCTCGCCGCTCTGCTTGTCGTCCCACGAGCGGGTCTGCAGCCGACCTTCGAGGTAGATCTGCTTGCCCTTGGTCAGGTATTGGCCGGCGATCTCCGCCTGCTTGCCCCAGACCACGATGTTGTGCCACTCCGTCTGTTCTTGGCGTTGTCCGCTCTTGTCGCGCCAGCGGCGGGTGGTGGCGAGGCTGAAGCTGGCGACCGGCTGTCCCGAAGGGGTGGAGCGCAGCTCGGGATCGCGGCCCAGATTTCCGACCAGAATCACTTTGTTGACCATTTGGAGGTCCTCCTTTGAAGCGAGTGAGGTACGGTATCACAGGGCTCCGGAGCCGTCGTCGGCTCAGGTCTTGTGGACCAAGGGATACCGGTTGAGTGAGCCGGGTGGCACGCTGCCACCGGCTTTCACTCGCATAAAAGACGCGAAACGATGCGCCTAATCTTACAGAGGGTGAAATCCGCCTCCGTGCGGGTCGATGGCGAGACGGTCGGAGCGATCGATCGGGGGATTCTGGTCCTGGTCGGCGTCGAGCGCGGCGACGGCGACCCTCAAGTGGCGGCGGCGGTCGAGAAGCTCTCCGGCGTGCGCCTGTTCGAGGACGAAGCCGGGAAGATGAACCTCGATCTCGCGGCCGTCGGGGGGGCGTTTTTGGTCGTTTCGCAGTTCACGCTCGCCGGTTCGCTCGACCGCGGGCGGCGCCCCTCGTTCGACGGCGCGGCCCCTCCCGACGAGGCGCGACCCCTGGTCGAACGATTGGTCCTTGGCCTCCGCGCGCGCGGCCACCGGGTCGAAACCGGCCGGTTTCGCGCCACCATGGAGGTCGAGCTGATCAACGACGGGCCGGTGACGTTCCTGCTCGAGGTGTGAGGGCCTGCGATCACGGGCAGACACATCGGCCGGCCCTGTGCGGCGCGACGATTTGGAGGTCGGCGCCTCGGTCGAAGCCGTTTCTCGATCTCGTGCGTGTGGGAATTCGGTTGACATGCGGGACTTTCATGCTGTACAGTCGCATCAATTCATCGACGGAAACTTTCTTGAAGGACACAGCGCTGCCGGCCCGGGTTTCTCGCCGACGGAAGGGATGGAACGCATGTCCGTTCAAATCGTCATAAAGCCAGGAGGAGTGTTCGAAAACCCGGGCGCGAACCAGAGAGATCTGGTGTTCTGGTACAACACCGACACCCAGCCGCACTACCCCGTGATCGGATGCTCGCATCTGAAGGTGGAGCCGAAGCAGGACACCTCGAAGTATCCGTACTCGCCCGCGGCGAATTTCCAGGCCGGCGTCCCTTCACCTCTGACCGGGCCGCTCACGATCGACTACACGTGTGCGATCCACGACGGCGAAGCCGGACAACTCACCGTCAACGCCGACCTCGGATCGGTGGCGGGGACGGTCATAACGCTCGTGCCTCCAGCCGCCAGCGGGAAGGGAAAGGTGATCAATATCGGTCCCGGCGGCGAATTCGAGACGGTTGATGTCGCGCAGTCCGACACGCTTGTCTGGAAAAACAACGACTCCCAGACTCACTTTCCGGTACCGAATTGCACCGGACTACGCGTGGAGCCGGAAGACGTCTCCAACTCCCTCCAGCCCGCTCCGACGTACCTGCTTCCGATGGCGATCGTGTACGGCTGCGCGATGCCAGGACACGAATCGGAGAGCGGGACGATCAACGTCTACGGCGATTTCATCGTGCCTGCGACGCAGTTGACGCTCTCGTCAGCGACTCCTTTCGCTGCAGTCGCGGCGGCCACCGGTGGCAAGTCGCCCTACGCTATCGTGCAGGATGGCAGTTTGCCCT
Source organism: Holophagales bacterium (assembly GCA_031404815.1). GTDB lineage: Bacteria > Acidobacteriota > Thermoanaerobaculia > Multivoradales > UBA5704 > DASYKS01. The sequence continues at coordinate 57,209 of JANNIH010000018.1, read as the reverse complement.
ACATCACGGCGGTGGAGACCACGCCCGCAGGAAGCTCCGCCGGCGTCAGCGTGGTGCTGAACGCCGTGCCTACTTTTTTGCGCAAGGTCAACTATCAGTTGAATGTCACTGACGCCCTCGGGAACCAGATCGGCATCACACTTCAAATTACGTTGACCTGATCAGGAGACGAACATGAGCGAATCGGCAATGAGATTCTCACTGGCGGCCTCGATGATCGGATTCCTTATTGTGGCACCGATCGCATCTGCTCAGGTTTCTCCTCCCTACAGCAACCCCGGCGACATCCGCGTCGACGATCCGAAAGGAAGCGTCATCTTGTTGAGCGACGCGGATCGCAACGTTCCCGCTCCGGTCGGCAAGGCACATCTGCGCTATTTCCAAGGCTGGACACTTGCGAATCCAAGCGTCAAATATCCATCGGATCCGGGCACGTTCACTCCGGGGCCAACGATACGTGCGAAGGTCGGCAGCAAGGTCTCGATTCTGTTCATGAACACGATCAATGACAAGAACTTCTCGTACTCGTTCGTCACTGAAAACGGCGAGGCGAACCCGCAATATGGCTGCGATCAATCCTCCAATTCCGCGGTGTATCCGGCGAAGGATGTGTTCCCCAACTGCTTCCACGGTTCGAGCACGGCGAATCTTCATTTCCACGGCACGCACACGAACCCGGACGGGCTCGGCGACAACGTGCTCGTGCAGGTCATGCCCGACTCGACGACGCCTCAAACGGAGTGGATCGAAGATTTCAATCAGGTGATCGAGAAGCCTGCGATTCCGGCGAAGTGGGCCGATATGCCGGCTGACTACCAGACGAAGCAGGAAAAGCTCGTCAAGGCGAAGGGCAACGACCTGTGGGCGTCGGACAAGCAGCAGATCGACCTCGGACAGTGGCCACAGTACATCGCCGGTGGCTATGTGAATACGTTCCCCCTGCCCGAGTACACCACACCGACGGGGAAATACAAAGCGGGTCAGGCGCCGGGCACGATGTGGTATCACACCCACAAACACGGCTCAACCGCGCTCCACTCACTCCACGGCCTCGCCGGAGCCTTCATCATCGAAGGAGCCTACGACCAGTTTTTCCAGACTTTCTATAAGGAATGGAACCTGGCGAACTCCGAAAAAGTCATGGTCTTCCAGATGATCAATCCGGATCTGAATCTGCTACGCGGCGGCGTCAATTTTGGATCGTTGGGACCAGGGCTCCTACTGCTGAACGGCTTGTCCAACCCGACGATCACCATGCGGCCCGGCGAGGTTCAGCTGTGGCGTATCGTGAACGCCACTCCGGGTTCGGTGTTCAAAGGGCAGGCAAATCTGGCAGGACCTGGAGTTCTCTTTCCGGATTTGTTCTGCGTCGGAAGCCCCGCGCCGGCCTGCCAGACCGAGGGGTTCCAGGTCGTGCAAACGGCCAAGGACGGTGTTCAATTCAGTCCCACCAACTTCAAGAATCAGCCGTTTCTGACCGGTCAGATTCCAAACCAGAATGGCGCACCCAACGGCCTTATCCTGGCGGGCGGAAACCGGGCCGATTTTCTGGTCAAGGCACCTTCCAAGGCGACCTGCGCGCCGGTTCAATTCACGACGAATGGAGCGAATGCATTTCTCGTCAACGTGGCCGGCGAGCCGGTCAACATGAACCTGCCCTCAGAAGCGGATTGGCCGCAGATGCCGGAATACCTCGCGGATCTCCCGCCGCCGACGGACTATCCGCATCAGGTGACATTCGGATGGGACGCAGAGCCGGGAAGGCCCCAGGTCGGTGGAGGCCGGCTCCGTTCGAACGTCGGGACGAACCTTCCGCCGAGGTACACGATCGACAATAGACAGTTCGAGCAGTTCGGTCCGCTGGTCAGTCAGTGCATGCCGCTCGATAGCCTGCAGGAATGGGTTCTGGTGAACGAGACCACGGTCACCCACCCGTTCCACATTCACATCAATCCGTTCCAGATCACGAAGATCGAAGCGCCGTCGCCGTCCCCGACCGATCCCAACGCCTTCACATACTCGACGTATGCGCCAACGGACAACTTCGTCTGGAACGATGTCGTCGGCATTCCGGCCGGAGTCGTTCTCGCGAACGGTCAGTTTGCGCCGGGAAAGGTCACGATCCGGCATCGGTTCGTCGACTTCACCGGGACTTACGTTCTGCATTGCCATATCCTGGCGCACGAAGATCGCGGCATGATGCAGCTGGTTCGCGTGGTACCGCCGAACAGGTATCCGACCGATTGTCAGCAGGCGATTCCGCGTCATCACTGAGCCGATTGACGGCGCTCGCGCGCGAGCGGGGCTGCCGGCGAAATCCCGGCAGCGCCTTTAGCGCGCGGCGATCTCCAGAATCCTCATCGGCACCGGGTTGAACGAGAGGACGAGGATCATCAGCGCCACGGCGGCCAAGACCTTCCTTCTGCCGTCGAGCGCCCGGGCCTCATCCAGCACCGGGGGATGGCGGAGTCCGATCGCGAGCGTGATCAGCGTCCACAAGATCCAGCTCGGCGAGTAGTACGACAGCGCCGCGAGGGTGATCCAGAGCGGCCAGGCGAGCCGCCGCTGCAACCGTCCGAACGTCGCATAGAGCACGTGGCCGCCGTCGAGCTGGCCGAACGGGAGCAGGTTGAGCGCGGTGGCGAGCAGGCCGAACCAGGCGCCGAGGGCGGCCGGGTGCAGCTCGATCACCGAACCTGCCGGGGTGATGCCGTGAAAGGCGCGCAACGTGAGTTCGAGCGCGAGCGGATGCCCGGGTAGATAGAGAAGGACGGCTTGGGGGCCCGCGATCGAGTCGAGGGTCACGATGCGCGAATGGGCGGCGCCCCAGATCAGCACCGGGAGGAGGGCCACGAATCCGGCGATCGGGCCGGCGATGCCGACATCGAACAGCTGCCGCTTGTCCGAGAGCGGCGCCCGGATGCGGATGAACGCACCGAAGGAGCCCAAAGCGATCGGGCTCGGCAGGAAATAGGGGAGGGTGACGGGCAGCCGATAGTGGCGACAGGCCACGTAGTGACCGAGCTCGTGGATGAGTAGGATGCCGAGCGCGGTCGTAGAGAACCAGAACCCTTGGGCGAGCAGCCACGGGTTCCCCCAGACGGTCCGAATCGCCCGAAGGGTGAGCACCAACTCGAGATCGCCCACCACGTCCGTACGCGTCTGAAGCACGTACACCGCGCCGAGCGTGGTGGCGCAGAAGAGCGAGAGGGCGAACAGCGAGAGCGCGAGGGCGTAGCGCGGTGGTGCGGCGGGCAGCGAGACGCCCGGAGGCGGCAGCAACTCGATGGCGGGACGCCAAAACTCCGCGGGTTCAGGCGGAGGGCCGAGGCCGCCGCTCAAAGGTTCTTGAGATCCTTGCCCGGCTTGAAGCGCACGGTCTTGCCGGGGCTGATCGCGACCTCGACGCCGGTCTTCGGGTTGCGCCCGACCCCCTTCTTGCGGTCGCGGACCTGGAACACACCGAATCCGCGCAGTTCGATCCTCTTGCCCTCGAACAGGGCGTTCTTCATCGCCTCGATAATCGTGTCTACGGCCTGGGCGGCCTTGACGCGAGGAACGTCCGAGGATTCGGCGATCTTTTCGACGATGTCCGACTTGATCATCGCTGCTCCGAAGCTTGCACGAGGATAACAATGGCCCCTAGGGGTGTCAACGAAGTCACGGAAAAGGATGCACTTGGAGTCTTCACGGCGCGTGACTCTACCTCAGGCGGACTGCGCACGGCGTTGTCGGATGCAACGTTCGAGGGCGGCCGCGAAATCGGCGCTCAGGCGATGGAGCACATCGATCCCGAATCCGGTCCAAGCGGCATCGCCACCGTCGGCGTAAAGCACCGCGACGAGGCGATCGCCGAGGCGAATGGGCAGCATGGCGACCCGCCTGGGCAGCTCGCCGCCCCAGCTCTTGGCGAGTTCGCGATGCGCCGGCATCGGCGGCAGCGACCCCAAGTGGAGGCTGTTGCCCCGGTCGAGGTTGAGAAACACCGAGGGCTGATCGAGCCCCACCCGATATTTCGAGAAGGTTGCCAGGTCCACGTCGCGGCCGATCGCGAGCCAGCCCGAGACCTGGCCGCGCGCGACTTGAAACAGCGCCGCGCGATCGAACCGGCGTGCGAGGAAGCCGAGCATCAAGCGCGCCAGGGCGTCGCGATCGGTGGTCGCTTCGAGCGCGTCGGCCAGCTCGTCGAGCGTGGTCGGCAGGTTGGGCGCCAAAGCCGGCGGGGCCAGAGCGGCGGTCGCCTCGAGGTCCACGGGCGGCGCCGCTTCGCGCGCCAGCTCGGCGCGCTCTTCGGCCGTGAGAGGGATGATTCGCGCGCCGACCGGCTTGGGCGGCGAAGGCTGCGGAGCGGGGGTTCCGACCGGACGGACCAGGGGGGAGATCCCGGTTTGGTTTCGCGGTGCGCTCTTGGCCGGGGTCACCGGCAGGTCGAGCATCGGGCCCGGGCTGCGCTCTGCGCCGAGGATCGGCAGGTCGGGGAAAAGATCGAGGCCGAGCGGGGCGCGGTGGCGGTTGGGAATGTGTGCCGGCGCCGGCGTTTCTTCCTCGGCCGATCCTTCCTTTTCCTCTTTCCAGAGGTAGCGGGCGCGGTTCAGTCGATCGAGCAGGAGGGTGAAACGCGAAGGGCACTCTTCGTCGTAGTAGCGTTCGAGCGCCTCGAAGATCCTGATTTCGGGTGCGACGTGGACCCGCACCCGTCGGCCCGACGCGAACGCGACCTCGTCGTGGCAGGTCAGGTTGCGCGGATCGAGCATCACGACATCGAGCCGGTTGCCGATCAGCTGGAACGGCACCGCGTGGCAGCGGCGCGCGACCTTGCCCGGCAATACGCCGCGCACCTCTTCCGGCACCGAGCGGAGCTGGTCTATCGTGGCGCCCGGCAGGCCCAACTGTTCGGCGAGCCCCTTGGCGAGTTGCTCCTCGGTCAGTGCATCCATCTCGAGCAGGCAGGTGCCCAGACGACCGCCGACCACGCTCTGATTCTTGAGCGCACGCGTCAACTGCGGCAGGTTGATCCAGCCGCGCGAGATCAGGAGCTGTCCGAGCTTGGCCAATGCGGTTTGTCGCTTCGCGTCAATCCTTCGGGTTCGAGGGGTCGGGAGGCTGTGGAACGGAGACGATTGGATCGAACTCGATCGAGCGGCCAAACCGCCACGAATCTCGGGCACGATCCGGCCAAGGTCCCTTAAGTCCTAGAGTGGGCTTTAGTTAAGCGCCCAAGGCGAGATCATAGGGGGACCTCTTCGGCTTGGCAAGCGGCGGGGGCACTGCTACTCTGCCGAGTATGCGGCTCGCCAGGCTTTTCGGTCCCTCTTTCCTCCTCCTCAACGTTGTGTGGCTGAGCGCCGGAACCGCCGGCGCCGCTCCGGCCAAAGACCTAGCGGCCGCGTCCTTTCGTTTCGCGGTCGCCAAGTCGCTGGCCGCCGAGGGCTCTTGGGCCGAGGCTCTCTCCGCTTACGACGAGGCCGCGGCGCTCGCTCCCGACGATCCGTACATCCGGGCCGAGCACGCTCTGCTCTTGGCGCGCCTCGCGCAGTCGCCGCTCGCCTCCGGAGCCGGCGGCGTCGAGCGGGCTAAGCGAGAGATCGACCAGGCGCGCCTCCTCGCTCCGGAAGACTTGGATCTTCTGCGCACCGCCGGCCAGGTCTACCTGACGTTGGCGGGCCGATCGCCCGAGGTGCTCGATTCCGCCGTCGAGGTGCTCGAAGCGGTGCGCGAGAAAGACCCCACCGACCTCCCTTCGCTCTTGCCGCTCGGGCGCATCTACCTCGATCGCGGCGACGCGAAGAAGGCGGCGGAAGTATTCACCGAGCTGGCCAAGTTCGTCCCCAACAACCGGATGGTGTCGGGGCTGCTGGTCGAGTCGCTGCTCCGTTCGGAGCAGACCGCGGAAGCCGAGCGGGCGCTCACCGAACTGCTCGCGGCCGACCCGAGTTCGCTCGAAGCGCGCTCCACACTCGCCGAGCTCCAAGAGCGACGAGGGGATTTCGCCGCGGCGCGCCAGACGCTCGAAGCGGCGCCGGAAGGGGTGCGCTCCGACCCTCAACTTCGGCGCCAGCTCGCCTCCACGCTTTATTTCTCCGGCGAGCTTGCCGGTGCCCTCGCCTTGGCCGACCAGCTGCTCGCGGCGCCGAGGCCTGCCGGCTCGAAGGGCGCCCCGGCGGGCGAAGAGGGCGAAGCGGCCGACGATAACGGGTATCTCCTGCGCCTGCGCGGGATGAGCCTGGCCGCCCTCGGGCGGACGCCGGAGGCGATCGAAGTGCTCGCAAAGCTCGCTTCTGAGACGCCCGCCGATCTACCGGTGGCACTCGCGCTCGCACGCTGCTTCGATCGCGAGGGGAAGAGTCGAGAAGCCGAGCGGGTGCTCTTGGCGGCCGGCGAAGCGCTGGCCAAGGGCGGCAAAGCGGACGGGGCGGCCGAAGCGCGTTTGGAACTCGCCGCCTTGCTCGCCGAAGCCGAGGTCTGGCCTCGGGTGACCGAGGTGGTCCGGCCGCTGCTCACCGCCACGGACCAGGAGGTGCGGGAGCGCGCGATCCTCTACGCCGTCGACGCGGCGGCCGAAAAAAGTCCCGCCGCCGGCCTCGAGTTGCTCACCGGACAGGTCGGTCCGGAAGCCAAGCCCTCTCCGCCGCTCGCTGCGAAGCGCGCCGAGCTGTTGTTCCGCCTGGGGCGCGAGGAGGAAGGGCGTGCCCTGATCGAACGGCTGGAGGCCGAGGGTTCCGGCTCCGCCTTCGCTGCGGCTCAGGTCTATCAGCGCCTCGAGCGCTACGCCGAGGGACTGCCGATCCTCGACCGCCTGACCGCGGCAAAGCCGGATCTCGCCGCGGGCTGGTTCCTCCTGGGGGCCGCCTTGGAACGCACCGACGCCCACGAGAAGGCGGTGGCGGCGTTTCGCAAAGCGCTGGAGTTGGCGCCCGACTTTCATTCCGCGCTCAACTACCTAGGCTACCTGTGGGCCGACCGGAACGAGAACCTCGACGAGGCGCAGAAGCTGATCCGCCGTGCGGTGGCGCTCGATCCGGAGAACGGGGCGTACGTCGATTCGCTCGGTTGGGTCCAATTCCGCCTGAAAGAGTACGACCAGGCCCGCGTTCTGCTCGAACGCGCGGCGAAATTGATGCCGAGGGACGCCTCGGTGCATGAGCACTTGGGCGATCTGTTCAAGGCCACCGGCGAGATCGCGCTCGCCCGCGACGCCTACCGGCGAGCCTTGGCGCTCGAAAGCGACGATGTCGATCAAGTCAAGCGCAAGCTCGCCGAGCTGCCGCGCCGCTAGGCGCGTTCTCGGGGCGGCTCTGCTCGCGCTGCTCGGCGCTTGTGCCTCGGCCCCGCCGGCTGCGGTCGAGCCCGAGGGGCTGCCCTGGGAGATTCCGGCCTCCGCACTCGGCACCCAGCAGCTGTTCCGGATGTCGTATTCCGGTCCCCGGGGGGAAGGCTCGTTCCGTCTCGCGCTCCGGCTCGAATCAGCCGTGCGCTACCAGGCGAACGCGGTGGATCCGCTCGGCCGCGCGCTCTGGAGCCTTGATGTCACGGCCGGCCGCGGCCTGTTTCTCGACCACCGGGCGCGCGCGGCCTGCGCGCTTAAGTCCGAGCTGCGCCTGATCGGCGCACCGCTTGACCGGGTGGCGCTCACCGATCTGCCGAAACTCCTGCTCGGTCGCGTCCCGGTCTCCCCGCCCGCGGAAACACCCGCCCCGGCCGGCGTCAATGCCGGCAAGGGGCTTAAGATCCTCGTGCTTTCGGGGGCTGCGGGCGAATCTTGGCAGGTGCATCTCGCCCGGGGCCGCTTATTCCGCTGGACGTTGATCCGGGCCGGAGAACCCACCGCCTGGTGGACCCATCAGAAAGGCGAATCGATTCTCTCCGATCGAGCCGGAGGCCAACTCCGCTGGCGCGCCTCGGTCGCGGAGCCGCTCGCAAGCCCGCTGGTGCCGCTTGCGGCGCCCGCCGACTACGCCCGAGAAGGGTGCGCGGCGCTCGCGCTCGGCGGGGCGGGGTAGGGTGGTTTGCGCAGCGACGCGCGGTTCCACCTCGCTACGGTACGGCGCACTCGATTGACGAAAGCATAAAGAAGAGTTAAAATTTTGGTCGTTGTGCTCGCGATGGGGTTGCGCAAGCCAAACCAAGAAAGGTCAATATGAGAAAGCGCCGCAAACTTTTCGGACTGAGTGGTGACTGCCGCCCCTGCCTGGATCTCGTGCCGAACAAACTGAGGGAAGCGGCAGCAGGATCTTCCTCCAGTATCGACCCTATCGGGAGAACTGCCCCCTTACCCGGCGAAGGCTCGAAAGAGCCCTCTGAGTAGCTGGGGTCGTGGTTTCAAATTTGACCCAGCCTGCGGGCTTGTGGGGGCGGACACCTGCCGACTTCAGAGTTCACTCTAGCCAGTCCCGAGGTAGCCCGAACTCTCCTACAGGCAGGTCTTTGGGCGGTCACCGGTCAGCAGTTTCCCATTGAGCAGGCCGGATTGCCTAGAACGAGCGTCAGCACATTTCAAGAGGCGCTCCTGCGAAGGGCTGTCCGGGAGAAGATGATGCCGATGTTGGATGTCTTCTCGCAGGCCCATGATCTTGGGCTTGGGGATGTCCCAGGGCGCCTCTCGCGCGTCTATGGCTCGATCTCGCAGCAACAGTACCTCCATCTTCGGCCTATTCTGGATTCCCTTCGGCGGCACGGGATTGCGACCGCCGTGATCAAAGGCGCTTATCTCGACTTGAGCATTTATGGAAAACGATTTCCCCGTGTCATGGGTGACATCGACCTCCTGATCCATCCCAAAGACGTGCCCGAAGCGGTGCAAGTGTTTAAGGACCTAGGGTTTCTTCAGGGCAAGCTCGACAGGCAGCGCATGGAAATTGTTCCTCTGACGGAACTGGAACGCGCTGATATCGAAGAAGATTCGATCGAGCTCGCGGAGTTCTCTCGCTGGGTCGATGTGCCTGAGCTGGCCGAGTACCAAGATGTGATCGATCAGTACCTCGCGTACTGGCGAATGGGCCCGGTCAACGGTACGTTCCAGCTGGTCATTGGGTACGACGTGCACACGCACTTGAGCCTCGATTTCGACCTCGAAGACACTTGGCCAGCGTTGCGTCCGACCGATTGGCCCGAAACCGGACCTTGCCTCGCGCAGAGTCCGGCGGACATGGCATGGTATCTGGCGGCACGCTTCTACCATGAGCTCCAGTTGAACAACGCGTTCGCGATGAGGTCTTTCCTCGATGTCCTCTCCATCGTCTATCGCCACCACGGGGAGATCGACTGGGGACGGATCCGGGTTCTTGCCGCCAAATACAAACTTCAGCCATCTCTGTACTATACGTTCTGGCACATCAATGAGCTCCTTGGTGAGCTCGTCCCCGCGGACCTGCTGGACTTCCTGTACCCGCTGAACAGAGACAACGAGCGAGGGCACGACTGGGGCGACTTTGTACCCAAAATGCTCGGAGGCGTACAGCTGGCGCCTATTCTTTCGCAGCAGCGTTCCGGGTAGAACACCATGCGGGCGATCGGAGACGTACGATGCCCCGAGGGGTGCCGATCGCAGGCGAAGGTAATTTTCGAGCGAGCCCTCTCCTTCTTTGGGCTGCCGTTCGAGCCCGGGCTTGCCGCGCAGCTCACCGCGCGGTTGCTAAAACCACTCGCCATTGAGGAACATCTTCAGGGCGCACTTGGTCCAGGCCTGATACAGGTGATCGTGGCGGGGGCCTTGGAAGAGCGAGTGGTCTTCCTCCAAAGAGCTGACTCAGGCTGGGCCGCCGCCCACCTTGCAGACCAGCCCATTGGCTTGACGCGTTGGCCGCACGCGATCGCCCAGGGGATCGAATTCACCCATCCGGAACGGTCGATTTCTGAAGCGAAGCTATCGCCCGATGCGATCTTCAGGCTAACCAGGCCCCGGGTGACCTTGGTCGGGCTATGCCACCCGGAGATCTTTCCCTTTCCCCGTTTTCCGCTGGCCATTTCGGACCTCGCACGGGCACTTCGCTTACGCTTCCACGGTCGCGTAGTGCTTTACGACATGCAACTCGGCCAAGGTCTTCCCGAAATCCTGACGCGCATTGGTGCGGACCAGCCCGACATTGTGGGTATCTCGGCCACCTTCGGTCAGTACGACCTTCTCGAGAGCCTCGCCGGGTCCCTTCAGGAGATAGCAGAACGAGCCCTCATTGTATTTGGCGGTAGCCTCTCGGCGCTCAATTCGTCTCGGCTCCTCGAACGCTTTCCCTCCGCCCTGGTCGCGAACGGCCCAGGCGAGGCGACCCTGCAGGATCTGGTCGAGGTCTGGCACGGTGGAAGGGCTATGCCTGACGTCCGTGGATTGCAGTGGTGTTCTGGCGGTTTGTTGATGACCTCGAGAGGCGTTGCCAACCGGGACGTGTCGAGCTTTCTTCCGGAGCTTGACCTCCTCGACGAAACGCTCGATCGGCATGGCGTCATGCAGCTCGAATCGAGTCGGGGCTGCACGCACGCCTGTTCGTTTTGCCCTCGCGAGCACAAGGGAATCTGGGCGGGCCAAGAGGCTCTGAGTCTGGCGGGAGTCTTGGACGCGGTGGGCCAAGTTTTTGAGAGCAGGCCCGCGGTCGCGCGCAAGATCTTTTTAGTCGACGAGGAATTTGTCGGTCATGATGTGGACGGGGAAGGCTTGAAACGGGCGCTTCAGATTTCCTCCAGCCTGAAGACCTCTGGTTTTCGATGGGAGACCAGCTCGCGGGTCGACCAGATCTATCGCCCTGAAAAAGGATCCGAGTGGCACGCGGAAAGAATTCGATTCTGGTCTCGCCTGCGGGAGGACGGACTCGATCGATGCCTATTTGGTCTTGAGTCCGGAGTAGACTCCATTCTGAAGCGCTTCAACAAGCGGATCACGGCGCGGCAGAATGCGATCGCATTGAGACTCCTCTCTGCAAGTGGTATCCCAATTCGATGCACCTACATTACGTTTGATCATCTCATGACTCAATCTGAGCTCCTGGAGTCCTGTGCGTTTCAAGGGCGACGAGACCTCCTGCTCAAACCACAGCCTGGAATGTCGGCCGAAGCCTTGTTCGAAGCCGTCCAAGATGAAGAGTTCGTTTCCGCGAACGCCCAAGGGGTCCCTCTTTACAGGTCGATCAGCTACCTCTTGGTTTCAATGGAATGCCTTCTGGGGTCACCCTACTTGAGGAAAGTCGAGGCCGCAGGGTTGGCGGGCGAAGAGCTGCCTGCGATGGGAAGGCGAAATGCACGATTCAGGGATCCCGCAATCGGCACGATGAGCGATGCCGCACAGCGCTGGGTAGACCGAAATTTCAGCCTTGACTACGCCCTCAAGAGCTTGGAAAAGGTGCTCTCGGACGACGAGCGGTCGCTGGTCCGGTCTGCGCGTGGCGTGCTCAAGGAGTTTTCATATCGCCTCCTCGGAATGTTCTTGGCGCAAGACTTACGCGGGTTAGACGGTTCACCTACCTCTGACGAAGAGCAATTCCGCCTTGTGCTTCGGAGCACGATGGATCTCCACTTCGAGGAGCTTGTGGAAGCTTTGGATGGCTTCGGCCGGGCTGCGGGTCGGTCGTTGCCGCGTGCAAATCAGGCTTTCTTCGCGAATGAGCTCGCGAGGTGGAGCGGGCGCAGTTCGTGGTCTCTCATCAATGCGTGAAGGAGGACGCGTGAGCGAACAGTTGCCACCGACCGTGCTAAAAGCCGAATTGCTGGCCCACGGCGTTTGCCCTACTGAAGAGTTCCTCGCGGTCTATGGGCCGCCGTTCCTCGCCAAAAGGCGAGCGTATGGGAATCCCGACGATCTGACCTTTCGAGACCAGTCCTTGCCCCAAGAACTGATCCTCCTTGGTGTAGACCTCGTCTGTTCCGTGAACGCTCGGAGCGAGTCGCCCTGGCAGCTCTGCCACTCGGCTGCGGATGGCTACACGGTGCAGCGAGGCGCCACCAGTGCCCCAGTCTCATTCCCCTTGACCCCTTCCTTTTACCTGGCACCTTTGCCGGATGGCCGCTTGGCTCGCAGCGTCGTGACGCTCTACGGTGGCGGCTCCCTTGGCGTGTTCATACACGGTAGTTGTTCCCTGGTGGACATGGGCAAAGCGTGTCACTACTGCTCGATTGCTCCGAACCGGAGCCGCGAGGGTGAGTTCCCGGCGGTTGTCTCAGAAGAGTTGCTCCGAGAGGCTTTGAAGGTGGCTCTTGCGGACGGTTCCTGTCCAGCCTCTCAGGTGATGCTCAATGGCGGCAACTTCCGGGATCCTGACCGAAGCTTCCTCTACTACGCGAAGCTATGCCGGGTCGCGAACGAAGCAATCCTCGAGTCGGGCCGAGAAGTGGAGCTTCACCTGATCGTCTACCCCCCTGCGGATCTCGATCTCCTTCAGGAACTGGAGGGCCTGAATCTCTCCGTTGCAATGAATATGGAGGTCTTCGACCCGGAGCTCTTCGCGCGCTACTGTCCGGGAAAAGAGGCGGTCCTCGGACAGAACCACCTATTGGATGCGCTCAAGGGCGCGGTTGGAGTTCTAGGCGAAGGCAACGTCTTTTCGATCATCGTCGGCGGGCTCGAATCGCAGGAGACGATGGACACGGGCATGAAGCAGTTGGCGGAATCGGGTGTCATCCCGGTGATCAACGTCTTTCATCCGGACCCGGAGACCCCGCTCTCCGATCGAAAGGCGCCTTCCTCGTCGCGCATCTTGGAGATGGGGAAGAGTCTTCAGCGAATTTTCACCGATTACCCCTTCTCCCGCCCGTTCTACCAGGGTTGTGGGAGGAATTCGCTGGATACCGAGGCATTCCTGCAGTTATTCTAAGTTTCATTTCACCGAAGTAGATAGTCGCGAGATCTCTTTCGGGAGCCGCTAGGTCGGCCGAGGACGATGAGTCAAACGCATGAAGGGTCGGGTTCGGGCAAGCTGGTGTGTTTCGAAGGCGGTGATGCGGCGGGCAAGAGCGCTGTCGCTGTGGCGATCGCCAAGCTGCTGCAGGATCGAGGCCTGGACCTCGTCTTGGTCGACAAGAAGAGCGCGGAAGGGTTCGAGCACCCGGCCCTCGCGGAACGGATGAGAGATCTCAAGCGCGTGCTTTGGGACTATCCCGCGGATGCTCCGCTATGGGAGTGGGGAGACCCACACTGGTTCCACCTGATCATCTCCTGGTTCAGCTTGTTGGACCGCTGCAAGATCCAACCCCTCCTGAGGCAGGGGAAGTTCGTTGTGGTCGACAACTGGTATTACAAGTTCGCGGCTCGATTCCTCCTGAAGCCAGAGTTTGAGCGCGCTTACGTCCTTTCCAGCTTCCGCCACCTCACGGTACCCAATCTTGTGGTCTTTTTGGATGTCGATCCGCGAAAGACTGTCGCGCGGCGGGACGCCTTTTCCGCGACCGAAGGGGGCCGGATGGATGGCTACAAGGTAGGCGATGCAGCGGATTTCATCTCGTACCAGGAGCGTGTTCTGGACCAGCTTCGGGGTTTCCAGGATGCGGGCTGGTCCCGGATCGAAGCTAGCGACACATCACTGGAAGAGTTGGTTGCGGAGGCAGCTCGAATTGTCTCCGCCGCCGCGACCTGGCCCGGAACTGAAGCCACAGGTCTCGATGCCGCGACTCGGACCGGGTCCGAAGGCGACGGGTAACACACCGAGGTTCCGAGTTGGGCAGTGCCGCTATTCGTTGATCGCGCCAGCCTCCGGCGCCGGCCCGACCCGCCGTTCGAACCGCACCGCCAACCGCATCACTTCCCGCCGTTGCTCGGCCGCCCATTGGCAGAGTTCCCGGTCGGCCGGATCGAGCTCGAAACCGGCGACCGACTCGAGCCACCGCGGCAGATCCGCCACCGCGCCCAAGAATTCCTGGTGGTGGCGCAGCTCTTCTCCTGCGGCGCGAAGTTTCGCGCGGACGACCGATTCGCCGAGCAGCGCAGCGTCGGGCGGATGTTCGCCCGCCTCGTTCAACAGCGCGTCGGCCACGTACTGGATGATCCGGCGGACATTCGGAATCCGCTGGAATTGCAACAGCGCGGTCTCGCGCAACAGCCCGAGGCGGCGGCGGGTCTTCTCCAGGCGGTCCAGGTGCTTCTCGATCTTTTCATTCACCGAACCGGCCTCGCCTTTGCCATTCCCACGAGGCCCATTCCTCGGGCTTCTGATGGGGTGGTTGGGGGTCGGTGGCGCTGCGCGCCCGGCGGCGCGCGCGAATCAGTTGAACGAGCGCCAGCGGTTCGGCGTCGCCTTTACGCAGGATCGCGGCCCAGACGAGAAGGGTGACCAATCCGCCCGGCGGCAACGAGGCGGCTTCTTCGGTCGCAACGTTGGCAAGGCGGCCGGCGAGCTTGGGCAACCACTCGGGGCGCCGCAAATAGAGGAGACAACGGCCGAGCTCGAGCGTCGCTTCGGCGGCGGGAAACGGGTCGCCCAGGGTCTCGTACCCCAAAGCTGCCCGCTCGAAGTGAAAGGCGGCTTCACGGAAGTCGCCTTCATAGGTTGCCTGCTCGCCGCGGTACATGAGCCTCCGGGCGAAGCGGTGGAGAAGGGCGGGATCGGCCTGGCTCAAACGCGAATCCTCGGCGGGACGAAGACGGTCTCCCGGATGGGAGGGGGCCGATCGGGAAGGGCCGTCTTCGTTTGCAGCTTGGGTTGGGGGTGACGCCGGTGCGGGAAAAAGAGGGCGCGCGGCCAAACTCGACCGTGCGCCCGGCGCGAAGAGGGGCCGACGCTTGCCGGAGGTGCGTTGTGGTGCGTCGACCATGCGAAAGACGATACGCACGAGCTGCGCGGCAAAGCCTGAAGTTTGGCGAAATTTCACGCCACAGGTACATCGTGGTGCAAATGCGCCAGAAAGCGCCGGGGTTTCGTCCCTAGGCTTTCCGGGCGGGCGCGGCCGGCGTTTCGAGTGGCCGAAAGTCACGCAAATCCGTGTCACGCTAAGCGCTTGGCGCGCACACTACTTTGCAAAGAGATTCCTCGATGCCCCGCACGTTGGCCCCGGTCCTGCCGAGCGCGTTCAAGGCTCTATGTTCCGTCCTCGGGTGGAACCAGGGGAAATTTGCCCGTGCCTTGGGCCTTTCGCGCAACACGCTCCATCGGATCGAAAAGGGACTCTCCGAGCTGTCGGACGAGAAGCAGGAAGCGGCAAAGGCAATCCTCGAAATCACCCCCGAGGAATTCGAGGCCGCCGTCCATTTGGCGACGTTGATCTTCGAACGCCGCAACTCAGGTTTCGCGCCGCCCGCCCCCGGCAGCCGCCGCGCCCGGCTCGCCAAGCAATTCGATGCGGCCCTGCGCGATACGCGCGCTTTTCTGGAGTCGAGGGTCCGGGCCATCGAAGTTGCGGAGGCGAAGGAAGAGGCGGAACGGCTCTGGAAGGAGCTGGCCACGCGGCCCCAGAAGGAGCGGCTCCTGCGGGTCGAGACCTGCGACGAGTTCCTGACCTCGGCGTTCATCGCCCGGCTGTGCGACGAGAGCGTCAATGCGGCCCCGAAGCGCGCGTCGGATTCGGTCGAGCTGGCGGATCTCGCGTTGAGGGTCGCGGAGTTGGCGCCGGGGACGGAAGCGCAGCGAGCAGGGCGGCGGGGCCAAGCTTGGGCTTTCGTCGGCAACGCGCGCAGGGTAAGCAACGGGTTCGGGGAAGCGGACCGGGCGTTCACGTCGTCCTGCGAATTTTGCGGGGTAGGCGCGGGCGAGGAGCCGGAGTATTTCGACTCGGCCCGACCGCTGGACCTGGAGGCGTCGCTTCGGCGCGACCAAGGGCGATTCGGAGAAGCGCTGATTCTGCTCGGCCGTGCGTTCCAAACGTGCTGGCCTTCGGCCCGTTCTCGGATTCTTCTCCAACAGGCGGCGACCCTGGAGCAGGATGGTGAGCCTGAAAAGGCACTTGCCGCACTGGCTGAGGCGCGGCCGGCGATCGAACGCGGCGAAGGGGGCTCCCGGTATCGCTGGATGCTCCATTTCAACGTGGTGAAGTGCCTGGTTCACCTGGACAGGGGCGCCGAGGCGGAAGCCCGGCTTCCCGAAGTGCGTACGCTCGCCAGGGAGATCGGCAACGACCTCGATCGACTGCGAATGCGCGCGCTGGGCGGCGAAGTGCTGGGGCTTACCGGACATCCGGCCGCCGCATTGGCGGAGCTCGAAGCGGCTCGATTGGAATTTGCCGCACGGTCCTTGCCCGCGGACTCCGCGGTCGTTGGTCTTGACGAGGCGGCGATTCTTCTCGGCGAGGGTCGAAACGTCGAGGTGCGGGCGCTGACTCAACAAATGCGCCCGACCTTCGACGCTCTCCGCCTCGAACGCGAATCGCTTGCGACCGTGCGGCTGTTCCTCCAAGCCGTGGAGCGCGACGCGGCGACGGTCGCCATGGCTAGGGAAGCCGCCCGCTGCATCTGCCGGTTGCCTCGCCGTGGCTAGGCCCCCCCGGCGGAGAGCGCTCCCAGGGTTGAACCGCCGAAGGGTAAATCCACTCAATGGTTGGGTTGGCCGTCCGGGTCCACCACAGCACCGAGTTCTTGAGAACAGGGATTTGCGGCTGGCTGTCCGTTAGGATCGACGACCGCGCCAAGGTTGCCGACCACTATGCCGGCTGCCGTGCGACCGCCAGGATCGGCTTCGATGCCGATGTCGCTCGGCTGGCCGCTGGGATCGACCACTGCGCCCAACTCTTCCCAGAGCGCCAAGAGCAGGCTCCAAGGGGAGGAGAAGAAGGACCAGTCCCTCGGCGAGGCCCCGGCGGGCAGGGCGAGGAAGGCGAGCAGGAGCAGGACGGTGGCGACGGAGCACTGGAGGCGGCGTTGCGGGGAGAGGTTCATGGGGTCTCCTTGAATTTCGAGGGCGGCGGGTAGGCGGAAGTGCCGGCCCGAGCCCCTCGAAAATGAAAGTGTCGCGTAGGACAAATGTCGCGCAGGAATCATGGGGCATGCACGGGCGGGCGGCGAGCGGCTCCTTCTGGGAGGTTCCGATGAGCACCAAGGACGAGCTGGCGGCCCAGATTCGGGTCGCTCGGGGGCTCAAGGGTTGGAAGCAGGGCGACCTGGCCCGCAAGGCGAAGATCGATCCGAGCGCTCTCTCTCGCTACGAAAGGGAGGGGGGCGCACCCTCGGCGGTGAAGGAGAAAATATTCAGCGCGATCGAAGTCCCTCCCGACTTCGCCGAGGGGTTCGTCTCGGCGTACCGGGTGCTCGAGGGCGCTACGGATCGGCCGGCAGGGTCCGCCGCAGATTTAGAGGACGCGCTGGGCGCGGAGGTGGCGAGCCGGTTCGCGGCGATGCTTGCCCCGGCCCTCGCCGTGCTTTCCGTTCCCGACGAACTTCCTCAAAGAGAGGAACGGCCCCCAACGGCGGAGGATCGCGCCGAAGCAGAGTTGCTCTGCCTGCGGCTCCTTCCCTACACGTTCGACGAACGGCTTCTGGTCGTCACTAGCGGTCGCCACTATCGTAGTGCCGCGTTGTGTGAGCGGCTGTGCAACGAGAGCGTGAGCGCGGCGGCCAGAAACGCCGAAGACTCCCTCCATTGGTCGAAGCTCGCGTTGCGGGTCGCCGAGCGGATTCCGGGGTCGGAAGCGAAACGATCGAAAGCAATGGGCTATGCGTGGGCCTTCGTCGGCAATTCCTGGAGAATTGCCAATGAGTTCCCCACGGCCGATGCATCCTTCGCTCGGTCCCGAACTCTCTATATTCTTGGCAGGAGGGAAGCACCCGGTTGGTTCGAGGAGGCCCGGGCTTTGGATCTCGAAGCGTCCTTTCGGCGTGACGAAGGGGAATTTAGCGAGTCTCTCGCACTGCTCGATCGGGCGCTCGTCATCTGCGAGCCATCCTCTCGATCGAGGATCCTGCTGAAACAAGCGGCAACCTTGGAGCAGGCGGGACAACCGGAGCGGGCGCTCCTCGCACTCGAAGAGGCGCGGCCCGCGATCGAACGTGGCGAAGGGGGATTGCGATACCGGTGGATGCTGCGCTTCAATTGGGTCAAGTGCTTGGTCCAACTGTACCGGTCGCCCGAGGCGGAGGCGCTGCTGCCCGAGCTGCGGCAGCTCGCGGCGGAGCTGGGTAACGACCTCGACCAATTGCGCACCCGGGTTCTTTCGGGCGAGGTGCTCGCGGGCCTGAGGCGATGGAACGAGGCGCTCGCCGAACTCTCGGCAGCCCGGGATGAATTCACCATCCTCAAACTCTTCGCCGACGCGGCGGTCGTCGGCTTGGATGAAGCGGTGATCCTCCTGGAGGATTGCCGCACCGCGAAAGTCCGCACGCTCGTCCGCACCATGAAACCGATCTTCGAATCGCTGGGACTGAAACGCGAAACGCTCGCCAGCTACCGCCTGTTCGTCGCCGCCGTGGAACGCGAAGCCGCGACCGCAGCCCAGGCCCGCGCGCTGGCCCAAGCGATCGAGCGGGGGGGAAAGCGGGTGACTGCGCCTGAGGCGAGCTGACGGTGAGGGCAAGCGCCTCTCAGGGTCGGGAGACGGCTTCCCGGCCCGCAAGTTCGCTTCTCGTCCCACGAAGCGGCTGCCGGGCTCCGCAAACGGCTTCCACCCTCCGCAAGCGGCTTCTCAGTCCAGAAAGCGGCGTTACGCCGCAGCAAGCGGCTTCCCGATCCAGCAAAGCAGCTTCCCGCCGCAGAAAGCGGCTTTAGGCCGCAGCAAGCGGCTTTGCGCCGCAGGAAGCGGCTTCCCGATCCAGCAGAGCGGCTGCCCCGTCCAGAAAGCGGCTTTGGGCCGAAGCAAGCGGCTTCCTGGCCGCGCAAGCCGCTTACCGGCTCCTAGAGCGGCTTCCCGGCTCGGCAAACGGCTGCCCGACAGGGCAAACGATGGGCCGGCTCGCAGTTTCGCTTTCCGAACACTATGGCGCCGGGCCGGCGGGTGCCCAGTCGTTCCCGCAGAACGATCCGTAGATCCTCGCCGACGCCAAGCTCATTCATCCCGAGGACCTTCTTGAGGTTGCGGTAGTCGCGGACGAGGCCCAACGACCCGCCCGCCGACACTTCAGCGAGCCGCCGGGGCACTTCTAAACCTCCTCACGTTTGACAGCCCGGCCCCTCACCTCTAGGATTACGGGCCGCGGAAAGAGGGGAGACCCTCGCCCCGCCTCCTAGATTGCTTCCGATCAACCCCTCCGGACCGAAGGGTTCCGTGCGGGGTGTTTGTGTCGCCGCGTAAAGCGGCGCCTCGGGACATTCCCGAGTATCTTAGGTTGCGGTCGCCGGCTCGGGTGCGAGGCGGTGGAGCGCAGGGGCGATGAGGGGACGCGGCCATGGAGATCACGGAGGTCAAGGTCTTTCCGATCCACGAAGAGAAGCTCAGGGCCTTCGTATCGATCGTCTTCGACCACTGCTTCATGGTCAATGACATCAAGATCATCCAGGGGCGGGACGGCCTGTTCATCAGCATGCCGAGCCGCAAGAAGAAGAACGGGGAATTCAAGGACATCGCGCACCCGCTCAACAACGAGGCGCGGCGCTCGATCGAGGATCGGATCCTGGCTGCGTTTAGTCAGTCGACCGATCCGGGCGCCCCGGTGGGGGGCGCAAGCCCGGTGATCACTTCGATCGGTACGGCCACCGCTCCGGCGGAGGCCAAAGCGCCCGAGCCAAAGACGCTCGCGGAGCTCGAAGAGCTACACTTGAGCGATTCGTTCTGGAGTGTGGAGTAGAAGTAGGCGGCAGCAGAAGCAGGGATGTCGAGGTCACCGCGAAGGAACTGGGGCGTCGCCAAGCGGTAAGGCACCAGACTTTGGCTCTGGCATACGGAGGTTCGAATCCTCCCGCCCCAACCAAATTCGTGGGTCGGCCCCACGGCGAGAGGAGCGAGGTCGTACATGGCGGGAGAACTGAAGATCTTCGGGGGGCGCGCCCACCCGGCTCTTGTGCAGGAGATCTGCGAATACCTCCATCTCGAGGCGGGGCACGTCAAGGCCCTGAATTTCTCGGATGGTGAGATCTTCTGTCAGGTCACCGAGAACGTGCGCGGCTCGGATGTCTTCGTGGTTCAGCCGACCTGCGAGCCGGTCAACGAGAACTTGATGGAGCTGTTGATCCTGCTCGACACGTTCAAGCGCTCGTCGGCCTCCCGGGTGACCGCGGTGATCCCCTATTACGGCTACGCCCGCCAGGACAAGAAAGACCAGCCGCGGGTGCCGATCACAGCCAAGCTGGTCGCCGACCTGATCTCGCGCGCGGGCGCCGATCGGGTGCTCACCCTCGACCTTCACGCCGACCAGATTCAAGGGTTCTTCGACGTTCCGGTCGATCACCTGTTCGCAGCGCCGGTGCTGCTCGAAGCGATGAAGGCGTATCCGGTGCCCGACCTGGTGATCGTCTCGCCCGATGCGGGCGGTGTCGAGCGGGCGCGCGCGATCGCCAAAAGGCTCGGGGTTGGCCTTGCGATCGTCGACAAGCGGCGCACCGCGCCGAACGAAGCGGAAGTCATGCACGTCATCGGCGACGTCGAGGGGAAGAACGCCCTGATCGTCGATGACATCATCGATACCGCGGGAACGCTGACCAAGACGGTCGAAGCGCTGCGGAAGAAGGGTGCGGAGCGCATTCTGGCCGCCGGGGTGCACGGCGTGCTCTCCGGTCCGGCGCTCGACCGGATCAATGCGTCCCCGCTCGAATCGGTTCTGATCACGAATACCATCCCGGTGGAGTCCAAGCTCGCCCGTTCGGCGAAGTTGCGCACTCTGTCGGTCGCCCCGCTGCTCGGTGAGGCGATCCGCCGGATTCACGAAAACAGCTCCGTGAGCTCGCTGTTCGTCTGACGGCGGCTGCAAAAGAGGACAAGGCGATGAACGAATTGACTGTGGAAGTCCAGAAGCGCGAAGCAACCGGCAAAAATGCGAACCGGCGCCTGCGGGCCTCCGGTGTCGTACCTGCCGTTCTGTACGGCGGCGAGCGTGAGACCGTTTCGATTCAGGTGGTGAGGAAGCAGATGATCGAGCTGCTCAAGAAGGCGGGTAGCGACCATCCGATCTTCCTGTTGAAACTGGCCGATTCGGGCCAAGAGCGCCACGCCATGGTGCGTGAGCTGAAAGTTCACCCAATCACCCGGATCCTCCAGCACATCGATTTCCAGCGCATCCTGATGACCGAGAAGCTGCGCACCACCGTGCCGATCGAGATCATCGGCATCGCGTACGGGGTAAAAACCGAAGGGGGCCTGATCGACTTCGTGACCCGCGAAGTACAGGTCGAGTGCCTGCCGGCGGACATCCCGAGGAAGATCACGATCGACGTGACCGCGCTCCACATCGGCCAGCACGTCGAGGCGCACGAGCTTGAGCTGCCGGCCGGAATCGAACTGCTGGAGGATGCCGATCGGGTGATCGTCTCCTGCACGCACACCCACGCCGAGCAGTCCGCGGCCGGTGGCGAAGGTCTCCTCGAAGCGGCCAAGGCCGAGCCCGAGGTGGTCAAGAAGAAGAAGCCGGAAGAGAAGAAGGACAAGAAGTAGTCCGCTGCGGGTTCGAGGTCGATCGAAGGGGATTCGATCGACCTCGACTCCCGCGCGACATCTCTTTTTGCAACGCAACCGATGCCGCGCCTCGTCCTCGGCTTGGGCAACCCGGGTTCGCAATACCGGCAGACCCGGCACAACGTTGGATTCCGGGTGGTCGAAGAGTTCGCCCGGCGCCAGGGGCTGTCGTTCGAGGATGAGCCGGCGCGCGACGAGTGCGGCTCGCGGGTCGTGTCTCAAGGCGAGCTGACGCTTGCCTTGCCCCAAACCTTCATGAATCGGAGTGGCTACGCCGCTCGCTGCCTGGTCGAAGTCCACGGCTTCGCGCCGGAGGAGATCCTGGTCGTCTACGACGAGGTCGCCCTGCCGCTCGGGCGTCTGCGCCTCCGCCGCGGCGGTAGTCCCGCCGGGCATCGAGGGATCGAATCGATCCTCCAGCAACTCCGCACCGACCAGATTCCCCGGCTCCGCCTCGGGGTCGGTCGCGGTGAGCGGCCGCTCGAGAACGAGGGCGAAATCGATCCGCAACCTTTGGTGAACCTGGCCGATTTTGTCCTCGCGCCGTTCGCGGTGGACGAGCGGGAAACGGTTGCCGCGATGATCCTGCGGGCCGCGGACGCCTGCGCGGCTTGGGCGGCGGACGGCGCGGACACTGCCATGGTTCGATTCAACAGCTGAAGTGGCGCCTCCCCACTCCGTCGGGTAGGAAGCGCCACTACCCCGCAGGGGGTACCCTTTTCGGTAGCGTTCGGCCGACACTCGGGCGCACGATGCCCAATCCGAATCAGGCGCCTTGGGACCGATGGCTGCGAGTCGCCGTCGGCGCGTCGCTGCTGGTGGTCGGGTTTTTCGGCGGCCTCGAAGGGTTGAGCGGGGCGGCTTTGCGCATCTTTGGTTGGCTGCCACTGCTGACCGGCCTTTTCGGTTGGGACCCGATCTACGCTTTTCTGGGGTGGCGCACCAATTCCACGGCTCAGAGCGAGTAAGCTTCCCAGGGTCGTGCCTTCCGGGTACGGACATCAGGATGCACAGAACGTGACGCTCCCGCGGCTCCGCTGGCTCGCCCTCGTCGGGCTTTTTCTCTACCTGATCGGGGTCGAGGTGGTGCGCAGTACCCTCGAACCGTATTTCGTCTCGGTGGCCGGCCATCTGGTCATGGACCTCGCGGTGGCGCTCGGCATGATGGTCGTGTTTGGGTTCGTTTTCGAGCAACTCGCGCAGCTCTACGCCCGGGTCGAACGGCAGAATCGCGAGCTGGAGGCGCTGCGCACGGCTTCCCTTGATGTCCACGGCGAGCTCGCGCTCGACGCGGTTCTTCAAAGGGTGGTCGAACAGGCGTGCCAACTGATCGGGGCCCGCTACGGTGCGATCTCGGTGCTCGATGCCGGCCAACGCATCCTCGCCTTCGTCACATCGGGAATTTCGGCAGAGCAGCGGGAAAAGATCGGCCCACCGCCCGGCGGGCGAGGGGTGTTAGGTGTGCCGCTGCTCGAAGGACAGCGGATTCGCCTGAAGAATCTGGGCGCGCATCCGCGTTCGGTCGGTTTCCCGCCGAACCATCCGGCGATGAACTCGCTACTCGCTGTTCCGATCACCTGCCGTGGACCGTTCCGCGGCAATCTCTATTTGGCCGAGAGCCGGTCGCCCGACGGTTTCAGCGCCGAGGACGAGGAAACTCTAGTTCGCTTCGCCGGGGCCGCAGCGGTGGCGATCGAGATTTCCCATCTCCACGAGCGGCTCCGTTCGCTCGCGGTCTCCGAGGAGCGCCTGCACATCGCGCATGAGATGCACGACGGGATGGCGCAGATCCTCGCTTACGTGAACACCAAGGCGCTCGCCGCCAAAGAGCACCTCGAGCAGGGTAGGAGCGCGGAAGCCTCGGCGCAGATCAGCCAGCTGTCGATCGCCGCCCGCGAGGTTTACGCCGATGTGCGCGAAGGGATCCTCGGCCTGCGCGTGGGTCTGGGTGAGCACGGTACCCTGGTCGAGACTCTGGGCGCCTACATCGAACGCTGGCGGGAGCAGAACCAGATTGAAGCGGTGGTCGAGATCGATGCCGAGATTTCACTTTCGCCGCCGGTCGAGCTGCAGGTCGTGCGCATTGTGCAGGAGGCGCTCGCGAACGTGCGGAAGCACGCCCGCGCCCACCGGGTGAACATCTCGTTGGTGCGGATCGACAGCGCGGTTGAGCTTACCATTGAGGACGATGGCGTCGGTTTCGACCCGGCGGCGCTCGGGAGGAGCGCGTTTCCTCGATTCGGTCTTTCGACGATGAAAGAGCGCGCGGAGTCGGTCGGCGGTATGCTGAGGGTAGAAACAACCTTGGGACAGGGCGCGCGCGTGGTCGCCGAGTTGCCGGTGGTTCCCGGCTCGCGCCCGGAAGGAGAGACCCCTTGAAAATCCTGATCGCCGACGACCACGCCTTGTTCCGCGGCGCCTTGAAGAGCCTGCTCGAAGCGCGCGGCTACGAGGTGATCGGTGAGGCGAAGAACGGCCGCGAGGCGATCGAGCTGACGCGCTCGCTCCATCCTTCGGTCGTGCTGATGGACCTGGCGATGCCGGAGATGGACGGGCTCGCAGCAACCCGGGTCATCTGTACCGAGATGCCGGAGGTGAAAGTGGCTGTGCTGACCGCTTCGGACGATGACGCGAAGCTGTTCGAGGCGATCAAGTCGGGCGCTCAAGGGTACCTGCTCAAAGACCTCGAAGCGGCGAGCTTCTTTACCCTGCTCGAAGGGTTGGAGCGCGGCGAGCCGGCGCTCACCCCCGCGCTCGCCCGCAAGGTGCTCGCCGAGCTGGCTCGCCCGACCTCGACTCACAAAGAGGCCGAGGACCCCGACGCGCTCACCGAGCGCGAGCGCGAGGTGCTCGAGCTGATGGTCGCAGGCGTCACCTCGAACCGGAAGCTCGCCAAGCAGCTCGGGGTGAGCGAGAACACGGTCAAGTTTCATGTCCGCAACATCCTGGACAAGCTGCATGTGCACAACCGGGCCCAGGTGGTTGGCTTCGCCTTGCGCAAAGGGATGGTCGGCAACCACCCGGAGGGTAAGTAAAGCGCTCCCAAATTCGGTTCCGCTCTGAGCGACTTGCGCCTTTCTGCCGAGAGCAGGTAGAATTGTTGGCTCGCGGCCGGAACTGTTCCGGTCTTTTCCACCCTCTCTGTTCCGCGCTTCAAGCCGCGGGACCGATTCAAGGCCATAGGGAGGTCCGTTTCCCCTCATGCGTACCTACGAGCTCTGCTTCGTCGCCGACCCTCGTCTATCAGACGAAGACGTCGTCGCGATGACCGAAGATTACAAACAACTGCTCACCTCCAAAGGTGTCGAGATCACCAAGGAAGAGAGCTGGGGCCGCCGCAAGTTGGCGTACCCGATCAAGAAGCTGACCGAAGGCAAGTACGTCTTGCTCTATTTCTCGAGCGAAGGCGGCGCCCAGGGCCTCGCCGACGTGGAGCGCCGTCTGCTCCAGAACGACAAGGTCCTCCGTTTCCTCACCGTGCGCACCGACGAAGACCTGAAGCGCGCCGCGCGGGTGACACCGCGCCGGAACCCCAGCCCCGAGACCGAAGGTGGGGATCGTGGCGACCGGGGTGATCGCGACGACCGCGGTGATCGTGGGGATCGCGGGGATCGTGGCGACCGCGGAGATCGGGGTGGCCGCGGTGATCGTGGCGGTTATATGTCCGGTAGGGAGGACTGATCCATGGCTCGTCCAAAGAAGGTTTTCTTCCGCCGCCGCAAGGTCTGCAAGTTCTGCGTCGACCACATCGAGCACGCGGACTACAAGGACATGAAGCTCCTCCAGGGATTCGTGCCGGAACGCTCGAAGATCCTTCCGCGCCGCATTTCGGGCACCTGTGCCCGGCACCAGCGGCTCCTTCAGACGGCGATCAAGCGGGCGCGCCACCTCGCCCTGCTGCCTTTCACCACCGATTAAAGGACAACCGAGATGCGTGTGATCTTGCTCTCCGATCAGCGGAACCTCGGCAAGCGCGGCCATGAAGTGGACGTCAAGCCAGGCTATGCGCGCAATTTTCTGATCCCGCAGGGGATGGTTCTCGAGGCGACGAACGCCAACAAGGCGTACTTCTCCCACCAAAAAAAGAAGATCGACGATCGTCACTCGCGCGAGCGGGATGCGGCGGCGGCGATCGCCGGGCAGATGGGTGGGATCAAAATCGAGGTCGCCAAGCGCGTGGGCGAAAACGAGGTCCTCTATGGCTCGGTTACTTCGGCGGATGTCGCCGAGATGCTCGCCGCCAAGGGGATCACGGTCGATAAACGTCGGATCGATCTCGGCGGCGGCATCAAGAAGCTCGGCGACTACACGGTGAAGGTCGATCTGCATCCGGAAGTCGTGGCCGAACTGATCGTCTCGGTCATTCCGGAACGGTAACCCCCAAGTTCTCGGGCGATTCGAGATGGCAGATCGCGGCCAGGGCGAAAGCCCAACCGACCGGATCGAATCGCCCGACCGTACTTTAAGAGCGCTACCGAAACCGAAGCTCACCGACTTTCTGGTCGAGCCGACCCGTAAGCTGTCCGATTGGCACTGGCTGTGGAAAGGGGATGTCCGGTTCCCGATCCGCAGCCATCGCGGTTTTCTGGGGCGTTTGTTGGTGCTCTGGAAACGGCTGCTGCGGCCGCTGGTCGCGGTGCCGCAGAACGATCTGTGGGAACGCCAGCGCATCTTCAACCTGATTCTGCTCGAGCACCTCGAACGGCAAGACGCCGAGCGGATGCGCCATCACGACCGCCTGGCCTACCTCGAAGAGCTGGACGCCAAAGGCATCCGCGAGCTGATGCAACACAATGACGCGCTGTTTTCGCGTGTCGACCAGAAGCTCGACCGGGTGCGGCGCGACTCGCGCGACCTGCTCGCCTCGCTGGGTGCGGCGCTCGCCGTGGTTGAAACCTCGGAGGGGGCTCTTCCATCGGGCGTGCCGGCCGCTACGGATTCTGCGGCAAAGACCTCTGCCAACGATCTCGTCCGCGTCCGCGACGAGCACGCCTATCTCGAGCTGGAGCGGCGCTATCGGGGCACTGAAGAAGAGATCGGCGAGCGCATCTCGATCTACCTCCCCTGGTTGGCCGAGCGCTCGCCGGTGCTCGACTTAGGATGCGGCCGGGGCGAATCTCTCGCGCTCTTGCGCGCGAAGGGGATCACCGGAAGCGGCGTCGATTCCTCCGCCCGCATGGTCGATCTCTGCCGCGAGCGCGGGCTCGAAGCGGTCGAAGGCGACCTGTTCGGCCACCTCGCGGGGCTGCCCGAGGGTCTCTTGGGTGCGATCGTTTCGTTCCATGTCATCGAGCACCTGCCGCCCGAATCGCTCGACCGGCTGGTGCGCCTCGCCTACCGGGCGCTCGGCCCCGGCGGCGCGTTGATCCTGGAGACGCCGAACCCGCTCTCGCTGGTGGTCGCCGCGCGCAACTTCTGGCTCGATCCGACCCACCGCCGGCCGGTCCATCCCGAAAGCCTCAAGCTACACTACGAGCTGGCCGGCTTCGACCCGGTCGAGCGCCTCGACCTGCGCCCGTTCCCGGCGGGCGAACGCCTGCCGGAGATCGACCTCAAAGAGATCCCCGAGTCGCAGCATCTGCTCGCCGACCGGGTGAACCGCCTGCGCGATTCGGTCGACGAGCTGCTGTTCGGCACCCAGGATTTCGGCCTGATCGGCATCAAGCCCGGCCGCTCGTAGGCCGCCTGAAAGCCCCGTGAACAGCGACTTTGCCTTCGGTTCGAAGCGGTGCGGCTGCACTTCGGCGAGCCATCCGCTCCGCCGGGTGGTGCTGACCGGGGGCCCCGGCGCAGGCAAGACCGCGGTGCTTGAGATGGCGCGGCGTAGCCTCTGTCTCCACTCGGTCTTTCTGCCAGAGTCGGCGAGCCTGCTGTTCGGCGGCGGTTTTCCGCGCATCCTTTCGAATGCCGGCCTGCGCGCCGCGCAACGCGCGATCTTCCACGTCCAGACGGAGCTGGAACGGCTCGCCGCAGAGGACGGGCGTTCGTCGCTCGCGCTCTGCGACCGGGGAACGATCGACGGCCTCGCCTACTGGCCCGATTCCTCCGAAAGCTACTTTGTCGAGCTGGGCACGACGCTCGAAGCGCAGCTGTCCCGCTATGCCGCGGTGATCCATCTGCGCACCCCGACGCCGATCCAGGGCTACAACCAATCGAACGAGCTCCGAATCGAATCCGCCCGCGAGGCGCACGACATCGACGATCGAATCCTTGAGGTCTGGGCGGCCCACCCGCGCCGTTTCGTCATCGACAGCTCGCCCGAGTTCCTTCACAAGGCCTCCCACGCGCTGGCCCTTCTGCGCGCCGAGCTGCCGGAATGTTGCCGGGCGGTCGAGGGGTAGGGGGGGCCGCGTGAGGTTGAGGACGACCCCGGAGGACCGGTAGTATGGTCGTCATGGGAAACACCGAACGCATCGTCATCGACCCGCAGGTCCGGAGTGGCAAGCCCTGCGTCCGTGGCACCCGGATCACCGTCTACGACATCTTGGAGTACCTGGCGGGAGGCATGTCCGAGGCACAGATACTGGCGGATTTTCCCAGCTTGACCTCTGATGACATCCGCGCGGTTCTGGCGTTCGCCGCCGCTCGTGAACGGCGCCTCGCGGTTTCGCACGCGGCGTGAAGCTCCTCCTCGACGAGAACCTCAGCCCGAAGTTGGTGCGGGTTATCTCCATAGCTTTCCCTTGCTCGGCTCACGTCGATCCGCTGGGCCTTCGCGGAGCTACCGATGCAGCACTATGGAACCTGGCTCGCGATGGCGGGTATGCGATCGTCTCGAAGGACAATGACTTTCGACAAAGGGCTTTCCTCTACGGTACGCCACCCAAGGTAGTCTGGCTTTCGGTGGGCAATGCCGGCACCGATGTAGTCGCAGGTCTATTGCTAAGGAATCAGGAACGCTTGTCCCGATTCCTTGCCGACGAAGAAGAAGGATTGCTCGTTCTTCAGGCGTAGTTCATGAATCTCCTCGACCTCTTCGCCATCCCGCTCACTGACACTCCCGCCAAGGCGGCGCTTCGTTTTCGTGGGGCGGATGGTGCCTTGGTCTCGCTCTCGTACGCGGAGCTGTACCTTGCGGCAGAGCGGGCGGCGGCGGGGTTTGCGGCGCGGGGGTTGGTGCGGGGCGACCGGATCGCGTTCTTCCTCGGCAACCGGCCGGAGTTCGTGATCGCCTATCTCGCGGCGATCCGGCTCGGAGGAATCGTGGTGCCGATCAACCTCGCGTATCGAAAGGTCGAGCTGGCCCACATTTTGACCGACGCGGAACCGCGGCTCTTGTTGACCGAGCGGGAGCTGCTGCCGATCGTCGCGGAAGTGGACGCCGCGGCGCGCGGAAGTATCGAGGCGACGATCACCGCGGAGGAGATTGGGGGGTGGCCGTCAGACGGCCCGGCGCCGCTCTTGGCCCCGCCGATCGACGGCTCCGAACTGGCGTTTCTGCTCTATACCTCGGGCACCACGGGGCGGAGCAAAGGGGCCGAGATTCGCCACGACAACCTGCTCGCGACGATCACCGGTTTGCTCGCCGCCTGGGCCTGGGAGAGCCGCGACGTGCTCCTGCTTGCGTTGCCGCTCTTCCACACCCACGGTCTGGTGGTCGGCCTTCATTGCGCGCTCGCCGCCGGGGCGACCGTCGAGCTGCGGCGGAAGTTCGAGGCGTCATCGATCGCAGCCGACCTTACGACGGCGGACCCCACGCATCGGCCGACTCTGTTTTTCGGCGTACCTACGATGTACGTTCGACTGGTCGAAGCGTTCCGCGATGGCGCGCTTGATCGCTCGCCGCTCGCCCGCATGCGCCTGTTCTGTTCGGGGAGCGCGCCGCTCGCCCCCGAGACGTTCGAGGCGTTTCGCGAGATTTCCGGCCACGCCATCCTCGAACGTTACGGCATGACCGAAGCGGGGATGATCCTCTCGAATCCGTATATCGGCGAGCGCCGCGCCGGCACGGTCGGCACTCCGCTCCCCGGAATCTCGGTCCGTCTCGTTCGCTTCGACGAGGGCTCGTTCCACGACGTTGCGGACGGAAAGGAAGGGGAGCTGATCGTTCGCGGCGGCAACGTCTTCGACGGCTATTGGCGGGCGCCGGAAAAGACCGCGGAGAGCTTCGTGGCAGACGAGCCAGGGAACCGCTGGTTCAAGACCGGCGACCTCGCGCGGCGCGATCCAGAAACCGGCGCGATCTCGCTCCTCGGCCGGAGCAGCGAGCTGATCTTGGCCGGAGGCTTCAACGTCTACCCGCGTGAGATCGAGGAGGTGCTGCTCGGCTTCCCCGGCGTTCGAGAGGCGGCAGTGGTCGGCCGGCCGCATCCCGATTTCGGCGCCGTGCCGGTCGCGTTTCTGGTCACAGAGCCGATCGACGCCCCTATCGACCGCGAAGCGCTGATCGCCTTCGCCAAAGAGCGCATCGCCGCGTACAAAGTGCCGCGCGAGATTCGGCAGCTCGAAGCGCTCCCCAGAAACGCGCTCGGCAAGGTTCAGAAGCACCTGCTGCCGGAGTGATCTCGGCCGGAGTACAATCCCCGGCGATGAAGCCCGCACCCTTCGCCTACGAGGCTCCGGAGACGCTACCGGCGGCGCTCGTGTCGCTCGCGCGCTACGGCGACGAGGCAAAGGTCCTTGCCGGGGGGCAGAGCCTGATCCCGGTGCTCAATTTCCGTTTGGCGCAGCCGGCGCGGCTGATCGATCTCAACCGGATCGACGGCCTCTCCTACGTGCGCCGGGGTGCGGACGGCGGGCTCTCGATCGGCGCGATGACCCGCCAGCGCGAGCTGGAGCGGTCGCCATTGGTGCGACAGGTCGCCCCGCTCCTGGCCGAGGCGGTGCCTTGGATCGCCCATCCGCAGATCCGCAACCGGGGGACGGTCGGGGGGAGCCTCGCGCACGCCGACCCGGCGGCCGAACTACCGGCGCTCGCGGTGGCGCTCGACGCGCGGTTCCGGCTGGTGAAAGAAGGCGGCGAGCGTTGGGTGGCGGCGCGCGATTTCTATACCGGGCTGTTTGCCACCCTGCTCGAGCCCGACGAGCTGATGGTCGAGATCGCGATCCCGCCCGCGGCGCCCTCTACCGGTTTCTCATTTCTGGAAGTCGCGCGCCGGCATGGCGATTACGCCCAGGTGGGGCTCGCGGCGAGTGTGACGCTCGACGCCGACGGACGCTGCCGCGCGGCGCGCCTGGTCTACCTGAGCGTCGGCGATGGCCCGGTCGAAACGCCCGTCGCCGCCGCCCTGCTGATCGGCCAGGCGCTCAACGGAGAGTCGATCGCGGCCTGCGCCGCAGCCGTGAACGGCGAGATCGACCCGCTTGGCGACATTCACGCGACACCGGAATTCAAACGCCATCTCGCGCAGGTCCTGGCCCGCCGAGCCCTGGCGTTGGCCGGTGAACGGGCGGGGAGCCCGATGTGAGCGAAACGTTGAACGTGGCGGTCACCGTCAACGGCAAGAAGAGCGAACGCGCGGTCGAGCCGCGGCTGTTGCTGTCCGATTTCCTTCGCCACGACCTACGGTTGACCGGCACCCACGTCGGTTGCGAGCATGGGGTCTGCGGCGCCTGCACCGTCTTGCTCGACGGCGAGCCGGTGCGCTCTTGCCTGCTGCTCGCGGTCCAGGCGGACGGCCGCGAGGTCGCGACCGTCGAGAGCCTGTCCGGGGAGGGGCCGGATCGTTTGCATCCCCTTCAAGAGGCGTTTCGCGATTGCCACGGTTTGCAGTGTGGATTCTGCACCCCCGGCTTCCTGATGACCCTGCTGCCGTTCCTCGACGAGAACCCCGATCCGACCGAGCCGGAGATCCGCGCCGCGATCTCGGGCAACCTCTGCCGCTGCACCGGCTACCAGCACATCGTAGACGCCGTCCTGCTCGCCGCGGCACGACGCCGGGCATGACACGCATCTTTTTCCGGGAGCGCCGACCCCCGCGCCGGCTGCAAGTCCCAAAATGCTCGAAATGAACCCGCTGGCGGAACTCGAAACCCACTTTGCTGAGCGCGAGCCCGCGGTCCTCGCCTTCGTCCCCGAAGTCGGCCGTACGAATCGCCTCCGCAGCGCCGCCGCCGATCTCCTCGCGCGCTTCCCCGATCCCGCAGACCGGCCACCGCTTTACGGCCTGCCGGTGGGCATCAAGGACATCTTTCACGTCCGAGGCTTCACGACCCAAGGGGGGAGCCACCTGCCGCCGGAGGTTTTGCAAGGCGAAGAAGGCCCGGCGGTCGCCGCCCTCCGCGCCGCGGGTGCTCTCTTCCTCGGCAAGACGGTCTCCACCGAATTCGCCTACTTCGCTCCCGGTCCGACGCGGAATCCCCGGAACCCCGAGCACACCCCCGGCGGATCGAGCAGCGGTTCGGCCGCCGCGGTCGCCGCCGGGCTCTGCCCGCTCGCCCTCGGCACCCAAACCATCGGCTCGATCATCCGCCCCGCCGCCTACTGCGGCGTGGTCGGGTGGAAGCCGAGCTACGATCGGATCTCGAACGAAGGGGTCCTTCCGCTCGCCCCCTCGTTCGATCACGTCGGCCTCTTCGCTCCGGACGTCGCAATGATCGAACGCGCGGCCCGCGTACTCTGCCGAAGCTGGCGCCCTGTAGCGCCCCGGTCGAAAGTCGCGG
This sequence comes from Holophagales bacterium, assembly GCA_031404815.1. Taxonomy (GTDB): domain Bacteria; phylum Acidobacteriota; class Thermoanaerobaculia; order Multivoradales; family UBA5704; genus DASYKS01. The sequence goes on along the minus strand of JANNIH010000018.1, from coordinate 25,169 downwards.
GAAAGCCCCGCCTGGGGTTGCCCGAAGGTCCGTATCTCGAAAGCGCCTGGAACGAAGGTCAAGCCCATTTTCAGAGAGTTGCCGAAAGCCTTGCCGCCGTCGGCTACGAGGTCGTCCCGGTCCCCATGTTTGCCGACTTCGAAGAGATCGCCGCCCGCCATCGCCGCATCGTGGCGGCCGAAGCGGCCCGGGCTCACGCCGCGGCCGGCTGGTACCCGCGCTATGCCGACCTCTACGAGCGCCGCACGGTCGAGCTGATCGAGAAGGGGCTCGCAATCTCCGACGCCGACCTCGCCCGAGACCTGGAAGACGCAACGATGCTCCGTCCGGAGATCGAATCCGTGATGGATCGCGAAGGGATCGAGCTCTGGATCTCCCCGCCCGCCCAAGGTTCTGCCCCCAAAGGTCTGTCGAGCACGGGGGATCCGGCCATGAACATCCCCTGGACCCAAGCCGGCCTGCCGGCCCTCTGTCTGCCGGCGGGCAAGAACGCGGAAGGGTTGCCGATGGGGTTGCAGGTGGCCGGGCGCTTCGGTAGGGACGAGGAGCTGATCGCGCTCGCGGGTGGGGGATTGGAAGCGGCGCTCCGGCGCGCGCGCAGGTAAGGGGATGGCGGAACCGGTGACCGAAACCTCATACGTCGTCTGCTTGGAGAATTCAGGCTACCCGGCTTCCTTGGAGCTGCGGAAGATCTACCTTCGCCTTTCCGACCCCAAGGCAGAAGGGGACGGCTTGATTCGCGTCGTGGACGAATCCGGAGAGGATTATCTTTATCCCTCCCGCTTTTTTTCTGCGCTCTCGGTTACGTAGCCGTCGGTAAGGCCTTCACGGGCATCAGATTAATTCTTCGAGGGATTCGACAAAGCTTTCGACCCAGTATCCCGATTCTGCGGTCCTCGAGTGGTTACGCCTGCCGTCTGGCAGAAGGGGCCTTCGGGGAACTTGAGAACCGCGTCCGTCTCCTGTTCTTGAGGAATTCCTTCGTTTCGGTCGTCAGGAGGACATCTTGTGATTAAGGCAAGTCTGCCGGCAGTGCGCCTGATCGTTGCGCTCATAGTAGGAGTTCTCTCATTCTCCTGCCAAAGGAGTAGTTCGCCGCCAAGTTCGGGGGGCGACGGGCTCTCGGCTTCCGACGAGGCCATTGGGTTCGTCAAGAAATCAGATGCATCACGCGTGATCGTGTTCGTCCATGGATTCGTGGGTGATGGCAAGGGGACATGGACGAATCCTCGAACCAAGGCGTACTGGCCGAAGCTGATCGCAGAAGATTCGGCCTTCGAGTCCTCCGATGTCTTGGTCTACAGTTACGAAACGACAGCCCTTAAGGAGAACTTGTCCATTGATGATCTTGCCGAGAATTTGAGGCTGCGACTAGAGTCGGCGGGAGTATTCAGGAAATATCAAGAAGCAGTCTTCGTCGCCCATAGCATGGGAGGAGTAATTGTACGAAATTACCTTTTGAAGTATTCCGACCGGATCAAAGTCCCGATGGTCTACTTCTTTGCAACGCCGACGACAGGAGCGAGCCTCGGCAATCTTGCCTCACTGATTGGCGAGAGCCCGCAAGCCGAGGGCCTGAAGAAGCTTGAAGGAAATTTGTTCCTCCAAGGCCAGATGAACAGCTGGCTGGCATCACCACTATCTCGATCCGTCCACTCCTATTGTGCGTTCGAGACCAAAGACACTAAAGGGGTTCGTGTCGTGCCCCGAGAAAGTGCGACGAACCTTTGCAACGAGCGCCTCGATCCAATTGGCGAAGATCACATCAACATCGTTAAGCCGACGAGCGTCTCTTCTGACTCGTATGTAGCGTTCAAGGTTGCTTATGAGGAAGTCTTTAAGAATCAGCGCCTTGTCACGGGGGCGAAGGATCTGGTGATCGATGTCTCCACGCCAGCACCAGCTTGGACTTCCAATACCCTCGTAGCGGACAAATTGCTCGTTAAGGATCTCACAATGATGATGCCGAACGGAGGTGTAATCGTCGCAAATGAGATCGTCCTGGAGGGGGCAGCTTCGATTAAGGGTAAGGATGCAACGGTCGTTGCAGGCTCGATCTCGGGTGGCAGCATTGATGCCTCCGGCGGGCCGGGTGAAACGGCCGGGCGGCTAACGCTGGCGACTGCGCGATTGATCGGCGTCCGGGTTAAGGCTGCTGGTGGCGATGGTGCAGGCGGAGCGCCTGGCGGAGGAGGAGACAATGGAAGCGACGGCGGAAACGGGGAAAACGGAAGCTGTGGTGCCGGAATGTTCGGTGATTTCCATGGCTCTACAGGGGGCGGAGATGCAGGTGACGGGAAGCCGGGAGGCGACGGTGGGGCGGCTGGCAACGGTGGTCGAGGTGGGGAAGTCTTCCTCTTGACCTTGAATGATCCGGTTATTTCTCCAGAGATCCAAGGCGGTGCGGGGGGGAAGGGCGGAATAGGTGGACGAGGAGGTCAGGGAGGGCGAGGGGGAAAAGGAGGGGCGGGATGCCAGGGAGTTGGGGGAAGCCAGCCAACGAGGCCGGACGGTCACAATGGTCGAGATGGAAGTGACGGTCGTCCTGGGGCAGACGGATCCCCCGGCGAGCGCGGTACCATCTGGGCGCGTCGAATCGACCGGTTCGGGGTAATCTCAGCCGTCATCCCGGAAACGTCAGCGATTCCGGACTACGCCGACGAGATCCCGGAGCGTCTGAGGCTGCTCGCAAAGCAGCGATAGACACGTTCGACACCAGCGCTTACTTCGACAACGAGGGCGCGATCACGGAGTACCTCGCGGCAGCGCACGAGGACGAGAATCCCGACGTGTTTCTCGCCGCAGTGCGCCATGTCGCCGGAGCGCGCGAGTTGAACGCAAGCCTTGCCCGGTGCAGGGGCAACGTCCGGAGACCGCCGTTGTCGGAGTTCCAAGGCAGTGCAATCGGCGGAATCAGAGCTTCGTCGTTCCCTGGAGCTTTGCTAGATCTCGATCAAAGGTGCCGAGGGGTAGATGTCCTGCTCGTCGTGCGACTTCGAGAATCAAGCAGTCGGAAAAGCCGAGCTTCGGGCGCTCGCGAAAGCGTTCGAGGGCGGCTGCCACGACTTCTGGCTCCTGGAGCGTCAAATCGCGGTGCGCGAGAAGTATCTCTACAGCTGTCGCGATTTTGGCTGAGGATTTCTCGTAGACCGAGGCGAGAACCCACATCGCTTCGACGAGGACGAGATGCGAAACCCAGGCGCCGCCGGCTACGAAGGCCTCTGCTGCGGCGAATTGGTGCTCGTCGTCGCGCGCGGCAAGGCGCACCAGTACGTTGGTATCAACCGCGCGCATGACGTTTCTTGATGTAGGTGCGAATCCCTTCCTTCATCTCCTCGAGGGTACGAGACTCGGGCGGCGCGTCGAACAACGCGTGATGCAGGTCCTCCGAAGAGTAGCGACCAGCCCGGCGGACCAGGAACTTTTCGCCTTCTTGTTCCCATTCGAGAACCGATCCAGGGCCGATCCCAAGCCTGCGCCGAACCTCGGCAGGTACCGAGACCTGCCCTTGGGCCGTCAGCTTAGATGTCGCGATCGTCATGGCCAAAGATTACCGCGGTAATGGATCAACTGACAAGGGAGCAGCTGGCCCCGTGTGTTGCGGACCGGGCGGGGTACGTGGGTGTGGCCCTAGGCGACGACCGCTCCGGTCTGGTCGCTGAGGCGCGCCTCGATCTCTTGGCGATGCGCATGCCGGAAGTGTTCCAGAAAGGCTGATGCGGCGTCTACAGGACGGAGCGAGAATCTGTGGGGCGACAATGTCTTCCTCAGCTCTCCGCGCACCCCCTGCCGGAGAGCGTGAGCGCACGCGGGAACAGAATCTCGTTCTCGAGATGGATGTGGCGGTGCAGCTCGGTTTCGAATTCCGCGAGCCCCTCGACCAGGGCGGTGACGGTGTTGCAGGCCCCGGCCGGCACTTCGTAGCCGCGGGTGATTCGGCGCAGTTCCGCGAGATGCGCGCCGGCCTCGGCGTGCTCGTGCTCCATCGCCTGGATCGGGAACGCGATCGAGCCGCAGGGCTCGGCGACCGGCGTGAGCGCTCCGCCCGCCGCGGCCTCGAGCCGACGGACGGCGGGGAACAGCACCCGCTCTTCTTTCAACATGTGTGATTCGAGCTCAGCCTCCAGCTCGGCGATTTGGCCGGCGATCGCTTCGAACGGGAGCATCCCGTCGTTGCCGTGGCGCTCCAGCGCCCGGCCGGCCAGGCGCGCGAGGCGTGGCAGCTCGGCGCGCAGCGGCGCGTGGTAGGCGACCAAGATGTGCTCGATCAGATCGGCGAGCGGCTCTGCGGTCCAATCGCGCAGCTCTTTGAGGTCGGCGCGCGTTACGGCTTCGGACAGCTCCGCGATCAGAGCCAGGGGATCGAGTCCCCGCGCGGCGCAGGCGTTGGCGAGCGGCAGCCGCCCTCCGCAGCAGTAGTCGATGGCGTAGCGTTCGAACAGGCGGCTCGCGCCGGGGAAGTGAGCGACAATTTCACCAACCGGTTGAGTGGGGCTGAAGGGAAGCATGGCGGTAGAGTCCTCCGCAGAGTTCGTTGCGCCGCGGGCGACGGCGAACGAGGGCGAAGCTAGCGCCAAAGGCGCCCGCTCCGTCATGATGGATGTCATATCCATCGCCGACCTCTGCTTCGGGATGGTTCGGAGGGCCTTCTGCCATGCCGCCGTCGCTCGAAGGGGAAATCGCGGCTGTGCCGATGTTTCGGCGTCTCACCCCGGCCGACCGCTCCGCGCTCGCTGCGCTCGCGCGCCGGGTCGAACTTTCCCGCGGCGATGTGTTGTTTCGTGAGCGCGACGCGCCGGACAGCCTCTGGGTGGTAGAGAGCGGCCGGGTGAAGGTGGTCAAGTCGAGCGCGAACGGCCGCGAGCTGATCCTCGACCTGTTCGGCCCTGGCGATCCGGTTGGCGCGGTCGCCGTTTTCGAGGGGCTACCCTACCCGGCGACCGCCCTTGCGCAGGTCCCGGCGACCTGTCTGGAGATCGAGAGCCAAGGCTTCCTCGCACTGCTCGACCGCAACCCGTCGCTGGTGCGCGGTCTGCTCTCGGGTCTTGCGCTGCGTCTGCGCGAGCTGACCGCGCGCCTCGCCGATCTGGCGGGCGCGGGGGTCGAAGCGCGCCTCGCACGCGCGTTGTCCAGCCTGGCGGAGGGTGCCGGTGAGCAGCGGCCGGAAGGGCTGTTCGTGCCCGTTCGCCTGTCGCGCCAGGAACTCGCCGACCTCTGCGGCACGACGATCGAGACCGCGATCCGGGTGATGAGCCGATGGAGCAAAGTGGGGATCGTCCGCACCGAGCCGGACGGTTTTCTGCTGCTCGACCGGCAAGCGCTCGCCGAGCTGGCGCAGGGGTAAACGTCGCGGGGCTACCCGCCGGGCAGACAAAGGCTCCTTAGAGCGCGTCGAGCTTCTGGTCCTCGCGCTTTGCCTCTTCCATCGCCTCCGGCTCCAACTCTTCGACCGAGCGGTTGAGGCGCAGGAACAGACCCCAGCCGGCGAGCAGGATGCCGGCCGCGATTTCGATGCTCGCGGCGTTCGCGAGATTTGCGGCGTTGCCGCGGATCGCCTTGAACGTGGCGACCAGCCCCTCGACGGCGAGCGCCACGACGACCACGACGAGGAAGCGCGAGAGGAAACGGCGCACGCGGGTCGGCCCGCTGATGTGGACCTGACGGATCACCTCTTCTTCAGTGATCGTTTGTGCCATCTGGAGGGCGACCACCGCGATCGCGATCAGGCCGATGCCGTCGATCACGCCGACCGCCGATTCGTGATCGAGACCCGAGGAGAGCGCCTGCCAGAGCACGCGCGAGGCGGCGCCGACCAAGACGAGCGCCGAGAGCGCAAAGAAAGCCGCGATCAGCGCATGGATCACGGCGAAGAAGCGCAGCAGCCGCTTCATGTTCAACGCAGAAACGCCATCGAGACCAGGATCACCACGATCAGGGCGAAACCGATGCGGGCGGCGGTGATCAAGTGGGTGTGGGCGACGTGCCGCGTCCCCTTCGGTTTGATTCCGGTCATCGCGATCAAGGCGGTGACCCCGGCGGCGATCCACAGGATGACGATCCAACTCATGACATCTCCTCTTCGGTGGCGCCCGGAAGCGGTTCGAGATCGGAAAAACTCTCCGACCGTCGTCCGGGGTAGGCCAGCTTGTTGCCGATGCGAAGGCTCTCTGGGCTGAGCCCGCCGCGGCTGGGGATCGGCAACAGCAACCGGCATGCCACGGTGGGTGAGGGAAACCGGTTGCCCGCTGCGCCTTACGTTAGGAGAGAATGCCGCGTCTCGCGGCGTCGCTCGCGAGAGGAGAACTTCAATGAAAGACAAGGGTTTAGAGATCTGTTTCGCGTCTATACTCGCAATGGTCCTGCTGGTTTTCGGCTCGTCGGTTGCGCTTGCCGAAGCGCCGCAGAGTCAGCTTTTTGAGCCCCCGAGCAGATCGCCTCTTCCGCTCGTTTCGATCACCGCGCTCCACGCCGCAGGCTCCGATCTCGCGGTCGATCTCGTGCTGTTCGAAGGGGTGCCTGTCAAGCTCGTCGTGGCGCTCGAGACGGTTGGCGGAGCCCGGGTAGGGTCGGCACTCCTCGCTCCGGCGCTGCCCGGCCGTACCACCGTGCGTCTGTCCGGCGCGGTCGAACGTTTTTTGAGCGACGGTTTCGACTATGTGCTCCGGCTGCGCGATGGCAATGGGGCTGAGCTGGCCGAGCTGGCCGAGGCGTCGCCGTTCACCGTCGGGCTCTCGTGCGTGGGCGAGGTCTGCCGTTTCGTTCCGGAGTTGGGGGTGGAAGTGGGGGCCGCGGTCTGGCTCGACGATCGGCTCGCGGCGGCGCTGCGCGAAGGGGATTCTACAGTCACCGATCTGCTGGCTGCTGCCGTTACGGAAGACCCCGGCCTACTCGGCGCGGCGCGCAATCTCTCCGCCCGGCTCGCCGTGGGCGCCGACGGCTCCTGCCGCTGTCGATGGGCCTACTCGACCACGCCCGCCGCCTGCGGCGATCCGGGGATCTCGCTCGGCATCTATGACCGCGGTTTCCCCGAAGATGAACTCTCGGCGCGGCGGGTGCGGCGCGGTGCGGCGACACTGGAAAACGCCTGTTGGACGGCGCGTGGCACCGGGAGCGAGACCCTCCGCATCGCTTTCGGGGCGCGCGAGGTTTCGGTCGCTTGGCCGCAGGTGGCTCTCGCGTCGTGCGGAACCTGCGCCGGCCTGGTCGTCACCAAGACCTCTTTCCTTGGCGGTGCGCACGTCGTGGCAAACGGTACTTCGGCCGTCGAAACGCGCGCGAGCTGGTCGGTCGCCGTCGTAGCCGATGGCTCGAACGTGTTGTCGGTCTCGGACCTTCGGACGGCGATCTCGCCGGCCGGTGAGGAGCGTAACGAGTCGATTCGCGATTGGAGCGGGACCGCGGCCTCGGTCGAGTGGACGGCCGAGATCGAAACGTTCTTGACGGCTCAAGCCGGGCTCGATCGAGGGTTTGCTGCGGCGCAGGTCGGCTACCGGATCCGTTCGACCGCAGCGGCCGCGTGCGCCACGCCGGGCGCGGTCTCGGTCGGGCGATTCGGTGGCGGGCATCCTTTGGACGAACCGATCGCGAACCCGTTCGATCCGAACCAGATCAGCGTCGTGATCGGCGAGTGCCGCCCACCGCGGTAGGTCGATTCCCGGCCTGCCTGAGCGTCCGCTCGGCTGCGCGGGTCAATCGGTGGTCGGCGCCCAGGGTGGTGCGCAGGATAGGTAGGACACCGTCCAAGATCTCCGCGCCGTCGCGCCGGCCGAGCCCGAGACGGGCGCGGCCGAGCAGGCTTCGGGCCTCGGCCACCTGCCAGGAGACGGGAGGGTAGGTGGCGACCTGGAGCGCCGACGCCTCCGTGAGCAGTGGCTCAGCGCGGGCCGCATTCCCCCGTTCGAGGGCGATCTCGCCCAATCGGAGTAGGGGGTAGGCGAGGCGCGGATCGTTTGCCGGCAGCGCCTTGCGGCGGATCGCGAGGGCGGCGCGGTAGTGGCGCTCGGCGGCGGCTGTACTTCCCGCTGCGCGCTCGACGTCGCCGAGGTTTGCTTCGATCCGTGCCACGTTCGGGTGGTCGGCGCCCAGTTCGGCGATCGTGCGCAGGCGCGCCTCGGAGAATGCTGTGCGCGCCCCGTCGAGCGCTCCCCGTTCGAGCCGAATCCAGCCCAAATTGGCCAGGGTTTCCGCGACCTGTGGATGATCCGGTCCGAGCACTTTCTTTCGGATCGCGAGCGCTTCGGCGGTCGCCGCTTCCGCTTCGTCGAGCCGGCCCCCTTGAGCGAGCAGCGCACCCAGGTTGTTCAAGTTGGTGGCGACCGAGGGGTGGTCTGGCCCGAGCTTTTCGCGATGCCGAGCGAGCGCTTCGCGCATCGCCTGCTCGGCGCGCGGAAAGTCGCCTTCCGCGAGCCAGACCGCCGCCAGGTTGTTGAGCGTCTCGATCGTCTCGGGATGGTTGGCCCCGAGCCCGCGGCGGCGCAGGGCGAGCGAGCGCTTGAGCGCCCCTTCGGCGTCTTTCAGCCGCTGCTGGTTGTAGAGCGCCATCCCGAGATCCGAGAGCGTCTGACCGAGCACCGCTTCGCCCGCTTGGGCCTGCTCTTGCGCCGCGAGAGCCGAGCGCAAAACCCGCTCCGCTTCGGCGTAGCGACCGCGATGGACGAGCAGCTGGCCGAGCCGCGCGCGGCTCGCCGCGGTCTCCGGGCTCCGGCTGCCGAGCGCCCGGGTGGAGAGGGCCACGGACTCGACGAGCAAGGGCTCGGCCAGGTCGAAGGCGCCGAGCTTGCTGTAGACCTGCCCCATCGTGTCGAGCATCGCGGCCGAGAGGGCGGGCTCGGCCGCCAGCTCGCGCCGCGCGGTGACGGCTCCCCGGTCGAGCAGCTCGCGGGCGGAGATTTGGGTGCCGCGGGCGCGCGCCGGATCGGGCGACTCGAACAGGTCGATCAGAAAGTGGGTGACCCGCTCGGTCCGACGCCGCTGCCGCTCCGATTCGTCGAGCGCCTGCTCGGCCCGGCCGCGCGCCGCGAGCGCCTCCCGCGCCTGCCAGAGCGCAGCGCCGGCACCGCCGAGCAGACCCGCGGCAGCCAGGCCGGCCGCGACGAGCGCCGTGCGATGGCGGCGCGCGAAGCGCCCGGCGCGATAGGAAAAGGTCGCCCGGCGGGCGCGGACCGGCAGCCCCCCGAGATACCGGCCGAGGTCGTCGCTGAGCTGCTCGACCGAGGGGTAGCGATCTTCCGGGCGCTTGGCCAGCGCTTTGGCCAGAATCCCGTCGAGGTCGCCGCGGAGGGTGCGGGCGAGCCGCGCAGCGGCGGCGGGGGCGGCCCAGAGCGGATCGGCGAGATCGGCCGGCCGGCGCTCGAGCGCCTGGCTCGCGAGGTCCGGCTCTTCGTCCAGAATCCTGCGTTCGAGCGCCCGGCCGCTCCCTAGGAGGGAGTGCGGGTGCCGACCGGAGAGGAGCCGAAAGAGCAGGACCCCAAGCGCGTAGACATCGGTCGCCGTGGTCGGCGGCAGCCCCAAGATCTGCTCGGGTGCGGCAAATGCCGGAGTGAGCATGCGCAGCCCCGCTTCGGTCGCCGCGTCCGCTGCCGACGCGTCGCTCTCCAACAGCTTCGCGATGCCGAAGTCGAGCAGCTTCGGCTGGCCGTCCGCGGTGACCAGCAGGTTGCTCGGTTTCAAGTCGCGGTGGACGATCAGTCTCTGGTGGGCGAACTGCACGGCGGCGCAGGCGGCCAAGAACAGCTCGATCCGGGCGCGGAGGTTCTGCTGCTCCCGCGCGGCGAACAGGTCGATCGGCACTCCTTCGATCCGTTCCATCACCAGATAGGGGCGACCATCGGGGAGGGTGCCGCCATCGATCAACCGCGCGATGCCCGGGTGTTCGAGCCGCGCCAGAATCTGGCGTTCGAGCGCCAACCGCCGGGCGACATCGCCACCGGAAAAATTCGAGCGCAAGATCTTGATCGCCACGCTCTGGCGAAACGGCTCTTCCCGCTCGGCGAGATAGACCGTGGCCAGGCCCCCGCGCCCGATCTCGCCGCGCCGAAGCCAGGGTCCGATCCGCTCGGGAATCGCCCGCTCATCCCGCTCCGCGCTCTCTTCTGTGGCGAGCGCCACTCCAGCCGCCACCGCGCGCTCGATCGGCCCGGGCGCCGCGCACCCCAACAGCGAGGCGACCTCCGCTGCGATCTCGGGCTCGCCCACGGCGACTGTCGCGAGCAGTGCGTCACGAGCGTCGTCGGCCAGATCGAGCGCGCTGTGGAAGAGCTCTTCGACGCGGTCCCAATGGGTGGGGCTTGGCGGGGCGGGTGTGGCGGGGTTGTCGGGATCGCCGACCGGCGGCACGGCGCTCATCCCGAGGCCGCGGGGGCGGCGCCCATCTCGCGCTGCAGCCAGGCGCGGGCGAATTTCAAGTCGCGCTCGACCGTGGCGTGCGAGAGATCGAGTGCGGCTGCGGTGTCCTCAATCGACAGGCCGCCGAAGAAGCGCAGCTCGACCACTTTGGCCTTGCGCGCATCGAGCCTTGCGAAGGCGTCGAGCGCGTCATCGAGGCGGATCAGCTCGTCGGCCCTTTCGATCGAAAAAGTCCCCTCGTCGAGCGGTAGGCAGATCACCCCGCCGCCGCGCTTCTCGGCGCTCCGGCGGCGCGCGAAATCGACCAGGACCCGCCGCATCACCTGCGCCGCGACGGCGAAGAAATGTCCGCGCCCCTGCCAGTCGCGCTCCTGACCGATCAGCCGAACGTACGCCTCGTTGACCAGCGCAGTGGTCTGAAGAAGATGCCCCACGCGCTCCCCCTGCATGTGGAAATGCGCCAGGCGATGCAGCTCGGAATAGACGATCGGCATCAACCGGTCGAGCGCTTCCCGGTCGCCCTCGCGCCAGGCGAGCAGGAGCTGAGTGACACCTTCGTTTCCGTCTGGGCTCATTCGTCCGGCTCACTCCGTCCAAAGAGAAAAACAGGGCGCAGGTGGTGCGGCGTACCGCTTCTCGATCCGGCCTACTTCATCTCGGGTTCGCTCGGGCACGCCGGGCGTTGGAAGGCGCCATCTTCCAGGTAAGCGGCGGCGAACAGGCGCTCGCCTTCGGCCCGTTCGGTTTCGGTGAGCTTCTGGGCGAGCGCTTCGCCGGCTTGGTTGGCGTTCGGATCGCCGCTCGCCTCGGCCAGGGCGTACCAGAGGTAGGCGCAGACGGGATTCTTCGCGACTCCCTGCCCCTGTTCGTAGGCTTGGGCCAGAGCGGCCATCGCCGGGGCGTAGCCCTGGTCGGCGGCCAGCTCGTAGCGTCGCGCCGCTACATTCTCGTCTTTGGCGACCCCGCGGCCCGCGGCGTACATCCGCGCCAGGCTGAATTGGCCGGAGGCGATGTTTTGTCCCGCGGCATTTTCGAACCAGCGCACCGCCAGGGCATCGTCTTGCTCGACACCCGAACCGTAGGAGTACATCTCGCCCAAACTCGCCTGCGACTGTCCATGCCCCTGCTCCGCCGCCCGGCGGTACCACTTGACCGCTTCGGCCGGGTCGCGAGAGAGGCCGCCGTCGCCCATCTCATACGAGCTGGCGAGCCAGAATTGAGCGCTCGCGTAGCCTTGGTCGGCCGCTTTTCGCCACCAGGCGACGGCCTCGGCCCGATTCTCTTCGACTCTCTGGCCATCCCAGAGCGCGCGACCGAAGAAGAACTGCGCCTCCGCGTTGCCTTGCCGAGCGGCTCGGCCGTACCAGGTGGCGGCCTCCGCGACCTGTTCGAGGGTCGCCTCTGCGCCATAGGCGAGTTCGTCGGCGAGGGCGATCTGCGCCTCCGGCTTGCCGCCGGCCGCCTCGGCGCGCAGCTGGGCGAGCCTTTTGGCCGGCGTTTCGGCGGGAGAAGGCTCTTCGGCGCCGACGGGCTCGAGTGCGAAAAGTGAACCTCCCAGAGCCAGCAGTGCGGCGAGGAGAGCGGCTACCGGGCGGGGCGCGGTCGGCGTCGGCGTCGATGTCTTCATGATCGACGGAGTCTGCCATGCCCCCCGCGAGAACGAAAGCCGCCGTTGCGATTCTTGCGTTTCAGGGCGGGCAGGCCTACGGCCGAGCGGTTGGACACCGCCGTCTCAAGGTCGCCAAGTTTTACCGTCCGATTTCGGCCGGCGTCCCTCGGCGCGTCGGCGCTTCGGCCCCTTCTGCACCGGTTCGTACGGGTGACCGAGAAACGGTTGGCCGATTTGGCAGCTCTTTCCCCGGAGGCAGGTGAAGGTGAGCGTGGCGCCGGGTTCGGTCGCCGGCACGACTGTATCGAACCGGGTCCAGCCGGAGGCGTCGAGGATCTGGACCGAGTCACGAACCACCGACCCGGCCTCAATGCGCACCCGCAGTCGGCCGCGCCGCGGTGTCGAGGTCAATTGCGCCGAGAGCACGCGGCGGCGCCCGGCGGGCAGGTGGATGCGGACCTCCTCTCCGCCTGCAAGAACGAGCGAAAGCAGGCCAATGTTTGCTGCCCGGTGCCACTTGAGCTCGGCTTGCGGGTAGCTCTGGGCGACCGACGCGAGTAGATCGATCGCCGCCTCGCCGCGGGCCTCCCACCCCGCTCGCCGATAGACCGCGACGGCCGGACCGGGCGTGAGCATCAGCTGGTCGAGCCGATAATCGGCGAGGAAGCGGCGCGGATCTCCGGTCGTCGCCGTCCACAGGTTGGCCGAGCCGAGCGTGGTCATCAGCAGATCGCTCTTCAGCCGATTCAAATTTTGCCGCAGATCGGCGCGCCGGACGGCCTCGAGCGAAGCGCCGTCGCTGACCAAGCCGAGCAGATCGACCACCGGCCGGTGGCTCTGCCAGCCGAGGAAACCGACTTCCCAGGCCGCGATCCGCGTGCCCGGCGGATAGCGATCGGCAAGCTCGGCCACCCGCTGATAGGCCAGCCGGCGGGAATCTCCCGGGCTGGTTCGCATCCAATGCAGGTCGGGCCAGGCGGCGATCAACACGGCAGCGAGCGCGGCGCCACAGGCGAGCATCCAGGCGCGCCGGAGCTTCTCCGGAAGTACGCCGGTTGCGGCGAGGGCCAGAGTGGGTAGGAGCAGTTGGGCGAAACGCAGCGGAGCGGCATACCAGGGGTAGAACGGAACGCCGATCCCAATGACCAGAGCGACATGGCCGGCACCCCAGGCGATCAAGGCGAGGGCGGAGGCGGGGCGCAGCCCTCGCCGGCCGGCCACGATAGCGACGCAAGCGGCGAGCGCGAGGGGCCACCACCAGGAGTGACGGCTTTCAGGGAAGACCACGTCGGGCGCCGCGAGCGCCCGCGTCCAACCGCTGTTTCCGGACCAGAGGCCAAGGGCGCTTTCGGCCTGCGCCTGTTTCGCGGCGAAAGTTCTGGGGACGACATGGCCGGTGAGTGTGTAGAGCGTGCCGAGCCAGAGGCCCGCCACCACGATCGAGACCGCGGCGATGCGCGCGATCCGGCGAAAACTGGCGGCGAAGTCGGCGCGGCGCAGCTCCAAGAACGCGAGGATCGGCGCGGCGAGGCCGGTCTCGGCGCGGAACAAGACCGCCAGGGCGAGCAAGGCGCCGGCCGCCGCGAGCCGGCTGCGCGCCCGCTCGTGAAACGCCCAGATCACCGCGGCGATCGCCGGCAGATATTCGTTGCCGAGCAGGTTGTGCGACGGTCCGGCGACCAGCCAGAACGCCCCGGCCGCGAATCCCGCCCAGGGCCACCCCTCCGCCCGCCCGAGCGCGAACAGCCCGGTCGAAGCGGCGGCAATCGCGAGCCACGAGATGGCATTGCCGAGACCCGGAACCTCGAACCCGGTGAGCGCAGAGAGGCCGCCGAGCAGCACCGCCAGGAAGGGCGACGAGGTCCCGAGAGCGGTCGAACCGGGCCAGATCAAACCGTGTCCCAGGGCGAACGAGCGGGCGTAGACGTAGGTGATGTAGACGTCGTCGATCCCGGCGTTGCGCGCCGTCCACGACGCGAACAGCGCGGCGACCAGAGCGAAGCCGGCACCGACCAGGGCGACCAGGCGCCAGGAAACACGAGTTTCAGAGGTTTGCGAGAGCACGCCGGATTGTACGGTTGATTGGGGGATTTGTTGGTCGGGGGCGCTAGGGGCGGGCGGTGTCTATTCGCCCGCCGGGTCGGATGGCCACAAGGGCCGACTGGCGCGAAAACACCCGCGGTGCGGTAGAGACGCTTCAGTCCGCCACCACCAGCCTCCGGTTCACCACGACCGGTGCCGCCTGCTTCACCCCCCGCAGGGCTGCGCCTATTCGCCTGCCTCGCCTGGCCCCAGGGCGTTTGTTGTTGGTGGTTGATGGCTCGTGCGTCGGGGCGTCTCTGTCCGCAAGCCACGGCAGCACAATTCGCAGGGCCGACCTGTCGAGTGGCGCGGATCGTTGGCGCCGGTGGCGGGTCGCCTGCCCCCTGGGAGACGCGTGCTGTTGGCGTTGGCGAGGGTTGAAGCGTTGGAAACGTTCCGACGGCGGTGGACCTGGGGTGCGGCGGGAAGGGTGCGCGAAAGGGCGAGCTTAGCGGGTTCGGGTTCTTGTGGCTGGTGCTTTGAGGAGGAAAATGGAGTAGAAGTTCAAACTCATTTGTGATACGCTGTGCGCAAATCCTCTGAAAGAGGCTGGAGGCATGGTGACGCCGCATCGGAAGCACTCGGCAGGAGTTCCATTTACCATCAGGGTCGGTGTCACCGGGCACCGCTCGGCAACCTTCGCCGAATCGGAAGAGCTCCTTTCCTCGGTACGTAGGGTCCTTGACCTCGTCTCGCAGTTGGCCCGAGAGCTGGTCGAAGAGGATCGCGAGCTTTATGACTCGGAGTCTCCTGTCCTTCGGCTCATCTCACCTCTGGCCGCAGGCGCCGATAGGGTTGTGGCCGAGGAGGCGATCGCTCTCGGATTTAAGCTTCAGTGCCCCCTGCCGTTCTCGCGAGAAGAATACGCCGAAGATTTTCCCACTCCGGATTTGAAAGAAAAGCTCATCGAACTGCTTGGCAAAGCCGATGCCATTCTCGAGCTGGACGGGAAGAGGGCCCACTCTGACGAAGCGTACGAAGCGGTTGGGCACACGGTTCTGCGCCAAAGCGATCTCCTCCTGGCAATTTGGGACGGAAAGGAAGCCAGGGGCCTCGGCGGAACAGGGCAAGTCGTCCAAGAGGCATTCAAGCTTGAGATCCCGGTAGTAAGGATCAACCCATCTTTCCCTGAACAGATTCACTGGCTTGGGGGCGAAGGCCGGACGAACAGGCCAGGGGACCTGGTCGATCTATTCGACCAGCTGCGAAAGACCTTCTCTGTTCCTGCATCTCTGACAAAGCGCCGCGGTGACCGCCAAGCGCTTCTTGGATATCATCGGAGAGAGTCCCGCCGGGCGCCGTACTTTGGTCGTTACCTGGATAAGCTCAAGGGAGCTGCCGATATACGTCGTAGAGTCAAGAGTGCTCAGCAATGGTGCGCTCTATGGGAAACGTCGTCCAGTGTGTCGACGAAAGGCAACCACGCCGACACTGCCTTTCGTGAGCTGTTCATTTGGGCGGATGGAATCGCGGGTAGATGCGCGAGTCTCTACCGGAAGGCATGGATGGCCAACTATCTATTGGGCTCCGTCGTCGTCCTCGCCGCTTTCTTAGCACATGACTCTTTCGCCCCCTTTTGGTCTTGGCTGGAGCTAGCTTTTATCGCTACGATTTTCTTTACCACATTCTGGGGCCGATATAGGCGCTGGCATGAGAGGTGGATCGACTATCGCCTCCTGGCCGAAGGCCTACGACAGATGCAGGTCCTGAGTCTATTTTCTCGGGTTACGCCTTCGTTTCGTGTGCCAGTTCACATGGAGCAAGGGGACCATCGGCGGAGTTGGGCACACTGGTATCTGCGCGCAATCGTCCGCCATGCGGGTTTGCCTTCCGGAGATTTCAACGGTTCTCACCTGGTTGATTCACGCGCGGTTGTGGTGCGTTGGTCGAGATCCCAAGTCGCGTATCATGGAGAGAAAGCGGAGAGGTACGGTGCTCGACATCGACTACTACACCGAATCGGCTCGGTACTCTTCGTCCTAGCTGGACTGGCTTGTTTAATTCATCTTGTTATTCCGGCCGGATGGCATCCCGGTGAAGCCGGTGATAGGACTTTGAAGATCGCAGTCTTAGTGTTCCCAGCTTTCGGTGCGGCGATCGGGGCTATCCTGCATCAAGGGGAATTCGAGAAAGTGGCGAGCCGGTCATACGCCCTAGCGGCACGCCTCCAGGATCTCGTCAACCAGTTGGCCAACCCTGCTCGCCGCACCAACTCGTATGAGTTCGGCGACGCGATTGAGGATGTCTCAGAGATTATGTTGGCTGAGCTGAGCGATTTCCGTTACGTCTTCTTGGACAAGCCAATTGTCCTACCAGCTTGAAATTGCAGCCGAGAGGTCGGGGCAATATGAATATTCCAATTTTTCTTTCGTGTCCCTCGACTCTTAGCAGCGACCAGGATGCTTCGAGGCGACTCATTCTCAAGGAACTTGAGCGAACGAATCTCGAGGCGCGCGCTCTTGGTCGCTCAGACTACCCGACGGAGTTCCCTCTTCGTGAGGTTCTGCTCCTTGCAAAGCACTGCTCAGGTGGTGTGATCCTTGGTTTCGAGCAGTTCTACTCAGCCACAGCTCAAACGAAGAGAAATACCCCCGATGCGAAGGTCCGTCGCGCGATGCGCTTTCCGACACCTTGGAACCATGTAGAGGCGGGCATTCTGTTCTCGTTCAGCCTCCCCTTGCTCGTCTTCAAGGAGGATGGAATCGAGGGCGGAGTATTCGACAAGGGAGTCTCGGATGTGTTTGTGCATAGGATGCCCCATCCGAAAGATCCTTCCTCAGTGAGAAAAGCACTGACCGCAGTCTTTCAGAAGTGGCAGGCTGCGGTTCGCAACCACTATTACCAATAGTGGAACATGCCGGCCAGTCGAGGAGCTACCAGTCTGCGGTCGGTGAGGGTCGTGTCAAGCGACACCCACCTTTACGAGCTAAGGCGACAGCTACCTTTGCGAGGGGCACCGGGGAGGGGAAGGCGGCGGAGGTGGCCCGCGGGGAGTTCGGAGAGTAGGCCCGGGGAGGGCCGGCCAGGGGCGGAGGCTGGGGGCTGGGCGAAGGCGGGGCATTCGGTTTTTTCGTCGTCCGGGGCGGGTCGGAGAAGTCGGATGCGCGGCTGTTGGCGTTGGTTGCGGAGACGGGGGCGCAGTCGGGGTCAGCTTCCCAGGGGGTGGCGATCGCGGACGTGGTGGTGCTCGCTTTGCCTTGGGAGGCGACCGAGGCGGCGCTCTCGGGTGCGGGGGATCTTTCGGGCAAGATCGTGCTCGACGCGACGAACCCGCTTCTGCCCAACTTTGCGGGGCTGATCGTTCCTCCGGCGGGGAGCGGTGGCCAGCAGGTGGCGGCTTGGGCGCCGGGCGCTCAAGTGGTCAAGATCTTCAACTCGACCGGTGCCAACAACATGTCTAACCCCGCCTATGGCGAGGGCGCCGCGGCGATGCTCTATGCCGGTGATGACGCGGCGGCGAAACGGGTCGCTCACGGGTTGGCTACCGATCTCGGATTTGACGCGGTGGATGCCGGGCCTCTCGCCGCGTCTGCGCGCCTCGAATCGTTGGCGCTGCTCTGGATCACCCTCGCTTACGCGCAGGGGCTGGGGCGCGAGTTCGCATTCCGTTTGGTGAAGCGTTGAGGTGAGCCGGGCCTTACAGTCAGCCCGGGTAAGAGCACGCTGGATTGCAACGCCGTCTCCCAGGTGACGCCAGAGCGCCAGCGTGAACTGCCCGTCGGCATCCCCCTCCTCGGCGGCGCGGCGATAGCAGGGCGCGGCCCGCTCGCGAAGCCGACACCGGTCACAGCGAGGATCTGCCAGGAACCGCGTGGACCGCCGTGGGGTTTGAACACGCCCCATTGTACGAGCGATCACGGGAACCGTCCCGGATCTCGTCGGCCCGCGCGTTCTCAATCCGCCGGGCCACGGCCGAGCCATACGGGCAGCCGAAGATTTGGTAGAGTCCGCAGGCATGAGACAGGAAGCGCAAAGCGTCTTGCAGGAGGCACTCACCTTCGCCGAGCAGGAGCGGGCGGAAATCGCCGGTGCACTGCTTCATAGCCTGGAGGCTGAGCCCGAAAGCGATGTCGAGACGGCTTGGCGACAGGAGGTTGCTGCGCGGGTCGCTGCTCGGGCAGGTGTAGAGACCACCCCCTGGGAGGTCATCCGTGGCCGATTTCGGGCGAGGTTGAGTGAGCGACGCCAAAGTTGACTTCGTTCCGGAAGCACTCCTCGAAATCGATGACGCCTTCGAGTGGTACCTCGAGCGGAGTGTCCAAGCCGCAGAGGCTTTCGATGCCGAAGTCGACGGCGCACTTGCGCTAATCGCGAGTTCTCCGCGTCTCCCGCCGCTCTTCGAGGCGGGTACTCGCCGCTACGTCCTGCCCAGGTTCCCCTACGATGTCATCTACCACGAGGTGGAGACAGGCGTCGAAGTGGTCGCGGTCGCCCACCAGAAGAGACGCCCACGCTACTGGCGAAGCCGGTTGACTCGGAATCGCGACGCCGGTTGAGGTTCCGTTGAATGGCGAGATGGGGCAGCTGCTCGCCGATCCCGCGTTCTTCGCCGATCTGCCGTACCCGCAAGTCCCGACCCGAGTCTTCGCCGGTACGGCCGGGCCGCGCGCCGCCTGGCTGCCGTTCGAAGGCGAGCCGAACGACGGCATTCTCGCGGTCGAGGAGACGAAGGCGCACCCGGACGACGAGGTGATCGAGGTCCCCGCGCTGCACACCTTCATCATGAACTCGCGCCGGGTGGCCGAAGGGATCGTTGGGCTGGCGGGGGTGCGCTGAGCGGAGGCAGGGCTTGAGGGTCTGCGCGCCCCTCGCCGGTGCGCGATCGGACTCCGGCTTGATCCGGATGTCGATGTCCACCGTGGGGTCCCGACCCACCGGAACGTTGCAGCCTCTACTTTCGAGGGCCGAAGGCCCGCCTAATAGAAGCCTAGGGCAACGCCCTAGGTTCCGGTTCGATCTCCTCGATTCACCTGAGGGCTGAAGGCCCGTCCTATCCTCTCGGTCAGGCCGAGCGATGAAGTAAGCCGCCCCCTGAAGCGGAGCGCTCCCAGAGAGCGACCAGCGCACCGGCCAGACCGGCGGCGGCGTGGACGGCTGAGGCGACGACGACTCCCGGCGGGAGGGCACCCGCCGCGATCGGTTGACCGGTCTTGCCCTCCCAGGCGACTTTGAGGACGAAGCCGGTGATCGCGGCGACAGCCACGCCGCGGCGCCAGCCTGCCTCCGTGCGGGCGAGCTCGATCGCCAGGGCGACGTACAGGGCAGAGGCGAGGCCGGAGGCACCGCGATAGAGCGCGAGGTGGGGCGGCAGGAGCTGGATCGCAACGGCGGTCGCGAGGGCGCCCGCCGTGAGCGCGAAAGCCGCGAGCCGACGCGCTCCACGGATTTCGAGCAGGCCGCCGAGCAGCACGATCGCGCCTAGATCAAAGGCGGCCATGCGCAGGCTCCAATGCACGATTTGGCCGGTCGCCAAGAGCCAGACCGCGCCGGAGGCGACTTTCAAGCGGTCGTACTGGAGAGCCTCTGGGCACCCGGGAAAAAAGGCGGCGAGGGTCCCCGCGAGCGCCAGCGCGGCGGACAGCCAGGGGAGGCGTCGCACTTATCGGGGCGCACGAGTGTGCTTCGCTCTGGCGAGGCCCGCGAGCCCCAAAGCGAGGGCCGCCGCAAGCTCGAACCCGCCGAGCGCACCACCCCCTCCGCCGCCGGTCTCTCCAGTTCCTCCAGTCCCTCCAGTCCCTCCAGACACCGGATTCAGCCGCTCCCCCTTCGCGCTGTAGAGGGCGATGGCGGGCGTTCCCGCGCCGCGCACCGTCCCCTGCTTCGTCTGCTTCTCGAAGGCGTCGAGGGCGGCCTCCAGATTCGCGACCAGCGGTTGGGTCGCCCGGTCGAACCCCTGCTCGGCGAACAGGCGGCGCTTGCGCTCCTCATTGAGCGGGCTGGAACTCCCCTTGACTGTGCTCTCCCCGGCGGCGCGGAAGAGCAGCGCGTGCGAAGGGATGTCGTAGATCACGGCGTCCATCACCGTGCGCGTATCGTTCTTCTCCCCCTGGATGAAGAGCGGCCCGATCACGGTGAGATAGGTCCACGAGGCGCGGGTCGATTCGGTGAACTGCGCCTGGTCGTACGAGACGAGCACCATCAGGTCGAGCCCGAGGGAGGAGGCGATCTGGCGCAGGTTCTCGAAGCTGCCGCGCGGCTTCAAATAGATCGAAGGGACCACCTCGATCCGGCCCACCCCGTCGTGGGCACGGAAGGCGGCGGCGATCCGCTCCAAAAGCGCCTGCTTCTTGGCCTCGGGGATCGGGTCGGAATTGACCGAGGTTCCGGGCGCGAAGGCGATCCCGACCCGCAGGGGGAGGTTCAAGGTCACATCCTTGGGATCGGTCGCCTCGGCGTTGCCTTCCGGATAAAGAAACTCGAGGGCGTTGCTGGCGTTGTGGACCGGCGGCAAAGACGAGCAGCCGACGGCGAACGAGAAGGCGACGAAGAGCAGAGCGAAATGGGGCAGCCGGCGCATGGCGGACTCCTCCTTTGTCTGGAGTGCAAGTTTCAGACGATTCTACCCGCACCTGCCCTGCCGCCCTCCACCGAACCTCTGCCCTGTTCGTCATCTCTGCCCTTCGCCTGTCAGCATCCTGTGAGATAGACCACCCAATCGCAAGGGGCCGCCGCACAGGCCGTTGCCCCGGGCGGCGGTGCTGTGATCTGGCCCGTCGGATAGTTTTCGCAGGGTTTGGCCAAGTTTTCTTTGATGCGAAGGTTGCGCCAGGCCGCGGAGTAATTGCCCGCCGGTACCTGTGCCCCAGGGGAGGAGGGGATGCTTTCCTGGTCAAAATAGATCAGGTATTGCCGCGACGGGGCGTTGCCCAGGGTGTGGATGCCATCGGTTTCAGGGCAAACATCCTGAGGCAGCATCGACCAGTAGGGGACAGACTTGTCCGAGAGAAAAGTGGCCAGATTGGCGATGTCGTCGTAGTGACCGGCGTTCGCCCAGATCGACGACTTGTACACCTCGCCGCAGGGGGAGGAATATCCGGCCGGGCATCCCGTCGAGGAAACCCGTGAGTCCCCGGCGGAGCCAAAGCCGCCGCCAGTGACGATCCCCCAGATCAGGTTGCGATGTTGGATCTGGTTCACATTCGCGACATAACCGTATTCGTCGTTCGCGAACGGGATCGCCCGATTGGTTGTGCCGCCAGGGCACGAGCCGGCGTCGGAAGTCCTGCGGTTGCAAGCGATGCTTTCATAGCCCGCCCGGCTGGTTTTCTGGCCTCTCCCGTATTGTAAAGAGCCGTGGCTCGGCCAGGTGCTGCCGAAGAACCCGAAGCACTTGCCCATGCTGTCCATCGCAAAGGGATGGATGGTCAGAAGTCATCCCAAATCAGTAGTGTCCGGTGGATTTGATCCCGGCTGGCCACAAATCTAATGGTGACAATAGCTTCGGGCGATTCACGGGTGTCCACGATTTGAATTTCGACGGGCTTGTTTGCGATGCTCGGGGGTTTCATCGACCCGAGGTGACGCATGAATGCAGGCAAGACGCTGTTCGCGCAGGTCATGGAGTTCGTGCAATGGAAATCTTTCGGGCGCATCATCGAGCGCTACAAGGGCGATGCGGGTGTGCGCACGCTGAGTTGCGCCGAATTGTTTCGCATCATGGCGTTCTCCCAGCTCACTTGGCGCGAATCGCTGCGAGACATTGAGGCCTGTCTGGCTGCGAACCAGGCCAAGCTGTTTCACATGGGGGTCAGATCGCCGCCGGCTCGCTCGACACTGGCCGATGCGCTGAATGGGCGCGACTGGCACATCTACCATGCACTGGCTCAGCAGATGATCGCCCGCGCCAGGGCGCTGTACGCCCGAGAGCCTTCGGTATTGGAGCTCGAGGCGAGTGTCTATGCGCTGGACTCCACCACCATCGACCTCTGCCTGAGCTTGTTCGAGTGGGCGCCGTTCCGTTCCACCAAGGCTGCGATCAAGTTGCACACTCTGCTGGACCTGCGAGGCGCGATCCCGGCGTTCATTTACATCAGCGACGGCAAGCTGCACGACGTGAACGTGCTGGACATCCTGCCTGCAGTGGCAGGAGCTTACTCCGTGATGGATCGGGGCTACGTAGACTTCGAGCGCTTGTACGCTCTTCATCAAGTCGGCGCCTTCTTTGTCACCCGCGCCAAGGCGGGCATGAATGCCCGGCGGGTGTACTCGTTTCCCGCCGATCGTACCCTCGGCGTGATCTGCGATCAGCGCGTCATGCTCAACGGCTTTTACTCGGCCAAGAACTACCCGGAGCACCTGCGGCGCATTCGTTTCAAGGATCCCGAGTCGGGCAAGACGCTGGTGTTTCTGACCAACAACACCGCGTTGCCTGCTCTGACGATCGCCGCGCTGTACAAGAGCCGCTGGCAGGTGGAACTGTTTTTCAAATGGATCAAGCAGCACCTGCGGATCAAGCGCTTTCTGGGCACCAGCGAGAACGCGGTCAAGACGCAGATCTGGTGCGCCGTGGCGACCTACGTGCTGATTGCAATCGTCAAGAAGGAGCTTCATCTCGAGGCTTCGCTCTACACATGTCTACAGATCTTGTCGGTCTCGGTTTTCGAGAAAACCCAGGTTTCATGCGCCTTGCGGCCCGATCGTTCCCAATCCGAACTGCCGCCTGACTCTAACCAACTGATTCTATTCGACTTCTAACCGGACACTACTGATCCCAAATATAGCTGTACCTGTTGACCGGGTCGCGCCGGACAAAGCCGCGGTTGGGAACGGTTCCACTTCCTCCGGGCAAAGGCAAGGCCGCCGTGCAGTTGATGTCGCCGATGTTGCCATTGAGCCCGGCTTGTGCGGCGGCGGTTTCGTAGTGGTAGCTCCCCACTTGGGTCGGAGTAAAGCGGGCCTTAAACGTTGCCTGGCCGGTGCCATGAGCGGCCCGGTCGAAGTAGAAGGCGGCCACCGTCTTGGTCTCCGCGGTACCGGAGCCGGTGAAGGTGAAAGTGGCTTTCACCCGCAGATTGGAGAGCGTCGCCTCCGAGATCGCAGCATTGGTGGTGGAGAAGGTGAGCTCACAGGGTGCGCTTTTCGTGCAGCTAGAGCTGCATGCAGATAGGGGTGTCGTCCGGGCGGCACCAGCTGCGTGCGGCCAAGCTGCAGTGAGCACTGCCGAGAGGGCGATCCAGCTGCCAAATTTGAATCTCGACATCGGTTCTCCTTTCGCCGGGGGGAGTGGGCTCCCGGACGACGAAGGTGTAGGGCAATCCGGGTGCCTGGACAAAAGAAGAATGCAGGATGATTGTTTTCAGATGCTTACGTCAGGTCGGCAGGCTGCAGGGTCCACTTTCGGAACCGCTGCGAACCTTGACCGGTCCATTTTTGGAACGCTGTGTTGGGGACTAAACTTCACGCAAAGTTAGGTGTCACAATTGGGGCATGATCGCCGCAGCCCACAGCTTTCCCGCTCGCGCCCCGGCTCACCTCTTAAGCGCGATGAGCGAGCTGCTCGCGGTGCTCGCGGACGATCGCGATGAGACGGCGGCATTGCGCGCTTCGTTTTCCGAGGTGGCACGTGGCCTCGGCGCGAAGAGCGCAAGAGGCGAAAGCCAACCCTGGGCTTCACTCAGGAGGCCTTTCACGCACTGGTCGCGTATCCATGGCCGGGCAACGTGCGCGAGCTGGCGCGGACCTGCGCGCTGCTGGTGGCGCACGCTGCCCCGGGAGCGCGAATCGATCCGACGCTGATCGAAGCATGTAAACCCGAAGTCGCGACGGCGGAGCCGAACCCACGGGCCGGCTCGGTGCTCGGGACGGAACGGACCTTCTCGTCCGCGGTCGGGGAGTTTGAACGCGAGCTCATCCTCTCGCGGCTCCTGAGCTGCGGCGGCAACGTACGCCGCGCGCGCGAAGGTCTCGGGCTCTCCAAGACGACCTTTCATCGTTACCTGAAGGCGCTGGGGATTCCGAGCGGCGACGCCCCTGGGGCGGAGCGGGGGAGGCTAACCGGACGAGCTTTGGCGAAGCGGAGTTCGGCCGCCCGTAGTAATCTCCACGCAGGCCATGCCCCCGATCCTCCGTACCTCCGTCCGCGCCGGCTCGTACCACGACTCGGTCGTCTTGATGCGCCTGCAGCAGGCGCTCTCTGCCCTGTCCGGCGTTTTCGATGCCGGAGTGGTGATGGCGACGCAGGCGAATCGGGAGATCCTGGGCGCGAGCGGGTTGCTGGGCGAGGGGGCGGAGGCGGCCGGGCCGGGCCGGGCGATCTGCTGATCGCGGTGCGCGCGGAGACGGACGAGGCGGCGGCCGAAGCGCTCGCGCAAATCGACGCGTTGCTCGCGGTCCGGGCGGGTGGCGGGGGCGAATCGGGCTACCGGCCGCGCAGCCTGGACGGCGCGTTGCGGGCTCTCCCCGAGGCGCGCTGGGTGCAGATCTCGGTGCCCGGGCGTTACGCGGCGGAGGTCGCCCACGAGGCGCTCGACCGTGGGCGGAACGTCTTCCTCTATTCGGACAACGTGGCGCTCGGCGACGAGGTGGCGCTCAAGGCCAAGGCGCGCTGCCTCGGCCTGTTCGTGCTAGGCCCCGACTGCGGCACCGCGATCCTCGGCGGCGCCGGGCTCGGGTTCGCGAACCGGGTGCGGAAGGGGGCGGTGGGAATCGTCGCCGCTTCCGGCACAGGGCTCCAGGCGGTTGCGAGCCGGCTCCATGCGCTCGGCTCCGGCGTGTCGCAGGCGATCGGGCTCGGGGGGCGTGATCTGAGCGTCGAGGTCGGCGGTATCTCCGCACTTCAAGGGCTCGATCTGCTCGCTCGCGATCCGGAGACGGAGGTTCTCATGCTCCTTGCGAAACCCCCGGCGCCCGCGGTCGCCACCAAGCTGCTCGCGGCGGCGCGGGCGGTGGGCAAGCCGGTGGTGGTCAACTTCTTGGGGAAGAATCCGCCGCTCCGGCGGCTCGGCAATGTGCGTTTCGCGGTGAGCCTGGCAGATGCGGCGGACCTCGCCGCGGCGGCTGTTTTAGAAGATCCCGTCGACGTCGGCGGCGGCTTGCCTTCTCAGCCCTCACCCCCGGCCCCTCTCCCAAAGGGAGAGGGGGGAACGGCAGAAACATCTTTGTTTTTCTCCCCTCTCCCTGTGGGAGAGGGGCCGGG
>JANNIH010000017.1:0-35596 GCA_031404815.1 Holophagales bacterium | reverse complement strand
TTCGATAGAAAAGTGGGGTCGCCAAGCCATGGAGAACACGACCGAACCTCGGCGCGGCGGTAAATAAAGCGGCCATTTTGAATTTCGAGCCCCGGCCGGCGCCCTCGCGCTCCGAACTGCTTGTAACGCGCTTGTTTTGGGTCTAGCCTAGCCCGGCGCCCTTCGACTTCGCTCAGAGACCGACTCCTACGCGCTCCGGCGTCGCCGCTCCAACCAAACTTTGCGGAACGCCTCGTAGCCGAGCTGCGGACGGTCGCCGCGGAAGTTGTCTTCGCAATCGAGGATCGCGCAGGTCGCCGTACCGCCAAACTTCGGCCCGCGTAAACCCCGGCCGACGATCTGTTCGTAAAGCACGCGAGAGACCGTCGGCCGCGCCATCACCACGTGGGTCACCCGCGGAGCGTCGAACCCCGTGGTCAGAACCTCGCAATTGCACAGGACTCGAATTCCGCCCTGTTTGAATTCCGCGACCACCTGGCGCCGCGTGACGTCGC
This sequence comes from Holophagales bacterium, assembly GCA_031404815.1. Lineage (GTDB taxonomy): Bacteria > Acidobacteriota > Thermoanaerobaculia > Multivoradales > UBA5704 > DASYKS01. The sequence continues at coordinate 35,102 of JANNIH010000017.1, read as the reverse complement.
GGGTGACTCCTGAGATGACCGCGGCGGGAACCCCCTGCTGGCGCAGCAGAAACGCCATGCATTCGGCGTCGCGGACACTCGGCCCGAAATAGAGAATCGAGTGGCCCGGGTCGCGGGCGAGGGGCAAAAGCCGCTCCAGAATCGCGAGCCGGCGCGCCGTGTTGTCGGTGCGGATCGCAAGCACCCGGTCGAGGCGGTCGAGCTGCTCTTCGGTGAGCAGGTTTGAGGTCGGAGGGTCGGGGAGGCGGATGGTGGTGGGGGTATGGACCGTCTCGAACTCCGGCCGCGCGAGGACGCCCATCTCCTGAAGACGTTGGTGTGGATCGTCGCCCAGTTTGTCACGTGGCTCGATCAGGCGATCGAACACTGCGCGCAGCTCGCGCGTCCCCTCCTCCGGGTCGTCGCCCAAATACTCCATGCGAAACGGGGTCGCGGTGAGACCGATCACCGAAACCTTTCGTTCGGCCGCCAGGTCGCTCAAGATCCGGCGATAGGAAGGGGCCGCCGCTCGGTGCGCCTCGTCGATCACGATCAGGCCGAGCGCAGGGACCAGCTCTCCGAGCAAATGCGCGGCTCCCTGCGCGCGACCTTCGAGCAGGTTCATTAACCGCTGCGGCGTGGTCACCACTACATTCGGCCGCGCGAACACTTGGAGCAGCGTGCTCTGGTGGGCGATCAGATCTTTGAGGTGATCGCCCCAGAAGCGAATCAAGGTCATCGGGCAGACGTTTTCGGACGCCTCCCAGACCTGCTTGAAACAGGCACAAGCCTGTTCGCACAGCTCCTCGGTGTGGGCAAGCCAGAGGACGGCGCCCTGCCGTGCCCGTTCCTTCTCGCGGTCGTACTGATCGGGCAGCCAGCAGGCGATGCTCTCGACCGCCACCCGGGTCTTGCCCGCTCCGGTGGGAAGGGTCACCAGGCAACGGCGCCCGAGCGGTTCTTGCAGCGTTTCGAGGATGCCGCGCTGGACTTCGCGCTGGAACGGCGCCAGGGGTTCGAGCCGGAAGCGCCCTTCGAGCACCTCCACATCGGGCAACGACTCGGGCGCCGGAATCCCCGCCAGCTCGGGCGGAAAACCCAGGAGGAGCACGAACTCGCTGGCGGTGGCTTTGCCCGGATGCCAACGGCGCGGAAAATCGACCCCCGCGGCACGCGCGACCGCCTCGCGCACAAGAGGCGAGGCGAGCAGGTCGATCCCGTGGCGCAATACGAGCGCGGTCGCCAGCTCCCGCTTGGTGCCGCGCCGATCGGAACCCTCCATCTCTTTGCGCACTTGGCGGATCGTGTAGAGCAGATCTTCGAGCAGCTTTTCAATCGCCGCGTGTTGGAGCAGCGCCACCAACCGCTCGACCGCCAGCAGCTCCCACCCCTCGCGCAGCAAAGCGGCCGGAGCCTCGCTCTCCTCCGGAATCCGCCCCCGCCGCTGCCGCGCGGCAAAGCCCCCCGTCCCCGGAGCCCCCGACTCGATCTCCGAATGGCGCGCAAGAAACCCCTGCAGCTCGCGATATCCCCCCTCATCGAGCCCCCACGTCTCGACGATCTCCCCCTTCGTGAGCGACCCCTGATCCAGAATCGCCCGCTCGATCTCCGAGGCTATATCCGTGGTGGGAAGCAAAACCCGCGCTCCTTCGAAGAATGCACCCGCGTCGCCGCAACCGGTGTGTTCGTTACGTTTCGATGGAACCGGAGTCTAGCAGGGCGGGCGTTGAAGGCTCGAAGGATCATTCCGAACCCTTTCGCCGTCCCGCGAGCCACGCCTCCACTTCCTTCCGCGCCGAGTCGCCATCTTTGCCGAGAGAGGCGAAATCGGCGATCGCCCGTTCGGCGAGGGCCTTGGCGCGGCCGGGGTCGCGTTTGGTGTCGCGGAGGGCCGCAGCGAGGGCGAAGCGGGTTCGCCCTCCGAGGTCGGCGGCGAGGCCGGCGCTCTCTACGGTTCGGAGCGCGCGTTCGAGCGGCGGGAGGGCTCGTTCCGGATGGCCGGTGTGGGTCTCCGCGTCGGCGATCGCGAGGAGGGTCTCGACGACGGTTGGGTGCTCTGGCCCAAGGGCGCCCTCAGAGATGCCGAGCGATTTTTGGAACAGCGGCAGCGCCTCACCCGAACGGCCCCATTTGTCGAGCACAACTCCGCGGTTGTGGAGGGCGAGCGCCGTGCTCGGATGGGTCGGGCCTAGGGTCTTCGCGCGGATTTCGTAGACTTGGCGGAACTGCTGTTCCGCGCGATCGAAGCGGCGCTGGTTCAGATAGACGTTGCCGATGTTGTTGAGGGTCACTCCGACCGCGGGGGAGTTCTCTCCGAAGGCTCGTCTTTGGAGGACGAGCGCCCGTTCGTAGCAGGCGAGCGCCTCGGCCGGGCGACCGAGCTCGGAAAGGGCGTTGCCCAGGCTGGTGAGCGACGAGCCGACCTGATGATGCTCCGGCCCCAGCACCTTCTCGCGGATCGCGAGCGCCTGTCGGCTGTAGGTGGACGACTCTTCGAAGCGCCCCTGGTCGAACAGAAGGTTGCCCACCCGTTGGAGCATTGAGGCGACCTCCGGATGTTCCGCCCCGAGCTCGCGGCGACCCAGGCTGAGTGCCTCTTCGTAGGCTTTCCGCGCGGCCTCGTAGTCGCCGTTCCGGTGGAGCACCATGCCGAGACTGCCGAGCGGCTCGACCAACTCGGCGCGGCCCGAAGCCCCCCCTTTCGGACGTGCCGCCCGACGCAAGGCGACCGCTTCACGCAACGGCACCAGCGCCTCCGCGTACTTGCCTTCGCCCGAACGGAGCAAGCCGAGCTCCAGCAGGTAGCGCGCCCGCAAGGCGGGCTCGCTACCCAGGCGATCGAGCGTCGCCGCTGCGAATCGGCTCCACTGTTCGGCCGTACCGAACTGGCTTTCAAGCCGCTCCAGCCGCATCAGCGCCGAGGCCGCCCGCGCCTTCTGCTCGTCATCGGCCCCCGATTCCGCCGTCCACCAAGCGGCCTGAAGGGTCTCGCGGGCCGCGGCGAAATCTTCGGTCCGCTCTTCGAGCCCGCCGCGGACCACCAGCGCCTCCGCCTGGAGCGGCGGGTAGGCGATTTTCTTAGCGGCAGCGACCGCGCGGCGCGCCGGTTCGAGCCCCGCCGCATAGCGCCCGGCCGCCGCACTCGCCCGCGCCGAAGCAACCTCCTGGCCCACTTTGCGCACGGCCTCCCGCACTTTGGGGTCGGAAGGCGGCGGCACCCGCGCGGTGAGCGCCGATAGATCCGCGCACGAGGCGAGCGTCGGCAGGTCGGACGCCGCGGCGACCGCTTTTTCAACCACCGCGCCGTCCGCTCGGGTGAACAGATCGGCGAGCGCGCCCAGATCGCGCAGGCGCTGGTCGAGGCAGAACATCCGCCGATCGAGTAAGGCCTCCGACTGCTCGCCGCGCACGCGGGTCGCCTCGCAGGCTTCGCGATGCATGCCGGACCAACCGCGGGCGTAGGAGTCGAACGCGCGCTCCACACCGAGCCACGACCCCTCGGCAAACGGCAGGCCGGTGGCGCGAAACGCAGTGTGGATGGCGGCTTTCCGCTCGGGGCTCCACAGACCGGCGATCCTCTCGTCCCCCCCGGCGCAGACGCGGGCGCGGCGAATGGCCAGTTCGCGCAAACCGAACCCTGCGACCACCAACACCGCGAGCGCGGCGGCGAGACCCCACTTTCTTTTGGCCGCCGCGGCCGGATCGTGTTCCAAGGCGGCGAGCAATTCGTCCATCGAAGCGAAACGCGCCGCGGGATCGAACGCCAAGCCGCGCGCGAGGACCGCCCGAACCCAAGAGGGGACCCGCCGGGCGGCGGGATTGGGAGTGCGCAGCTCGCCCGACTCCATCGCGAGCGCCAGATCGAGCGCGCCCTTACCGGCGAACGGTCGCTCGCCATAGAGCGCTTCGAACAGCGCGATGCAGAACGCGAACTGGTCGCTCTTCGCATCAGCTACACCCCGCCGCAGCTGCTCGGGCGCCATGTAGGGGACGGTGCCGACGGCGACTCCGAATCGGGTCATCTCGGGAACCGCCACCGTAAAACGAGCCGAGCTGGTGGAGCGGGCCGCGCGCGCCTCCGCCGGCAGATCGGGCCGATCCGGCGCCTCCTCGCCCGGCGCCTCAGACCGGCGGGCGACCCCGAAGTCGGCCACCCGCACTCGGCCGTCGTGGCCGATCAGCACGTTGTCGGGCTTGAAATCGCGATGGACGACCCCCGCCGCATGCGCCGCCGCGAGGCCACGCCCCGCCGCGACAAAGACGTCCAAGATCTCGCGCACCGACCGCGGAGCCGCCCCGAGCCAGGGGCCGAGGTTCTTACCCTCGACCAGCTCCATGGCGAGAAACACTTGATCGCGATGGGTGCCGACGTCATAGACAGCGACCACGTTCGGATGCGACAGCCGCGCGATCGCCTGCGCCTCGCGCAATAGCTGCCCCTCGCCCGCCCCCGGCCGATTCGGCCGCACCAGCTTCAAGGCGATCTTGCGGTCGAGCTCCGGATCGTACGCGGCGTAGACGACCCCCATACCGCCGCGGCCCGCCACATCGAGAATCACGAACCGATCGACGACGCTCCCGCGGCCCAGCTCGTCCGTCGCCCCGGAAGGACTGCCGGCATCAGCCGGCTGGGTCGCGAGCGGAGGCTCCCCCTTGACCGCCGTTCCGCTCGGCCCCAGGTAGACGGTCTCCCCCGCTTCCGCCTCGAACGCGGGCTCCCCCGAGATGGGAGGGTCTTCCGACATGATTGGCTATGAGTCTACTCAAACGAACCGGCGGAAAGGGTGTCCCATCTTTTGGCGAGGCAAAAAGGTTCGAGCACCCCGCCGCGGTTCTGACAGAATACGGAGTTTCCGTGGGAGGACGTTATGCCCAGCATCGGATTGCCAGAGCTTGCCTGCGTGACCATCTTCGTCCCTCTCGTCCTGGGCGGCACCGCATTCTGGATCTGGATGCTCGTCGACTGCCTGCAGAACGAGCCTCCTGGCTCGAACGACAAGCTGATCTGGGTGCTGGTCATCCTCTTTGGCCACCTGCTCGGCGCGGTCATTTACTACTTTGTCCGGCGGACGGAACGGCTGCGCTTGGGCTCGGCGGGCGGGACGGTGGCGGGTCCGCCGCCGGAATAGGATTGGGCTCTAGGGACAGGAAGTGCCGTGAAGGCGATCAACTCCTTGTGTACAATGCACTTGCCACCATGAGACCCAACGACGACACACCCAACGACGGTTCGCTCTCTCCCGCAAGCTCACTGGAGGAGATCTTCACCCTGTTCGATCCGACCCTCGAGATCGATCCCGAGGGACAGTTCTACATCCCGCGCACCGACCATGACCTGCAGAAGCTATCGTTCGATTTGCGGCGGTGCCCGGCCCACCTTCACGCGTTCCTTTGCGGCCACCGCGGGAGCGGCAAGACGACCGAGCTGAAACGGTTGGTCAAACAACCGGTCGTCCTCGAGCGCTTCTTTCCGATCTTTTTGACCGGGACCGATTTCGGCGAAACGGTCCATCTGACCCACGACGCGCTGTTGGTTGAGATCGGTCTCGCCTTGACCCGGTTCGGCAAGCCGCTCGGCCTGGATGCCGATCTCGCGAAGGAACTTGAAACCTGGGGACGCGAAACCGTCAAAACCCTCTACCACTCGGAAGCAGCAGAGGCGGAAGCGGGCGCTCAGGGCAATGCGTGGATCGCGTGGTTCAAGGCGACGCTCTCTACGCGCCGTGAGTGGACGACAGAGAAAAAGCAGATCTTGGAGCCGCGGGTGCAGGAGCTGGTTCAGATCTTGAACCGGATCGCCCTCGATCTGAAGAACCTGATCGGCAAGAGCATCCTTGTCGTCGTCGACGATCTGGAGAAAGGGGAATCGGACGCGCACAAGGAGATGCACAAGCGGCTCTTCGAGGAGAGCTACGACGTGCTGGTCCAGCCCCGTTTCTCAATCGTCTACACTCTGCCGATCTACTTTCGGGCCCTGCCCGGGAGCCGGGTTCCGAACGAACGGATCTACGCCTTCTCGGCGGCCCGGATCTACGGCATCGAAGAGAAGGCGAATGACCGTCCGCCGCTCGATCACGGGTCACCCGGCTACCAGCTGATGCGCCGGTTCGTCGACGCCCGGCTGGCCGATCCTGGCGCGCTGATCACACCGGAGGCGCTGGATGCTCTTTTGCGGATCGGCGGCGGCCTGTTCCGCGAGACCGCCCGCTCGGTGCGCGATGCGGCGTACTTCGTCGAGCTGCGCGGTGGCGTACGAATCGAGGCCGAGGACGCCGAGAAGGTGTTCAATCAGGTCAAGAAGGAATACCAGCCGATGATCCGCGGTGAGGCGGTGGCCATTCTCAAGGCGGTGCTCGCCCGCCGCGAAGGCTGGGTGCCGGGTGTCGAGCCCTACCTGCAATCGCGGGCCGTCGTCGAATACGAGAATGGCGACCTCTGGCTTGATCTGCGTTCGGTGCTCAAGCGCTACGTCCGGGAGCTCGAGGATGGCGCCTGATACCCTCGAAGCCGCGGCGTCTCTCGAATCGACCGAAGTCGAGACGGTCGCGCGGGAGATCGCCGCGAGCTGCCGACGCTCGATAGAGCAGCGAACTCCGCTCTTCCTGCTCGTCTTTTACGGTCACGAAAAGCAGAAGCTCGCTCTGCTCGCGTCACTGCGGCAGCTCCTCCGCGAAGCTGGGCTCGGCAACCAGACCCTCGATCCACGCCACCGACCGGAGCATGCCGCGGGAAAGCTCTACGGAGCGATCGCCGCTGGCGGGGATGGGTGCATTGCGCTGCTTTTCGATCTGCCCCTGAGCCCGGATGGTATCGGCTACGATCCTGCGTTTCTCGCCTACCTTAATCTCAACCGTGATCGGATCGCGCGCCAGAAACTTCGAATCGTTCTCCTGCTCCCTTCCTCCGAAGCGGAGCTGTTCACCCGCGTGGCCGGCGATCTGTGGGATTTTCGCCAGCACACGTGGTGGCTCAACGCACCGGTCACTATCCGGGGTGAGGTACTGTGGCGCGAACTTGATGAGCGGTCAGCCAAGATGCTGCTCGCGGCGCTCGACAAGGGAAAGATTGACGAACAGATTCGGCGGGTGCGTGCACTTGTCGCGCGAACTCAGGAGCCCGCGGAACGGGCTGCGACACTTCTTGATCTGTCCTGCTGGTTGGCTGAGCGGAACGCGGCGCCATTGGCTGTCGAGGTCGCTCTCGAGGGACTCGCCCAAGGAGCAGATCTACCTTTGGCGCGGAAGAGCTTCTTGGAATTGCAGGTAGGGTATTCGCTTCGGTTATCAGATCGAAACGCCGAAGCCATGCCACACCTTGAGCAAAGCCTCGTTGCCTTCCGGGAGTTAGGGGATCGTGCCAACGAAGCGCTGGCCCTGAGCAACATTTCACTTGTCTACAAGACTTGGGGGCAATATGACGCTGCCCTTCACATCCTCGAAGCAGTCCTAACCTCTGTGCGCGACCTTAGAGACCGCTCCGCCGAAGCGATAGCATTGAACAACATCTCTCAGATCTACGACGCCCAAGGCAATTTCGATGGCGCCCTCGCAGCTCTCGAGCAGGGCCTCGCCATTAGCCGCGAGATGGGGAACCAATTTCACGAAGCAATTGTCCTCAACAACATAGCCGCTCACTATCTCAAGCGGGGCCGCCAGAAAGATGCCATTGCGATGGCAGAGAAAAGCCTAGCGTATTGGCGCGAGAACCGAGACATCGCTCGCGAAGCTCAAGCCCTGAACACTATATCTTTAGCGCTTGATGAGAGCGGACGGCACAGCGAAGCACTCAAGTCCCTCGAAAGAAGCCTTGCCCTCTACCGCGAGATCGGACATCAGAGAGGGGAAGCGGTAACTTCCTGGAATCTCGGGCGCGGCTTCGAACAGCGCGGCGATCTCGATCGAGCGATCGCTCTCTTCCGCCAAGCGGTAGCCATCGAACAGGAAATCGGGCACCCTGATTGGGAGAAGGACCACGCCTACTTGGAGAGCCTGGAGAAGCAACCCCGAGCAGCGTAGTCGAAGCCCCCTGCGATATCCTTCCCCCTCGCGGGCCTCTCCGGCCGCATCCCCAGACTTCGCTTTCCCCTTCTTCTCTCAGGAGACTCGTTCCCATGACCGATACCACTTCCCATCGCATTGCCGAAGTCCTCGCTAGCCTAGAGATCGGCGCCGACAATCCCGGGGCCTTTGACGGCACCTGGTTCGAGACCCATGGCGAGCGCGTGCTGTCGCTCAATCCGGCGACCGGCGAGGCGCTCGCCGCGGTCCATCTCGCGACCGAACCCGACTATGAGCGGGTCGCGGCGGCGAGCGTTCGCGCTTTCGAGGAGTGGCGGACCTGGCCCGCGCCGCGGCGCGGCGAGATCGTCCGCCAGATCGGCGACGAACTCCGGAAGCACAAGGAAGAGCTGGGCCTTCTAGTCACCTATGAAGTGGGTAAGATCCTCTCCGAGGGGCAAGGCGAGGTGCAGGAGATGATCGACATGGCCGATTTCTCGGTCGGCCTGTCGCGCCAGCTCTATGGCCTGTCGATGCACTCCGAACGGCCGCAGCACCGGATGTACGAACAGTGGCATCCGCTCGGGCCGGTGGGGGTGATCACCGCGTTCAACTTCCCCGTCGCGGTCTGGGCCTGGAACGCGATGGTCGCGGCCGTCTGCGGCGACTCGACGATCTGGAAGCCGTCGCACCAGGCGCCGCTCACCGCGATCGCGGTGACCAAGATCGCGGCCCGGGTGCTCGAACGAAACGGCGCTCCCGCGATCTTCACTCTGGTGATGGGTGGCCGGACCGGGGTGGGTCAAAAGTTGGTCGCCGATCCGCGGGTCAGTCTCATCTCCGCGACCGGCTCCGTACGCATGGGGCGCGAGGTCGGCAAGGTGCTCGCCGACCGCTTCGGCCGCGCGCTGCTCGAACTGGGCGGCAACAACGGCATCGTGGTGATGGACGACGCGGATCTTGATCTCGCCCTTCGCGCCGTCCTGTTCGCCGCGGTCGGCACGGCGGGCCAGCGCTGCACCTCCACTCGCCGTTTGTTCCTCCAGAAGGGGATCGCGGCCGAGATGAAGAAGCGCCTGGTGAAGGCCTACGGCTCGATCCGCCCGAACGATCCGGCGGTGCCCGGCACGCTGATGGGGCCGCTGATCGACGAGAGCGCGGTGGAAAACATGATGACCGCGATCGAGCGAGCAAAGACCGAAGGCGGCACTGTCCTGGCCGGCGGCAAGCGCCTCGACCGCCCCGGCTTTTACGTCGAGCCGACACTGGTCGAAGCGACCGCCCGCATGCCGATCACCTGCGACGAGACCTTCGCGCCGATCCTCTACCTGTTCGAGTTCGACACCCTCGACCAGGCGATCGCCGACCACAACGCCGTGCCGCAGGGGCTCTCTTCTGCGATCTTCACCCTCAACATGCGCAGCGCCGAGCGCTTCTTGGCCGCCACCGGTTCGGACTGCGGCATCGCCAACGTCAACATCGGAACCTCGGGAGCCGAAATCGGCGGAGCCTTCGGAGGAGAAAAAGAAACCGGAGGAGGCCGCGAAGCCGGTTCCGACTCCTGGAAAGCCTACATGCGCCGCCAAACCTGCACCATCAACTGGGGCGAAGCGCTGCCGTTGGCGCAAGGGGTTGTGTTCGAGGTGGAGGGGTAGGAGGGCGAAGAAATGAAAAGCGCTGGGTCGAAAACTCCCGAAATGCTCCCCGAGTACGACTTCTCCCAAGGCGTGCGAGGTAAGTACGCCCAGCGCTACCGCGTCGGCACGAACATCGTGGTCCTCGACCCCGATCTGGTCGAGCGGTTTCCCAATTCGGAGGCCGTCAATCGGGCTCTTCGCACCCTCGTCGAGCTCGCGGATCGCCAAGTGAAACCGGCGACCGGCTGAGGCTCTACCGATCGGCCAAAGTTCGACAGCCTGGAGGAACCCGTGGAAATCACAATGCAAGTTCCGGATCGCTATCTGCTGAACCAAGATGCCGCCGAGCTGGGCCAGAGGATCAAGCTCAGCGCAGCCCTCTTCATGTTCAGGTCTGGAGAGCTTTCTGCGGGAGCCGCAGCGGAGCTGGCCGAGGTCGATCGATTCACCTTCGCCGCGGAATGTAACCGGCACGGGATCCCCGTCGTGGACTATCCGAGCGAAGATCTGGAAACCGAGATGGCGGCCTTGCGCGCTTCCGACCTCGATGAGCTGGTGGCGGCAGGCGCCGTTCGGTTAGGCAATAGCGGCCTTCCTGCCGAGCTCTGGAATCTCCCCAAGCCGGAAGATCCGGACGACTCCGTCCGTCGAGCCATTCTCGAAGAGAGGGCCGGAGGAACGTGTCGCGCGGTAACCGTAATCGGCCCACGATAGTGATAGCTGCGCCGTGATTACCGTAATCGAGCCGCGATTACCGCAGTCGCCGACGAGTCACGGTAATTTCGCCGAGATTATGGCGATCACGCCGCGATTACGGCGAATCCGACCGCGATCATCGTAATCGGCCCGTGATCGCGGTTGTTTCGAGACGATTATGGCAATCACGACGCGGTGGCCGCTATTCCGGGGAAATAGCGACCGTCAGGCCGTGACGGCCGCTATCGCGACGCGCTAACCGCTACCGCTCCACGGCGCGACTATTGGGCCGCAGCCAAGCTCTCCAGCCACTCCCGCAGCTCGGCCGGCAGCCCGTCGGGAATCGCCGAGGGGCGTCCAGCGGCGAGATCGCGCAGGTACGCAGCGAAAGCAGGAAATGGCTCGGAGCCTTGCTCCATCTGGGCCAGGTGCTCCTCCTCCGCAGGACCGAGAGCGCTTTTCTCGGAGCCGACCTGAACGCAGGCGATCGTGAGAGCCTGGAGGGTACGGAGCATTCCTTCCGGCGGACCACTGTCCTCTCCGGCGCGACGGTCCAGTTCGGCGGATAGATCGTCACGCTTACGCGTCCACTCGGCAGCAGCGGCGGTATCACCCCGAGCCTCGGCGATCTGGGAGAGGGTGTTGTAATCCTTCCAGACTTCACCGAGCGCGAGGGATTCGCGGATCTGGCGGGCTTCATGGGCGTGGCTCTCGGCGGCACCGAGATCGCCGAGGCGCAGGTGGATTTGAGCGAGCTGGCTTAAGGCGTCGGCTTCGAGGGGTTTGCTGCCAGCGACTTGCTTAATCCTCAGACTTTCTTCGATCGAGCGGCGGGCTGCCTCAAAATGACACCTGGCAGCGGGCTCGTCACCTCGCTTGCGAGCGGCTTCGCCTTCTTTCTCGCATATGATACCGAGGTTCTGCGCCGCAGCCCCAAGGCCTGGCTGATCCTTTAGCTTGACGGCCAACTCACGCGATTTCTCAATCCAGGCCTGCGCTCCGGCAAGACGACCAGCGGTTTGTTCCACCAAGCCGAGGAGGTTGTAGATCTGCATCTCGCCCTGGTGGTCGCCCGCCTCCTGAAAGAGACGGAGCGCTTGTTGGCAGAGGCGATCCGCGCATTTGAGTTGGTTGCGTTTGTAGGCGAGGACACCCTGGCTCTGGAGTGTCGTTCCCTCCAATTCCTTGTCTCCCGCTGCGCGAGCGGCGGCGAGGATGAGATCGTAAAGGGTGTCGGCCTCGTCATAATGGCCCGCGGCCATTAGGATCTGGGCGCATTGGCCTTGCGCGGCAGCGGCTTCGCGCTGGTGGCCGCACTTCTCCTGAATCCGGAAGCACTCCTCTGCTAGACCCAGGGCCTCCTCGTCGTGCCCCCGAGTTCCCGTCAAAGCATTGGCTAGATCGCTCATAGCGGCGGCGAGGCCAGCTAATTCTGTAGCAGCTCCCACAGGACCGGGAATGGCCAGCAGTTCCTTCCAGGGCTTGCCTCCAGCCTTCTCGACCAACTCTCTCCAACGGCCTATCGCCTCTCGAAGAACGGATAAGGCTTGTGCCGAAGCTCCCGCAAGGACGAGCACTTGGCCCAGCTCGCGAACCGCCAGAGCCAATTGAAGCGCCGGATCGAACTTCGTGGTCAGCCGGAGACGCTCGATCAGATCCTGGAGCTGAGCCACTGCTTTCTTCGAGTCACCCTGGGATAGCGTCAAAGCGTACAGTCGCTCGTATTCGGCCGCCTGCTCCGTGAAACCTCCTTCGGCTACCGCGCCCCAGAGCCAACCCACCCAGGAATCGCGCTCGCGAAGGCGGCCCGACCTCTCAAGATAGTCGCGAAACGTATCGCCTAGCGCCGCAGCACTCCTGAACTCGCCGTCGGCTATGGCCCGCTGAACGGAGGCACGATAGTTCGCTTCCTCACGATCCAGAATCTGAAGCGCAGCCCGCGATTGGGAACCCCAAAGTGCCTTATTGAGCGCTCCCCTGAATTTGAGATAGACCTCAATATAACGCGCCTGGAGCTCTGTGCTTTCGTCAAGCCGGCCGTCGGCTACGGCGGCGGTGAGAGTAGGGTGGAACCGAAGGAAGGGGCGGCCATTGACTTCGCTGTCGCTCTCTACCCGCACGAGGGCGACTCCTTCCAGTTCGCGGCGGATTGGCTCCCAGGCCGCTAGTGCAATCTCGCTCACTTCGAGGAACAGCTGCTCGTACACCCCCCCACGGAACAGGCCAAGCCAGGGAAGCGCCTTCTGGGTCGCGTGACTCAGATGCTTGCGGGAGAACTCGAGCGAAGCGAGGAGCGATGTGTTCTTCCCATCGGGGGCCTCTTGCCGGAACTTCTCGAGCAGCTTGCCAAAATCGGCACGGATCTCTTCGGGTGAAAGCGTCCGCAGATGCGGGCAGACCAGTTCGAGCGAAAGCGGATGATCCGCGAGGTCGCCGAGCAGCGGATCGAGGCGCTCACGGGCGAAGGGTGGATCCTCTAGCGACAAGCCGTCGCGTCTGAGGATGCTCGCGAGGAGCCAAAGGCTGTCGGCACGGGCGAGGCCAGAAAGCTCGTAGCGCTCGGGGCCGGGGAGACCGGATTCCCCCGGGCGACAAGTGACAAGCAGGCACCCTTTGCCAGGGCCAGCGGTCAAGTCGCGGAATAGCTCTTCGAGACGGTGGCGTTCGTCGTCCGTGTAGGGGCTCGCCTGGCCGGCGGGTTCGTCGGCGAACTGCGGCAACGCACTCTCGAAGTTGTCCCATACGAAGAGGGCTTCCTTCTCGCGGAACAGTTCGATCGCACGGCGGCGCTGCTCGGTTGCCGGAAGTTGGTCGAAGTTCGGACCCGCGAGATAGGTGCCGAACACCTGGACAGCGCGGTCGGCGCTCGCGAATAGCTCGAAGGAGAGGAAGCACGCACCGTCGCGGAACAGGCCGCTCCTCGTCCACCAGCGGGCCGCTTCAGTCGCGAGCGCGGTCTTGCCCATTCCGCCCATGGCGTGGAGCACCAAGCCTCGGGTGCGGCGGAATCTGCGTTCGAGATCGCAAAGCTCTCGCGCGCGCCCCTGAAAACCGTACGGAGGCGGCGGGGGGAAAGGACCGGGCTCGTTCTCTTCTCGGGAGGCGGGAGCACGGAAATGACGGCGGCGGCGGGCGTCTTCGGCGTCTCTATCGCGGATCCGGCCAGCGAGGATCGCAGCGCCTTCGGTGTCGCGCGCTGGGTCGGAGAAATCCACCCATAGCAGAGCATTCCAATTGGGCGGCATCTTGAGCGGCTCGAACTTAATCGGGATCAGCCGGTCGCCTTCCGGGTTGAACTCTTTGTGCTTCTTGGCTTCCCACTTCACCCACTTGGACTTGAGCGCGGTTTGGGAAACCACCACGATCGTAAAGCGGCTGGCACGAATGCCCCGTTCGCACTGCTCCTTGAGGTTCCCTGAGCCCGTGTCCCACTTGTCCAGCCAAACGCGTAGGCCGTGCTTTTCGGAAAGCTCTCGGGCGAGCGCCTCGACCCGTACGGAGTCGTTGTGTTGGTGGGAGAGGAAGAGATCGTACTCCCGCACCGGCTGCTTTTTCGCAGCGTCGGGAGGGAAAAGCGGCTCATCCAGCGCTCGCTGGTAGAGGTGAGGTAGGAACCAATCGCGCAGCTCGATCGTACGCCCCTGCGGGCCAGTCTCGATCCAGCGCGCGCGGGTCGTGTTGAGCGCTCTTCTCGCTTCGGCGACGGCGTGTCCGATCGTGGTGCCGCGCACCAGTTCGCGATAGAAGCGGTCGAGCAGCAGGCGTGCGGCTTCGACGTGGACCGCGTGGCCCGTCGAGAGGACGCTGCCCACCCCCGCTTGGATCAAGCGCGGCGCGACCGAGCGAAAGACGGCGGCTTGGCCTACCGTGGCGCTTCGGCAAGCTTCGAGCACGACGAGCGGGATCTGGTAGCTCGCAAAGATCTCGCCGAGACGGTCGGCGGGGACGAGTTCGGCTACGGCTGCACCGGAGCCGTCGTCCGACTTCTCGAACAGGAGGGCGCCGATCTGCGAGTTCGGTAGGAACGTGCCGTGGCCGTCGAAATGGACGAGGTCGTAGGGATCGCCGGCCTGTTTCGTCTCGCGCAGCAGTTCCTCCATCCGCGCGAGAGTCGGCGGGCGGCAGAAATCGACCCGCACGGCGCCGCCCAAGGGATCGACCGCATCGAACATCGCCTTTGCCGTCAGGCGCGGATCGAGAAAGCCCGCGTCGGCCGGGCGGCTCACGATGTAGAGGATGCGGAGCGGCAACTCGGCCGGTCGCGGCGCCGTCGCCTTCGGCTTCTCTTCGAGCTGGCGGCGGATCGAAACCCGCAGCGCGAGGCTCCCCGCCTCGTCCGCCAGAAGCTCCCAGGGGAGACGCAGGAGAGCAGCATCCCGCGTCGCAATCGTTAGCTCCCGCGGCTCCGGGCTATCAAGGAGTCCCTTCAGGAGCCCGCGGCTCTCCTCGTTCGGAAACAGCCCGTCGTAGAACTTCCGGCCCCACGCATCGAGATCCCGTTCAACTCGTCGTGCTCGCACGACCGCGCCGCCGTCCGGCAGGTCCATGAAGTCTTCGAGATACCAGCGCAGGTTCTCGTAGTCCTCTTCGCTCAGGAACGGCGTGAACGGAACCTCGACGGCTTCGTCCTCGGCACCCGCCGCATCGGCCAGCCGAGCGAGATAGCCCCCTCCCGGCTCGGTGACGAAAGTTACGCGGAGGTCGTTCATGGCAGATCGATGGCGCGCAAAGGTGCAACGGACACTAAAGCGCGGGCGGCGGGGGTGTCAAACGATTCGGGGAACAGCTCGAAAGGTTAGACTCTGTGCTGATCGAGGTGCTCGGATCATGAACATCCAAGAGAAACCGCTGGCCGAGATCACCCGTCAGGCGATCGAGGTGTTGTCCAAGGAGTTGGGACTCGTGGCGACCCTCCGTTTTTTGGGTCAGTTCACGACGGGATACGGCGATTACACACAGGAGAGAGAGGCCCTGTTCCAGGACCTGACTCTGGACCAAGCGCTGGCGGCGACGAGGAAAACTACGGCCTGAACAAGAAGTCCCCGGCCAGCCAAACTAGCCGAAGAGGCGAAGGTCCCTTCGACTTCGCTCAGGGACCGGGACCTCCCGGTGGCTGAGCGTAATCGAAGCCCAGGCGGGACACATCTCGGCGATCCTCTCCCCCACCCGGACCACCTCTCCCACCACCACGGTCGCCGGAGCTTCGAGACCGGCTAGGGCGACGCGGCGGCTCAAGGTGGCGAGCGTTCCCGTGACCGTCTGCTGGGTGGCGAGAGTGGCGCTCGCGATTGCGGCGGCGGGAGTTTCCGGGGCGCGGCCGGCGGCGATCAGCGCGGCGGTGATCTCGGGCAGGCGGGCGAGGCCCATTAGGATCACGATCGTGTCGAGCCGGGCGACCGCAGTCCAGTCGATCCGGTCGGCGGGTTCGGGGGACCCCGGAAAACAATGGCCGGCCACGATCGCGACGCTGCCTGCGATGCCGCGATGGGTGACCGGGATACCCGCCGCAGCCGGCGCGGCGATCGCGCTCGAAATGCCGGGGACGATCTCGCACGGCACGCCGGCTTCGGCGCAAGCGAGCGCCTCTTCGCCGCCGCGGCCGAAGACGAACGGATCGCCTCCTTTCAGACGCACCACGCGGCGGCCGGCGCGGGCGTGGGCGATCATGAGGCGGCAGGTCTCTTCTTGCTTCCTCTCGTGGCGGCCGGGCGCTTTGCCGACGTCGATGCGGAGCGCGGTCCTAGGGGCTTCTAGGACGAGTTCTGCGCTCACCAGGCGATCGTAGAGGAGCACCTCGGCGCGGCGCAGTTGGCGGAGGCCGCGGACGGTGATCAGCTCCGGGTCGCCCGGCCCGGCACCGACCAGCCAGACGCCGCCGCGCCCGGCGCGATCGTTCGGCGCGATCACGGCCAGGCCTCGGGCAGCTCGATGCCGAGGATCTCTTCGAACCGGCGGTGCGCTTCGAGCTCGCGCCCCGAACGGAGCAGGCGCAGGGCGTCGGAATCGACCAGCGCGTACCAGCGCTCGCGCCGTTCGATGAAATCCGGACGTTGCGCCGCGAGCGGCGCCCGGGCGCGGGCGGCGATCTCCAAGAAGCGTTCGAGCTCTGGCCCCAAGCGCCGGGCGATCCGATCGCGAATCCGGGCGGCGAGCGCCGGGGCGCGGCCGGCGGTCGAGATCGCGACCGTCAGGTCGCCTCGGCGGGCGATC
Source organism: Holophagales bacterium (assembly GCA_031404815.1). Lineage (GTDB taxonomy): Bacteria > Acidobacteriota > Thermoanaerobaculia > Multivoradales > UBA5704 > DASYKS01. The sequence continues at coordinate 18,583 of JANNIH010000017.1, read as the reverse complement.
GCCGGAGCGGCGAAACTGCACAGCGGGGGCCGGTCGATCACGTTCAAAAAGACCCGCCGCGACTCGGCCTCTCGCGCGATGGCCGGCAGCTCTGGCCCCAGCTCTTCCGGGATCGCGATCGCGAGCCAGGCGTCGGCGAGATCGCCCGGCTGATAGACGCGGGCGCGCAGCTGGATCGCGCCGATGCCGGCGAGATGGAGCAGCCGCTCGCACGGTTCGGGCGCGATCAGCCGGACGCGCGCGCCCGCCGCGAGCAGCCCTTCCACCTTTTCCGGTGCCGGCCGGCCGGCGCCGAGCACCACGGCGAGACGACCTCTTAGATCGAGAGTGATCGGATAGGACGACATGGGGGGCATGCCCTTCTTGCCCTACAGCTCGACCGCCACGCTCGCGACCGAAACGCCCGAGCGGTCGACGTCGAGTGCCAACCGCGCGACAGCGGTCGAAAGCTCGATCCGGACCCGGCCGGGACGCCCCCCCGCGATCGAGATACCGGTGAGCGTCGCCCCCACCAAGGCGCCGAGCGCGCTCTCGGCTTCGCGGGCGCGCCGCGTGAGCTCAAGTCCGGCGGGGGTCTTCCGGTAGAGGTCGAGGAACGCCCCCTCCGCCTCCGGCCCGTGCAGCCGGCGCGCCCGGCCGGTCGAAAGCGACAGATCGAGCAGCCGCGCGAGCGGCGCTTGGAGGTTCGTGGGCACTTCGCCCGTGGCGATCGAACCGGCCAGGCGCGCCAGGTCCGAACGCTCCTCGACCCCATGGACACTCGCCGCATAGGCGGCCAGCTCGTCCAGCAGATCGCCGCGATGGAGAGCGGGAATCGGCAGCCGTTCGGCCAGGAGCGGCTCGGGTGGAGCGGCGGCCGGAGGCGACGGCTCGACGGCGAGCAGGGCGCTCATCGCACCTCCTCGCCCACCAACGCTTCGACCTCGTGCTCCAAGCCGCCGGTCTCTATGGGGCAGTGGATGCCGCACTCTTTGGGCGCGTTGGTCTCCCACCACCAGCGGCCGGCGCGCGGATCTTCGTCGGGGCGGGTCGCCCGGGTGCAGGGGGTACAGCCGATGCTGGTGAACCCTTTGGCGTAGAGCGGGTGGACCGGCACAGCGTTTTCACGCACGTAGTCCTGCACCTCGTCCGCGCTCCAATCGGCGAGCGGCGAGAGTTTGGTCAAGCCGCCGTGATCGTGATCGATCTCGAGCTTCCGAAGGTTCGCGCGGCTCGCCCATTGATCGCGACGCAGGCCGGTCACCCAGGCGTCGAGCCCCACGAGCGCTTTCTTAATCGGCTCCACCTTGCGCACGTGGCAGCAGAGCAGACGCTGCGGCACCGAGCCGCGAAAGCCGTTCGGACCGTGGCGGCGAACCATGGTCTCCACCTGATGCGCGTCCGGGAACAGGACCTCGATCGACACCCCATAGCGGGCGCGCACCTGTTCCATCACTTCGTAGGTCTCTTCCGGCATCCGGCCGGTATCGACCGTAAACACCCGCACGTCGGGGCGGATGCGCCAAGCCATGTCGAGCAGCGCCATCCCTTCGGCCTGGAAGCTGGTGCAGATCCCCAGCCGCGCGCCCCAACGGTCGAGCGCCCATTCGAGAATCTCCTGCGGCTCCGCGCCGTCGAGATCGGCGGCCAGACGACCGGCCTCGTATTCGTCGAGGAAATCGCGCTCGCTGTTTGCGATCTGTTTCGGCGCGACTTCTGACGGGGCGACGAGCGCAGAGGTGAATCCGACTCGTGCGGCAGGTACCTTGCCGAGGGTCGAGACGACGCTCGGATCGAGGGCGGTGCGGATGTCGTGAGCGGTCGGGGAGCTGAGCATCTTCAAGCCTCCAAAGTCTGTGCGGAATCGTTTGGGGCGGGAATCTCGGGAAGAGCCGCGAGCGCGATGAGATCCGCGTCGTCGCTCCGTGCGAGCCACTGCTGGAGCCGCTCGCCGACGTTTCGATGTTCGAGGTAAGCACCGACCAGGCGTTCGAGCGCGAGATGGATCTGGTCGGCCGGGACGCGCTTGAGCACCGGGCGGCCGATCGCCGCCTCGTTTCCCTGGCCGCCGCGCAGGAACACATCGAACCCCTGGCGCCGCTCGCCGTTCGGACCGCGCTCGCGCAGCGTCGTCCCTTGAAGACCGAGATCGCCGGTCCAGTGGTGGGCACAGGCGTGTGGGCAGCCGTCGAGGTGAATCGCCAGATCGGCCACGGCGGGGCCGAAGGTTCGATCGAGATGGTCGGTGATCACGCCGAGCCGGCGCTTGGTCTCGGCGACCGCGAAGTTGCAAAACGGGTCGCCGGTGCAGGTGATCGAGCGACCGTGAATCGTGGCGGCGCCGAGCGGAAAGCCGAGCCGCCCGACCGCGGCCACGACCATTTCGGTCTGCGACTCGGGAATGTTCGCGAGCAGAAAGTTCTGCTGCCGGGTGAGCCGGATCTCACCGCCGAAGCTCGCCGCAAGGCCGGCGAGCGCGAGGAGCTGCGTGCCCGAGATCAGTCCCGCGGGGACCGGAAAACCGGCATACCAGAGCCCCGCCTGGCGTTGGGGGTGGAGCCCGGAGTGGAGAGGATCGGCGCCCGCGATCGGTTCGACCGGCGCGCCAGTTTCGAGGGTGAACCCGAGCCGCTCTTCGACCCGCGCGCGGAACGCATCGACCCCGACATCCTCGATCAAAAACTTGAGCCGCGCCCGAGCGCGCGACATCCGATAGCGCAGATCGAGGCGCCAGGTGTCGACGATTCCCGCGAGCACGGCGACCGCTTGCTCTTTCGGCACGAACACTAAAAGATCGGAGGCGAGGCGCGGAAACGTGGACAATCCGCCTCCCACTCGAACCGAGAACCCCGGGCGCCCGTCGCGGATCGTGCCGATCAAAGCAATGCAGTGGATCTCCGGCGCGTTGCACTGGTGCGGGCAGCTAGAGATCGTGATCTTGTGCTTGCGCGGCAGGTTCGCGTACTCCGGCCGGGCGCGAAAGAACGCGGCGGCCTCCTCAATGATCGGCCGGACGTCGAACAGCTCCTCGGCGTCGAGCCCCGCGAGCGGGCAGCCGGTGACGTTGCGCACGTTGTCGCCGCAGGCGCCCGCGGTGTCGAGCCCAAGGGCGGCGAGTTCGGCGAGCACTTCCGGCAGGCGGGGCAGTTCGAGGTCGTGAAGCTGGATGTTCTGGCGCGTGGTCAGCTCGGCGTAGTCGCCACCCAAATTGCGCGAAATGCGGCCGATCACGCGCAGCTTCTCCGGGGTGAGGAACCCGCCCGGGGTCTTCACCCACAGCATGAAGCGGCCGGTCTTCGGTTTGTCGTGGTAGAGCCCGTACCACTGAAGGCGGACGAGATCCTCCTCCGGCACCGCCTCGTAGCCGGTTTCGATCATCGCGGGAATCTCCGCGAGCACGTCGAGCCCCGGCTTGTCGCGCTTCAGCCGTTCGATCGAGTTCCGCTTGTAGATCAGCTCCCAGGTCGGGGGCTCAAGGGTATTCGGGGCTCGCAAGGTACAACTTCTCCTTCCCGGCTCGTAACGAGCCGCTGCGCTTAAGTCACGGGGGGCGGGGGGCCCGGGAAGACTTCAGATCAGGAGACGCGGGCGCGGGGGGATCGAGCCACCCCCGGCCCGCCGGCTACAGAGGGAGAACGGCAGAGGCTCGGCGGAGGAGGGGTGCGTGCGACTCATTTGTAAGTAAGATGATCGAGATTAGGTCGGATGTCAAGCCCCCGGCCTCCCCTCGGATCTCCCCTCGACCGGCGGCGATCAGGTTACCCCCGCCCGAGAGGAAGCCTTCTCTCCTCGCTCTACTGCGCGGTGACGCGGATCTCGCGCACCACGACCGAACCGAAGCGATCGATCCCTTCGCGCAGCATCTGCCAGTCGGAGGTGTAGGTGCCGGTGCGCGGCGGTGCGGTGAGGCGGAGAGTGAACGTCGCAGTCTGCCCGGGCCGGATCTGCGCCGCGCGCCCGAGCAGCTTGCGCGGCGGGGTGAACGGATCGGTGTCGTCCCCGGCGCCGAGCTTGTAGCCGTCGTTCCGGTTCCAGACCGTGGTGCCGACATTTCGGACCGTGATCTTCGCCGAAAAAGTCGCCCCTTTACGCAGGGTGGTGGGGAAGGTGGTCGAGACGATCTCCGCCGCTTCGATCGGCCCCTCTTCGAGCTCGATGAACCCTTTGACAACGGCGTAGGCGGTCTTCGCCGAACCGTCGGCGCGCAGCAGCCCCCAGCGCGGCACGTTCGCGTTCGGATCGTCGATCAGCTCGTAAATGAAGACCTTGTCGATCCATTCACGCCCCGGCTGCTCGGTGAACCAATCGCTGAATAGCCCGGAAAGGTGACTGGCCTGCGCCGTGTCGCCCACCTGGTCGCTCGCCCAGCCGGTCTCGCTGATCCAGACCGGACGGCCGAGCCAGCCGGTGTTGCGCAGCACCTCGCGCAACGAAGGATTGACCAGCGACCAGAGCGACGGGCTGCCGCCGAACTGCGTGTCGTCGTTGAGCTTCTTGGTCACGTCGCGCGAACCGTCTCGGTCGTAGAGGTGGTGCGCCACGATGTCGATCCGGTCGCTCGCTTTCTGCAGAATGTCGCGCAGCCAGACGTACCAATCGCGGTCGCCGGCGGTCAGATGGGCGAGATCCGGGCCGGCGATCTTCGCCGCCGCGTCCGCCGAGCGGATCGCGGTCGATCCCGGCTTCAAGATCCGCTCGATGTACTCGGTTCGGCTGCCGGCCCAGAAGTTGTCCTGGTTCGGCTCGTTCCACAGCCCCCAAACCTGAATCTTCCCGCGGTAGCGATCGGCGGCGCGCAAGCAGACATCGGTCCAGTCGTCAACGTTGCGCGGCACGCCGGTGACCGGCGGCCCGGCGGTTGCCCAGGCGGGCGAATAGGCGAGCGTCGCGTAGATCGAAAGGCCGCGCGCGCGCGCCGCCGCTACAATGTCATCGTAGACGTGCCAATCGAACTGATCCTGCGCCGGCTCGACCCAGGGCCAGATGAAATCGATCCGCACCCAACCGATCCCGGCCTCGCGCACCTTGTCCAGCCGGGCCGCCAGATCGGCCCCCAGCGGGGCATGGATATTGACCCCGAAATGGGACGCTTCGCCCGCCGAGAGGGGGAGCGGAGCGGAGGCCGCAACCGCGGCGGCCAGAGCGAAAGAGAGGGCGAGGCGTGAAATTCGTCGCTGCATCGGCAAAACCCTCCAAGGTAGAACGGTACCCGGGGAGGAGGGGGATGTCAAAGGCACGGCGAGGTGAATACGCTCCCCTATTCCTCAATCCAAGACTTGTGTTGAGTGGCATCAAGTGGCGTCGGCGCCCAATCCGGCAAGACTCGCCGCAGGTATCCATCGAAAAGCGGTACCGTGAAGGCCGTGTCACCATGGGCTGGACTGTAAATCATGCCCTTGGTGATCAAGCCCGAACGACGTGGCGCAACGGACTCGACTTTTACCCTCAGACAGCTTGCAATGTCGCCCGAGCGATGGGGCCCCGGACCAAGGTGCGCCATGGCCCGAAGATACTCCTTCTCTTTCGGCGTCAGCCGATCGTAGCGGACTAAGAAAAAGTTCCTGTCGAGCTTTCGAGTTACATCCGCTTGAGCGGCGATGACATCTCTCATTCGGATCGGGGACTCCGCCGCCCGGTTCCACACGTGGTATCCCCATTCTTGAAGGAAGTAAGGATACCCGTGCGCTTCCTCAACGAGACGAAGCAATGCGTCATCTTGGAAGGCGACCCCCATCTCTTGCGCAGGAATAGATAGGGCCGCCGCGGCGTCATCGCCAGCCAGCGAGCCGATCTCTGGGAAATCGAACAACCGCTCGGCGTACGATTTCGCCTCCCCGGCGATACCCGGCAATTGAGGGAGGCCCGCTCCTACCAAGACGATCGGAAGATCCGTTTGAACAGTACGGTGAATCGCCATGATGAGCGCCGAAAGTTCCTGCAGCGAGAGATACTGCACCTCGTCAATGGCAAGAAGAAATGCCGACCCCCTCGACTGCGCCGCTTCCCCTACGCTGACCATCAAATCGGTAATATCCTCAGCTAAAATTCCGGAGTCGGCGTAGCCGAGCAGAGGTTCGACATCGATCGTTGCCGAGCTGCCATCGGGTAGCTGAATGCTGAATGCTTTCAAGACCCTCAGCGCCTTCAGTATCGCTTCGGTCGGGCCGGCACGGTGCAACTTCAGGAGAGCTTTTCGGAGGTGCGTTGCCAGCAAAAGACGAAAGTCCTGGTTCTCCGGAGCTTCGATATAGGCGCAGCTGAATCGCTCAGCCTCGGCGATTTCCTTGAAGCGATTCAACAAGACCGTTTTGCCAACACCGCGCAGGCCGATCGGCATCAAGCTCTTCCCAGGCTTTCCAGCGTGAGCACGTTGAAGAGTCACGCCGAACCGGTCGATGATCTCGTCGCGACCAATGAGGGCAGGAGGCTGAGCTCCGGCACCTGGGCGATAGGGATTGGAGAGTTCGTCCATATCAACAGAGCTTACCTCATCTTATGGTTCTTATTCGAGCGCGCATAAGATCGTCATAACTGACGCCGCCTGCCTCTGTCACCGCTCTCCAGCTATGCGGCCGGCAATGAACCGGCAATGAAGAGGTGCCGCCGATCCCCCCGCGACACCTTCTCCCACCCAAACACCGACACCAGCTCTTCCGCCCGGCAGGGCTCCGGCCGGTCGAGCAACCCCAGCGACGCCCCAATTTCCCCCACCAGCGTCTCGGGCGCGACTCCACGATCTCGTAGGGTCCGTAACCTCATCCCGTCATCTCGCTTCGACAGCTTCTCGCCTTGGGCGTTCACCACCAGGGGGAGGTGCGCGTACTCGGGCACCCTTCCGCCCAGGGCCTCGATGAGCTGGATCTGGCGGGCGGTCGAGTCGAGCAGGTCGCGCCCGCGGACGACTTCGGTGATGCCCATCGCGAGGTCGTCCACCACCACGGCGAGCTGGTAGGCGTAGACGCCGTCGCGGCGCTTGAGGACGAAGTCGCCGACCGATTCGTCGACCCTTTCGATGACCGGGCCGCGGATTCGATCGATGAAAGAGATGGGCTCGGGGTCGACTCGGAAGCGAAGCGCGGCGTCCGGGTTCGGGCTCGCGCGCATCGTTTCGAACCAGCCAGGTTCCAGCTGCTGGGGGCGCAGGGTCGCCGGGTAGGGCGGGAGACCTTCTCGACCATGCGGGGCGGTCGCGAGGTTTGCGAGATCCGCGCGGGAGACGCGGCAGGGGAAGAGCCGACCCGCCGCCGCCAGCCGTTCGAGGGCTTCTTCGTAGAACTCCGCGCGACGCGATTGGACGTAGGGGGCGAACGGGCCGCCTTTCGGCTCCGGCCCTTCGTCCCAATCGAGGCCGAGCCAGCGGAGGTCTTCTGCCGCCGCCTCGGCCATGCCGGGCACCGTGCGCGGCCCGTCGAGATCCTCCAACCGCCAAACGAATGCCCCTCCTTGGCTACGGATCGAAACCCAAGCCGCCAGCGCGGTGCGGGCGTTGCCGAGGTGGAGCCAGCCGGAGGGGGTCGGGGCGAAGCGGCCGCGCGGTGAGGGCATGATGGGCACAGGCGGGCTTCGACTTCGCTCAGCCACCGGACTCTGAGCCTCGCTGGGTGAAAAACTGGTTGATCGCAGTCTGTACCCCACCCGCCCGAAGCGTCAAGTCGCAGGGTAAGGACCGGCGACAGGTCTTTCTGGGGAGGCCAAGGTATTCCGCTCTCCTGTAATGCCGGTGTAAGGGACGCGCTCCTAACGTCCGCGCAGATTAGAACCGTCAGGGGCGCCGGATGCCGCCCTAGGAGAACCGGAATGAACGCTTCACATCGTCTCTCTCGATGGCTGCTCTCCGCCGTCGCCCTCCTCATGGGTCTCGCCGCCCTTCCTGCTGCGGCGCAGTTCGACCAGCGACGCTGCGCGGGCGAAGTCTTCGCCGAGGTCGTGGCGCTCGACCAGGCCTGGACGTGGAATCGCTATGGCGCTTTCGAGCCGCAAGGTATGATGTATGCGCTGAAGCGCGATGTCGTACCTTCCTCCGATCTCGACGGATTGCCCGATCCGCCTCCCACGACCTACACGCTCGTAGCCGGCCAGGTGCAGCTGCGACGCGACAAGCGACCGCGACCGTTGGTCCTGCGGGTCAACGTCGGCCAGTGCCTGCGGATCCAGTTCACCAACCTGCTCGACTCGGTCCAGCGCGACGAGGAGCAGCCGGCCACCCGCGACGCCTCGATCCACGTCGTCGGCATGCAGCTGGCCGACACCATACTCTCCGACGGCTCGAGCGTGGGACAGAATCCCTCCTCAGGCATCGTCGCGCCCGGCCAGACGATCACCTACCTTCTCTTTGCGCCGCAGGAAGGCACGTATGTCCTGCACAGCATGGGCGCCCCGATAGGCGGCGAAGCGGACGCGGGTTCGCTCTCCGCAGGCCTGTTCGGCGCGGTCAACGTAAATCCGGCCGGATCCGAGTGGTATCGCAGCCAGGTCACTGAAGATGATCTGCGGCAAGCGACCACCCCCCACCCCGACGGCTTCCCGCGCATCAACTACGCAGCGAACTTCCTTTCGGGTCGCTACATCAACAAGCCGATCCTCAAGATGTACACCGGGACAACCGGCGCCCGCACCCTGGTTCATTCGGACCTGACCGCGATCATCACCGGCCCGAACGCCGGAATGCTCTCGACCCCCGACATCACGACCAAAATCTATCCCGAGCGGGCCGAACCGTTCCGGGAGTTCACGATCATCTTCCACGACGAGGTCGGGGCGGTGCAGGCGTTTCCCCAGTTCGAGGACCGGGAGATGAAGCACACCCTCCATAGCGTCCGCGACGCCTTCGCGATCAACTACGGCAGCGGCGGCGCCGGTGCCGAGATCATCGCGAACCGCTTGGGTGTCGGGCCGGCGCACGACTGCCCGGAATGCATGTACGAGGAGTTCTTCCTCTCGTCTTGGGCGATCGGCGATCCGGCGATGGTGGTGGACAAGCCGGCCAACTCGCCCTGCACCGAGAGCGACTTCGACCAGATGGGCGAACCGCTCTTCAACAACGTGGCACCTTACCCCTGCACACCGACACCGGGCCGAAAGGCCACCAAAGCCCTCTATCCCGATGACCCGTCGAACGTCTACCACAGCTATCTGAACGACCACGTCAAGTTCCGCAATTCGCACGCGGGATCGGACAACCACCACATCTTCCACCTCCACGCGCACCAGTGGCTGCACACGCCGAAAGAAGACAAGTCGAACTACAGCGACTCTCAAGCGATCGGCCAGGGGGGCAGCTTCACCTACGAGATCACCAACGGCGGCAGCGGCAACCTGAATAAGACGCCGGGCGACTCGATCTTCCACTGCCATTTCTACCCGCACTTCGCGCAGGGGATGTGGTCGCTCTGGCGCGTTCACGACGTGCTCGAGCTCGGCACCCAAATGGACATCGACGGGAAGCCGAAAGAGAAGTCTCGCGCCCTGCCGGACAACGAGATCCTGGCCGGCACGCCGATCCCCGGCCTGGTACCGATCCCGGTCCTGCCGATGGCACCGATCCCCGGAACCGTGCGGATCGACCCGACGACCGGTCAGCCGGTGATTGTCGGCGCCACCAACCCCGGGTATCCGTTCTTCGTCCCCGGCATCGCCGGCCGGCGCGCCCCGCGCCCGCCGCTCGACACCATTCATGACGGCGGCCTGAAGCGCCACGTCGTCGTCTCGGGCACCTCGACCCACGTCGAGACCCGGCTCAGCTTCGACAAGCACATCGACTCCCTGGTCCCCAGGTTCTTGGCCGAGACCGGCGAACCGGTCGAGTTGACCGCGATGAGCTTCCACAACAACGCGCTCGGCTACGCCACCCCGCGACCGGACAACCAGGCCGCCACCAAGACGTTCAGGGTCAACACCCGGGGCCAGGTGGCCGGAGCGCCGATCGCCGATCCGTGCCCGGAGGGTGCGCCGATGCGCTACTACAAGGCGGCCAACATCCAGCTCGACATGGTGATCAACAAAGCGGGCTGGCACTTCCCCCAGGCGCGCATGATCTCGCTCTGGAACGACGTCGCGCCAACACTCGCCGGAACGCGGCCGCCGGAGCCTTTCTTCTTCCGCGCCAACTCGGGCGAGTGCATCGAGTTCTGGCACACCAACCTGGTGCCCAACAAATATGTGCTCGACGATTTCCAGGTGACGACGCCGACCGACATCCTCGGTCAGCACATCCACCTGGTGAAGTTCGACGTTCTCGCTTCCGATGGCGGCGGCAACGGCTGGAACTACGAGGACGGCACGTTCAGCCCCGAAGAAGTGGTCGAACGCATTGATGCAATCCGCGCCGCCAACCATTGTGGTCCCTTCGACATCAGCCCCTCGGACCGGTGCCCGGAGGCGGTCAAGCACCCGTTCTTCGGCTCGCACCCTTCCGAATGCACCGAAAAAGACGAGTGGCTGGGTGCCCAGACCACCGTCCAGCGCTGGTACGCCGACGAAATGACCACCTTGCAGGGCGGCAAGCGCAACCTGCGCACGGTGTTCACCCACGACCACTTCGGGCCGTCCACCCACCAGCAGGTGGGTCTGTATGCCGGCTTGATCGTCGAACCCAAAGGCTCCACCTGGTACCACAACGAGACCGGTGTGCCGCTCGGTATCAACATGGGTCTGCCTCTGACGAGAGACGGCGGCCCGACCAGCTGGCAGGCGGTGGTCAAGAGTTCGACCGAGAACTACCGCGAGTTCATGCTCGAGTTCGGCGACTTCTTCCTCGCCTACGAGCCCGGCAGCCCGAAGTGTCCCAAAGACGGAATCGGCTATGCCGATCCGAAGCGGGCGATCAATCCCCCCGGCCGCAGAGACGTGGCCCCGCCGCAGCTGTACGAAAAGCCGATCGACTGCCCGGTCAACGCCCCTCCAGGGACGCCCGGTCCGCCGACGCCCTGTCCGGAGGCGGTGTCCGCCGACGATCCGGGAACCAAGACGGTCAACTATCGCAACGAGCCGATCTCCCTGCGCATCCTCGACCGGTCAGGCGTCCTCCCGCAGCAGTACACGGGCGGTTTCCTCGGCCGCGGCGGCGATCTCTCGTTCGCCTACGAGACCCGCACCGACCGCTGGGATCCGGAATTCAACGTCCTGCCGTATGCGCCGTTCTTGACCAAGGCGCCGTACGGTCCGTTGACCAACCCCGCGAGCCTCTACGAGGGCGATCCGTACACCCCGCTGCTGCGCACCTACGAGGGTGACTCGGTGAAGATCCGCGTTTTGGTCGGCGCTCACGAAGAGTCGCACAACATGACGGTTCACGGGATGAAATGGTTGCGCGAGCCCGACGTTCCGGATTCCGGCTATCGCAACTCGCAGGGCATGGGCATTTCCGAGTGGTTCGACATCGAAGTCGGCCGCATCCCGGCGCTCAATGTCGACGGCAAGTTCGCCGACTTCCTGTACAAGCCCGGCGCGGCGTCCGAATCGCAGTGGGAAGGACTCTGGGGTCTGATCCGCACGTATCGCGGCGCCCGTCCCGATCTCAAGGTTCTCGAAGTCGCAAACCCGGACGCCCGAGGCACCGATCTGGACGGCGGCTATCGGATCACCGATTCAACCTCCGCGGTCGGCATCAAGGATTTCGAGGCGCGGAACTCCGACAGTGGTCTCACCCGTGGGATCCAGCCCATTGGTCCGCCCATCCCGGTGCCGACCAACTGCCCGACGAGCGCCCCGCTGCGCCACTACGACATCGTCGCGGTCTCCGCGGCTGAAGTTCTGAGGAACGATGGCTACGGCGCCAACGCCGGCTTGATCTACAACCGGCGGCCGGACATCGTAAACCACCCGGCTCCGCCCGATGGCCACGGCGGCATCAGCGTCGGTCCGCTGCGCCAGCCCGACGCCATCATGTTCGTCTTCAAGTCCGATCTCGACTACTCGCTGGGACGGCCGTTCTTGGACAAGAACGTCCGGCGCGAGCCGCTGATCCTGCGCGCCAAGGCCGGAGAGTGCATCGAGGTCAAGCTGGACAATGACATCCCTCCTGCTTATGTCGACCTCCTGGACGGCTGGAACAGCGTCCCGATGACCGTCGAGAACTTCAACACCGACCAAATCAAGACCTCGCTCGACGTCGGTCTCCATCCGCAGCTGGTCGCGTTCGATGTCATGACCAGCGACGGCGCAAACGTCGGTTTGAATCCACTCCAGCTCGGCAAGCAGACCGTGGCGCCTGGCGAAGGGGTGGTCTACTACTGGTACGCCGGCTCGTTCGTCGGTTCGACCCCGCTCGTGGTCGAGTTTGGGGCCACGGGCCTCACTTCGTCCGACCCGATCAAGCACTCGAACAAGGGTGCGCTCGGGGCTCTGATCATCGAGCCGGCGGACGCCACCTGGACCGAGGATCTGGTGCCGGAGACCGATGGCTCGACCCGACTGTCGCGCGCTTCGGCGACCGTTTTCCCTGGAACCAACCGCAAGTTCAAGGAGTTCGTGGTCGTGTTCCAAGACGACTTGAATCTCCGCTTCACCAAGGGCGACGGCTACGACTTCCCGAACCCGTCGTTCGGCCCGGCGATCCCCAATCTGGTCGTCAATGTGGATCCTGAAGGTTCGGGCCAGAAGGCGATCAACTACCGGACCGAGCCGCTCTGGTACCGCGCCGGCTGGTCGCCTGAAACGCCGACCAACGAGACCCGGAACTTCACCCAGTTCCACCTGTTGATGGAGAATGCCTGGGTGCATCAGGATCCGGAAACACCGGTGTTCGCAGCGACCAAGGGAGATCCGGTGCGCATGCGGGTCGTCCACCCGGCCGGCCACGAGCTACCGATCATCTTCGATCTGCACGGGCATATCTGGGAGGAGCACCCGATCCTCGCCGGTTCCAACTCGACCGTGCAGGGCTCGAACCCGGTGTGCGAGTGGAAAGGAGCCCGCGACGGTCTCGGAGCTTCCGACCACTTCGATGCGCTGCTCAAAGGAGGAGCCGGCGGTATGATCGGCGTCTCCGGCGATTACCTCTACCGCGATTACACGCCGGCTCACCTCGACGACGGACTCTGGGGTCTGCTGCGTGTCCAATAGCATCACCGTAGGTCGGTTCGCGGGCGCCCTGCTCGGCCTGCTGCTCTCCCCGTTCGCGGGGAGGGCGGTGGCCGGGGGGGCGCCCGCCCTTCCCGTCTCCCCCGCTTCCTCGACTACCTCTGCGGTGATCGAGTCCTCGCCCGCTCCTGCACCCTCCGGGCGGATCGGCCGGACGCAAGTCGGCGGCATCGCCGTCGAGGTCTATCTGGAAGCCGTACGGGCGGGCGCGCCGCTTCGCGAAGGCGAAGAGGCCCGCGTTCGCCTCTTGTTCTCAGACGCCAACACAAAGGCTCCCTTGGACGGACTGTTTCCCGGCGCCTGGGTCGACTTCTTGACCCCCGACGCCAAAGTAGGCGACGCAGACGAGTGCAAGAAGAAGCTCCAGGGATTTGCCGGCGGCTCGCTGTTGAATCCGCCGGAGCACGATCTGAATGCCTACTTCGTGCTCGGATTGAACGAGGACGCCACGATCACCGTCGTCGATCCGCTCTTCTCCTTCGGTGGCAGCAAGCTGCTCGACATGGTATTTCTAAAAAGCGCCGGGACCGATTGGGCGCTCTCCGTGGATCAGCTCCGCCTTTACGTCTCGATGAAGGACGCGGGCGAGGTCGCGGTGGTGGACACCGAATCCTGGAAGGTGATCGCCAACATCCCCGTCGGCAAGGGGGCCGGGCGGGTGCTCCTCCAGCCCGACGGACGCTACCTTTGGGTCGGGGTCGACGGCGACTCCTCCGAAGAGTCAGGAGTGGTAGCGATCGATACCGTCAAACTCGTTTCGGCGGCGACCATTCCAACCGGCGCCGGGCCGCACGATCTCGCAGTTTCCGGCGAGGACCGCTCGGTCTTCGTCTCCAGCCGCGACGCCGGAACCGTTTCGGTGATCGACGTGCGCACGCTTTCCGAATCGCGCCGGGTGCCGGTCTGCAAGCAGCCGGTCTCGATCGCCTGGTCCGAGCCGGCAAAAGCCGCGTTCACCGCCTGCGCAGGCGACGGCGCGATCGTTTCCATCTCGTCCGATCCCGAGCGGGCGTTGGTTCGCCTCCAGGCGGAGCCGGGCCTCGCGCAGATCCGCTTCTCGCCCGATGGCCGGCTCGGCTTCGTGCCGAACCCCTTAAAAAACGTGGTCCACATTGTCGATGCCTCCGGGCCACGGATCGCCCAGAGCCCCGAAGTCGAGAGCGAGCCCGACCAGGTCGCGTTCAGCGAGGGGATCGCTTACGTTCGCCACCGGGGGAGCGAGACGATCTTGATGATCCCGCTCGGTCAAGTCGGCCGCGAGGGCGCGGCCGTGCCGGTGATCGATTTTCCCGGCGGCCAGAAACCGCCCGGTCGAATGGCCATGCCCACGCCTGCGGCCGGTATCGTCCAGGCCCCCGGCGAAGACGCCATCCTGCTCGCGAATCCGGAAGACCGGATGATCTATTACTACAAGGAAGGGATGGCGGCGCCGATGGGGAGTTTCCAGAACTACTCGCGCCAGCCGCGCGCGGTGCTCGCCGTCGATCGCACCTTACGCCCCGCCGGGCCTGGCATCTACTCCACCACGTTCATGCTCGGCTCTCCCGGGCGGCGCGATCTGGCCCTGCTGGTCAACTCGCCGCGCATCGTCGAGTGCTTTCCGTTCACGGTCGAAGCGAACCCGGACCAGCCCGCGCCGCGGGCATCGGTGGTCGTGACCCCCCTCCAGAAGAGCCTGAAGAGCGCTCCTGGGCGCGAAGCGCGCCTCCGCTTTCGCCTGACCCGGTTGGGCCCAACCAATGCCCAGAACAGCGAGCCTCTGACCGGACTCACCGATGTCCGCGTGATCACCTTCCTCTCTCCGGGCGTCAATCGCCGTCCCCTTCCAGCCGCCGAGGTCGAGCCCGGCATCTATGAGGTTCGGTTCACCCCCACCGAGAGTGGGATCTACTTCGTCTTCGTCGAGGCGCAATCCGCCGGCTTGTCAGTCGAGCGATCACCCGCCTCGGTAATCGACACTACGCCACCGGCCGCCCCTGCCCTCGAACCGGCGCAGGAAGGAGTTGAAGAGCCATGACCGCCCGGCCCCTCCACTCGCGGCGCCGATCGCTTTTCCTGCGGACGGCGTTCGTTCTGGCCGGAACCGTCTTGTTCTTCGCGCTCCACTCGGCAGCTGCCGTGGCCTCCGAGGTCGCGACCAAGGCCGCCGCAGCCGAACCGCTGGCGATCTCAGCGATCCCCGATGTTCGTCTAGTCGATCAGAACGGCCGCAAAGTCCGCTTCTACAGCGATCTGGTCCAAGGCAAAACCGTGGCAGTCAACTTCGTCTTCACGACGTGCAGCACGATCTGCACGCCGCAAGGCGCGCGTTTCGCGGAGCTGCGCAAGCTGCTCGGCAGCCGGGCCGGCCAAGACATTCACCTGATCTCGGTCTCGATCGATCCGGAGACCGACACTCCGTCCAAGCTCAAGGCCTGGTCCGAGAAACTCGGCGGCGGCCCCGGCTGGACGCTGGTCACCGGCGAGAAGGACCAGGTCGTCCGGCTGCTCAAGTCGCTCGGCGCCTTCGATGTCGATATCAAACGGCACACCCCCTCTGTGCTGCTCGGCAACGACCGCGAGCGGCGTTGGACCCGCGCCTATTCGCTCGCCCCGGCGGCGCAGATCATCCGGCTGCTCGACGGGCTCGGCAGCACCGAGCCGGTGACGAAGGAAGGAAAATGATCATGCGACTGTTTACGCGCTCCGTACGCCTCCGCCTTGTCCTCGTGGCACTTTTGGGCCTGCCGACGGTGAATGCCGCCCGTGCCGACGATACGGCTCCTCCTCCGGCCTCTCCTCAGGCACCGGCGCCCACCCCTGGTACCACCGCGGGCGCCGCCGAACGTTACTTCACGAACGCACCCCTGATCGATCAAAACGGCGAGGAGCACCGCCTCTACGCCGATCTGCTCCAGGGAAAAATCGTGATCATCCAAGCGATGTTCACCGAGTGCGCGGGGGTCTGCCCGGTGATGGCCGGCACGCTCGAACGGGTCCAGGAGTGGGCGGGAGACCGCCTGGGCAAAGACGTCCATATCCTCTCCTTCTCGGTCGATCCGAACGACACCCCGGCCAAAATGAAGGCCTTCTCCCTACGCTTTCACGCCAAGCCCGGCTGGTACTTCCTCACCGGGACGAAAGAGAACTGGGAGAGCGCGCTCAAAAAACTCGGGATCTACTCCGAGAACCGGGAGGCGCACTCGGCGGTCTTCGCGATCGGCAACGACCGAACCGGCCTGTGGAAGAAGGCGATGGGGGTCGCCAAGCCGAAAGAGATCGTGGCGATCGTCGAAAGCGTCGCAAAGGACCAGGGTTGAGTAGCCGGGGCCGCTCAGGTCTTCGCGTCGGTGCGCTCGCCGCCGGCTTTTGGCTCGTCGCGGGGCTCGCGCTCTGCCGCCTCGCCGAAGCGGCCGGGGAGCCGCCGCCGCTTTCGCCCGAAGAGACACGCGGTAAGCGGCTCTTCCTGGTCGGCGAGAGCGGAACCGGCGGCGAGATCTCTGCGGTGCTTGGAGGGGTGGGACCGGGCGGCCCGGAGACCGCGGTCCCCGGCACCACCCTGCCGTGCGGCAGCTGCCACGGCCGCGATGGGCGGGGGCGCCCCGAGGGGGGCATCGCCCCGTCGAACATCACCTGGGACTCGCTCTCCAAGCCGTACGGCTCCGGCGCCCTGCTCGGCCGCACCCATCCGCCGTACGACGAGAAAAGCGTCAAGCGCGCGATCGGGCTCGGATTCGATCCATCGGGCAACCCGCTCAACCCGACCATGCCGCGCTACCGGATGAGCCAGACCGACATCGCCGATCTGATCGCCTACTTGAAACGCCTCGGCAACGAGCCGGTCCCCGGCGTCTCCTCCGATTCGATCCGCCTCGGCGCGCTGCTTGGGCAGGGCGAAGCCGGCACCGTGACCCGGGCTCTCCTCGACGCCTCGGTCGCCGAAGTCAACCGGCGTGGCGGTCTCTACGGCCGCAAGCTCGAGCTGATCACCGAGACGCTGGTCGGCGACGCCGCGGATCGCCGCCGGATCGCCGCGAGCTTTCTCGAACGCACCCCGGTGCTCGCCCTGGTCGCCCCGACACTCTCCGGAGCCGTCGGCTCCGATCTGGCGCTCGCGGAACTCCTGGAGGAGAAAGAGGTGCCGGCAGTCGGCGCGATCAGCCTCTTCCCACCCGCCGACGCCGACCTCAACCGCCAGGCGTTCTACCTGCTCGCCTCACCGACCGACCAGGCCCGGTCGCTGGTCGAGACGCTCGCCAAAGAAACCGTCCGTCCGTCGTTCGCCCTGGTCGCGTCGGACGGCACCGAGATCTCGCCGCTCGCCGATGCGGTGGTCGCCGAAGCCGAGCGCCGCGGGTATGCCACCACCGCGGTTCGGCGCTATGCCGCAATCGCCGGGCCGACCGGGCCATGGGTCGAGGTCGCCGCCCGCGACCTCGCGGCGAAGAACGTCACCGCGGTGATCCACCTCGGCCCCGCGCGCGATGCAGCCGCCCTGCTGCTCGCGCTCGATCGCTTCGGTTCGCGGCCTCGGCTCTTGGCACTCGGCGCGTTCGCGGATCGAGCCCTTCTGGACCTGCCGACCGCGCTCGCCGAAGGAGTCCGGCTCGCCTTCCCGGTCCGTCCGCTCGATCCGGCGTCTTCAGACGCCGCCGAGTGGCGCGCGCTCGCCGTCGCCCACAAACTGACGTCTCGGGACCTCGGAACCCAAGCGACGGCGCTCGCGGCGATCAAGCTCCTGGTCGCAGCACTCGAAAAAGTCGGCCGCGAGCTCAACCGTGACCGGTTGATCGCGACGCTCGAAACCTTCGAGCGCTATGACACCGGCGTCGCTCCTCCGCTCCGCTTCCGGCCGGGCAAGCGGATGGGCGCCCGCGGCGCCTACCTGGTGAAGCTCGACGTCGCAGCGAAAGGGTTCGTGCCGGAGGGCGACTGGATCGATCTGGACTAGCGAGCACTACTCTGGGTCGTAGGGGCGGAGCTTGTTTTTCCAGGCCGGTCGAGAATCTCGCGCACCTTCGCGGTCAGGCGGGCCGCGGCGAAGGGTTTCTCCAGAAAATCCAACTCGCCCGCGAGCAGGCCATGGCGGAAGATCACGTTGTCGGTATAGCCCGAAATGAACAGCACGGGTAGATCGGCCCGCCGCTCGCGAATTCGATCCAGGACATCTTTTCCCGACAGACCGGGCATCACCACATCAGAGACGACCAGATCGATTGGAGTCCCTCGATCGATCACTTCGAGGGCCGCCTCGCCGCTCTCGACCGCGGTGACCTGATAGCCGTAGGCGGCCAGGAGACCTCCCGTCGCTTCGCGGAGTTCACCGTTGTCCTCGACCAAAAGAATCCTCTCGTCGCCCCCCGGTTTACCACGGCTCGGCGTCGACGCGATCGGCATCTCCGTGCGCCCCGCGGCATCCGCGGTGCGCGGCAGGTAAAAATTGAACGGCGTGCCCCGACCGATCTCGCTGTATACCGAAATGTGCCCCCCAGCCTGCTTGAGGATGCCGTACACCGTGGCCAGGCCGAGACCGTTGCCGGTGCCC
>JANNIH010000016.1:0-109896 GCA_031404815.1 Holophagales bacterium | reverse complement strand
ACGACGGGCGGCTGCAACCGCCCGTCGAGACCTACACAGATGGATCGGGGATCAAGCCGGGGCGACTTGCGAGTCGACCTTACCCGCTTCCACCGACTTCGCTTTCGCCGCCTCCTCTACCTTCTTCTTGGTGATCTTGCGGGGCCGCCCCTTCGGCAGCAGCCCGTAGCGGATCAGCTCGGCACTGTCCAAACCGTGGTGCGCCTGCAAATCCGCTGTGAAACGCCGGTAGGACTTGGCACCTTCGCGGGCCAACTCCCGGCGCTGTTTCATGATGCTCGACAGCTCCGAGCGAAATGCTTCGGCCTGCTCGTTGAAGCGGACAAGACCCTGGACGTTGGTCTCGAGGACCTGGTGCCGCTCGGCCGCGGGCCCTAGCGACTCCACGATCGGTCGGGCGTTCTCGACCATGACGTTCCAGGTGTTCGCGATGTCGGCATACCTTCTCTGTCTCATACATCCTCCTTCGCTGTGGCGAAGACAGGTGTGGGATAAGCCCCACGCGACAAGGATAGGAAGCCGTTTCCGAGAAATCTAGTAAAACGGGCATTTCGGCGAAAAAAGTCGTCGCGGCGACCCGAAACCGGGCGGCGATCGAGGTACGCCCGCCGTTCCGGCCCTTGAATGGGGACGAAAAACTCGGCAATCCACTGTTTCAGGCCTGCACTTCTGAAGAAGAAGTCGGCAGTCCACTATTTCAAGCCCGCACACCTAAAGAAAAACTCGGCAGTCCACTTTTTCAGGCCCGCACTCCTGAAGAAGAACTCGGTACTGCACTCTGCCAAGCTGGCAATCGGCAGGAGAAAGTCAGAAATCTGCACTGGGAACTCTGAACCGCCATCCGAGAAATCGGCAATCCGAGAAAATAACTCGGCACTTTACTCTGCCAAGCCGGACATTCCGAGTGCCGAGTCAAAATTCCGAAGTGCGAGCTTAGAATTTCGGAGTGCGGAGATAGAATTGTGGAATGCCGACTTAAAACTACCAAGTGCGGACTCATAACTTAGGAATGCCGGATTTTCACTCCGAGGGTCCGCCTTAAACTTTCCGCGCGCCGCACTGGAATTTCGCCGGGCGGAGCCGACATTCACCATGTCCACGCCAAAATTCTGCTTCGCCGCACCAAACAGCGCGCGTCCTGGACAAAAATGAGGATGTCCGGTCCAAAACGACCGGCGACCACCGGTTTATTTCAACTCCTCCTCAGAGCCCGCCTCTTCGGCCAGTCCAACCGAAGGCGCCGCCCTCGGCGCTCGAGCCAACTATAACCGCGGCACAACCACCCCGGCGTCGCGCAACATCCGGGCGCGGATCTCGCGCAGCTGAAAGACGAAGGTCTGTACGAACGTCGGACACGAGGTCCCAGCCTCGGGATCGACGACGATCCGCGTGGTCCGATTCTGCGCGCCGAACCAGGTGATCTCGTACGCTACGCTCGCACCGAGGGGGGTTTCGATCCGGCAGTGGTCGTTGCGATTGCGGATTCGGACGGCGGCCAACGCGGCGCCCAAATCGGCCATCGCCCCGGCCGCCGCCGTGGCCGTGACCGAGTAAGCGCGCGGCGAGCCATCACCTCCTTGGAAATCGCGCACCACCCCGAGCAACGCGAAAGGACCGCTACGGGAGACCAGCCAATCGACATCGACGGTGCCGAGCAAGGCGGGACCGCCCGCGTCCGTGCGCACTTCGTGAACCTTGAGCAGCGGCGATGTCTGCGCGCCTGCCGCGAGGGGCGTGAGCAAGAAAAGGAAGGAGAAGAATAGGAGGTCTCGGTGGGTGTTCATGGTCGGGTTCTCTCCTTGTTGGCGCGAAGTATGGGACCGCCGGTTGCCGTCCGACTCGCGATTCCGCCGCGGCTAGCCGTCACCGCAAAGAAAGATCGAACCGCGCAGGCGTCCTTGGATCACCGGTTTGCCAGGTAGAACCACCAGCGTGTCCCCACCGCGCCGCGCGGCCTTCGCCTTGAGCTCATCGAGCAGATAGGGACCGGCGGGAGCTTCCACAGGCGCCTGCGCGAACGCAGCCCCTAGGAATTCGCACCCCTCGAGGGTCTTCGGGAGAGCGCGATGCGCTTGTCCCTCGGCGTTCCGCTCCAGGACCCGGACCTCCGCGGTCGCTCTGGGCGGAGCGCCCCCTGACGCGCACCCCGCGAGCCCGAGTCCGTTTGCCAGGGCCAACCCATAGACGGCCAAGCGAAGCGATCGGTTCATTGGCGACACCTCCACGTGTGGTTAAGGGATGCTAACAGAGCGCGCGGCTCCGTTCGACCTCGACCAGCGAGTCTCTCGAAAACCTGATCCCGCCGCCGTGGCATCCCCACCTTTAAATCTTAAACAAAACGCCGCCTCGCGTTTCTCTACAGAAAGAGGCCCGACGAGGCGAGGAAGCCGAGAGCCGCTCGGCCCACCGTGCCTTGTCAGGAAAACCACAGCCGCCTCGAAGCCCTCAGTAGGACCTCGAAGCCCTCAGTAGGACAGAAAGGAGATTGCTGTCATGAGTACCCGCCCTCGCGTCGTCCCCTTCCTCCTCGCCGTTTTGACCTTCGCCGCCGGGTGGGTCGCCGCTCCCGCGGCCGCCTGCTGGACTCCGCTCCAATGGCAGACCAAGCCCGTGGTGTGGAACCACGACCGGAACCGCGATTCGATCGACGACTCGCTGCTCGATCCCGGAGGGCCGTTTCTGGGTTCGGAGGACACGACGTTCGATGTCGTGCTCGACCTGACCCGCTGTCCGAGCCCGGCCGACCTGAATGATTTCGCGCGCTTCGGCCGCGTGCTCAAGCGCGGGCGCTTCCTCACCTTCGTAGCGATGTCCGGGGTCCGACTCGCCGACCTGCCGATCCTCGCCCAGGATCCCCGCGTTGCGATGATCGAGCGGATGCGCGGCTTCGGCCCCGCGCTCGACATCAGCGTCGCCGCGATCAAGGTGCGCGACAGCGTCGAATACCCCGCCAACCTCGAGGCTTTGTTCCCGACGTTTCGCGGTCTAGGGACCACCGTCGCGATCGTCGATTCCGGGGTCGACGACCAGGACGGCCCCGGGCCGGATCCGACCCACGAGAGCTTCCCGCCCGGCAAGTGGGTTGGGGGCTACGACGTCAACACGGGTTCGGTGGGTGATGCCGACGACCTGTTCGCTCACGGCACTCACGTGGCGGGGATCGCGGTCGGCACCGGCGGTTCGTCCGGGACGTTCCGCGGCGTCGCGCCCGACGCCGGTCTTGTCGAGTGCAGCACGACGTTCGCATGCGGGCCTCCGTCCTGGCTCGACGTCATCGAGTGCTTCGAGCAGATCCTGCTCAACCAGAGCACCTGGAGCGTCGATGTGGTCAACCTGAGCCTCAAGCAGTGCGACACGGCGGGTAACCTGATCCCGCAGAACGGCAACGACGCGGTCTCCCAGCTCGCGAACTACCTCGTCTCGCAGGGGATCTCGGTGGTCGCGGCGGCGGGCAACGAAGGTCCGTCGAACGTCGGGCTCACCGCGCCCTGCTCCGCGGACAACGCAATCTGCGTCGCCGGCACGAACGATCAAGGAACGATCGACCGGAGCGACGACACGCTCTACGCCAGCTCGTCCCACGGGCCGCGCGACGACGACGGCGACACGGATACCGAAGACGAAATGAAGCCCGAGATCTCGGCACCCGGGGTCGCCATCCATTCTGCGCAGAGCGACACCGCCTCGGGCTACGTTGACAACACGGGCACCTCGATGGCCTCGCCGCACGTGGCCGGAGCGGTGGCTCTGATCAAGCAGCTCAAGCCGACGATCAATCCCGGCAGCGCCAAGAGCCTGATCCTTTCGACCGCGGAGGATCTGGGGCCGGCCGGCTGGGACGCCGAGAGCGGGCACGGGTACCTGGATGTCCACGCCGCTTTCGACGCGGCGGCGAAGGCCGACCCCGGCTATCCGGGCGCGGGCACCTATCCCGAATCCTGGCTCTGCTCCGACATCACCACCGACACCGCGCCCGAGGTCGGGGTTGCGAACGTGATCCATACCCACGTCACCAACAACAACCTAACGATCCCGGCGCTCGGGGTCAAGGTCACCTTCGGGGTCTACATCTATTCGACCGGGACGCCCCAGTTCTACAGCATCGGGGCGACCACGGTCGATGTCCCGCCCGGGAGCACGGTCTGGCTGACCCAGCCCTGGATCCCGCAAGCCTCGAATTCAGGCGATCCCCACGCCTGCCTGAAGAGCACGATCGACTACGGCCAGGACACCAGCTTCGCCAACAACGATTGCCAGCGCAACATCTCGATCAAGCAGGTCAACTCGCCGGCCGAGTTCCGCTTCCAGGTCGAGAACACCCTCGCCGCGGATGCCCATGTGATCCTCGAAGCGAAACCCGTTCTCCGCTTTCCGGCCCCCCTACCGGGATGCACCGGCTATCGTCTGCTGCCCGGCGAGCGGATCTACGTTCCCGAGTTCTGGCAGCCTTCGCTCAGCGAGACCCAGTTCGACTTGCGCCTCGACGACTGTCCGCGCGAGGTTTCCCTGACGCTCGATTCCCGCAACGCCCCGCGGCCGATCGAGGGAGCGATCTGGAACGTCGCGGCGCGCGGCTTCACCGCAGGGCGCGCTGAGACCGTCCTGGGCGGAGTCACCGCGTACGCCCATCCGCCCTGTCCGGCGGCCTGGGGCGGCGACGGCGACGGCGACGGAATCTGCGAGCTGTTCGACAACTGCCCGGATCGGGTCAATCCCGAGCAGGTGGATTCCGACGGCGACCGCAAGGGGGACGTCTGCGATCCGCAGCCTCACACCTCGGACGTTCCGCTCCCCGCCCGCTGCCGCTGGCGCCTCAAAACAACCGACCTGTACCCTGCCTTCCGCTGCCTCGATCCGTTGCGGCACCGCCTGGCGAGGCCCTTCTTCGCCACCTTCGAGGAGACGCTCCTGAGCCAGAAGGTCCAGGCGGCGCAGGACGCGCTCTGTGACGACGGGGTGCAGCAGGCCACGGCCCGGCTCGACGCCCTACGCGAATTCGCCGCCCTGTTCGCCGAAATCGGCGCCCTCTCGTCCGCACGAGCGGCGGAGATCTCCGCTTCGGCCCAGGTCTGCGCGGCCAAGCTACCCGCGAGCGCGGGACGGTTCCACCGGGTCGCGTTCTCTCAGGTCGACGCGACTCTCGACGCCACGACGGTGCTCGATTCGGCCTGGGGCTCGGTGGACCTGACGTTTGCCGGGACCGCCGCGATCCAATACTTCAACCTCACGGTCGGCGCCGTTTGGGCGGTGCAAAACCTGCCGATCCTGAGCAACGAAGGCGTCGGGACGATGCATACCCAGACGGTCAACTTCCCCCTGGGCGTCCAGGACGGCACGCGGGTGGACGCGATCGCCTACGGCTCATCGCTCACCTCGGCGGTGGTAACGCTTCCACCGGCCGGCACCCAGACCGCGACGGTCGGCCGTCGCACCGTGGTGATCGCCAGCGGCATTGTTGGAGGCGAACTCGTCTACACGGCACCGGCTCCGGTTCCGGGCGGCCCCATGGCCCAGGGCGATCTGACCTCCGCGTTCAACTTCGGGGTTCCCAATCAGGAGGCGGGCCTCAATGAGTGCGTCCCGACCGCGGTCTCCAACAGCCTGCAATTCCTGAAGCAGCGCGGGCTCGGGCTCGACGACGCGGACATCACGATCGAGAAAATGAAAACAGCGACGGGATGGGGTCCCGAGGGAGCGCCGATCGGCTGGGAAGACCTCAAGGACCAGTACATGCAGCGAAACGGGCTACCCGTTCTAACCGCGTCAACGACCAGCCTTGAGGGCGCAATCGCCGGCCTCGACATGCATTGCGATGTCGAGATCCAGGTCCTCTTTGACAACCCCGGGCCAGAGGAACCGAGCGGTCATGTGGCGGTCGTCACCGGGATGGTCAAACTCGCGAATGGCGACTGGGCCATCACCATCCAGCACGACACGATCCAGGGCGCTCCCGGGGGCACGAAGAGCGAGGTCGTAATCTACCGGGCGAGCGACGGCACGCTGTGGGATGGCTGGGCGGTCAACGGCTCGAAATTCGACCGCTTCGTCGTCGAGTGCCCGGCGGATCAGGGCTGAGCCAGTCGCCCGGGGCTCGATTCCCCAACCTCCGGGATCTCGGTCGTAGCGACCGGGATCCCGGGGGGGCAGGGACAAACCGCACGGTAAACGGCGTAGAATCATCAAGAATGAACAACACCCTATTCGATCCGGCATGCCGACCGGCCCTGTCACCATCTGCGGCAGTTTGGGCAGTAACCATGTCGATGTCGAAAGCGGCGCCTCACGGCCTGCCGGCCGTGTTCCGTTGGCTCGGAACCCTTTTCCTCTTCGCCGGAGGAGCTTTCGCGGAGCCTCCGGCCGAGCCGTTCCCGGTCGGCGGAAGCGTGCTGCCGGTCACCGGGTCCGGCGCGCCGCCTTCCACCTTGGTCGTTGAGCTTCGACCGGCGTTCCCGAGCTTCGACACCCGGCGGGCGGCCCTTCACGGTGACGAGCCCGACGCCCTTCTAACCGCACGAGCTCGCGCGGACGGCACGTTTCTCCTGATCGTGCCGAAACCGGACCTCTACCGGATCGACGCTCGCGCCCAGGGTTTCCGGACCCTCACGATCCCTTTCCTGCCGCTGGTCGAGCCGATTCAATTGGCGCCGATCGAGCCGGTCACCGTCCTCCCCTTGGCGGTCCAGGTGCTCGACCCGAACGGCCAACCGGCCGGAGGGGTCACCGTTCGAGTCGTTTTTCCCGCCGCGCCGGAACCCCCGGACGACCCGGGCGCTTGGCGTCCCGCGGTGGAGCGCACCCGCACCGATTCGCAAGGGAGAGCCGTCGTCTACCGGAACGCAGGAGCAAAGATTCAGGTTCTCGCCGAATCGCCGGGAGGAACCGCTCTCGTCGAGGTTCCGGCCGACACCCCCTGGACGGTGATGAAAATGACCGCCCGTCCGAGCCTGTCGCTCGCGGTTCGCGACTCCGCGGGCCGGCCCGCCTCCGGCGCCCTGGTCTATGCGGCCGGAATCGCCATCGCCGAGATCGACGAGGACGGCGGCGCGGTAGTTCCTGCGCAAAGCTCCGAGAGCGCTCCCCTCCTCGTCCTGATGGAGAGCGGCGAGTGGGCCGAGGTCAAATCGCCGAAGGGAGGCGGGAAGGCGCCCGTGGCGGTCCGGCTCGGCCCGCCGAGAAAAGCGCGCGGCCAGGTGCTCGAGTCGAACTCCGGCAAACCCATTCCGCAATCCCTCGTCTGGGCGCGCGGCAACAGCGCGCCGGGCCGGGTTGGCGTTGCCGAGCCCCAAGGAGGTTTCGAGATCCTCTTCGCCGGCCCGGGCCGGCCGCTGCTCGGAGCCGCGGCGACGGGCCACGCCGGGCGCGAGATCTCGGCGGCGGTCCCGGGGCCGCGCGACGCGCCGGTCACCCTCCGCCTCGATCGAGCGCCGGATCAGAAAGGCGCCGTCGGCGTTTCCGGGACCGTGGCCGACGCGGCGGGATCGCCGATTGCCGGAGCGGAGCTGTTCGCCGTTCGTACGGTCGA
This sequence comes from Holophagales bacterium, assembly GCA_031404815.1. Classification (GTDB taxonomy): domain Bacteria; phylum Acidobacteriota; class Thermoanaerobaculia; order Multivoradales; family UBA5704; genus DASYKS01. Next base: position 102,374 of record JANNIH010000016.1, on the reverse strand, counting down.
GCTCCTGACCCGGGGTCGGCGGACGAAGGAGCGCATCGCGGAACGGCTAGGCAGGTCGGACCCCCAAGGCGGTTTTCGCGCCCAGGGCCTCTTGCCCGGCGTCTTCGACCTGCTGGCCCGCGCGAACGGCTATGTGAGCGGGCTCATCGGAGGCCTCCAGATCCCAGCCGGCAGCCGGCTTCCCGATCTCAAATTCCTGCTCCGGCGAGGCGCCCGAATCGAAGGGCGACTGCGCGATTCGAGCGGCGAACCCGCAGCCGGAGTTGCGATCGAAGCCCTCAAAGTTCTCTCCGGCGGAACCGTGATCGCCGAGGTCGAACGCCCCGGGAGCGCCTCGGTCTCCGATCGCGATGGCCGGTTCACCCTCACCGGCCTCGAACCGGGGCGCTACGAGCTGACGGCCGAGAGCCCGGCGGCCAAGGCAAGCGGCTCGGTCGAAGTGGGTCAAAAGGGCGGACGGATCGAACTTCGACTCGAGCCCGCGGCCCGGCCGTAAATCTCAGCGTCACAAGTTTCGCGCGGGATCCATCCTCAGGTACCAACTCTCGCCCGGATCCCAGCCTGAAAGACTGTCGTCGGTTCCCACGGTGAGGATCGCCGGGAATGGCAGCCAGAAGGGGAACGGCTAACGACCGAGCAACTCTTCGGCCGATTTCACCACCAAGATCCGGTCGAGAAGCCCGCTCAGCTCGTCGAGCGAGCCGATCGCCTCGATCCGCTTCTTGATCGCGGGCGAGACCTCACCAAACCGCTGCCCGAGCAGGCGAACAAGGTTACCGCGGAGGCGTACCACACCCTTCTCGAGGCCCTTCTCGAGGCCCTTCTCCATCCCTTTCTGCTCATACTCAGCACCGATCTGAGCAGCCATCTGATCGGCCCATGTCATTTTCATCGCTTCGACCTCCGGGGTTTTCTGAGCGGCGTGGAGGGCGGCGTACAGCTCCGCCTGCCGCCCGGTCAATTGTAGATACGTTTCGACACAATTGGTCAAGAGGAATCGTTCGGCTTCGCCAACCGGGGCCGTGGCGATCTTCTGAAGTAGAGCCAGCTTGAGCTTCGCTCGACCGAGTTTGCCCGGGCGGGCGAGAGCGGCGAGCGCCCAGGCGAGCGGTTCCGGCCGGGCGAGGAGATCCTCTGCCGGTAGCCTGGACAGGCCGAACGACAGGTAGCGGAAGCGGTGGATCTCTAGGTCGCGCGCCCGCTCAAAGTGATCGACCCACAGGGCGCCGGGCGTGCCGCCATGAAGAAAGACAACCATCGACACCACCGGACGGGCATGGCGCAGGTAGATCGCGTGCGAGTAGCGCGCGATCCGGCGACTGATTTTGGTGCTGAATTTCTGCTCGATCTCTAGGTGAATCAACAACTTACGCCTACCCGCGAAGCCGGGAAGCTCGGCGAGCAGATCGACTTCGTGGCGCTTGCCCTCGGGCATATCGAGGAACACCTCCTTGTCCAGAAAGGTAACTCTCTCCGGTCCGGCATCGGCAACGAGGAACCCTGCGAGGCCGGAGTCGGCGAGGATCACCAGATCTTGAAACATGGAGCGAAACAGGTCTTTGAACAACTGGTCGTGTCTGGTCATGGCGGCGCACGGACCTCCTACCGCCTAAAAGACGTAAAACACCCCCCAACTTCTAGACAATTCGCCTCATCTCGCGAGGAGCCGTGGTTGCGCTCGGGTCGAAACCTGCGAAAAGGGGACTACGATCGCAACCGCTCGATGCTTCGAAACCGACCCCAACGAGGACCTCCCGTGACCGACCGACTCGAACGGAACAAGAAGAACGCGATGGCGTTTTACGATCTGATGTTCAACCAGTGCCAACCGGCTGAAGCCGTGGCCCGGTACGTGGGCGCGACCTACATCCAGCACAACCCGGAAGTCGCGGACGGCGAGGCGGCGTTCATCGCCTACTTCGAGCGGATGGCGCGCGAATACCCGGGCAAGCGGGTTCACTTCAAGCGCGCGTTCGCCGAAGGCGATCACGTCGTGCTCCACTGCCATCAAGAATGGCCGAACGACGACCACTGGGCGGGGATCGATATCTTCCGCCTCGATGACGACGGCAGAGTTGTCGAGCATTGGGACGTTCTGCAGCGAGTGCCCGCGGAGTCCAAGAACGACAACACGATGTTTTGAGAACCTCGCTCTAGTATCGAGAGGCTCGCCCGCCGCGCGGTAGAGGTCGAACCGATCGGCCGGCCCGTTCAAGCGGCAGAGCGCGCGGCCGATCTCGCGCCGACCTACGGCAGCGCTGGCAGGGAGTACTCGAATTCGTACCGGTGTTTCCCCTCTTCGATCAGGATCTGGAGCGTACCGGTGAGACCGACCAGCTCGCCGGTGCCGGAATCGGGCACGACGGTCACCGCGAGGTCCGGTTCGCCGCGGGTCATGATCCCTCGATGGTGGAGCGCGAACGTACCTTTCCGCCCGGCGAGGGTGGCGCTCACCGTCTCGATTGCGACGTAGACCGCCGAGCCCTTCGTGTCGGTGCCGGCGGTCAACATCTGTCCCTTGCCCGTCCCGACGAGGTCACCCTTGAATTCTTTCTCGATCGACATCCGAGCGAGCTTCGCGTCCTCTACCGGACCGGCCAACGGCTGGGGGGTGATCTCAACCTCGAACTCGCCTTTTGCGTGGTGCACGGTGATCTCCTGTCGGGGGGGCGGATTCGGACTCGGCGCGGCGGGCAGGGAAGCGGGCATCGTACCGATTGCGCAGGCGAGCAGCGCAACAGCGCCCCTCTGCACCCTCCGTCGGCGGCTCGTTGGGATTCTCCAGCTCATTGGGTCTCCAAGTGGTGAAGCGCACCTTCGCGAACGAAGCGCTCCGCGACCCCTGGTGGGCAAGGCGCCTGCGGAGTAGGCGCGGGAGTTGCGCGGACAACGCCGCTTAAACGTCGTCCTCGGAAAGCGAAGCAGCTTTGAGCAGATGGCGCAGGAGGCCGACCTTCAGCGGTGTACTGCCATGGATCGGAACCGAAAGCCTGACGTTGCGCCCCGTCATTCCGTAGATGTGGTGGCTGCCTTGAATTCGTAGGAGAGCCCAACCTCGCCGCTGCAGGGCTTTGGCCAGCTCTCGCCCGGTTACGCTCTTCATACAGCGATTTCGATCATCCGTCCGGGCACAGCCGGATCGAGGTCTACTGCGAGACAGCCTTCGACGGCCTCGTAGATATTTTTCAGTAGCTCCTCGAAACTGTCGCCCTGGGTTGCGCAACCGGGGATGGCCGGAACCTCGGCCCAATAGCCACCTTCTTCGGCTTCATGCACAAGGACCTTGAGTTTCATGTCGGTGATGCTACCACCGAAGGAGACTGGCAGCGGCCGCCCCACCCCACCCCAAGCGATACACTCCCGCCGCATGAACCAACCCACTTCACCCCCGCCGGGTCCGTCCCACCCCGCGCGCTTCGCTTGGGCCGGGGCGCTCGCCGTCGGGCTGGTGTGCTTGGGGGTCTACGCGGCTCGGATCGACCCTTGGGTAGGGGTTGCGGATACCGCCAAGTTCCAACTGATCGGTGCGACGCTCGGGACGCCGCACGCTCCCGGCTATCCGATCTACGTTCTGCTCTTGCATCTGCTGTCGCGGCTGCTCCCGTTCCTCAGTTGGGCGGCTTCGGCGGATCTGTTCTCCGCGCTCGCTACGGCGGCGACGGTCGCGTTCCTCGCCCGGGCGGCGGAGGAGCTGGGCGCCGGCCGGCTCCCGGCGCTCGCGGCGAGCTTGGCGTTCGGGCTGCTGCCGGCCGTGCGCGGCGTCGCGTCCGAGGCAGAGGTCTATCCGTTCCATCTGCTCCTGATCTCGGGTGCGCTGCTCGCCCTGCTCGGTTGGCGCCGGACCGGGAGATTCGGTCAACTGATGATCGGCGGCGCGCTGCTCTGCCTCGGCCTTTCGCACCATCCGACGATCGTCTGCTCGGTTCCCGCTGCTCTGCTGCTGGCCTCGGCCCGGCGGCCGCCGCTCCGGCGGCTGTTGATCCGGACGCCGCTCTTTCTCCTGCTCGCTCTCGCTCCGTTCGCCTACATCGTCTGGCGCAGCTATGCGCCGGTAACCTCAGGGGTCGAGATGCAGGCCCATTCCGCGGCGCAGCTGTGGGACGGCCTCTCCGGCGCCCAGCACCGAGCCAATCTTCAGCTTCAAAGCTTGGGCGAGATCTTGAGCGAGCGCCTCCCCTGGATCGCCCGTCATCTCTGGCAGGAAGAGGGGTGGCTGTTGGCGCTCGCCCTGCTCGGTTTGGCGACCGCCTACGACCGGCGCGGCCGGGGGGCGATCGCCCTCCTTCTGTTGGGCAACCTGGCCTTCACGCTCGTCTATACCGTTCCCGACCTCGATGTCTTCCTGCTCCCGGTCCACCTCGCCTTGGCGCCGGCGATCGCGCTCGGCGCCCGGAGGGTGATCGATCGTTCCCCCCGAGGGCTCGCACCGATCGTCTGCCTCGCGGTGGTGCTCTCGCCGGTCGTGTTCGGACGAGCGCTTCTGACCGCGAACAACGAACCGGCGGCGCGCGAGATGGCCGCGGTGGTCGATGCCGTACCGGCCGGAGCGATCCTGGTCTCGTTCGACTACCCGACCAGCATGGCGCTTCTCTACGAGGCGTGGGCGCGGCATGGCGGCACGCCCCGGCTGGTCGCGATCCCCCAGGCGGGGCTCGCCGTGCCTCTTCTCACCGACCGGCTCCGCCGGCATCTGGCGGGCGGGACTCCGTTCCGGTTCGGACCGCGCGACGAACTCGCGGCTCCCGGCACGCCGTTGATCTGCTATTGCCCGGGCGCCCCGGCGCGAGAGGCGCTCGCCCGGCAGGGGTTTCTGACCGAGCCCACCTTGCGGGAGGGGCTCTATTCGTTGAGCGTCGCCCCGTCCCAACCGCCGACCCTGCCGGCCGCCCTCTGGGTGGAGCGTCGCATCACCGTCCCCTCGCTCCACCAGGCGACCGCCACGCTCGTCGCCCCCGGGTTCGATCCCTCCCGAACAGTCCTACGGATCGGTGGCGATGGAAACACCGGAGAGGAATCACGCCCTGTGGGAGGGCGCGTCGTACTGCGCGAGGTCTCGGCGAATGCTCTGGTCGCCGACGTTTCTAGCCCAGGCGGCGGTTGGCTGGTGCTCACCGACCTTTACACCTCGCGTTGGCGGGTCTTGGTCGACGGCCGACCCGCGCGGGCGTTTCGCGCGGACGTGCTCTTTGCGGCGCTCGACGTTCCGGCCGGCGACCATTCGATCGAGCTGCGGCGCGATCGCCGCCCCTTTTCGGTCGTGCGCTGGTTTCGTGGCCCGTGGAGTTACCTGCTGCCGTGACCCCGCGCGCGCCGATGCGGCGCGCGCCGACCCCGTCGTCCTAACACCTCGATCGGTGGGACTAGGGCGCGCCGCTCAACAACCTTCGGACTTAAGGACGCGGCTGATCGCGGAGTGAAGGGCCGCCCAGGGCGGATCGAGCGCATTCCCGGTTTCCAGGGTGGCGGCGACACCCTCGAGAATCTCGCGCCGCGAGAAGGCGAGCTCGAAGAGGACCGAATCGAGGTTGGTCTCGATGTTTTCGACCACGGTCGGGCCGGTCGCCGCGAGCCGCTCCGGAAGAGGGATGAAGCCAATGAACACGGGGCGGCCGACCTCGGCGACCCAGCCCAGGCGATCGAGCCCGGCCGGGAGCAAGAGCCCCGCTTCGGCGAGCTTGCCCGGGACTTCATAGAGCGCCCGCGCGGCGCGGACCAGAATTCTTGCCCACTCCTCCACCCCGGCTGAGCGCGGGACGTTGTCGAGCTCGAGCCGTAGACTCTGGTGCACCGGCACGATCTGCCAGAGGCGCCCGCCCCCCTGTTCAGGGTTCAGGGCCAGGCAGCGCCCGGGGGAGAGCGCGTGAGAGGCCGCAGCGTCGGTGTGAAGTTTGGCCCAGGCGAGCAGCTCTGCCTGCGCGTCCGCCAGGTTCTCGAACCAATATGAGGAGAGCAGGCGCCAACGGCCGGCGAGGGTGGTGGCCCAAGCGCCGCGGGCGAGCTTGAACGGCACGCTGCCGCCGACCTGTGGCGCGATCTCGCGCAGCAGATCGCGCCCGGCGATCGGCGGCCAGACCATCCCTTTGGGAACCGTCGCGTTGGGCAACCGCGGAGCGGCTTCGCCGGTGTTTCGAGTAGGCACAACCTCGGCGGGCATATGCCTCGCTCTCTTTTCCGATACCTCGCTCAAAAACAACCCTCCCGAGCCGACTTGTCGATCCCAATCTGCAAGCGCCGCGCCAATCTCGGTGAACCGCCCGGGCTAGGATCTTGCACCAGACGCCCGGGCATGAACGGCCGATGGATTCTCGTCGATGATCAGGAAGAGCTGCTGGAGCCGACCCGCCGCCGTTTGGAGAGGCTCTATCCGGAAGTGTCCGTCTCCGGGTTTGGTGATGCCCTTAGCGCTCTGGCCGACATTCGGGACGAGCGGACCGCCGCTCCGGCGGTGCTGGTCACCGATCTGCGCATGCCGGGGATGAGCGGCTTAGAGCTTGTCTTGGCCGCCCGGGCGATCGTGCCCCAGTTGCCGACGGTACTGGTTACCGCCTACGCGAGTCCGGAACTCGGGCCGGAGCTTCGGCGGCTCTCTGGCATCGAGATCCTGGAGAAGCCCTTTTCGATTGAAGCGCTGGTTGCCGCGGTCGAGCGAAGCCTCGCCACAAGCCGCGGTTTGAGCGGCAGTATCGGGCAGGCCGAGTTCGCCGACCTGGTACAGATGTTCGTGTTCGGCCAGGCCAGCGGACGGCTGGAGATTCGGCAGAACGAGCGGCGAGGCGAGATCTGGTTCGAGAGCGGTCGGATCGTCTACGCCTCCTGCCGGGGGCTCGAAGGGGAAGCTGCGTTCTACGAGATGATGACCTGGAAGTCCGGCCAGTTCGCCTTGAGCCGCGGCGAGGGGCAGGCGCCAGGAGCCAATATCAACTCGGGCTGGCAGCATCTGCTGTTGGAGGGCGCCCGGCGAATCGATGACGGGGATCGCGGATTCGACGAGGGCGATCTCGACCACGAACTCGACTGTTGGAACGATGATTCGGTGGAGTCCAAGGGGTCGGTTATTGGGATGAGTTCGGCCCGGATCATTGAGGAGAGCCTGTTCGTCCTCTCGATGCTCGACGGCTTCATCGCCGCCTGCTGCGTCGACCGGCAGACCGGAGCGCTGTTGGGTTCACGCGGCGGCGGGGTTCTCGATCTCGAAGCGGAAGCCGCCGGCAATGCAGAGCTGCTGCGGGCCAAACACGATTCGGTGGCAACGCCCGGCATCGACGACAAGGTCGAAGACATTCTGATCACGCTCGCCAAGCAGTATCACCTGATTCGTCCGCTCGGTGCAGTGGATGGTCGGTTCATCTATCTCGTGCTCGACCGGAAGCGCTCGAATCTAGGGCTGGCCCGCCACAAGCTCGCGGTGGCTGAGAGAAATCTCGCGCTGTAGCCCAGAGTTTCCACTGCGCGCAGTTCGCCGCTCCTCTTTCGCTGAGCCCTTGGTAAATTTTCCCGATCTTTTGGGACGAGGTTAAAAATTCGCGCATCGAATCGATGCTTTGTCGGCAGGGTTGGGTGCGGGCGGACCTGGCCCGTTGTTTGCTTTGTCCGGGTTTGTTCGATCGAAGATGCCTGTTGATGGATTGCAGAGAATAGATCGCAACTCTTCCAGCTCTATCTTGCTCTTCCAGAAAACATTGCTTCGAAATCTGTAGCAAGCATGCGGTATATGTAACTTCACTCACCAACGCAAGGAGAACCACCATGGCCACCATCAAAGAGTGTTTGCAGGGTCTCTCAGCGATCGACGGATTTCTCGGCACCTGCCTCGTCGACAGCAATAGCGGCATGATGTTGGGTTCGGAGGGGGGCGGCAGCGCGTTGAATCTCGAAGCCGCCGCCGCGGGCAACACCGAAGTCGTCCGCGCCAAGCGCAAGACGATGGAAGCTTTGGGGCTCAAGGATACGATCGAGGACATCCTGATCACCCTCGGCAAGCAGTACCACCTGATCCGGCCGCTCTCGGTGAAGGATGGCCTGTTCGTCTACCTCGTGCTCGACAAAGGGCGCTCCAACCTGGCTTTGGCCCGCCTTCGGCTCGCCGACAGCGAAAAAGACCTCGTGGTCTGATCGTCGGTTCTAACCCAACCCTGATCCAAACCAAAACCTAAACCTCGACGATCTCACCTGTTTGGAGACAATGCATGGCTACCGAAAAAGAATACACCGAGTTTTTCACCAAGGTCGACAATGAGGTCGCCGGCCTGATCGCGATTTCGGTCGTCGATTTAGAGTCCGGATTGACCCTGGCGGTGCGCAGCAACCGGCAGGATTTCGATCTCTCCACGGCGAGCGCGTTCAACAGCGAGATGGTCAAGATGAAATTGAAGACCATGAAGGCCTTAGGGCTCACGTCGACGCTCGAAGACATGCTGCTCACTCTCTCCGATCAGATCCACTTGATCCGGCTGATCTCGCCGGCCGCGTTTGTTTACGTCGCCGTCGACCGCGCCAAGACCAACATCGCAATCGTTCGCACCGTAGTCGCCAAGCACTCCGCGGCCCTCGCTTGATGCTCAGCGGCGCCCGGCGCGCGGCGTGGCCGCGCCCGGGCGCCGACTTGCCTTCCTGACCCCCTATGGCTCGCCTCGACCCCGAAAGCGGTTGCGTCGTCGTCCGGATCGTTTACGACGGCACGGCGCGTTCCGGCAAGACCACGACACTCCACGCGCTGGGCAAGAGCCTGGCGCGCGAGGTCGAGACCCCTGCTGAAGCGCAAGGGCGGACCCTCTTCTTCGATTGGCTCGACTACACCGGCGGGCGCTTCGACGGGCACGCGATCCGCTGCCAGGTGGTGAGCGTTCCCGGCCAGGCCGCCCTCGCCCGGCGGCGCCGGGCACTCTTGGCGGAAGCCGACGCAATCGTCTTCGTCGCCGATACCTCCGCCGCGGGCTACGCGGCGAGCCTCGCTGCGTTGACCGGCGCATTCGCCGAGATCGGGGAGCGCAACCCGGCCGTCGGCCTGGTCGTCCAGGCGAATCAGCGCGACCGCGTCGATGCGGTGCCGATCGACCGGGTGCGCGCCGACTGCGCCGCCCTCGCCAACACCCTGGCGGTGACCGAATCGACCGCGGTCGAGGGGCTCGGCGTACGCGAGGCCTTCGTCTATGCCGTGCGCCTCGCCCTCGATCGGGTGCGCGAGCTGCAGCAGAACGGAACGCTCGAAAGCGGCAGACCGGCGGTCGATGGCGCCGCTGACCTGCTCGCCACACTCCAAGAGGTCGATCGCGCTGCCGAACTGCCGATCGCACCCGAGGGTTCGGTCCTTTCCGGACAGAGCGCACCCTGGCCACCGGATCGATCGGTGCCGAGCGGCCTGATCTGGCCGCCGATCGCCGGCCGGATCGTGCTCCACGAAGCGACCGAGCGCCCGTTCGCTCCGGCGCGCCTGCCCGATGGCTCGTGGGCGAACGAGAGCCCGGCCGATTGGCGCCTCCATTCCGAGCTCGAGAGGCTCTATTTCGACCTCGACGAAGGGCGCGCCGCCCTGATCGACTGGGCGCGCTACCACGCGACTCTGGCTCGATTTCTCTCCGCCCGGCGCTGCGTCATCCTGGCGCGCGCCTCCCCCGGCGCCTGGCGGCTCTGGCAGCTCGTGGCGCCCACCCGTTCGCTCGAAGCCGGGCTGCGCCATGCCTGGGACGAAGGGGTTCCGGCCGACATCGCAGAGGTACTCCTCTCCTTGGTCCGGCGCACGCTGGATTTCGGCACGAGCCTGGCCAATACGCCGCTCGCCGAACTCGCGACGTTTTGCAACCTGACGGTCGAGCAGGGGCAGACCGTCTACACCGGACTCTTCCCGTCGAGACTCGACCTTGCGACAGTCCGGAGCGAGACGGCGCCGGGAAGCGATCTCCGCCGCGATCTCGCTCGGGTGCTAGAGGATTTGCGCGCCGCCGACGGTTCGCTCGCCGGGCCGGTCACGCATGAGGTGCGCCGCCAGGCGCAGCGCCGTGGCTGGGAAGGGATTGGCGAGTCTCTGAACCGCTTGTTGGCGGAGCCTTGACGGACGATACGCCCGGCTAGAGCGCAAAACTCAGGTTCATGCACTGTAAAGAGAAGCGTGCCCCCGGAACCCCTCCGGCTGTCGCACGCATTCAACTCAATCTTTGCATGAGGAGAAGCACATGACCCGCAAACAGTTGTTCTGTTCGAGCAGTCTGATCGTCTTGGCCCTGGCAACCCCCTCTCGGTCCGAGGCAACGCAGAATCTACAGCCGCACATCGCCTCTTCGTTCCAGCAAACCCTCACGCAGGCGGTGGGTGGCGCTTGCCCGAGCTGCCAGCTCCTTTCGCTCGAGCGGCGCGCGCTCTCCGCCCGGGTGGCCGAGTACAGCTTTCCGGTTCGGGTCGGTCTTGGGCCGCACGACCTGATTCGGCTCCACCGGGTGGTTGCGGAGTCGGCCCCGTTCGTACCGGTGCGGGCGTCGCGCGCTCTGTTCATGGCCCATGGCGACGCTTGGGGATTCGATGCCGCCTTCCTGTCGAGCGCCGCCTCCCCGGCGGTTGTGGACTCCCATGCGCTGCCGGTGTTCTTGGCCGAAGCGGGGATCGACGTCTGGGGGATCGATTTCCGCTGGACCCAGGTGCCCGCCACCACGACCGATCTGGCGTTCCTGGCAAATTGGGGGATCGAGACCGACGCGCGCGATCTTGGGGTCGGTCTCGCCGTGGCGCGCTTCGCCCGCGGCCTCGGCGGCAACGGCTTCGGCCGGATTCACCTCTTGGGGTGGAGCCGCGGCGGCCAGATCGGCTACGCCTATCTGAACGGCGAGACCCAAGTGCCCACCGCCCTGCGCCAGGTCAAGGGGTTCATCCCGGTCGATATCTATTTGAAGACGAACGTGCCGTCGATCCAGGCGGCGGCCTGCCTGCGGCTGGGCCTGACCCTCGCTCGCCAGCGCGCGGGCGAAGTGGCGGACGCAACGGGTGCTCTGATCGCCACTTTGGGCAACCTGGCGAAAGCCGCGCCGGGCGGCGCCTCCCCCATCTTCCCGGGTTTGACCAATCGGCAGGCGGCTCTACTGACCGTGGAGGCCACGTTCAGCTTCTTCCCCCCCGGCGGCGAGATCGTGCCGTTCTACCACTTCAACGGCGGCACCTTTGATGGCAACGGCCTCCCGAACGGCCTGCTCTACAGCAACGAGGCGGGGGTTATCGACTTCCTCACCCTGGCGGCGCCCGTGCAGCCGCTCCAGGAGTTGGCCGACGGCGACGCCGCGATCTGCGAATCGTCGCCCGATTTCATCGTGCCCGACGTGCCGTTCGACGACCACTTGGCCCAGATCACCGTGCCGATCCTCTACGTCGGCGCGGTGGGCGGCTTCGGCGACTTCGGGGTCTACACCACGACGCGGCTCGGCAGCAGCGATGTCTCCACGCGGGTGGTCACCTTGCGCCCCCCGACCGAACGACTGTTCGATATTGGCCATGCCGACATCTTCCAGGCGAACGACGCACCGACGCTGTTCTGGCAGCCGATTCTGGATTGGCTGCGGAGCCACTGACCCGAGAGCTACTTTCTGATCGACGCGTCGCGGAAGGCTCGGAGCACGGCGTTGATGCGCGTCTGATAGCCGAGGCCCTGGTCCTTGAACCAGTCGAGGACATCGGCGTCCACCCGCAGGGAGATCGAGCGCTTCGGCGGCTCGATTTGGAGTCCCCGGCGCACGACGCCGCGAACGATGTGCTCGACCGAGGCTTCGGGGTGCTCGGCGTTTAAGGAGATCTCGTCGTCGCGCTCATCGACGGTATGCAGCTTCATGGTTCGTCCTCCACAACCTCGCGGAACGATCCGAACGGCATTCTGAAGCGCCGCTTCTCCAGACTCGCCTTGTCCGCGTCCGCTTCCTCGATCGTGACCCGACCGGCGCGAATTGCGTGGATGTAGAGGTCAGCGGTGCCGAGGATCCTATCGTTCCCGATGCGGTTGGCCACCTCGCGGCGAAACCGCCTCTTCTCGTCCGACGCCACCACCCAGCCGTTTCGGACAGCCAAGGCGAGACAAGCTGCCTCGCCGCGACCCAGGTAAGTGACGAGGTCGGCGAACAACCCGATGTCGAGGGGCTCCGTGATTGAGGCAATCCGTAGCCGACCGTCCGCTACGGCTCGGTCGAGAATTGCCCGCTGTTCGGGAACGGCGATCTCCTCTCGAACGTGATCCGGCGCAACGAACTCGATATCGGGCAGTTTCAAGAAGAAGTCCAGCCGTGCCACATGGATCAGGTTGATCAGGACACAGGAGTCGGCGACCACAATCCAAGGCAGCGGCCCCGGCATTAAGTTTCGGGTCCTACGCCGAGAGAATCGTCGTCCAATCCCGCGTCCTCGATCAGGCTGTCGACGCGGCCCCGGTCGATTCCAAGCATCGACGCCACCTCGTTGAGCTTGCCCCGGGAGATGTCCTCTCGCCGGTAGGCTTCGAGAGCCAATCCTAGGATGCGATGCTGGAACCCGTCGCGGACCTCGGCGTGGTCGGGTTCCGGCAGGCCCAGATGGTCCGCGATCTGCTTGCCGCGGCCGGCGTCGTCGAGCTCCTTCAAGCGGTCGAAGTCGCCCTTGGAAACCAATCGAAGGTTGCGCAGGCGATAGAGCGCGGCGATGCGGCTCACCCCGAAATGGTGCGCGAGCTGCACCACGTCGTAGAGTTGAACCACTTGGCTGCCGGGCGCCGTCCGTCCCTCCGCTTCGAGGCTTAGAGCCCCATCGAAAACATCGGCGTAGACGCGGCTCGGCATCCCTTTGCCCAAACCTGCGACGTATTCGCGAACACCTTCTTCGGGCATCAGGAGGCACGCTCCGAAAGCATTGGCCCGCACCTCGACCAGGTTGTCCCGCTCGGAAGATCGGCTCACGAGTCCAAAGCGGTCGCGATCCGCGAGGACATGTGCGTACTCGTGGGCGAAGGAGAAACGGCGCCTGAGGACGTGTTGGCTGCGGTTGGCGACGACGAAGAGCCCGACCCCGCGGTCGTTCAGCGTCAGCCCCGAAACATCCGCAGGAAGGTTGATGACGCCGGTACGAATGCCCTGCGTCTCCAGCAACTCCGCGATGTCGGGAAGAGCCGCGTCGCCAAGACCGAGCCGTCGACGTTCCTCGCCCGCGAGCCGCTCACCCTGTTGGATGGCCGCCCAACGGTTGGTCGGCAGCGGCATGGGGTAAGCAACCGTCGCCGCCGTACCGCGGTCCACACCGAGCAAGCGTTCGAGGCTGGTGATCTCGCGACCTAATGCCACGCAATCCCGCAGGGCGTTGGCCACGTCAGCCTGGGCCAGCACATCGGGTTGCGCGCGGAAGAAGGCAGCCAGCGAGTCGGCCTCGTCGAACGACTCCGAGACAAAGCTGCGGAGGTCGCGGCCGAAGAGATGGGCCAGCGTGTCGAGCTCAAGGCTCGAGACCGAGCGGTTGCCGGCCTCGATCTGAACGACGGTCGGACGGGATACCCCGAGGTGTTCCGCAACCTGCTCTTGGGTCAGCCGACACGCTTCTCGTGCGCTACGGATCCGGCGTCCGAGCTCCTGCTGCGTAACGGGCATCGTCGTTCCCCTTCCATGCCGTGCCAAGAATTCCGCGGAACGGTGAGTATCCCGGGCGACGCCTACGTTAGTATTCGTAACGCTCCCTGTCAATGCGAGGAAACTCTGGAGATCTCGATGCCGTGGCGTTCCTCGGCGCCTTTCAGTTCCGCTCGACCATCTCCACCCGCCGATTTTGGCTTTTCCCCGGTTCGTTGCGATTCGTCGCGGCCGGTGAGAGCGGCCCGACGCCGTGCGCGGAAAGGCGGGCTGCCGCGATGCCGTAGTTTTTAGTCAAGGCGTCCACCACCGCTTGGGCGCGCTGGCGGGAGAGGTTGAGGTTGTAGTCGAGGGCGCCCACGGTGTCGGTGTGGCCGACGATGAAGACCTTCAGATTCGGCCGCTCCTTTAGGAATTTGCCGATGACGTCGAGCGCCGCCTTCGATTCGGGGCGAATCGTCGCTTTGTCGGTGTCGAAGAGAACGCCGTCGAGGACCGCCTTGCCCTCCGCGGTCAGGCCGCGGTCGAGCGCCTCGGCGGTCACAGTCACCAGGCCGGTTTCCATCGCCCGCCGTTCGAGCACGTCGATTTCGTGGCGGTTCTGGATGATCGAGATCGCGACGTAGGTCTCCGCACCGGCGTTCGCGCGCCGGGCGGCGAGATACCACATGTGGCTCGAGACGTACTTCATTCCGTTGACGCGGGTCCAGCGGCTCGAGGCCCAGCTCGGCCCGCATCCCGTGTCCAGACACTCGAAGAGGACCTTGAAACCCGCCTGCAAGAGGCCCTCCTTGTAGTTGGCGAAGATCTCGAGCGGCGATTTGTCCCGAGGGTTCTCGTAGAACAGCCGCGTCAGCTCGCCGGACACCGCCGTCGTCTTGACCACCTCGTCGTCGGTCTTGCCTTTCTGATCGAGGCCGACCACCACCTTGTACTCGCTGAACCCCGCGTCGTCGCGCCGCGAGATCGTAGTCCCCGGATAGGGCTTGATCAGAGGATGGTCTTTGACGACCGCAAATGCCACGAGATCCGCGGCTCCCAGCGTCAGAACCACGGCGGCGGCAAAGGCGAGAAGTCCGGGGCGACGGGGGGCTCGGCTCATTGGATCCTCCGGCGAGGCGGCGGCCTCGGCATGTGGTCGGTAATGTTTGAATCGTATCAGACGGCCAGAACACCACGGGCGATCTTTGAACCGGGTTCTCGCCCCCGGAGCGCATGGCCGTGACCGCCCAAGTAGTCGATCTGCTTGGCGATCTCGATCGCGAGGGCCAGCTCTTCCCCGGCGTGGACCTCGAGCTCTTTGGCGATCGTCATATAGGCGGCCCCTTTGAGGACCTGGGAGTAGACGACGTAGGCGATGATCGCCTGGTACTCGCGGGACAGGTCTTCGTTCAGCAGCTCGATCATCCGCTGGCGGGTGCTGCTCCGGCGCCCCGTTCTTCACCCGGCTGGCACAGGTGGAGGCGAAGCGGCTCCGTCTCCGGCGAGGGCTGCGGGTTCGTTGAGAGAGGGGGTGGGAGGTTTCGCCGCCTCGCCCCACTACCGATCTGAAACCGTCGAACAGCCGGTTCGGTGGTGCCTCAATCGGGGTGGCTAGGGCTCAGCCTCCGCCCTCTCTCGAAAGGAAAGTACGATGACTTCGAAGCGTTTCGCCTCGTTCGCCCTCTGCCTCGGGATTTCACTCGTCTTTGCGGGGGCGCTCGCGCCAGCCGCAGAGGCCCAGACGCTCGCCGGCTACAACTGCCTCCAGAACCTGTCGAACGGCGAGTTCAAGACCAGCAGCGCCTCGCAGCTCGCCGACGACTGCCAGGACCAGGAGATCTGGCAGCTGAGCCAGCCTTCCGGATCGGCCTACTACTGCATCAAAAACGAGTCGAACGGACAGTACCTGGAGAGCAGCGCAACTAAGCTGTCCGGCGACTGCAACGGCAGTAGTGAGTATTGGAACGTCACGCAGGTTAGCTATCAGGGCGAGACGGTCTATTGCGTCCAGAACGTCGACAACAGCGAGTACCTGACCAGCAGCGCGAGCAAGCTCGCCAGCTCGTGCGGCCAGGATCAATACTGGCGCATCTACAACCCCAATTGGGCCTGCATCCAAAATCAGGGCAACAGCGAGTATCTCGAAAACCACGCCTCCCAGCTGGCCGACACCTGCGTCAACCAGGGCACCTGGTGGGTGCTGAGTCTGGTTTCCGGCAACAACGTCTACTGCATGATGAATGTCGCCAATCAGGAGTTCGCAACCAGCAGCGCATCGAAAATGGCGAGCACCTGCAACACGTCGACCACCACTTCGAATCAGTGGTGGGTGATCGACGGCAAGACCGGCACCTGCATCAAGAACTACGCCAACGGCCAGTACATGACCAGCAACGCCAGCTCCCTCTCTTCGACCTGCAACTCGACCAACCAGTACTGGAACATCACCGGAGCGAATTACTCCGATATCGCTCCGGATTGATCCTCGCCTCGATGGCGGGCCGGGTTCGCGAGCCCGGCCCGTAGCTGCGCCCTCCACCGCCCGGACGGCCGCCCGCCCTTCATCAGCCATCTGGACGGCGGCCTGGCCGCCCGGCTCACCCGAATGCCGATCGAGAGCTGTACGATAGGGGCCGATCTGAAAGGGACTTCCATGACCTGTCTGGTACGCAGTATCGGCCGCCTGGCCGCGTGTAGCCTCGTTCTCGCCCTCGCCCCCACCCATCCTGCCGCAGCCGCCAATGAGCTGTTCGGCTGGGTCTTCACCGGGCCGCTGCCCGGCTCCTCGCGCCTGGTGACCTTCAACCTCGCGACCGGCGCTCGTACCAACGTCGGCGGCACGGTCGCCAATTGCTGCCTGGTCTCGGGCGACTCGGCGATCGACCCCGCCGGCAACCGCTTTTTCTTTACCGGCAACTACACGACCGATATGGCGGGCGATCCGTTGCGACTGTTCACGATCAGCACCGTGACCGGCTTGGTGGTAGACGACGACCCGCTCGCGGCGGGAAACTGGAACTTCCTCGAGTGGGATCCGCTGGCGGCCAAGCTCTTCGCGGTGGTCGCGGTGGGCGGCAACGAGGGGCTCTACGAGGTGAACACGACGACCGGTGCGCGCACTCTCGTGGGCTCGGGGATCGCCGGGTGCTGCTTCGTCTCGGGCGGGGTTTCGGCGCTCGACTTCGACGGCGATCGGCTCTTCTTCGTCGGCCGCTACAACGCCGACGCCGGAACGGTCAACCGGATCTTCACCTTGGCCACCGGCAGCGGTGCGCTGGTCACCGATCCGGCGCCGACCCTGCCGGGTAACCGCAACTACAACTTCCTCGAATGGGACCCGAGCCCGGGGACGCTGTACGCGGTGGTTCGCGACACGATCGGCGCCGCCGAGGAGCTCACCACCATCAATCCGGCGGACGGTGCCGCGCCGCAGGTCGGCAGCGACATCGCAAGCTGCTGCGGGGTGAGCAGCGGAGTCTCGGGGCTCGACCCGATCGGCGATCGTTTCTTCTTTCCCGGCGTCCTGGGCGCCGAGTCGCCGCGGCGGCTCTGGTCGCTCGCCCTCGGCACCGGCGCCGTGGTGAACAATCCGCAGCTCTCGGACACCGAGAACTACAACTTCATCGAGTTCGCACCGAGCCCGCTGCCGGTCGGGTTGACCGGCTTCACGATCGAGTAGGTGGGCGGCGACCCGGAGCTGGCGCTCTCCGCGGTGCGGATCTTCTTGGCCAGCGCCTGGCTCGTCGCCCTCCAGGGCTGGGTGAGCCTGCGCTGGCCAAGCTTCGCCCCGGGCCTCGCGCTCGGAATTCTGATCACCGCGCTTGCGGTCTCTTTGAGCGCCCTCGGCCCTGACGCCTGGCCGGGCGAGTTTCGCGGGAGGCGCTCTGTTCGTTGGAATAGCTCGGGGCTGCTCGGCCCGAGGTATTGCTCTCGAAGCTCCACCTCCGACCTATGCCACCAAATCGAGCAGCACTTGAGGATTTCGGTGGGCGATCGTAAGCAGAGTTCGAGCCGGGCCGGACGGGGCTCGACGCCCCTGCTCCCAATCCCGCAGGGTGCGGACCGAGACCCCAATCAACCGGGCGAACTGAGCCGGGGAAAGGCCGGTGCGCTCACGAATGCTCGCCACGGCGGGGAAGATCGTGATCCTTCCGGTTTCGCCGCGCTTCAGCTGGCGGATACCCTCCAGAATCTCCTGTCCGATGTCACGCGCGGCCTTCGGCATCCTCGATCTCCTTGGCGATCCTGCGCAGTTGGTGAGGCGAGATGTTCTCCGTTTCGTTTTTGGCGTAAAGAGTCAGCAGCCAAATCGTGTCGGCCCGCGAGCGCAACCAGTAGATGACTCTGACGCCTCCCCTCTTGCCCTGACCTGCGCGGCCCCATCGGAGCTTCCGAAGCCCCCCAGACCGAGGAATCAGGTCCCCGGAATCGGGATTGGCGAGCAGCCACGCCTGGAGCGCCGACAGCTCCTCATCCGACAGGTATTGCGAGACCAGCTTCGTAAAGAGGGGTGTCTCGACGAAGACGAACACCGGGAGAGTATACGGGCAAAGCTGGCGATAAAGAGGCGACGACCGCCGCTCCATCCTTGGCCGTAGCCATACAATCGCGCCATGAGCGAACGCCCGAATCCCCTACTCCTGACCAGCGCCGTCCTTTACTTCGCAGCGGCGCTCGCTCTCCTGTTCGCTCCCGAGGAGCTGCTGACCTACTTCGGCGCCACCCCTTCCAACCTGGACACCGCGCTGCTGCAAGTGATCGGCAGCGCTTTGTTCGGCTTCGCTTTGTAGGTTCCCAACCTCGTGCCGAGAAGCGACTCGAATCTCGGTTCGGATCGTCGGAACCTGGCCGGACCTAGGCGCGCTGGTAGGATTCGCCACCCGGCAGCTTGGGCAGCTCTCCCTCAAGATTCTGGAGGGCGCCCCCGCACCGGCTGATCTGGTCCGCGAAACGGGTGTCTTTGATGGCACGACTCCTTTGTTGGATGACGGGATGCGAAAGGCGGCACGAAGAAGCCCTGGGGCGTCCACCAGGGCGGGCGTTCTGTTCGCCGAGTTCGGTTTTCTGAGTGCGGCGAAGGGTTTTCTGGACGGGCGAAGCGGTTTTCTGAGTGCCGAATTCGCTGTGCGGGCCGGAAACCGACGTTTTGATCCAGCCGAGGGGTTTCGGCGATCAGAACAGCGAATTCGGCGGTGAGCCGAGGGGTTTTCTGACTGAGAAAAGGGCTCACGCCGATCAGCAATTCGCTGTGCCGGTCGCGAAACGGGCTCCGGAGTCAGAAAAGGGAATTCGGCGGCCAGAAAAGGGATCCGCGCAACCAGAAAAGCGAACTCGGCACCCAGATTCCAGGGCTCGACGGTCGGGGCCGTGCTCAGCCGCCCGACCTTTTGCCTCGAAGCAACCGAATCAGCTCGGCGTCTCTCCGGTACACATCTCGGCCGAGCCGGAGCGCACCGTCGTCGCCGACCCAGGCGGTCCAGTAGGCGACGTGGACGGGCACGGCCAGGGGGAGGGGCACCAGGCGCTCCCTCCCGGTATCGAGCGCCGCGCGGATCGCTTCCGGGGTCCAGACCGAGTCGCCTCCGAACAGCCAAACCGCCAGATCGAACGGCTTTTCGATCCGGATGCAGCCGTGACTGAAAGCGCGACCGGTGCGACCGAACAGCGCCGGGGCCGACGTGTCGTGCAGGTAGACATCGAACGGATTGGGGAAGACGAACTTGATCCGGCCCAAAGCGTTCTTCGGCCCGGGCTTTTGCCGCAGACGGGTGGCGGAGAGGACCTCGAACCCTTCGCGCCGCAGGTACTCGGGGTCCTTCGCCGCCTTGGGCAGGATCTCTTCCACCACGATCTTCTTCGGCGGGTACCACGACGGGTTCAAAAGCACGGCGTTCATGGCGCTGCTGAACATCGGCGTCTTGGTGAACGGCTTGCCGACGATCACCCGCATTTCGAGCGCGGTCCGCCCCTCCTCGACCGCCTCCAATCGAAACGCCGCGATGTTGACCAGCACATAGCGCGCCCCTAAGTCGTGGGGCAGCCAACGCCAACGCTCCAGACTCGCCTCGATCTGCCGGACGTGCTCCTCCGCCCGCTGGTTCAGCTCGGCGAGTGTCGCCTTGCCCACCACTCCATCGTCTTCCAGTCCGTGGCGCTCCTGGAAACGGCGAACGGCCTCTGTCAACGGCTCGTCAAAGGAGTCCGGGACGGTGGTGCTGGTTGAGATCGGCAGCGGTGCTGCGGCATCCGCCCGCGCCGCCTCGGCCAGCCGCTCGCGGAGTACCCCGACCCGCTCGTCCTGATCGCCGAGACGCAGAGTCGGCCCCGGCGGCACCGGTTCCGGGGCCGCTCGAAGGGCCAGCTCGCGATAGCGGCGGAGCGCCTCGCGCAGCCGTCGGTAGCCCAGCTGCGGCGGGGCCTGCTCGGCGAGCGCTTCGCGGATGCGGTTGGCCCCGACCGCCGCTTCGAACTCCGCGGCGAGATCGGCGACATCAGGCGCCAATGCGCAGTCCGAGTAGATCGCCTGCGGGTTCACCTTGCCGTGCCGCAAATCCGCCGCGAACGAGAGAAACGCGTCGGAGAGGACCAGGTCTAGCTCGGCCCGAGCGCCGGCTACCGGCTGGCTCCAGCCCGCGTCGACGACGCCCTGAAGCGCCGCGAGCCGATAGTCCTCGGGGAAGAGCCCGTCGGCCCCCGACGCGGCAAGCGCCGCCAGCAGCTCCTCGACGGCCGGTCGAAGTCCGCTGTCGGTGCTCCAGGCCGGGGCGAAACCGCGGCGTTCGTAAAAACAGGCGAGGTCCGGAGAGCCGCGGAAGGTCTGGCCGGCCAACGTCAGCCGAGGGCGCACGCCGGAAGCGGGGAACCGGGCGCGCAGGATGATCGGCACCCGATCGGAATCCGCAGAGGCGCCCTGGGCCTCGGAAGATTGCACCATCGAGAGGGCGCCGAGAGCGAGCGCGCAACCCGCGAGGAGAACTCGTTTCGCCCAAGAACCCATAAACCGCGCGCGATGCCTTCTACCGACCATGCCAAGAATGTGGCACGTTCTCCTCCTGCCCGCTACACCCGGCCGGGTGGGACGGCCCGCCGCCCGCCCTCTAACCGGCGGATCAATCCGGCGTCCTGCTTGTAGACATCGCGCCCGAAGCGGAGGACACCATCGTCTCCGACCCAGGCGGTCCAGTAGCCGATGTGGACGGGCAGGGCTTCCGGGAGCTTCACCTGCCGCTCCTTTCCAGAGTCGAGGCGTGCACGGATCGCCTCGGGGGTCCACTGCGGATCGTTCCGCAGCGCCCAGACCGCCAGGTCGAAGGGGTTTTCTACCCGCACGCAGCCGTGGCTCAAAGCGCGAAACTCGCGGCTGAACAGCGTCCGCGACGGCGTGTCGTGCAGGTAGACGCCGAACCGGCTCGGAAAAACGAACTTGAACCGACCCAAGGCGTTGCTCGGCCCCGGCTTTTGGCGCAGCCGATCCTCCGAAAACGCCACGTACCCCAGGCGGTCGAGGAAGGTCGGATCCTTCTCGGCTTTGGGCAGGATCTCGCCGTCGAGGATTTTCTTCGGAACGTACCAGGACGGGTTGAGCTGGATGGCGTTCATCGAGCTGCTGAGAGTCGGCGTGCCGGTGTCCGGCTTTCCGACGATCACCCGGAGAGTGAGGCCGGACCGGTCGTCTTCGACCGCATCCAGCCGGAACGCCGGGATGTTGACCCGCACATGGCGCGCCCCGAGATCGGACGGCAACCAGCGCCAGCGCTCCAAGTTCGCCTCGATCTGCCGGACGTAATCATCCGCCGACCGATTCAGCTCGGCAAGAGTTGCCGCACCGACGACCCCGTCTTGCGCAAACCCGTTGCGGGCTTGGAATTGGCGTACCGCCTGGGCCAACGGCTCATCGAACAGCTCCGGGGTCGGTGAGGCCAAGGGCAGCTCGGCACCCGCGGCTTGGGCGGCCGAGTAGAGCCGCCGACGCAACTGGATCACCCGCTCGCCCCGGTCGCTCAGGCGTAGCTTCGGACCCGGCGCGATCGGCTCGGGTTCGCCCCGCCGGGTCGGGTCGCGATAGCGCGACAGGGCCTCCCGCAGCAGCCGGTAGGAGCGCTCCGACGGCACGAAGCGGGTGAGCGCTGTGCGAACCCGATTCGCTCCGAGCGCCGACTGAAGAATCGCGGCGGCGGCGGTTCCGTCTGCGCTCCCTAGGCATTCGGATTCCTTCGCTTGGCTCGCTTTCGGCGCTTCCGGATTGACTCTGCCGTTGGCCAAGTCCGACGCGAAGGAAAAGAACGCATCGCTCAACAGCAGATCCAACTCGGCCCGTCCGGCCGCATCCGGCCCGCGGCGAACCGCATCGGCAAAACCCCGCAGGGCCGCGAACCGGTAGTCCCCCGGGCGGAGCCCTTCGTTCGCCGCACCTTCGAGCGACCTAAGCAACTGGTCGGCGACCGGAAGGAGATGGTTCTCTGAGCTCCAAGCCGGCAAGAAACTCCGGCGTTGGTAGAAGCAGGCGAGCTCGGGCGCGGCTGGAAACGTCTGGTCGCCGAGCGCCAGACGGAGCGGCTCGGGAGCGGAAAATCGGTCGCGTAAGAGGTTCGCCACCCGATCCACCGCTTCGGCCTCTCGAGTTGCAGGCGCAAGAGGAGGAGGCGGGCTCGGGAGGGCGCTCGAAAGGAAGATCAGGAGGCAGAGGTAGTAACGCATCATAAATAGCTACGCGCAAAAGTTGTGCCGGAAGGGTCCAAGAACTTCGGCCGCCCGCGATGAAAGGTCGGCACCACCTTCTGAGGCTCCAAACGCCCGGGACCCGTTACAGAGCGGCGGAATGCCGTGGGCCGGTCATCCAACAGGACACCGAAAAGCTCGGGCGCGTTGAGAATTCGGTTTCGGCTCTTGCGATTGGCCGTAGTCCCTGCTGGAGCGGGTCGCCCTACCGTCCGCGCAGCGCGCGACCCACCACCCGGTCGAGCGCGACGGCGAACGACTGCCGATCCTTGGGGCCATATGGGCGCGGCCCGCCGCCCACCATCCCGGCGCTGCGCAGATCGCTCATCAGGTCGCGCCCGGCAAGCTTTTCGCCGACGTTGTTTTCGGTGTACTCGTGGCCGCGCGGATCGAGGACGAAAACCCCCTTGTCCACCAGCCGCGCCGCGAGCGGAATGTCCGCCGTCACCGCGACATCGCCCGATCCGGCATGATCCGCGATGTATTGATCGGCCACATCAAGGCCGCCCGCCACCCGGACCACCGACACGAACGGATGATCCCAAGGGGCGGAGAGCGGCTGGTTGGCGACCAAGAGCGTCGGAACCTTCAGGCGCCGGGCGACCCGGAACACCACGTCTTTCGCGTCGCGCGGCGCGGCGTCGGCGTCGATCCAGAGTTTCAAGGCGGGAGGCCTCCGACGGGGCGGCACGGAAAGGCCGGGCCGACGGGGCCATGATAGGCGGTTTCCGATCTTTCCCCCGAGATCCCACCCTCGAGCCCCCCCGCCGGGCATCTGAGCTTTAGGCGTCTACTACCACTTGCAGACGAGGCTGCCGGCGGAACGCCTTAGGGATCGATAGCCCGTGCTGCAACCACTCTCGGTCACGGAATTGAACGAGCGCCAGCTCTGACAGCGGCTCCCCACACACGCTACGTGCGCTTCCGAGGTCGCGAAACCCAGGCCTCCGGTAAACGTGTCGCTCGCCGATTCATCGCTACACAAGCCCGAGATATTGGCCATCACCAAGTTGTTCGTGGAACGGTCGGGATAAGAAGGCGGAAAGGGGCCAAAATCGATGCCGAGCCCAATACTCGCCTTGCCGAAAACGTCGCCCGCGACGAGACCGCCGGGTGGCGGGCGGCCTCGACGTGGCCGATCAGTACATCGCGGACCATGCCGACCCGGGGGACGTCGCGGTGACCGCGGATATCCCGCTCGCCGCGCGGTTGGTCGACAAGGGGGTCTTCGTGCTCGGCGCGGCGTCCGCATCGATCCAGAGCTTCAAGGCAGGAGGCCTAGAAGGCGAGAGCTGCGAAGCTCCTGCCAGCATGATAGATCGGTTTGAAGCGCCAGAACCGCTTCGCTACCCTCCTGCGGCTCGCTAATTCCCACTGAACGCACCACCTTATATAGACAATGATCTACGCAGGTGCCTACCGCACCTGCAATAGGAGGTTTTATGCACTCGAAGAGTTGGGCCTTCGGCCAAATCCTCGTCCCCCTGGTCTTCATCGCTGCAATCCTTGTGTCGACTCCGGCCGCCGTGGCGTGCATGGGAGATTGCAACATCTGTTGGTATTTCGGGTGCAACGTCTGCACTGTCAGCGGTGGAAACACTTCCTGCACCGACTGCGGACACGCAGAACAGCTTACCCAAGTCGTCACCCCTCCCACGCTCGTCAACTTCGTGGGACCAAGGCGTGTCTTGATCACAGTGCAGGGCTATAAGAGCACGAACCTCCAATCGATCACTTCCTGCGTAGTCGCTCTTTCCCCGATCGACGGCGTTCAAAAAGTGAACTCCGTCACCAATCTTTTCAGCGCCTCGGGAAAGCGACTTCCGGTCACCTTTGGCGAGTCGGTGGTACCAGGTTTGAGCCTTGCGGACATCGCTCTCGAAAAGGGCCTGGCGGACAACGACAAGGCCTGGAATGGCTTCATCTCCAACATTACCGGTACCGTAGCCGACAATACTCCGATCCATTTCGTGATCGACCTCACTCTGAAGCCGGGGACCTCTCAAGAGCAATTCCTGGCGAATCTGCGAGCCCAGGGTGTGTTCGTAACCAGCTCATCCACTCGGGATGGTTTCCCCGACGTCGGCCATCAGTACTTCCGGCGACTCGCCGCGACCGACTTGGTCGTCGTCTATCCGGAAGATCGGGGACATGGTCATCATCCGGTACAGAACTGAGCCAGACTCCCGCCTGGGTTGACTCTTGCCCGCTCCTAGCCGCCCTCTCCGGGCGGTTAGGAGGAACCCGCCGCCGATCATCCTTCCTCCCCCACCGCCCGCGCCCGCTCGAGCTGGGTCGCTTCGTCGTGGCCGAGAGTGCGGCCGGCGAGGTGGAAGAAGCCGAGGGCGACGAGGTAGGCGAGCAGGGCGAGCGAGAGCGCGAGCCGGAGATCCCCGGTCGCCATGCTCAGGCGGCCGATGGTGTAGGGACCCATGGCGAGGCCGATCAGGGTGTTGACGAGGAGGAACGCGGCCGAGGCCAAAGCGCGCATGCGGGGGAGGACCAGGTCTTGGATCGTCGAAGTGCCGGGGCCGAGCCAGAGGGCTGAGGCGGCGTAGAGCGGCAAGGCGAGGCAGAGCGCGACCGTCTTGTTCGGAATCCAGACCACGGCGAGCGCCAGGGGGATGGTCAGCGCCGCGTTTAGCATGCCGACGTAGAGCCGTCCGCGGGCGGAAGTCCGCCGCAAGCGGTCGGCGAGCACTCCACCGCACGTGACCCCGATCCAACCACCCACCGCCGCGGCGCCGCCGACGATCAACCCCAACCGGTCGAGCGGCATGCCGTGGACGCGGGCAAAAAACGGCGCGATCCAGAAGCCCAGTCCATAGCCGTTGAAGGAGAGGAACGCAAAACCGAGGATCGAATAGATCATCGAGGGGGTGCGAAAGATCAGCGTCGCCGCCGGCCGATCGCGCAGCGCGAGCGACTGCCCCCAGGAGACCGCGGCGTAGAGACCGAGGGCGAGCGAGGCCCATTGCGCCGGGTTGCCGAGGGCGCGGGTGAGCAGAAACGCCGCGCCGATCAGCCCCCCGGCCGACGCGAGGTTCGCAGCGATCACGCCGCCCGAGGCGCCCAGGCGCGAGAGGTTCCAGACCGTGAACGGCGGGATCACCGACGACAGCTCGGCCAGGAACGCGGGGAGCGGCTTCGGCTCAACACGGGTGACGATCCCGTCGCTCATCCCCCGCTTCGGCTCGCGCAGCGAAGCCGCCCAGAACGCGAGCGGAATGCCGGGAAGGCCGACGATGAAGAACGCCGCCTGCCACCCTTTGAGGCCGAACGGCGCACCCCCTCCGGCAAACGCCAGATCCCAACGATCGACGATCAGGCCACCGACGAAGAGGCCCAGCCCCGAGCCGATGTAGATGCCGCTCGAATAGATCGCAAGCACGGTCGCCCGCCGGGCGCGGGGGAAATAGTCCGAAAGGAGCGAGTAGGCGGCGGGCGAAGCGCTCGCTTCGCCAACTCCAACACCGACCCGGGCGAGCGCGAGCTGACCGAACGAGCGGGCGAGCCCCGAAACCGCGGTCATCAGGCTCCAGAAGCCGAGGCCGATCGAGATCAGTTTGCGCCGATCCCAAACGTCCGCCAGGCGTCCGAGCGGCAGACCGAACAGGGCATAGAACACCGCGAACGCGGTGCCGTAAAGGTAGCCGAGCTGCGCATCAGTGGCACCCAGATCGGCTTTGATCCGCTCGGCCAGGATCGACAGGATCTGGCGATCGAGGAAATTGAAGACGTAGACCAGCACCAGCACCGCGAGCACATAGCGCGCATACGGGCCGCCGATCTCGTCTCTCTTGTCGTCCGCCATCTACATCTCCTCCCGCTAAGCGGTCACAGCACAAACGCCACGCCGGCCTGGTTGTAGCCGACGCCCGAACCGAGCAGGACCACCAGGTCGCCGGCTCCGGCCTTGCCCGCTACGAGCGCGTCGTGGAGCGCCATCGGAATGCAGGCCGAACCCGTATAACCCCACTTTTCCATCACGGTGTGCGCGCGCTCTACGGATAACCCGAGGTCGGCCATGACGATCTCGATCGAGGCTTTCCGCACCTGGGTGAAGACCCAGAGTTTCACCTCGTCGAGCGCGAAACCGCCCTGTGCGGCCAGCTTTCGGGCGAGACGCGGCCAGCCCTCGTGGTTCACTTCCGGCGGATAGCGCTCGTACGACTTGACGCCCGTCCTCCCCGCCGCGACCGCCTCCGCCGATGCCGGCTCGACCGTGCCGCCGGCCAGAATCGCCCAGTTGCGCGCATACGCGCCGTCGGCCTGAAACGCCGCGGTCACGAACCCCGGCTCGTTGCCCGCCACCAGCACCGCGGCGCCCGCGCCGTCGCCATAGAAGAACCGGGTCGGCTCATCCGGCGCGGCGAGCCGCTGCATGAGATAGGCGCCGACCACCAGCACGGTCCGCAGGCCTCCATTCGACGCGATCATGCCCGAAGCAGCGGCCATCCCGGTCGGAAACGAGGCGCAGGCGCAGCCGACATCGAACGTGCCGGCGTTCGCAGCACCCAGCTTGTGCTGGAGGACGACCGAGGTCGCCGGGGTGATGTAATCGGGCGAGTCGGTGCCGAGCACGATCAGATCGATCTGTTCCGGGGTCTTGCCCGCTCGGTCGAGCGCCATGCGCGCCGCTTCGAGCGCGAGGTCCGAGGTGGCTTGGGTCCCGCGCGCCCAAAACCTGCGGACGATGCCGGTCGAAGCCTCCATCTTGTCCACGTACTCGGGCGCGGTCGCCGCGAGCCGCGCGCGCAGCTCGTCGTTACTCACCTCGCGCTCCGGCAGGTAGAGGCCGGTCGAAACGATCCGGGCGTAGCGCGCCGCCTGCGGGGATCGAACTGGGGATCGAAGAGGAGATCGAATCAAGTGTGGTGCCCACCCGAGGCGTCAACGGTCGAGGGGACCGCCGGCTTCTCCACCGGCTGCTCCACCGGCTTTGGGGCGGCGGCCTTCTCCGCTGCGATCGCGCGCTCGATCGCGCTCTCGATCCGTGCCGCCGCGTCGTCCGGATGTTCGAGCACGTACCCGTGCGAAGCGCCGGGAACGACCACCAGTTGCGCCCCCGCCACCGCTTTGTGCAACTCCTCTGAGAACAGGACCGGGAAGGTGACGTCCAACCCCCCGGCGATCACCGTCAGCGGCGCGCGAATCTTCGCGAGATAGGGCGCGAGGTTCATCACCTCCAGCGCGCCCAGGATCGCATCGACTCCGGCAAACCATCCCTTGGGCAGCGCCGCCACCTGCTGGCGCCGGAGCGGCAATATCTCCTGATTCGCTGCGATCCATTCCGGCGAATAGGTGGTCGGCACGATCGTGTCGAGCACCTTGCCCCCATCCCCTCCGGCCACCGCTTCCTGCGCGAACCGGCGCAGCAGCTTCGTTCCCTCGATGTTGTCCGGAGAAAGGCGCGCGGTCGAGTTGAGCGCGACGACCGACGAGACCCGCTCCGGATGTTCGGCGGCCAGGACCAGCGCTACTTGTGAGCCGAACGAAGTTCCGGCGAGGTGCGCCTTCTTGATTCCCAGTTCGTCGAGCACCGCGACCACGTCGCGCGCATGCCCGGCCAAATCGGTCGGGGCAGGTGACTTAGGCGTGATCGGCGACTGGAGCTGGCCGCGGAAGTCGAGCAGGATGATCCGATATTTTCCCCGCAGCTTCGCCGCGATCGGTTCCCAGTGGAACGTGGTCATCATCCCGCCGTTCAAGAGAACGATCGGCCCGGCGGCCTCCGGGTCTCCCTGGACGACATAGTGAATCGCAGGCGGTGCGTCGATCATGGCTTCTGTTCTCCGTTCAGGTGCTCTAACTAACGCTCGCGAAGCTCACCCTTGATCACTTTGCCGTACGCGGTGCGCGGCAATGCGTCGACGAAGACGAACACGCTCGGGTGTTTGTAGCGGGCGAGCCGGGGCCGCAGGAACTCTAGCAGCTCATCCGGGGTCGGCCGGCGCTCGTCGGCGACCACGAACGCCACTCCCGCCTCGCCCCATGTCTCGTCCGGTACGCCGACCACCGCGACATCGCGCACTTGGGGATGGAGCAGCAGCTCCCCTTCGATCTCGGCCGGATAGACATTCACGCCGCCGCGGATCAGCAGGTCTTTGGCGCGGCCGGCGATTGTGTAGAACCCCTGCGCGTCACGCCGCGCCAGATCGCCGGTATGCCACCAACCCTCGGCATCGAACGCCTCGGCGGTCGCCTCAGGGTTCCCCCAATAGCCGCGCGAGACGTGCGGACCGCGCAGCAACAGCGCCCCCACCTCGCCGTCGGCAACGCTTTCTCCCTCTGCACCGACCAACCGCGCTTCGGTAAACAGCAGCGGCTTGCCGATCGACCCCGCCTTCGCGACCGATTCCTCGACCGTCATCGCAAAGCAGTTCACCCCAACTTCGGTGAGTCCGTACCCCTGCTTGAACACGACACCGCGCGCCTGGTAGCGATCGATCAGGAAGCGTGGCAACGGCGCACCTCCCGAGACCAGCCAGCGCACGCTTCCTAGATCCGCCGTGGCGAACCCCGGATGCTCCGACAGGCGCTCCCAGATCGTCGGCACACCGAGAACCACGGTCGCGCGCTCGCGCTCCACCGTCTGCCAGATCTCCTCCGGATCGAACCCCGCGTGGAGCACGATCGTGCCGCCCACCGTGACGATCGGCACCAGGAACGCGAACAGCCCCCCCGCGTGGTAAAGCGGCAGAAAGATGGGGGTGACCTCGTCCTCGCAAAGCTGCCAGGAGACCACCGTGTTGTAACCGTTCCAAAGCACCTGGCGGTGGGGGATCATCACGCCTTTCGGCTTGCCCGTGGTACCGCTCGTGTAGAGGAGCGCCCAAAGGTCTTCCGGGTCCATTCGTTCCCGAAGCGGCGGCCCGTCGGGCAGCGCCGCGATCTCGGCGGCGAGATCGAGGTCGTGCGGATCGGCTTTCGCGGAAGGATCGAGCGCCACGGCAGCACGGAGCGGAGCGAGGCTCACGAGCTCGCGCACATGTTCGGCATGATCGCCGTCGTAGAGCAGGACTTGAAGACCGCTATCCGCGACCACATGCGCGATCTCCGCCGCGGTCAGCCGGGTGCCGATCGGTACCAGCACCGTGCCCGCCTTGGCGCAGGCGAAGAACGCGTCGAGGAACTCGACCCGGTTGCCGGAGAGGATGCCGACGCGATCACCCTTGGCGAGCCCGAAGCGCTCACGCAACGCGCCCGCCGTGGCAGTCGCGCGGCGGTCGAGCGCGGCGTAAGTGAGCCGCTCCGCCCCCGGCGTTGGAGGTACGGTGACGAGGGCGAGCTTCTCCGGCGTCAGCCGGGCGCGCTCGCCCAAAAGATCTCCGGCGATCATCTGAAAGCCCCCCACCAGGCCTCCCCCCACGGGGGGAGGAAGGATCTCCGGGGGCCCCTCTGTACGACAACGATCATGTTCCGATCACCAGCCCGCCGTCGACCGAGATGACGGCGCCGTTGACGAAGCTGGCCGCGTCCGAGGCGAGCCAGAGATAGACCGCGGCCACCTCCTCGGTCCGCCCGAGGCGGCCGAGCGGGGTCTTGCCCGCGATGCCGTCGATCACCTTCTGCGGCATCTTCTCGACCATCTCGGTCGCGATGTAACCGGGCGCCACCGCGTTGACCCGAATGTTGTAGCGGCCCAGCTCGCGCGCCCAGGTGCGGGTCATCGCGATCACTCCCGCTTTGGTCGCCGAGTAGTTGGTCTGGCCGAAATTGCCGTAGAGGCCGACCACCGAGCTCGCCGAAAGGATCACCCCGCCGCCTGCTTCGATCATCACGGGAGCGACCGCCCGGGTGGGCAGAAACACACCGCGCAGATTGACCGCGAGCACAGCGTCGAAATCGATCAGCGGCATGGAGCCGACCAGCTCGCCCTCTTTCCATTTCGCGAGCTGCGAGTCGCGGGTGATGCCGGCGTTGTTGACCAATACATCGATCCGCCCGAAGCGGGCGAGCGCCCGCTCCACACCGGCCCCCACCTCGGCCTCTTGCGCCACATCGACCCGATCGAAAAGCGCGGCCCCGCCGGCCGCAGCGTTTGCCGCGACCTCCTCCGCCGCCGCCTCCCCGACTTCCCGGGCGAGATCCCACATCACTACGCGCGCACCTTCCGCCGCGAAGCGGAGGGCCGTCGCCTTGCCGATCCCGGCGGCCGCTCCGGTGACGACGACGACTTTTTGGCCAAGTCCGGTCTCGATCATGTGTTTAGAACAGCTTGTATTCGATCGTCGCGGTCACCGTGCGCGGTGCGCCGTAGGAACCGACCAGAATTCCGAGCGCGGGAATGTTGTAGCCGTTGGTCAGGTACCCCTTGTCCGAGAGGTTCTTGCCGTTGATCCCGAAGCGCCACTTGGCGTCCGGCGACAGCCAACCGATCGAGGCATCCCAGAGGCTGAACGAGGGCTGGATGATCGGCAGCAGCGGCTGGCCCGGGCGGCCGGGATACGGCCCCCCCTCGTTGGTGAGCACCGATTCGTCGCGATAGGAAACGCCGAGCGTGCTGGTGATCAATCCTTTGGCAATGGGGAAGCTCAACGAGGCGCGGAGTGCGCCCGTGAACTCCGGGGCGTTGGTGATCACCTGGGTGTCGACGAAACGATCCCGGTTCGCATCAAGGAACTCGTCGGGCTCGGCGGAGAGGTAGCTCACGTTGCCGTTCAAACGGAGCCAGCCGATCGCGCGCGGCGAAGCGTCGAACTCGACTTCGACCCCCTTCATCGTCGCGTCGCCCGCGTTGATGAAGTTTCCAAAGAAGGCGTCCTCCACCCCGTCGCCGTTCGAATCGAAGGAGGTGAACGTGCTCACCTGGATGTCCTTGTACTTGCCGTAGAAGGCCGCTGTGTTCAACACCAGCTGGCGATCGAAGAGAACGCTCTTCAAACCGACCTCGGCGACGTCGAGCACCTCGTCCTTGAACGGCAATGCCGACGCCGGGAAGACCGTCGCCTGCGCGCGGACGTTGAAGCCGCCGCTCTTGAACCCGCGGGAGAGCGTAAGGTACGCGAGGACGTCCGGGTTGATCTGGTAGTCGATTCCGAGCTTCGGCGCCACGGAGTTGAAGGTCTCCGTTTTGTCGTAGTTCGCGGTCACCGCGTTCACCACCGTGAAGGTGTCGTTGGTGAAGCCGCGGTTTAAAGCGATGCCGTTCTTCTTCTCTTTCGTCGCCCGAAGCCCGAAGTTGAGCGTCAGGGCAGGTGAGAGGTCGTAGCTGCCGTCGCCGAACAGCGCGATCGAATCGGTGTTCGTCTCGCCTTGCGTGGTGCCGAAGATCCGATTCAAGAAGATATTCTTCACCAACCCGCCCGCCTCTCCTTTGAAGTAGTAGGCACCGAGCACGCCGGTGAGCCTGCCACCGCCGTCATAGTTGAACTGGAGCTCTTGCGAGGTCTGTTGGTCGAAGTAGGTCGCGATCACGTCGGTGATCCGCGCCGGGGTCGTGTCGAAGTCGATGTTGTTCCGAGAGTCGGACTTTCGGTACGCGGTGATCGACTTCCAACTCCAGGGATCGTTGATCTTCCAGCCGACCACAAGCGAGCTGCCGCTCGAATCGGTGCTGTTCTTCGGTGCCAGGCCGCTCTCGGTATCGAAGTTGTTCGACAGCGGCGGGCAGGTCCGACCGAGAAACAGCGGGCAGAGCGGATTGGGCGCCAAGCGCCGATACCCTTTCGGTTCCGCGCTGTCTTTCGTCTGGTCGTAGCTGAACTGGACCTTCACGTCATCCGAGGCGAGCCAGTCGAGGGCGCCGCGAAACGCGGTCGTGTCCTTGTCGGAAACATCGCGACCGGTCAGCCGGTTGGTGCCGTAGCCGTCGCGCTTCAAGGAGGCCGCGGCGATCTTGCCGCGGAGCTTGCCGGCAATCAGCGGACCGGAAACACTCGCCCTGAAATCCTGGGCGGAATAGCTCCCCGGCGAGATCGAGATTTGCCCGCCGAACGCGTCGGTCAAATCGCGGCTCACGTACTTGATCGCGCCACCGATCGTGTTTTTGCCATAGAGCGTCCCCTGTGGGCCGCGTAGCACCTCGATCCGCTGCACATCGTAGACATCGAGCAGGGCACCCTGCGGGCGGGCGATGTAAACATCGTCGAGATAGAGACCGACACCGGGATCGACACCCCAGAGCGGATCGGCCTGGCCGATGCCGCGCATGAACGCGGTGAGTGTCGTCGACTGGTTCCGCCCCTGATAGATCGACAGGTTCGGCACTTGCGCTTGCAGCTCTGAGATGTCCGCCGCGGCCGTCTCTTGGAGCGCTTCGCCACCGACCACGGTGACCGCCACGGGAACCTCTTGGACGTTTTCTTCGCGCTTCCGGGCGGTCACGATGATCTCGTCGGAGACCGTCGGCGTTTCTTCTTCGGCGGCCTGCGCTTCGGGTTGCTCGTCGGCGGCCGGTTCGGTGGCCGGCGCTTGGGCGCGGGCGAGAGTCGGAGCGCTCCAAACGACGAGCATGCCGACAAGGACAAGGAGCGGGGCGCGAAACGACGAATTCATGACTGACCTCCCTTTTTTGGTCGAAGACTCTTGGCGGCGCCGAGACCAGGGGGCCGCTTGATTGAATCGGAGGAATCGGAACGGGGCAGCAGGCCGAGGCGCAGAATGCGACAGAACTCTGCGACCGCTGTTTTGGAATCGAGCCCCAGGTGCATCGGCACACCGAAGCATTTTTCGACCGTGAAGTAGTAGAAGAACCAGCGGGTCGCCATCATCACGCCGAACAGCGGACTCGGCTCGCCGAGCTCGCCCCGCGTCTGCCGCTCTCTCAAGTTCCCTTCGTAGGTGGCGGAAAACCGCTCCGCCATCCGGCGGTAGAACTCGTGGATGTGCTTGCCCTTGAACTCGATGACGTCGATGTAGATGAGCAGGATCGAGGTTGAGTTGCGATCGACCACCTGTTCGATCGCCGCGGCCAGCTCTTCGAGGTCGTCGGGGAAACGGTTGGCGGCGAACACCTTGTTGAGCGGCAGCTCGGGGTCGGTCAGCTCCTGCCAGTAGTGATCGATCAAGACCGCGAGGATCTGCTCTTTGCCGCCGAAGTGGTGGTAGAGGTTGCCGACCGACGCCCCCGCCCGGCGCGCGATCTGGCGCATCGTGGTGGCGCGGAACCCTTGGCGCGAGAAAAGCGCCAGAGCCGCCTTCAACACTTTTCGAGTCGCCGCGTCGCTGCGGTCGGCCTGCGTTCGTTTGCGCATCGCCCTCGTTCGCACAAATCCCGAACGAACGTTCGGTTTGTTTTGGGCGGATGGTAGGGACGCCTCGATCGCCGGTCAAGCCGCAGTGCGGCGTAGAGGTCGCGACCGACAGTTTGCTAGATCGCCAAAACGGCAGGGCACGAAACCGGCAGGTTGTTCCGGCATCCGGCCTTTGGATGGACCCATGAACCGTGAATGCTCGACAGGGAGGGTGGCAATGCGCACGACTTTGGTAGATATGGCAGACCACATCGGCGGCGGAGACGCGCCCGCGTCCCCCCTCAGCCCATGCCCGGCCGTAGTTCGGAGGGGACTTCCTGGAGCGGCGATCGCGCTGACCCTGCTTTGTAGCCCCGCGGCGCATGGCCAGACCACGGAATCCGGCGGTACCGCCACCAACACAGCTCTGATTTATTCGGTGAATCGGACCCCCGAGTCGCCGTTCGAGACCTCCCGTGCCGTGCAGGTGATCACCCAAGACCAGATCTGGCGGCGCAACGCGCGCACCCTGCCGGAGGTCCTCTTCGAGGAGGCCGGGGTCTTCGTCCAGCAGACCAACTATGGCGGCGGGTCGCCAATCATCCGCGGCCAGGTGGGCAAGCAAATTTTGATCCTGGTCGACGGGGTCCGTGTAAATAATGCAACCTACCGCTTCGGCCCGTTGCAATACCTGAGCACGATCGACCTCGCCATGGTCGATCGGATCGAAGTCGTACGGGGCGTCGGCTCGGTCCTCGGCGGCGACGCGTTCGGCGGCAGCATCAACATCATCACCAAGAAGGGTCCGGCGCCCGGCGACGAGCGCCCCTTCGGCGCCCTGTTTTCCTCCCGCTATTCGACCGCCGATCGCGCGGTCACCGGACACGCCGAGGCCTTCGGCCGCTCCGAGAAGCTCCGGTATTTGGCCGGGATCACCTACCGCGACAGCGACGACGTTCGAGGTGGCGACGGTCGCGGAACGCAGCGCGCGACCGGCTACAGCGAACAGGCCGGCAATTTGAGCCTCGAGTACTTCCTCTCTCCCGAGCGCACGCTGTCGGTCGCCTACCTGGCGCTCGAACAGCAGGACGTCCCGAGGACCGATCGGATCGTGGACGGCACCAACAAGGTGTTCGACTTCGACCCGCAGCGGCTCCAGCTGCTGACCGTTAGTTTTCAAGACCTGACCGATCGGCAGTGGTCCGACGTGCTGCGCCTCACCACCTCTTGGAACCACCAGGACGAGGGGCGTCGCGAGATCCGCTCCAACCGGCTGACGACGGAGCGGCAGTTCATCGACCGGCAGACCGTGGGGTCGATCAATCTAGAAGTCGGCGCGTTCGTCGGCGGCCACCAGCTTATTTACGGCGCCGACTACTCGGCCGAGGACATCGAGTCGCGACGGCGCGACGTCCGGCTCGACACCGGCGTGGTGACCCGCCAGCGCGGCAACTACACGGACGGCGCCTCCTACGATGCGCTCGGCGTCTACCTTCAGGATCGTTTCCACCTGGCCGAGCGGCTGACCGTCGCCCTAGGCGCGCGCTACAACCGATTTTCCGCCGACGGGAGCGAGACCAGCAGCGTAGGTCAGCTCGATCTCGATTCGAGCTTTGACGACGTGAGCGGTTCGGCCTCGCTGCTTTTTGCCGCCACGCCGAACCTTCATCTCGTGGCGAGCGCCCGACGCGGCTTTCGGGCACCCAACCTGGAAGACCTGTCGGTGTTCGACGAACGGGTCGAAGGAACAGAGGTGCCCAACACCCGCCTCGAACCGGAGCATACGGTCGCCTACGAGATCGGCGCGAAGTACCAGAATGCGCGGCTGTCCGGCTCTCTCTACTACCACCGCAGCACCCTCACCGACCTGCTCGTGCGCAGCGCGGGCGTGTTCAACGGACTCCCGTTTTTCGATCGCAACGGCAACGGCCGGCGCGACCCTTCGGAGCCATTGGTGCTGCAAAAACAGAATGTGGGTGAGGCGACGATCGACGGCATCGAGCTGGATTTTCGCTTCGGGTTGAGCACAGACTGGGTGCTCTTCGGCAACGCCACCGAGACCCAAGGGGACGACGATCTCTTGGACGTGCCGCTCTCCCGCATTCCCCCGCGTTTCGGCACGCTCGGACTCCGTTGGACCTCATCGGCGGCCAAGCGCAGTCCCTGGGCCGAGCTGGTCGGCTCGTTCGCCGAAGCCCAGCGACGGTTGGCCCCCGCCGACCGAACCGATACCCGCATCGGCCCAGGCGGAACCGATGGCTTCGCCGTGCTTCACTTACGGGGCGGGTTGTCGTTCGGAGAACGCCTGCGGGTCACGATGGCGGTGGAGAATCTGACCGACGAGGACTACAAGTATCACTCCTCGGGGGTCTTCCGGCCGGGGCGCCAGCTGGTCCTCGGACTCGAGCTGAAGCGATGACCCCAGCCGGCATCTTGTTCGGTCGGAATGAACCGAAACGGGAGCCTCGCACGCAGATTTTGCGGGGCCTGGTCGGTGCGTTTCTCGCTGTGACGATGGGTGCGATCGGCGTCTCGGTGGCTGTTGCGGCCGACGGCTTCAAAGTCATCGTGCACTCTTCGAACCCTGCCACCTCACTGCCGCGCGAGCAGGTCGCCCGCTTTTTCCTCAAGCAGGAGACCGCCTGGCCTTCGGGACAGGTGGTCAAGCCGGTCGATCAGGAAAGGGAATCACCGACCCGCATCGCGTTTTCCAAACTCGTCGTCAAGCGAGCGGTCCCCCAAGTCGTCGCCTATCTACAGCAGCGACTCTTCTCCGGCCGCGCGACACCTCCTCCCGAGGTGCGCACCAATGCCGAAGTCGTCTCCTTCGTGGAAAGAAACGAAGGGGCGATCGGCTATGTCTCGGAGGGAGCGGACATCGGCCGTACCAAGGTGGTTCGCGTCGTTCCCTAGGGAGCAACATTCCGGGGAGGGGGCCGCGTTCGCCCCTCTCCCCGGGAAGCGGACTGTGGCCTCGACCGGGATCGCAAGGCTGCTCTTCGCGATACCGCGCTCCGGGCATAGTCAGATAGCATCCCAGATCCCAACGACTTTCCAGGAGCCCCCCATGCGCCACCGTATCGCAGCCCTCGGACTCGCTCTTTCTCTGCTGTTCTTCGCCGTCCCCCTGATCGCCGAGGCCCCTCTTTCGCCGGAGGCGCTCGCCCGGGTGGCTGCCGAGGCGACGAAAAAGGGGGACTGGGCGGCCTTCGCTCGACTGATGCACCCCGAGGCACTCGCCGAGCTCAAGCGGATGTTTCGGCCGATCGTCGCCGCCGAAGAGGCGGGCGCCATGCGCGCAGCGTTCTTTAGCACCGAGAAGATCGAGCAGTTCGATGCCCTCGATGACGTGGCCGTGTTCGAGCGCCTGATGGCCAACCTGGCCAAGAACGTGCCGGGGATGGCCGAGGCGATGGCCACCTCCGAGATGTACGTCGTCGGCGCGCTGCCCGAAGGCGACCAGCTGGTCCACGTCGTCTACCATGCGGGTGCCAAAGCCGAGGGAATGATCTTTTCGAAGACTTCGGTGATGACCTTTCGCCGCCACCAGGGAGAATGGCGCGCCCTGCTCGCCGGCAACATCCAAGGGTTCGCCGCTCGGCTCGCCCAGATCACGAAGGCTGGCCAGTGAACAGGTTGAGGCGATCCTCAATCTTACCCTTCCCCGCGACGCCCTCGACACGATAGGCCCCTAGATCGCCGGCTTGCCCGGCACGGAAGGACTTTCCCCATGAGCGACCTCCCCGATGCGATCGCCGAAGCGGTCGAAAACGCCGGCGAATCCGGCTCCTCCTTGAACTCCGTGATCGCCCTGTCGGTGGCCCTGATCGCTACGTTCATGGCGTTTTGCAGCATCAAGGGCGGCAACATCGTCCAGAACATGTCGGAGCAGCAGGCGAAAGCCGTCGACTCCTGGTCGTACTACCAGGCCAAGAGCATGAAAGGAAACCTCGCCGAGAGCGTGCTCGACCAACTCACCTTCCAGAAGGAGGCGGCGGACGTTGGCCTCTCCGGAGCCGCCACCGCCCTGCTCGACAAAAAGATCGCCGCCTACACCGCGAAGGTGGCGAAGTACGACAAGGAAAAAGCAGAGATCAAGGAGCTGGCCGAAGGCGCCGAAGCCGAATACGCCCGCTTAGGGGTCCACGACGACCAGCTCGACATCTCCGAAGCCGCCTTGAGCATCGCGATCGCCCTCCTCGGCGTAAGCGCCCTCACCCGCAAGAAATGGCTCACCGGCCTGGGTCTCGCCTTCGCCGTCTTCGGCATCATGCTGGGGCTCGCGGCGTTCTTGGGTTGGAGCTTCCACCCGGATGCGGTGGCGAAGATTTTGACGTAAGGGGGGCGGGGCTCTTCCTTGAGGAACATGCCGTCGAGATTACGGCAATACAAAAAAAATAGCGCACACAGCGTTTTTTGATCGGCCACCTACCCCTCAACGGAAGGTTCCTTCCCCCGGGGAGGGGGTTGGCTGGCGCGGAGCCGAATCCCTTCGGGCATGGGGCGGTCGAAGTGAAATGCCTCGGCAGCCTCCTGGACGTGAACGCGCAATTGCTCCCAGGTGTCGGCCTGGGTAAAGATGTTTTCGGTCAAGCACTCGGCCACGAAACCGCCATCCTGTTCCTGGGTCACCTCAAAGATCAGCTCGCTCATAAAAGTTAGACTAGCAAAGTCGAAGCCGACTTAGGCCCCGCGGGAGAAACTCCAAGGCCCACGCAATCGTATGTCCCGGAAGGAGGGCTCCTTCGATGTGGAAGTTCGTTGCCTGGTTGATCCTCTTCTTGCTCTGCTGGCCGCTCGCGCTGCTCGCTCTGGTCCTCTATCCGTTCGTGTGGCTGGTCTCCCTGCCGTTCCGACTGGTGGGGATCACTCTGGACGCGGTCTTCGAGCTGCTCAAAGCGATCCTTCTCCTACCCTCTCGGCTGCTCGGCGCGCGCCGGGTAGAGCGCGTTCCGTAGAGGAAGAGAAGGCCTTCGGAGACGGGCGGACCAGGACGCGCCAACCTCAAAGGGCCTTTCATGCAAAAATCGCCTCGCCATGCTGCCTGAACCCAGAGCCCACCTCTCCCCTGCGGAGTACCTGGCCCTCGATCGAGAGGCCGAGGAGAGGAGCGAGTACCTGGACGGAGAAATGTTCGCGATGGCGGGCGGCAGCCGCGAGCATGCCGCCATCGCGGTCAACCTCGCCCGGGAGCTGAGCCTGCAGCTGCGCCACCGCCCTTGCGACACCTACGGCAGCGACATGCGGGTCTGGGTCGAAGCGTCGGGGCTCTACACCTACCCCGACCTTTCGGTCGTGTGCGGCGAGCCGATGTTTGGCCCCGACGGGCGGAAGGACACCCTCTGCAATCCGACTCTGCTCGTGGAGGTGCTCTCGCCGTCGAGCGAGGCGTACGACCGCGGCAAGAAGTTCGAGCACTACCGGGCGATCCCTTCGTTCCGGGAGTACTTGCTCGTGGCGCAGGAGAGTCCGCTGATCGATCGCTTCCTGCGCCAGGAGAGCGGCATCTGGCTGTTCGACGCGGCGAGAGGGCTCGACGCCGAGGTCGAGCTCTCTTCGATCGGCGCTCGGCTTGCGCTGTCGGAGGTTTACGCGAAGGTTGGCTTCGAGTAGGGGGCGGTGCCTACATTCAGCGCTGGCGGCCGCTCGACGGACGGGCCGAGCTGGTGCTCGGCGTTCCCGGGAAAAAGCTCAGGTCCGCTCTACGCGAGCGCGGTGAGGTCGGTGCGGATTTCGGCCAGGCGCTCGGCCCAGGGGGCCGCGGAGTCTTCTTGGGCGCGTAGCGTGGCGAGGTGGTTGCGGTAGCGCTCGATCCGGTGGTGCGCTGCCAATTGGCGGGCTTCCAGCTCGGGGGCGGCGAGACGTTCGGCGATCGCGGGGAGGGCCTCCAGATTGCGGCAGACCGGGAGGACATCGCAGCCGGCGAGGAAGGCCGCTGCGGTGCGCTCCGGCAGATCGCCCCAAGGGGTGAGGGCGTGCATCTCCAAGTCGTCAGAGACCGCGAGCACGGTTGGCCCCAGGCGGCGGCGGAGCAGGCGGTGGATGCAGGGCGAGAGTGTCGCGGGGAGTTCTTGGGCGTCGTACGCCGGATAGACCGCGTGCGAGATCATCACCGCGCCCGCGAACGAGCCCAGGGCATCGAACGGTGCGAGATCGTCCTCCAGCTGCTCGCGGGAAAGAGAGACGACCGAACCCTCGTGGTGGGTGTCCTCCCCCGCTCCCCCGAGCCCCGGATAGTGCTTGAGGCAGCCGCCGATGCCCGCCGAGTGCAGGCCGGCGAGAAAGCCCCTAGCGCGCACCGCAACCTCTTCGGGGCGGCTGCCGAAGCAGCGGTCGTCGAGGGCGTTGCCTTGGAGGCCTCGACCGAGATCGACCACCGGAGCGAAATCGAGATCGAGATCGAACAGGCGGAGCGCCCGGCCGATCGCGCGACCGGCCAAGATCGATGCGCTCGGCAGTCGGGTGGCGAGCCGAGAGGCCGCGGGCGCCGGGGCGACCACGCCGCGCAGGCGGTCGACCCGCCCCCCTTCCGCGTCGATCGCGAGGAGCGCGCGCGGCAAGGTCCGCCGGATCGCCTGCACCAGGTCGAACAGCTGCTCGGGGGTCACGCAGTTGCGGCCGAACAGGACGACGCCGCCGGGCTCATGCTGGGTGAGCAGGTCGGCGCTCGTTCCATCCAGTTCCGGGCCGGGCAGGCCGACCCAGACGGGCTCGGCGGGGCGAATGCGATTCATGAGGCGAGCTTACCTTTGAGCGCGTGGAGTAGGTTGAGCGCCGAAAGCGGCGTCATCTGATCGAGATTTGCCGCGGCGAGCATCTCGGCCACCACTTGGGCCGGGGGCGCGAACAGCGACATCTGCGGATTCGGCGGGCCGCTTAGGACCGGCGCGCGCGCCCCTTTGGCCAGCCGAGGCTTGCCGGTCAGGTCGTACTCGTGCGCTTCGAGATTCGCGAGCACCTCGGCCGCGCGCACCACGACCTCGTTCGGCAACCCGGCGAGGCGCGCGACGTGGATACCGTACGATTTGTCGGCGCTCCCCGAGATGACGCGGCGGAGAAAGATGATCTTCTCCTCCCACTCGCGCACCGCCATGGTTCGGTTGATCACCCGGGGGAGCAGCTCCGCCAGTTCCGTCAACTCGTGGTAGTGGGTCGCGAACAAGACCTTCGCGCGCCCTTTCTCGTGCAGGTGCTCGACGATCGCCCAGGCGAGCGACAGGCCGTCGAACGTCGCCGTGCCCCGGCCGACCTCGTCGAGGATCACCAGGCTCCGGTCCGTCGCATGGCGCAGGATGTTCGCGGTCTCGATCATCTCGACCATGAAGGTCGATTCGCCGCGCGCCAGATCGTCCGACGCGCCGACGCGCGAGAAGATCCGGTCGCAGACCGAGATCTCCGCCGAGTCGGCCGGCACCCAGGAGCCCGCCTGGGCCATCAACACGATCAGCGCCACCTGGCGCAGGTAGGTCGATTTGCCCCCCATGTTCGGGCCGGTGAGCAGGACCAGCTGTTCGCTCTCCGGATCGAGATCGGCATCGTTCGGCACGAACGCCTCGCGGCTGGCCGGCTCGACCACCGGGTGGCGCCCCTCGCGAATGCGCAGCCGGCCACCCGGCGCGGTCATCTCCGGCCGGACGTAGCGCCCGCGGGCGGCGACCTCGGCGAACGCCGCCAAGGCATCGAGCACCCCGAGAGCGCGGGCGAGCTGCGACAACCCCTCGGCGGACGCGGCGATCAATGCGAGGAGCGCGCGAAAGTGCTCCTGTTCGAGCGCGATCCGCCGCTCGTCGGCAGAGAGGATCTGCTCTTCGAGCTCTTTGATCTCCGGCGTGATGTAGCGCTCGGCGTTGACCAACGTCTGCTTGCGGATGTAGTCCGGAGGCACCCGCCCGGAGTTCGAATGGGTGATCTCCAGGTAGTAGCCGAACACCCGGTTGTAGCGAATCTTGAGCGAGGGAATTCCCGTTCGTTCCCGCTCGCGCTGCTCGACCGCCAGAATGTGCTGCTTACTGTCGCGAGCGAGCGAGCGATAGCGGTCGAGTTCCGGATCGACCCCTGCGGCGATCACCGCGCCATCGGATGGCGAAGGGGCGGGCGCCTCTTCGAGCCGGCGCACCAACTCGGCCCAGAGGTCGGGGAGAGGGTCGGTGGCGGCGAGGTCTTCCAGTAGAGAAGCGGAGCCCCCGTTGACAGCCCTCACCCCCGGCCCCTCTCCCAAAGGGAGAGGGGAGACCAGCGCAGACATTTCTGCAGTTCCCCCCTCTCCCGTTGGGAGAGGGGCCGGGGGTGAGGGCTGATGCGGCAAGCCGCTTCCATCGGCTGGCACCGCGATCTCCGCGAGCGCCTCCGCCGCCGCGCGCAACCCTTCGCGCAGAGCCGCCGCCTCGCGCGGCGACATCGTGCCGAGCACCGCCCGGGAGAGCACGCGCTCGGGATCGCCCACTCGGGCGAGCGCTTTGCGCAGCCGCTCACGGCGCGGCTCGTCGGCGACCAACTCGCCCACCGCGAGGTGGCGGGCGGCGATCGCTTGGCGGTCGGAGAGCGGGCGCGCGAGCCAGTCGCGCAAGGTCCGCCCGCCCGGCGGGGAGGCGGTCCGGTCGAGCACGGCGAGCAGCGTCGCCTTGCGTCGTCCGGAGCCCGCGGCGGCGGCGCGCTGGCTCGCGAAGACCTCCAGGTTCTGCAAGGTCGTGGCGTCCACGATCAGCCGATCGCCCGGCTCGCGCACCGCGAGGTGACGAACATGGGCCAGATCGTTCCGCTGGGTCTCCCGCCCGTAGGCGAGCGCCGCCGCGGCGGCGAGCACGGCGGGCTCCCCCTCCTCGAGGCCGAAGCCGCGCAGGCTCGCGGTGGCGAAGTGCCGCGTCAGCAGCTCGGCCGCGCGCCGCGGATCGAATCGGCGATCGCCGCCGAGCGGCGTGCGGCAGGGGCACTCCCGCTCGAGCTGATCGAAAATCGCGCGCGGCAACGTCCCCTCTTCGAACAGCGCCTCGCGGGGCGCCAGGGTCGCGAGCTGTTCGACCGCCTCTTCGACCGAGGCGAAACGGCGGACGAAGAACGCGCCGGTCGAAACGTCCAAGAACGCCGCGGCGCCCTCTTCGCCCACCCAAACGATCGCGGCGAGGTAGTTGTCCTCATTGCCGAGGAGCAGCTCGGGGGCGGAGATGGTTCCCGGGGTGACGATCCGGGTCACCTCGCGGCGAACCAGACCCTTGGCCTGCGCCGGGTCTTCCACCTGATCGCAGATCGCGACGCGCAACCCCGCGGCGAGGAGCTTCGCGATGTAGCCCTCGATCGCGTGGTGCGGCACGCCGCACATCGGCGCTTCGTTTTCCGAGCCCCGGTTGCGCGCGGTCAGCTGGACTTCGAGAATCGGCGCCGCCTGTACCGCGTCGCCATAGAACAGCTCGAAGAAATCGCCCATCCGGTAGAGCAGGATCGCGTCCGGATGCTG
This sequence comes from Holophagales bacterium, assembly GCA_031404815.1. Classification (GTDB taxonomy): domain Bacteria; phylum Acidobacteriota; class Thermoanaerobaculia; order Multivoradales; family UBA5704; genus DASYKS01. The sequence continues at coordinate 59,490 of JANNIH010000016.1, read as the reverse complement.
CGCCTTGATCTCCAGGTACTGACGGAGCATCGGCGTCAGGTTCGTCGCGATGATTGCAGGGACAGACACGGCGGGGACGGACACGGCGGGGACGGACACGGCGGGAAGTATAGCGGGGCGGTGCTCCTATACTTGCCCCTATCATGCTGCTGCTCGCGATCGATTCCGCCTCCCCACGAGTGAGTGTCGCACTCGGGCGCGAAGGTGTGGTGATCTCGTCCCGCGACGAGGTGATCGAACGCTCGTCCACCCGGCTGCTGCAGCTGATCCGTGAGGTGCTCGACGAGGCCGGATTCTTACCCCGCGATCTCGAAGGGTTGCTCGCGCTCTCCGGGCCGGGAAGCTTCACGGGGTTGCGCATCGGCCTCGCCACCACCTTCGGGCTCCATCAGGCGTTGGGGATTCCCGCGGCGGCGTTGCCTACCCTACGGGTGCTCGCGGCAGCCCTCACCCCCGGCCCCTCTCCAGGGGAGAACAGCCAGGAGACGTTTCCGTCTTGCTCCCCTCTCCCTTTGGGAGAGGGGCCGGGGGTGAGGGTCCTCGGCGCAGTCGATGCCCTGCGCGGCGAGTGGACGGTGCAGCCGTTCCAGGCCGGGGTGGCGCCCATCGAGCTGGCCTCAAGCGAGACGCTCGCACCCGCGGCGCTCGCCCGGTTCGCTCCGGCTGTCATCATCGGTTTCGGCCTGGCCACCGTGGCCTCCCGGCCGGATTGGCCCGTGGGGCTCAACGCGATCGAACCTGGGCCGCTCGCGCCGGTCGCCCTTTGCCTGGCGGCGGCCGAGCGCCCCCTCTGGGACCCGCTCGCACTCACCCGACCGCTCTACGCCCGTCCGCCCGCCGCGACCCTGCCGAAACCGCGCGCCGGCACCGCCGCCGCGCTCGCGATGGTTGCCGGGGTGGAGCCCAAGGGTTGAACGACCCCCTCGTCGTCCGTCCGGCGACCGACGAAGATCTCGCCGCGATCCTGACTTTCGAGGAGGGGGGCTTTCCCGATCCCTGGCCGCTCGAAACACTCGCCTCCGAGCTCCGTTTCCCCGGCTCGTTCCTGCTCGTCGCGGCCCCATCCCGCTCCCCGGCACTCGGATACGCCTCGTTCCGCACGGTGGCCGACGAATCCGAGCTCCTCCGCCTCGCGGTGGGTGTTGAAGCGCGGCGCAGCGGCATCGGCCGCCTCTTGCTCGAAGCGGGCCTCGCCGAGCTGCGCATCCGCTCGCTCTGCCGCTGTTTTCTCGAGGTCCGCGCCGACAACACCCCGGCGATCGCGCTCTACGAACGGGTCGGTTTTCGGCTTTCCGGACTGCGCAAAGGGTACTACCGCGACGGCTCGGATGCCCTCGTCTACGCCCGGGCGATTTGACCGGGGCACCCACCCTGGAACGAGCGTTTCGCGTCCCTTGAAGCGCCCGAAATCGGGTGCTATCCTGAACCCATCGTCCTCCCCGAACCGCAGTGCCCAAGGATCGCTTCCGCCCCGGCCCCCACCCCGGACCTGCGGCTCTTCGCTTTTCCCCCGACCGATCTCGCCCGACTCGGGCTCCCGGCAGGGCCACCCGCTCGGCCTTTCCGATCTCTCTTGCCCCCGGCCGCTCCGGCCGCGCGGGCGTACTCCACCCACCCTAGAGGAGGAACAACGCCATGCCCCAGACCGACGCCTTGAAAGAGGAGCTGCTGCGCACGGACGACGAGTTCCGCCAACTCCACGCCGAGCACCAAGAGGCCGAGAAGAGGCTGGAAGAGCTGGTTCACCTCTCCCTCCCCTCCCAGGAAGACGAAATCGAAGAGAAGAAGATCAAGCTCCACAAGCTGGCACTCAAAGACCGGATGGAGCAGCGGCTGCGCGAGCATCGAGAGAGCCTGGTCACCGTCGAATGAGCTTTGCACGCGAAGGCTGGCTCTTTGTCCTCCCCCTTTTGATCGGCAGCGGCATTTTGCTCCTGCTGGGTCATCAGCGAACCGCCGTGGGCGTCCTCGTGCTCGCCTTGCTCGTGCTGCTCTTCTTTCGCGACCCCGCGCGCCAGTTCACCGGCCCGGGTGACGTGATCTTGGCCGCCGCCGACGGCAAGGTGATCAAAGTCGACCTGCTCGAGGCGCCGGAGATAGGCCCCGGTCGTTTCCATCGGATCGCGACGTTCCTCTCGGTCTTCGACGTCCACGTCCAGAAGGTACCGGCGGCGGGCGAAGTGGTCAAATCGATCCTCACCCGCGGCAAAATGGTCCCCGCGTTCCGGATCGACGCCGATTTGAAGAACGAGAATCACCTCTCGGTGCTCAAGCGCCCGAACGGCGACCTGGTGGGGGTGCGCCAGATCACCGGCCTGGTCGCGCGCCGGATCGTCTGCTACCTGAAACCGGGTGAGCGGGTCCATCGCGGCCAGGCGCTCGGCCTGATCAAATTCGGTTCGCGCGTCGATCTCCTGGTGCCCGAGAGCTACGAGGTGAAGGTCCGCGTGGGCGATCGAATGAAGAACGGCGAAACGGCGGCTGCGGCCCCCAAAGAGAGCACTGGAGCCCACCCGTGAGCGAGCCCACCCAAGATGCCACCCAAGATGCCACCCAAGACGCCACCCACGACGCCGCCAACCTGACCTCCACCCACCCGGCCCAGCCGCTCTCGAAGCGCGGCGCCCGCCTGCGCCGGGGCGCCTACCTGCTCCCCAGCCTGTTTACGATCGGCAACATCGTGATGGGCTTCTACGCCATCGTCTCCGGTCTGCGCGGCGAGTTCGGCAAAGCGGCGGCGCTCGTCTTCATCGCCGGTGTGCTCGACGCGTTCGACGGCCGGATTGCCCGCGCGTTCGGCGCCGAGAGCGACTTCGGCAAAGAGTACGACTCGCTCGCCGATGTGCTCACTTTCGGCGCGGCGCCCGCCCTGCTCACCTATCTCTGGGGCATCCAGGCGCTGTCGCCGCGCGATGCCTGGCTGCTGCCGATGTTCTACCTGGTCTGCACGGCGACCCGCCTCGCCCGGTTCAACGTCCAGCACAAGATCGTCGACCCCCGCTTCTTCGTCGGCCTGCCCGCGCCGGCCGCCGCGGGTACGATCTGCTCGATTCTCTTTTTCGTCCCGGATTTGAACCCGGACTACCAGCGCCCTCTCCAGTGGATCACCGCGGTCGCGCTGGTGGTGATCGGCCTGCTGATGGTCTCGACGTTTCGTTACCGCAGCTTCAAGGCCTTCGGCAAGGGCCAGCGCTGGAGCTATCGCGCGGTCGTGCCGATCGCGGCGATCGTGCTCACCACCGTCTACCTACCCCGCGCGGTGTTCCTCACGATCGCGATCCTCTACATCTCGTCCGGACCGCTCGCCAGCTTGACCGGTCGCTTCTCGCCACGGCGCGATGCCTCACCGCCACCCCAAGATTCACTCCCCGGGGCGGCAGCCCCCGGCAGTGCAAGCGGTCCCGACGCCAAGGGCGGAGACCCGGCGGCATGAGCAAGTACGCGATCCTCCATCCGGCGACCATGCTCGGCAAAGAGCTGCGCGAGCGGCTCGGAGCAAGGCCGGCGTTTGCGACCCGCGACCCGCTGTTGCTCACCACCGACGAGGAAGAGGTCGGCAACCTGACCGAGGTGGCGGGCGCCGCCGCGTTCGTCGGCCGCTGGGCGGAGGGGGAGCTCGACAGCTCGGAACTCGCCTTCTTCTGCGGCCCGGCCAAGGCGACGCAACCGATCCTCGCGGCCCGCCCCGCCACGACCACCGCGATCGTGCTCTCGCCCGAGGCGACGGCCGCTGCGGTCAATGCTGGGCGGACGATCGTCTCGGGCGTCAATTCCGTTCACTTGGCACCCGGATCGGTCTACATCTCGCCGCACCCGGCGGTGATCCTGCTCGCCCACCTGCTCCAGCCACTACGCGCTTTCGGCGTCCTTGAAGCGGTGGCGACGGTGATCCAGCCCGCCTCAATGTATGGCGAGCCGGGGCTCGAAGAGCTGTTCGAGGATACGCGCCGGATCTATACGCTCGGCAGCCGGAAGAAGACCCCGGTGTTCGGCCAGCAGCTCGCGTTCAACCTCCTCCCCGCGCGGCACGAGCCCGATCTGCTCGCGGCCCAACTCGGCGAAGTGCTGGCGGGCGAGCCGCCGGTGGCGCTCGAAGTGATTCAGGGGGGCGTTCTCCACAGCCTCTCGGCGAGCCTCTGGGTGCGCATGGCGAACGATCCGGGCGGCCCGACGCTGCGGAAGGCGCTCGGCCGGCACCCGCACCTCACGCTCGCCGAAAACCCCAAGCTGCTCGGACCGATCGATGCCTCGGGCGAGACCGACATCCTGGTCGGCAACGTCCGCCGCGACGCCGGACCTGCGGGCGGCACCTGGATCTGGGCGGTGATGGACAACCTCACCCGCGGCGGTGTGATCAACGCGCTGGAAATCGCGGAAGCGGTACTCGAAATCCCGACGGTTCCGAATTGAGAACGCTCACCGCTCTTTCCCTCCTCGCCCTGGTCGCTCTTCCCGCCGCGGGGCAAGACGACGACCGGGCAGCTTGCACCGCCATCGCGAAGTGGCAGCCTGGCCCCGAGGCCGTCGCCTCCCCCGCGGACGCGAACCGATGGAAGGCTGAGGCGTTGGCGTGCAACGACCACCTCTACGGGATCAACGGGCAAACCCGGAGTTACGATCTGGCGCGGCGCTGTTGCCTCACCCGGCGCGACTGCAACCGCGATCTCGCGATGATCTTCGCGAACGGCTGGGGCGTCCGCCGGGACTACGACGCGGCGACGTTCTTTCTCTGCCAGGCCGAAGAAGAGATGGCCCCGGCCGAACTCACCGGAATGCTCGAACAGATCGCCGCGATGCGGGGATCCCAAGCCCCGAAGGATCTCGACTTCTGCGAGAACGTGACGAGCGGCTACGGCATGAGTCTCTGCCAGCAGCTCGACAGCGCGCGCGCCGCTCCGCTGCTCGAAGCACGGATCGCGGCGGTCGAAAAGCCCCTAGATCCGGCGGGCAAAAAAGCGCTCACCGCCCTACGCGCCGCGGCCGACGCCTTCGCCCGAGCGGACGGAGCGCGCCAGGCCGAAGACAACCGGGGCGGCACGATCTACCCCTCGGTCGCCTCCGGCGCCACGCAGGAGGTCTGGACGACGTTCGTCTCGACCCTCGAACGCCACGCCAAAGCGCGGGCGAACCCGGCGGACGCCGCTGCAACAAAGCGCGCAGACGACCGGCTGAATCAGGCCTTCGGCCAGGCGAGGAAGGCGTTCGAGCAGTGCGACTACTGCGAGGACACCCAGGAACTCCGCCGCGAGGTGCTCCGCGACGCCCAACGCGCCTGGATCACCTACCGCGACGCCTGGAAAGCCTTCTACCAAGCCCGCTGGAACGGCACCGCCCCACCCGCCGCGCTCATGCGCGAGATCACAACGGCGCTGTCCGCTGCGCGGACGGACGAGCTGATGGCGTTTCTGAAAGGGGAGGAGGGGGGGGGCGTTCCGCTGCGGCTTCCCTAAAAGCGCACCGCCTGGGGCCCTCAGTTGGCTGGGAGGTCGTCCACCAAATCGAGCGCGACCGCGAGCGCCTGGTAGGAGAGCACGTCTTCGGCCTCCGCGTTGAGTTCGGCGGCGTTCGCGTTGATGATCTCCAAGTCGCCCGAGGAACCGCGCTTTCGTAGCCTCAGCAGGTAGGCTCGCAGAGCTGCCTCGACGATCTCGGATCGGTGTTGAGCGTCCGGTGCGCGGCGACTCAGGGCGGCGAGGATTTCCTCGGAAAGCGAAACCGTGGTCTCGATTTTCATCGCTGTAGCCTACGGCCTGGACCGAGAGTCGTCAATCGAATGAGCCTGCCCAACAGGGCGCACGAAACGTGAGCCCTGTTGACGCCGAACAGGACCCGGCGGAACGCTCCCTCTACAGCCCCTTCACCCTCACCGCCACGAGCAGCAGGCCGAAGCCGATGATCCACGACCAGGTCGCGATATTGCCGGGGATCGGTGCGAGACCGAAGTGAGCTACCAGGGCGATGACGTAGAGAACGAGGCAGATGATCCAGGTGATGTTCTTCGGCGCTTTGCCACTCTGTCCGGCCATGATGTTGTCCCTCCCCGATCGAAGAATCGAAAGAAGCCCAGCCCCGCCACTCCACCACCACCGGAGAGACGGCGCTACGCCAAGGGTGCTTCCAAGGAAAGTCGGGCGGAGCCTAGAAGGGGCGGGCGCCGCTGTCAACGTCGCAGAGCGGCATAAGTCGTTGAGGTCGGGCGACGCGGCTCCCGGCCCTGCGTGCGCGACGCTACGCTCGAAGTCTGCATCACGGACGAGGCCTCTGCCCGCGAAGAAGCGCTATCGCGCCGAGGAAAGCGACGATCGGCGCTGTGAATCCGCCATCGCGCAGCGAACACGGCCATCGGCGCCGTACAACCTGCCGTCGGGCCGCGGAATCCGCCATCGCGTCCGTATAGCGGCTCTCGACCCTAGAAAGCGACGATCCCTCGGCGATAGCGAGGGTCTACCCGGCAGGGCGCTCTATCGGGCGTAGATGGCCGCTATCCGCCGCGCATGGCGGGAATCGGCGCCGGATGGCGACGATCGTCTCCTGGATGGCGAGCGGGCGGCTCGCGATAGCGGCCATCGAGCTCGGATAGCCGCTTTCGGACGGCGGTAGCCGTTTCCTGCGCCGGAAAGCGGGTCGGCGCCACCGAATCTCCTGGGCCGTTGCGGCGCCCGGCGTTCGGCGGCGGCGCGCGCATTTCGGCCTTATGGAATCAGGTTCCGCCCGCGGAAGCGGCTTTCGACCTCTACTCCACCCCCCGCACCACCGCCCCACCTTTCATGACGAATCCGATCTCTTGGCAGCCGTGAGGAGATCGCGGCTAAACCCCATGGTCGAAGCCTTCAACCCAACCTGGGGGTGAAGTTGGACGCCATTCACAGGCGCCTGCCCCTGCGCCGATTTCCATTCGGGCTCATCTTCCGGGTTGATCCCGGCGCTGTCCGAATCGTCGCTTTCGCCCACAACCGACGGCGACCTGGTTACTGGCGGTCGCGCACGCGATAGGCGCCGGCCGGCGGCTCGGCAGTTTGAGCGATCTTCGCCGCTTCGGTGCCGAGCTGGTGCTCGGCGTTCCCGGGGGTACCTGCCTGTACCTTCTGGTCTTCGTTCGCCCTTTGAGCCCCTTTGGATCTCCAAGAGGCAAGCCGCTATGCCTACCCGGTGTTCCCTCCCCCGAAGCCGAGCAACTCCTTCAAATCGTCGAGAGTAAGCGGCCCACCGAGTTCGCGCCCTTCGACCACCTCCGCCACTTCACGACTCGCTAGAAGCGCGGCGACTTCGGCGCCCGGCTCGGCATCATCCCCTCCGGCCTTATCTCGCAGAAAATCTTCGAGCGCAGGCCAGCGAAGCGCGAGGATCGTCCAGAGCGCGAGCTTCTTCCGCCGCCCTTCGTCGCCGAGCACATCGAGCCCCGAGAGGATCGCGAGATCGCGCCGGATCGCGTAGGCGTTGAGCAGCCGTTTCATCGAACGGGGATTCGGTTCTAGCAGTGGCGCGAATGGCTGGAGAAAGTACGAGACGTCTTTCTCGACCGCTGCGCTCGCGAGCTGCTCGACCGCGACCTGGCGCCGCGCCTGCGCCCGGAGCGGATCGTCCGCCTCCGCCGCTCCTTGGCTTTCGTCCAACCGCGCGACCACCTGCTGTTCGCTCCGATCCTGACGGAACTCGGCCCGCGCTTCCTGTTCGAGCACGGCGAGTCGCTTCTCGGCCTGAGCCGGGTCGCCGCCCAGCAAATAGCGCCAGTACTCGGCGCGCGCGCCGGGCGAAAGTTTCGGCAACGCGACCGAGATCTCGAACGCTTTTTCCAAGAACAACGAGCCGAGCCGCCGCCCGGGCTCGCGCACACTCTCGGTAAACTCCTCGTAGGTCTTCTCGAAACAGGCGTGCAGCCAGCGTTGATCGGCGGCTATGACATAGACCACGCGCGGATCGCGGAATAGGGTCTGAATCCCTTCGAGCAGCTGGACCACATAGCCCGCCTGGCAGCGGTCGAGATCGTCGACGAAGACCGCGATCGGTCGTTTCACCGTGCGCACCATTGTCTGGAAATGGCGCTGGATGCGATCCATCGGATCGGTCGCCGAATCGAGGAAGCTCTGCGCGGCGCGAGCCGAGCCCGAGACCAGGGAGCGGCTACCCAGCCAGATCCAACTGGTCACGAGAGTGAGCACGGCCACGATGTCGGAAATGTGCCCCGCAGAGGCGCCCATGTCGCCCAGCCCCTTTGCGAGCTGCTCGATGAGCGCAGGGCGAAGGAAGCGATAGCCGAGGAAGCCTAGAACCAAAAAGAGCGCGCCGAACACAAGAAGGTCCCGCCTCTTGGTCGAGAAGCGCCAGAGGCCCTCGCAAGCTCTTAGCCACCAGCGCCGCGCCCAAGGAACTTGGCGCGCCGACTGGCGAAAGATCCCATCGAGCAACGGCCACCAAGGGGGGGCGAGCCGCTGGTTTTGCCAGGCGTTGAAATCGACAACCACCCAGGGTGACGCGACTGTGGGCGCCGCGGTCTTCCCCTCCGGCCGCAGCTCGCGGCGCAACATTTCCAGGATCGAGCTCTTCCCCGATCCCCATGGACCGTGCAGGTGCAGCACGAAACTTCCCTGCGGCACCGGCCGATCGGATGGGCGATCTTGCGGATTCATCTCGCGCCAGATCCGTTCCAAGCGAATCGCGAGTGCGCGCGCAAAACCCCGGCGTCCGAGGCGGTCGTCGATTGCGGGGCTGTCGAGGTGGAAGGTGGCGGGATCGTTGATCGGCGGAGGGGCGGTTGGAGTTTCAGCTGGAGGAGGGACGGCGGGCACTTCGCTCTTGGCTTGCGGCAGAAGGAGAGATTCGAAGGGCTCCTTGAGTTCGGCGCGGAGCGCGGTGAGAAAACCGTCCTGTGCTTCGAGGTACTCCGCGAGCTGGGGCTCCAAGTGCGCGAGACCAAGGATCAGGAGGCGGCCAGGGAGCCTCGATACCCTTTCTGGACCAAATAGCTCGTGGACCTCGGCCAGCCAGGCGGACGCAGGCTTCGAAACTCCAGAGGCCGGACCGGGGAGATGTCCGACATTTTCCCCTCGGCCTGCCCCATACTCTCGATGGTTGACCAAGATCTCGCGCACGAGCGCGAACGGCGGCACGTCGCCGACCTGGACTAGGCGGGACAGGGCGCCGGAAACGGAAGGAGAGTCTGGGATTTGAGAAGTCGCGGGCCCGGACGCAGGGCCTGAGGCTCTCGAATCGGTTGACGAAACAATTCCACCGAGCCGAGCGACCAGCTCCTTGGCCGACCGTGCGATTTGTAGGTTGCGGAGGAGTAGCGGCAGGGTAGAGATCGGCTCCTGGCCATCCGCAAAGATGACGAACCGCCGGGTTCCTTTTGCCCTGATGTAGACCTGGCTATAAAACGCCTTGTACTCAGCCTGGACCCAACCAGATTCTTTCGCCTGGCTTGTCCAGAACAGCACAAAGTGCTGACTCCTGACCAGGCTTGTTTCGATTGTGTCGGTGAAGTCGCGGCCAGGCTCGCTACCCTCCGAGTCAGGCGCCCAGAAGACCCGAAGACCTCCCTCCCGCAGGGTCCTAACGACCGCCTCTGCTCTTTCGCTATCGGCTGACGCGAAGCTCAGGAAAACGTCGTAAGCGAAGTCTTCTCGATGTTTCCCTTCATCCCCACCGACCGGCCCTGGTTCCGTCAAGCGACCTCCCCCAGCCTACTTTTCTCTCGCGAAGTCTCTCTAGTCTAGACTACCGAATCGCGGGTAGGCAGGAACGGCGGGACCAGAACTTGTCTTACGCGCGGGGGCAAGCTCCGTCCTTACCTGCGCCGGACTACAGGCCGGCATTGACAACTGCGGCGTAGCCAACAACCTTCAGGGGCGGCCCCGCCGCCGTGCACGGGCGAGTTCGGCGGCGGTCATCTTGGGCAGGCTTTTACGGAAAATGAGCAGTGCGTCGATCGCCTTGGCACGGCGCTGTTGGAGCTCCCACTCTTCGACGGTTTCCGAGATGCCCTGACCTCCGACCTCGCTCAAATCAGAATCGCTCATGTCTCCCGACCCTCCCGAACCAATCACTCGACGCCTTACAACGCCTCATCCACTTCCGCCCAGAACGCCGCCAGATCGATCTCCACCCCGGCGAGTCCGTTTGAACGGTAGGTGGCTCCCTCCGGCAAAACGACCACGAACGCCCCGTCTCGGTTGACCAGGAACTCGATCTGCTGCGTCGTTCGGTCGACCAGCCAATACTCCCGAACTCCGGATTGGGCATAGAGCCCGAGCTTTTCGCCGCGGTCGCGGCGCGCGGTGCCGAGCGAGAGGACTTCGACCACGAGATCGGGCGCGCCGGTGATGAAGTCGCCGACGATCCCGAGATTTTCGGGAGCGACGTAGACGACATCCGGCTGGACGACCGAGTGATCGGCCAGGGTGACGTCGAGCGGCGCGATAAAGGCCTTGCCGCCTGTGGTGCGCGCGATCCCGTAGAACTGGCGACCGAGAAGGAACACGACGAGCTGATGGGACGCGGTAGGACTCGGCATCAAGTAGAACCTTCCCAGGATCAGCTCGCAACGCGGCTCGTCGGGCAGCGCTGCGTAATCCTCGGCCCGGTAAGGGCCAAGGCCGATGGGCAAGTAGCTCGGCGGCGGGTCGAAGAGGGCGACGGACATGGTGAAAGTATATGCCTTGGGAGCTGAGTGTGTCCCTTCGACTTCGCTCAGGGACCGGGACCGGAGACTTCGCGCACGGGTCGGCCCGCCGGCTTAAGCGAAGTCGAAGCCCGCCCGCCGGTGGTGGTACCGTTCCCCCGCCACGAAACTCCGGAGATCCAGATGCCCACGGCCCCCCTGACCCAAACCGAGACCCCCACCCACGAGGTCCTGCGCCTCGGCGATCGTTCGTTCATTCAGCTCGAAGCGCCGAGCTTTGCGGCTCTTTCGCTTTCCGAGAAGCTCGTCGCATTCCATCTGGTGCGAGCCGCTGTGCAGCTCGATCCGATCTACTACGACCAGATGGCGGACTATGGCCTGGGCGCCAAAAGGCTGCTCGGGGCGTTGGTCGAGATGCCGGAGCGGCTGCCGCAGGCATTCAAGCGGCCGATCCTCGATTACGCGAGGCTGTTCTTGGCCAACGGCGGCAACCGCAACGAGGCGACGGGTCGGAAGTTCCTGCCGGACTTCACCGCGGCCGATCTCGCCCATGCCGCGAACCATGCGCGGGCGATGGGTGCGGCGCTCGGAACCGGTGCCGAACTCGACCGACTCCTCGCCGATCTTGAGGCTCCCCTGTTCGATCCGGGCTTCGCCGCGATGCTGACCGAGAAGAACCCGCCCGCAGGGCTCGATCGGCTGGAAGCGTCGGCCACAAACCTCTACTCCGGCGTGCGGCTCGCGGATCTCGACGGCTTTGCCGAGCGGTATCCGCTCAACTCGCGGCTGGTGAAGCGCGACAGCACTCTCTTCGAAGAGGTCTACCGCGCGGGCACCGCCGACAGAAAGGTTCCGCCCGGGCTCTACGCCCAAGAGCTGGCCGCGGCGAACGCCGAGCTGCGCGCCGCGGCGGAACATGCGCCCGAGCCCCAAGCCGCCGCCCTTCGCGCGCTCGCCCACTTCTTCGAGACCGGGGCGCCCGAAGATTGGCTCGCCTACAACACGTTGTGGCTCGAAAGCGACGGCGAGGTCGATTTCGCCGCAGGGTTCATCGAGGTCTATCGCGATGCGCGCGGCGCCAAGGGGTCGGCGCAGATGGTGGTCACCGTGCGCGATCGGCAGCTCGATCCGCTGATGCGTGGCATCGCGGCCCACGCGCTCTATTTCGAGCATCGGATGCCGTGGGACGACCGGTGGAAGAAGCTCGAAGTGATCGCGCCGGTCGGCAAGGCTTCGGAGACGCTGATCGCGACCGGCGATTTTCATGCCTCGGCGATCGGCGTCAACCTGCCGAACGAAGAGGAGCTGCGCGCCACCCGCGGCTCGAAGAGCATGCTGTTTTCGTCCTCCATGGCGGCGATCGGCAGCGTCCGTGGCGCCCGGGTGGCTCTAGAGTTCTCGCCCGAGCCGGATCAGGTGGAGGCGTTCGCGCGCTGGGGCAAGATCGCACACGAGCTGCACGTGGCGCTGCACGAGATCCTCGGCCATGGCTCCGGCCGGTGCGAGATCGAAGGGGACCCGAGCGTCCACCTGGCCGAGGTCTACTCGACCCTCGAAGAGACGCGCGCCGACCTGGTCGCCTACTGGCACTGCTTCGATCCGAAGCTCGCGGAACTCGGCGTGGACGATGTGGAGGAAGTCGGGCGCGAATGCTATCGCCAGCTCGCCCGGGTGGCCCTCACCACCCTCAACCGCTATCCGGAGGGGGACGCGGTCGAAGAGGACCACGACCGCAATCGGCTGCTGATCGTGAACTCCCTGATCGAGCAGGGCGCGTTCGTCCGCTTCGAGCGGAACGGACACTGGTACATCGACATTCGCGACTACGACGCCGCGCGCGCCGCGGTCGGCCGGCTCCTTTCCGAAGTGATGCGAATCAAGGCGACCGGAGACATCAAGGCGGGTCGCCGGCTGGTCGAGCGCTATGCCATCCGTTTCGACTCAGGCGTGCGCGATGACGTGATCGCCCGCTATCGCCGGATGGAGATCCCGACCTACTTTTCCGGCGTCTACGCCGAACTCACCCCCGTGCGCGACGGCGCGGGCGAGATCGTGGATGTCGCGATCGGCTACCCGCGCGATCCGCTCGCTCAACAACTGGGGTTTGCCCGCGAGAACGGGACGTTGGGGTTTTAGGGGCCGGGCTCGCGGGTCTCTACACCGGCAGGCTGTGCTCGTACGGACAGCTCCCCGGGGCGCAATGGGTGAGGCCGCGCGATTGGTATTTGGTGTAGCCATCCGGAAAAATTGTCGCCACGGACGCAAAGCGCTCCGCGAGCTGCCGGGCGGCGAGGTAGTTGGCTCCAGCGGAAACGCCGACGCAGAAGCCGTGGCGCGTGCGGATGTCTTGGGCGGCGGCGAGTGCGTCGGCGGTCGAAATCCGGATCACCTCGTCGATCAGCGGATGGACCCCGCCCTTGCCGTCGCTTGCGAGCGCGGGGATAAACCCGTCGCCGATCCCCGAAATGCCGTGCGCTCCGGGCGGGCCGCCGCTCATCACCGCGGATTCAGCCGGCTCGACCGCAACGATCCGGACGTGGGGAAAATCTTGCCGCAACCGTCGGCCGACCCCGATCACCGTCCCGCCCGTTCCGACCCCCGCGACGAACGCGTCTATTCGCCGACCCGCGGTCTGGCGGACCAGCTCCTCGCCGGTCGTCTTTTCGTGGCACTCCGCGTTCAGGGGATTCGAGAACTGGTCCGGGTTGAACCAGCCATGCTCCGCCGCGAGCCGGTCGCGGATCGCGGCGGCTTCCGTGAAGCTCCCGGTTGCCGAGCAGAGGATCAAATCGGCGCCGAGCGCGCGGATCATCTCCTTCCTCTCCTCCGTCATGTCCTCGGGCATCACGATCGTGACGGGATACCCCTTTTCGCGCGCGAAGTACGAGAACGCGATGCCGGTGTTGCCGCTGGTCGCCTCGACGATCCGCATCCCCAGTCGCAGCAGCCCGCGCCGCTCGCTCTCCTCCAGGATGTAGCGGCCGATCCGATCCTTGATCGACCCGCACGGGTTCGCACATTCGAGCTTGGCGAGGATGCCGTCCACCTCAACCAGCGGCGTCTCGCCGACCGAGGAGGGAACGAGCGGCAGAAGGGGAGCTTCGGCACGAGCGGAAGAGCCTGGGGAGCGGTCCATTCCCGGATGATAGGCAGCGAAGGCCCGAGATGCCCCCACCCGTTCGGGGAGGAAAGGGCGCTCGTCTTGGTATCCTGTGCGGCCAGCACAACCGATTTCCCCCCAAGGAGGCCCTTCGACATGAGTATTCTTGAGCATTCTTCGGAAGCGGCCGGCTAAGCGGAATGGGCATTCGACACTCGAGCCCCAAAGAGACCCGGGCGCCGGCGTTCCGCAAGCTGCGCATCATCTGGGCCGGCCTGCGCCATGCCGTGCTGAACGATTTCAGTGTGGCGTACAAATTGGTGCTCTCTGCCGCCCTGCTCGGGGTTTTCTTCTGGCTCCGGCAGTGGCTGGATCTACTCTTGATCGTGGTGGTCACCGGCCTGGTCTTGGTCGCCGAGATCTTGAACACGGCGATCGAGGGGATCTGCGATTTCATCGAGCCGGGGCGTGACGAACGGATCAAAGTGATCAAGGACGTCGCGGCGGCGGGAGTGGGCGTGAGCATCGCCACCTGGATGATCGTGGTCGTGGCCGAGCTCTGGCGGCTGTTGGCGAGCCTGCCCCTCGACCGTTGAGGGGAACACAAGACGGCCGTCTTCGGTTCTCCTCTGCGGAGGTCTTGCGATGCGCAGTCGAACGATGGGAATGGCAGCCCTCACAATGTTGGCGGCCATCGGTGGGGTGGTCGGGAGGCCGGCGATGGCGATTGAAGAACCTAAGTTCACTCGGGTGGAAAAGACCGGGGACTTCGAGGTCCGCGCGTACGCCCCCTATCTGGTGGCGGAGACCCTCGTGTCGGGCGAGTTCGATGACGCCGGCAACGAGGGGTTCCGGCGCCTCGCGGGCTACATCTTCGGTGGCAACCGAGGGAAACAAAAGATCGCGATGACCGCACCGGTCGCCCAGCAGGCGACGCCCAAGGGCGAGCCGAAGGGAGAGAAAATCGCGATGACCGCGCCCGTCGGTCAAGAGCGCCGCGGCGACGCCTGGCGGGTCACGTTCGCGCTGCCGGCGGAGATCAAGCTGGACAGCGCGCCGATTCCGAACGATGCCCGCGTCACCCTGCGCGAGGTCGCGGCCCGCACCGTGGCGAGCCTCGGCTTCTCCGGCACCTGGTCAGCCGAGCGCTTCGCGGAAAAGAAAGCCGAGCTGCTCCGCCAGTGCCAGGCCAAAGGGCTGAAGATCCGCGGCGAGGTCTTGTACGCCCGCTACAATCCGCCTTGGACACCCTGGTTTCTCCGCCGCAACGAGGTGATGGTGGAAGTCGGATCGAGCTAGGTCGTCGGCTGGCACGGCCCTGGGGACTTCGGATAGCGTGGAGAGAAAGGAGATCCCCATGAAAGCACGTCTCGCTCTGCTCACGCTCGTCGCCCTGTTCCTCGCCGCACCTCCCGCCCGCGGCGATCAAGCGGCGGCGCGCGCCCAGCTCGAAAAAGACGGTCTCGCGTTTGCCGCCGACGCGTTTTTCCAGGTGATCGCCGCGGGTGATGCGGCGCACGCGGTGCTCTTCGTCGAGGCCGGCATCGACCCCTCGGCGCAGAACCCCAACCGCCGCACCGCGCTCTGGGTGGCCACCGAACGGCGCCAGCTCGAAGTCCTCCAGGCGCTGCTCAAAGCCGGGGTCGTACCGAACGAGAAGAACGCGCCGCCGGTCGAGTCCGGCAAATCGATCGTCTTTGAGGCCGTCGATACGGGAGAGGCGTCGTACGTTCGCGCACTGGTCGAAGCGGGCGCGGATGCCAAGTTCGCCAACGAGTACGGCGTGCCGCCGCTCGCCGAAGCGGCCCGCACGGGCCAGCTGGAGATGTGCGAAATCCTGCTCAAAGGGGGCGCCGACCCGAACGCCGCGCCGGGCGGCTATCCGCTCCTCTACGGCCCGATCAACGAGAAGCACCTCGAAGTGGTCAAACTCCTCCTCGCCTCCGGAGCCAAGCTCGGCGAACACAAGACCGACCTGCTCGAAGCCGCGACCGATCCGGAGATCCGCGCAGCGCTCGAGGCGGCCGAGTAAGCCCTTCCCGCGGTTGACCCGGGCGCAAACTCCAGTTTGCACCGCTCAACCAAGATTTCGCTAAGATCTCCTTCGCTTGAGATCCTCGAATCCTCCTCTCGACCCAGGCGTCGTCGTCGCTTGGATTGCACGCGACCCGTCGGGGGTCCTCACCGCGCATCTGCCGCAGATTGAGCGGATCGTCGGCGCGGTCGCGCGGCGCCGGGGGCTCCTCGCCCAAGACGCCGAGGAGTTGGGGGGCGAGATCCGACTCAAGCTGATCGAGAATGACTATGCGCGCTTGCGCGCCTATGCCGGGCGTTCGAGCTTCGAGACCTATCTCCTGATCTGCATTCAACGGCTGGCGCAAGACCTGCGCGACAAAGAGCTGGGCGCTTGGGAGCCTTCGGCCGAAGCGCGGCGGATCGGCCCCCATGCGGTGCAGCTCGAAACCCTCTGGGTGCGCGACGGCCTGACGCTCGACGAATGCGAGCGGATGCTCGCGCCGCGCTTCCCCACCCTTTCCCCCCGAGAAATCGACGAGATCGCCGTCCGCCTCCCCCGGCGCACGCGCCGACGCAAGGTCCAGGATGGGGACGAGGTGTTGGAACACCACCCGGCCTCCGCGCCGTTGCCCGACCAGCTTTTGGACGAGCGAGCCGACTTCGCGGCGAAGCGGGACGTTCTGGCCGCGCTCAGCGAGGAGATCGCCAAGCTCTCGATCGAAGACTGTCTGCTGATCCGTCTGCGTATCGAGAGCGGACTCAAAGTCTCCGAGATCGCCCGCCAGGGAACACCTGGGTCGGGATCTGATCAAAGAGCGCTCTACTCGCGTTTCGAGAAGATTTTCGCCACCCTCAAGCGCGGGCTCGCCGAGCGCGGCATCGGCCCTCTCGACGCCCAGGCCGCTCTCCGCCTCGACGGACGAGACGAGGAGGCGATGTCGTGATCCATCACAAAATGACTCGATCCGGAGGGAACTTCCCCGTCTACGTCCGTCCAATTCCAGCGAGCACGACGCACTTGACCTTACAGGGACCACTCGTTCGTTCTCGGGGGATCCATCGTTGAACAGCCTTCCACCCTTCGCGGCCAACACGCCAACGAGCGACCATCCGGCGCTCGAATCGATCGCGGCCTACCTCGACGGCCGACTGCCCGAGGCCGAGAAAGCCGCGCTGGCTGCACACCTCGACTCGTGCGCCGCCTGCTACGAGATCTACGCCGAGTCGATGCGCTTCCAGAGCGAGGAGCGCGCGGCATCCGGCGGCACCGTCCTGCCGTTCGAACGGAAGACCACCCCATGGGTTCCGCCACGCCTCCTCCGCCCCGTCGCCCTGCCGATCGCCGCAGCGCTCCTGGTCGGCGTGGGGTACGCGGTCTGGAATCAGCTCCAGCAGCCCCCCGGCCCGAGAAGTGTGGAGAGCCTCACAGCGGCGCTCAACCAACCGAGCGACGAGCTCATGGAACAACTCGGCCCCTTCGACGTCAATCGGGGAGGGCCTGAAGAGCCAACCGTCAATTATAAGGTCGCGGCGTTCCAATCCGGGGCAACGCTGGTCGACCTCCGGGTCGCCATAGCAGCGCAGAATGCGGAGAAGGTCCACCTGTTTGCGCACAGCCTCGGGGTGATCTACAACAGCACCTCGGCCTTCTCGCCTGAGCAGGAGAAGAAAAAGGTCCAAGCGGCGGTCAGTCGGTTCCTCGAGCCCGCCCCAGAAGCACCGGACGCGCAGCTCGCCGATCTCGGCCTCCTCGAAGTGATCTTCCGCCCCGACGGCAGCGAAGAGCTGACCCCCCACTTCGAGCTCGGCGCCTGGACCGAGGCCGGCCGGCTCGCCGCCTACGGCGGTCGAGTGGAATTCTTTACCGACGCGGCGAACCGCAGTTGGCTCCAATGGTTTCGTAAGAACCCGCCGAAACCGGAGGTCAAGGCCGCGCTCGACAGAATTGATGACAACTGGCCCGAGGTCGAGGCGGAGATGTCTGCCGCCAACCGGACGCTGCTTTCCGGCCAGTTCGATGAGGTGATCGAGCCCTACAACGTTCCGATCACCGAGGATTGAACCTCCCCCGCCCCGACCCGCGCAGCCAGCTCCTCCAAACCGCGCACCACCTCGGCGCGCCGCTCGCGCAGCTCCCGTTTTAGATCGACGCGCGTCTTCAAAACGAGAAACCCGCGCGCCTCGCGCACGAAGCGGAGCCCCCCTTCGAAGAACCGGAGCGCGCTCCAGCCTGCGACCGGAGCGGCGATCGCCACCGCGAGCGCCCACCACCCCCCGAAGCGCCAGCCCGCCAGGGCGGCCTCCGCCCCCCAAGCTAGGGGATAGAGGACGATCGAGCCGAGCAGCTTGTAGGTCGCCTCCTGATCTTCCGCCTTCCGCCCCTCGCGATGGGCGATCCAGCCGACCACCTGATAGGGCACCACGTTCAACAGCGTCCCGACCGCCGCGAGCGGCAGGTGAAGCAGCAGCCGCCAGAGCGACCCGGCGACGAAGCGGAGCGCCGGGGACGCCGGATAGTCGGTCGCCACCTGGGCATCGGAAAGGCGGCAGGCCGAGAGCAACCGGTCGTACCCCCGCACCGCCTTGGCCACCGCGGCCACCCGCTCGGGCGCCCGGGCGGAAAGTTCGCGATACCCCGCGGCGACCGCTTGGCGGACCGGCACCAGCTCGTCGAGCGGCCGGGTGCGCGGCGGTTCATGCGGCCCCGGGCGCGCCCAGACCTCGGCGGCGCGGGCGATCAGACGTGCCTCTTCCCACGACGACAGGCTGAGCGTCACCGAGCGGAGCGCCTCGTCGATCCGCTCGGTGAGGGCCTGGACCGCCTGGCGGTCAGCGCCTCCGGCGGCTAGATAGGCGGCCACCTCGGCGGCGGGATCGACGGCCTCGCCCACCAGCACGAAGGCGCGCGAGCGAAATTTGTGCTTGCGATCGAAATGGAGCCCGACCGGCACGATCCGAACCCCCAAGCCCGGCGTCTGCCGCTCCGCTTCGAGCAGAATGCGCGCAGCCCCCGTCTTGAGCGGTTGGAGGCCGGGCTCGTTGTGGCTCTTCCCTTCGGGGAACAGCGCGAGCGCCCCCCCTGCGGCCAACAGCTCGTAGGCTTTGCCGAACGCCTCGTCGTTGGCACTCCTACGGCTGCCGGGATCGGCCTCGGTGCCCGCCACGTCCTGCTGACGGATCACCGGGATCACTCCCGCCAGAGAGAGCATCGGCCGCAAGAGCGGGATCTTCCAGAGCGTGTTCTTGCCCAAGAAGCGCGGATAGACCGGCAGCGGTCCGAGGATCAACGCCGGATCGATCAGACCGTTGACATGGTTGGCGACCAAAAGCAGCGGCCGGTCGCGCGGAATGCGCTCCGCGCCGGCCACTTCAAGGCTGCGGAAGAAGACGTTCAATAGACGCCGCGAGAACGCGGCGATCAGGTCAGGCCTCGGCCGCATGCCCGGCTTCCTTCTCCGCCTGCCAGGCGACCACGGCGGCCCGACCGCGCTGCTCGGAGACGAAACGCATGGCGAACAGACCGAGCAGGAAGAACACGCCGGTAGACAGCATCGCGATCCGCTGGGAGCCCGTTGCGGTCGAGATCAAGCCGAACACGAACGGCCCCACCATATAAGCCGACTTGCCGGCGAGCCCCCAGAAGCCGAAGAATTCGCCGCTTTTCTCGGCCGGTGAGAACAGGCCCACCAAGCCGCGAGATGCCGATTGCAGTGAGCCGATGGCAACCCCGGAAAACATGCTGACGATCCAGAACATCTGTTTGCCGGTCAAACCGCCGAAGACCAAGCCCTTGCCATCGCCGCAGGAATAGACCCCGATACAGACGAGGATCCAAAGAACGAGGGTGATCCGGATCGTGTTGACCGCACCCAAACGATCCTGGATGAAGCCAAAACCGAACGAGCCAGCAGCCGCCGAGAGCTGGAGAAAGATGAAAAGCTTCAGCAGCTCGATGTTGGTGAAACCGAGAGTCTTCGAAGCGAAGATCCCGGAGAATGCGAACACTGAGGAAAGGCCGCAGGAGTAGACGAAGAACACCGAGAGAAAGCGGCCGAGCTCGGTGAAGCGCCGCATCGAGTGGGCGGTCTCTCGAAGGCGGCCGAAACCGGCTCGAACGTAGTCGCCAAGAGAGCCGGCGCCGAGCGGCGCCCGTTCCCTCAGGAAGAGGAACGTCGGTATCGCTGCGACGCCGAAGAAGGCGGCGGTCACGAGCCAAGCAAGGCGCAGATTGCCAAGGTTCTCGATCTTCATGTCCCCCGCGAGGAGAGGGAGGACGAGGAGCAGAGCGACCAGGCCGCCCAGGTAGCCAAGTCCCCAACCGAAGCCGGAGATCTTGCCCACGGTCTCCGGCTTCGAGATCTCGGGCAGGAACGCCGCCGTCAGATTTTCGCCGAACGAGAATCCGACGAACGAGATCACGAATAACGCAAGACCGAGCGCAACATGCCCCGGGGTGACAAACCAGAGCAACGCCGTACCCACCACGCAGGTCGCGTAAGTCACAAACAAGAACTGCTTCTTTCTCCCGGAGTCGTCGGCAACCGCGCCGATCATCGGCGACAACAGCAGAACAAAAAAATTCGCCAGCGCGATCGCGCTCCCCCACAGGAAGTCGCCACGGTTGGCCGGTGCGATCAGAGTGGTGAAGAAGACGCCGTAAGCGACGGTGACGATGATCGTCGTGTAGCTCGAATTGGCGAAATCGAACATCGCCCAGCTGACGATCTCGCGCGGGCGGACCGGAGGAACCTCTCGGGGGGTTGGCATCGGCGGATACTATCCCCGCTTCCCCCGCGCCGCCTCCCGCAGGGCGCGGAACTTCTCCATCCGCTCCTTCAAGCGGGCTTCGAAGCCTTCCCCTTTCGGCTGATAGAAGCGGGTGCCTTGGAGCGCTTGCGGGAGGCAGTCGAGACCTCCGACGCCCTCTTCCGTATCGGGGGCGTAGACGTACCCTTTGCCGTAGCCGAGGCCGGCCATCAGGCGGGTCGGGGCGTTGCGGATCACCGGCGGCACCGGTTCGGCCGGGCGCTCTTCGATCGTCTGGCGAACCCGCTTCGTGGCGGCATAGACCGCGTTGCTCTTCGGCGCGAGGGCGAGGTAGAGGCACGCCTGAGAGATCGCGAGCTCGCCCTCCGGGCTGCCCAGGCGGTGGTAGGCGTCGGCGGCGGCGAGCGTTTGAACCAGCGCGTTCGGATCGGCGAGGCCGATGTCTTCGCTCGCGAAGCGGATCATCCGCCGCGCGAGGTAGAGCGGCTCCTCGCCCGCTGCGAGCATCCGGCCGAGCCAATAGAGCGCGGCGTCCGGGTCGCTCTCGCGCAGCGACTTGTGGAGCGCCGAGATCAGGTTGAAGTGCTCTTCGCCCGACTTGTCGTAGAGCAGGACCTTCTTTTGCGCGACCCGGCGGACCGACTCGACATTAAGTGCCGCGAGCCCCTCCTCCACCGCGTCCGCCGCGGCGAGCTCCAAAAGATTCAAGGCCTTCCGCGCGTCGCCCGAGGCGAGTTGCGCGAGCGAATCCAGCGCCTCGTCGTCGGCGCCCAGGCCCAAAGCGCCCAATCCACGATCAGGATCGTCGAGCGCGCGGCGGAGCAGACCGCCGAGCGCCTCGGCGCCGATCGGTTCGAGCACCACCACCCGCGAGCGGGAGAGGAGCGCGGCGTTGATCTCGAAGGAAGGGTTCTCGGTGGTCGCCCCGACGAGCACGATGTCGCCGCGCTCGACGTAGGGGAGGAACGCGTCCTGCTGCGCGCGGTTGAAGCGGTGGATTTCGTCGACGAAAAGAAGCGTTCGCTTGCCCGTCCGGCGGCGGTGCTCGGCCGCCTCGGCCATCACGTCTTTGACCTCTTTGATTCCGGAGGTCACCGCAGAGAACGGCACGAAACGCGCTGCGGTGGCCGCCGCGATCACCCGGGCGAGGGTGGTCTTGCCGCAGCCGGGCGGCCCCCAGAACACCAGCGACGGCACCCGATCCGAAGCGATCGCGCGGCGCAAGAAGCCGTCCGGGCCGACCACCGCCTCCTGTCCCGCGATCTCGTCGAGGTTGCGCGGACGCATCCGCTCCGGCAACGGCGAACCCGGGCCGGGTTCGGGCACCGCTGCCGTTTTCGGAGGCTCCTGATCGTCGAAGAGGGTGGCCATCCGGCCTATCTCGCTGCCACTTCCACCCGTGCGTCGTTGAAGCAGGCGCCGCCCCCTAAATCGGTCAGGGTATCGGGCGCAAGCGCGTTGGCGGTGCGGCCGTTCGCGGTGTGGCGCGCCCAGAACCCTTTGGCTAGCGAGGCGACCCCCGGGCGCACTTCGGTGGTCACGCGCAGGAGGCAGTGGACCTCGCCGAGATCGTTCCAGACCCGTACGGCGGCGCCCGATTCGAGCCCGCGTGCCTCGGCGTCGTCCGGATGGAGATCGACCGCGGCCGGCTCCTTGACCAACTGGCCGAGGCTCGAGCTGATCGTCTTGCCCGTCGCGGGCGACAGCAGAGTGAGCGGGAACCCTAAGTTCGAACGATTGTCCAGGAAACCGTAGAGCCCCCCCGGTGCCTCGGCGTCGAGGTCGGCTGGGAACAGGTGAATCTTGCGGTCGGGGGTGCGCGGCAATTCGTCGACCATCTGGATCGGCGTCGATCCGAACGGCGGAAACGCCACCGCCTCCCGGTCTAGCGCCCGCCAAGTCGCGTCGCTCGCGCCGAGCAGCTTGGCACGCAACGCCTCGGGAGCCACCGCGTCGTCCGCCCGCGCGAGTCCGAGCCGTTCGAGCAGCTCGCCGAACACCTCGTAGTTCGGGCGCGCTTCGCCCACCCGATCGGCCACCGCAGGTGCGTCTTGGAGCAACATCGCGCCGTAGCTTCGGGTCAGCTCCTGGTGCTCGAGGAAGGTGGTCGCCGGGAGCACGATGTCCGCCCAGAGCGCCGAATCGGTCAGGAACGGATCGAACACCACCGTGAACAGATCCTCGCGGGCAAAGCCGCGCAAGACTTTCTCTTGGTTCGGCAGGGTCATCGCCGGGTTGCAGTTGTAGATGAACAGCAGCTCGACCGGCGGCTCGGCTTCGAGCAGCACCTCACCGATCTTGTTCATGTTGATCAGCCGGGTCGCAGGCTCCGGCTCGGCGATCGTGCCCGCGCCGTCGATCTGGTGGTTCCAGATCCCTGAATTGTTCTGCAAGTACCCGCCGCCCCGAACGCCGAACTTTCCGGCCACCGCAGGCAACGCCATCACCGCCGCGGTGGCCGAACCGCCGTTGCGGTTGCGCTCGCTCCCCCAGCCGACGCGGATCACCGCAGGGGAGATCTCGGCGTACCAGGCGGCGAACGCCTCGAGATCCGCGGCCGGCACGCCGGAGACTTCCGCCGCGCGCTCGAAGGTCCAGCCTTCCGCGCGGCGCTCCAGCTCTTCCCAGCCGTCGGTCGCGGAACGGAGGAATTCGAGATCGGCCGCTCCGGTGTGGAACAGATGTCGGTGGAGGGCAAGCGCCACGGCGAGATCGGTGCCCGGCCGGACCGCTAGGTGCAGATCGGCCTGTTTGGCGAGCGGCGTCCGGCGCGGGTCGATCACCACCAGCTTCGCCCCTGCCGCGCGGGCGTCGCGGATTGGCGGCACGAGGTGGATGCCGGAAGCCGAGGGGTTGGTCCCCCAGACCACGATCAGTCGCGAGTAGCGAAAATCTTGCGGCGCCACCCCCGCCATCCGCCCGTACAGTGCGGTGGCCACCCGGCGGGTAGGAGCGGCGCAGACGGTCGGAGCGAGCCGCGAGGCGCCGAGCCGTCGAAACAGCCGCGCATCGACCGCGTCGTGCGTGAGCAAGCCGTTCGAGCCGCCGTAACAGAGCGGCAGGATCGCCTCGCCCCCGCCGGCCGTCCGAACCGCCGCCATCCTTTCGGCGATCTCGCCCAGCGTCTGATCCCAAGAGATCCGCTCGAACCGCCCCTCGCCTTTGTTTCCGACTCGGCGGAGCGGATGGAGCACGCGATCGGGACCGTAGACCGCTTCGGGGAAGCGGCGCACCTTGGCGCAGATGTAGCCCGCGGTGTAGGGATTGGCGTGGCTGCCGTCGATTTTTACCACCCGGCCGTCCTCCACCCGCACCTCCAGGCTGCAAGCGTCGGGGCAGTCGAACGGGCAGGCGGTGGCGAGGGTCGAGATCAGGGAGGGCGTGCTGGCAACCGGCTCGGTCATGGCGTCTCTCTCGCAAGCGCAAAGTCACCCGGGCGGGCATCTCGCGCCCGCCCTAGTGTGACGATCTCATGTCTTAGGCCGTCGCGGTGACTCCCGCCTCAATGGCGGCCACCACCGCGTCGGCAAACCCGGAGGTCGAAGCGTCGCCGCCGAGATCGCGGGTGCGGATCTTCTGGCGCACGATCACGTCGCGCAGCGCGGCGCGGACGCGGGCGGCGGCTTCGTCCTTCTTCAAGTGCCAGAGCATCAGGATTGAAGAGCGGATCATGGCGAGCGGGTTCGCGAGATCTTTGCCCGCGATATCCGGCGCGCTGCCGTGGACCGCTTCGAAGACGCCCACTTCCAGCCCCAGATTCGCTCCCGGCACGACGCCCAAGCCGCCGACCAGGCCGGCGCAGAGATCGGAGACGATGTCGCCGTACAGATTGGGCAGCAGCAGGACGTCCTGCTCTTCAGGGCGCATCACCAGCTGCATGCACATGTTGTCGACGATCTTGTCGTCGGCAACGATGTCGGGAAAGTCCGCCGCCACCTTGCGGAAGCAGGAGAGGAACAGACCGTCCGAGAGCTTCATGAGGTTCGCCTTGTGCACCGCCGTGACTCGCTTGCGGCCGTGACGCCGGGCGTACTCGAACGCGAACTTCGCGATCCGCGTCGAGGCGACATCGGTGATGATCTTCAGGCTCTCGACCACCCCGGGCACCACGGTGTGCTCCAGGCCGGCGTAGAGGTCCTCGGTGTTTTCCCGCACGACGATGATGTCGACGTTTTCGAACCGGCTCTTGATGCTTTCGAGCGAGCGGGTCGGGCGCAGGTTGGCATAGAGGTCGAGCTTCTGGCGCAGCTGCACGTTGACCGACTGGAAGCCCTTGCCCACCTGGGTGGTGATCGGACCTTTGAGCGCAACTTTGGTGCGGCGGATCGATTCGAGCACCCGCTCCGGCAACGGCTCGCCTTCGGCCGCGACCGCCTCGGCGCCCGCGGTGTGGAATTCATAGTCGAGATCGGCGCCCGCGGCGTCGAGCACGCGGAGGGTCGCTTTCGTGACCTCTGGCCCGATGCCGTCGCCGGGGAGTACGGTGATCGTCTGGCTCATGCGGAAAAAACCTGCCTCTCGGGGGTTTGGGGAGGGACGCGAAACGCGACTGCGCTCCGCAGAACCCGGCAGAGATTATCACGGCCCCCCCGAGCCCTCCCGGGCGGGTGTTCCGCCTCTCATGGCATGATCCTCAACCATGGCCGAACCGGACGTTTCCCCACCGCGCTCGCAGCTGCTCTTCTCCCCTGCGTTCTGGATCGCCGCGTTCGGCGTGGCCCTCCATGCCGTGGCGATCGGCAGCTATGGCATCTTCCGCGACGAGCTCTACTACATCGCCTGCGGGCGGCACCTGGCCTGGGGGTATGTCGATCATCCTCCAGGCGTCGCGCTGTTCGCGCGGATCGCCGAGGCGCTGTTCGGTACCCGACCGGAGGGCTTACGCATCCTGCCGATCCTCGCGGGTGGGGTCGTGGTGTTCCTCGCCGGGCGGATCGCGAAAGACTTGAGGGGCGGACGGTTCGCCGAAGCGCTCGCGAGCTTGGCCACACTCGCGGCCCCGGTCTTCCTGTTTAATTTCCACTACCTGTCGATGAACGTCCTCGATGCCCTGGTCTGGACGCTCGCGGGCTGGGTTCTCTTAAAGATCCTGCGCGGCGGCGACCCGCGGCTCTGGCTGCTGTTCGGCGCGATCACCGGGCTCGGTCTCGAGAACAAGATCAGCGTGGCGTTCCTCGGTGCCGGGGTCGTCGTCGGTCTTCTACTCACGCCGGAGCGGCGCCTGCTCGCCAACCGCTGGCCCTGGATCGGCGGCGCGCTCGCGCTCGCCCTGTTCGCCCCTCATCTCCTCTGGCAGGCGGCCAACGGCTGGCCCCTCTTCGAATTCGTCGCGAACGCCACGGCGCACAAGAACGTTCACTACGGGCCGCTCGCGTTCCTCGCCAAGCAGGTGATGCAGGTGCATCCGTTCACCCTCCCTCTCTGGCTCGGGGCGCTGGCCTGGTGCGCGTTCGCGGAAGGAGGTCGACGCTACCGCGCGATCGCCGTGGCTTATGTCGCGATCTTCGCGCTGCTCGTGGCCCAAGGGGGCAAGCCCTACTACCTGGCACCGATCTACCCGCTGCTGTTCGCGCTCGGCGCCTTCGCCTTCTCCCGCTGGCTCGCGAGCCGGAAGCTCGTCTGGCCGAAAGCCGCCATCCTGGTGCTGCTCGCGGCAGGGGGCGCGATCACCGCGCCGCTCACGCTACCGATCCTGCCGGTTGAGACGTTCATTCGCTATCAGGCCGCGCTCGGCGAGACCCCGAGCTCGTCCGAAAACCACCGGATGGGCCGGCTGCCGCAACATTTCGCGGATATGCACGGCTGGGAGGGTCTCGCCGCGACGGTGGGCCAAGTTTGGCAGCAGATCCCGGAGGCGGAGCGAAGCCGCTGCGCGATCTTCGGCCAGAACTACGGCGAAGCGGGCGCGATCGAGGTGCTCGGCGACCGCTACGACCTACCCGACGCGATCTCCGGCCACAACAACTACTACCTCTGGGGACCGCGCGGCGCCGACGGCAGCTGCATGATCGTGATCGGCGACGACCAGGCGACCCTAGCCAAGCTCTTCCGGCAAGTCCGCCTCGGCGCGATCTACGAATGCCGCAACTGCATGCCCTACGAAAGCGGCCTGAACATCCACCTCTGCCGCGGCCTCAAGGGGCGGATCGCGGATCTCTGGCCGCGGGTGAAGCACTACGATTGAGAGCGGGGACAGGGCTCCTCTTCCCACTCGGATCGCATCGAGAGTTGATAGGTGAGCCCGTCGGACCCTTTCCAGAGCCCGCCAGTCGCCTTCAATAAATCTTCGAGCGAGCTTTCCTCGCTTCCCCTCCGATCGGTCCGCTCGACGACTTCGTTCATGACGATCCCCCTCTTCGATATCGGATTTCTCTTGAAGGTGAATTATATTGCGCCGGGCCTGGTTTTTCTACCCGTTAAACGCGAGCGAGCAGGTGCATTGTGCCCTGGGCTATGCTTCCGCCGACCGCCCGACTGGAGATTGCCATGCACCCGACTCCCCGCTCCGCTCCATCCACCCTGCTCGCCGCCGCTTTGCTGGCCGGTCTGACGCTTCTGCCCCCGCCCTCCGCCCGAGCCGCCGAACCGGAACCGGCTCCGGAATCCAAAGCCGCACCCGCTGCCGACGAGGCGTACGGGAAGGAGATCGAAGCGTTCCGCCAGGAGCGGATCGACGGCCTGAAGAAGCCCGAAGGGTGGCTTTCGCTGGTCGGGCTGTTTTGGCTTCAGGAAGGGGACAACCGTTTCGGCAGCGGCGCAGAAAACCGCGTGATCTTCCCCGAGGGGAGCGCCCCGGAAGTCGCGGGCAAGTTCGTTCGCCACGGCGACCAGGTGAGTGTGGAAGCCGCGGCTGGATCGGGCCTGACGAGCGACGGCAAGACTGTCACTCAACTTGACCTCGCAATCGACGCCGACTCAAAAGGACCCACCCGTCTGGAACTCGGGTCGCTTCGCTTCTACGTGATCCGGCGCGGCGATCGGCTCGGTGTTCGGGTCAAAGACAACGCGAGCCCGGTCTTAAAGAGCTTCACCGGGATCGACACCTACCCGACCCGCTCCGATTGGCGGTTCGAGGCACGGTTCGAGCCCTACGTTCCGGTGAAGAAAGTTCCGGTGCCGAACATTCTGGGGCAGATCGACGACACGTCCTCGGCCGGCGCGGTGGTGTTCGAGATCGCCGGGAAAACCTACCGGCTCGACGGCCTGGGAGAACCGGGCGAAGGTCTGTTCCTGATCTTCGCCGACGACACGAACGGCGGCGAGACCTATGGCGCCGGGCGTTTCCTGGATACCGATCCGCCGAAGGATGGCAAAGTGGTGGTCGACTTCAACAAGGCCTACAACCCGCCCTGCGCATTCACCCCGTTTGCGACCTGCCCGCTACCGCCAAAGCAGAATCGGCTTGGGCTTCGCGTCGAGGCCGGCGAGAAGAACTTCGCCGGTGGACCGCACCACTAGTTCGATTTAGGGGTGTTCGACCAAAGAGAGCACCGAGGCGCCGAGGGCGTCGGGGGACCCGCTCCCCTCGCGCGCTAGTTGCCCCTCGGACTCCAGGCAGTGGCTGGGCTCCAGGATCTCGAACGGGTTGACCGGTTGACCGAGCCAGCCGGAGCGCTCTTGGGGGAGCCGATAGATCGCGAAGTGCAGGTGCGGGGCATGCTTCGGAGCGTTGCCCGAGGTGCCGACATATCCGATCACTTGGCCCCGCCGGACCTGCTCGCCCACGGCCAGGCCGGGCGCGTAACGTTCCAGATGGGCGTAGTAGTAGGCGTAAGTTCCGCTGGGGTCGAGCTGGTAGAGGGTGATGCCGCCGAGTCGGTTGCGCGTGAGCTTGACGATCGTGCCGTCTTCGATCGCCAGAATCGGCGTATTGCGCGGCGCCATGATGTCGATCGCATGATGGGTCCTGCCGCCGCTGCGCCGCTGCTCGAACGAATCACGAAGTTGGCTGCGGACGATGCCTAGGACCGGGATCAGCAGCCGTTTGCCGCTCAGCGCGTTTTCGATTGACGGATCGGTCGAACAGGGCCCAAGGTCGGCCGGCGGCAACCCGACACGCGGGTCATTCGGCGCCACCTGATCCGGAGCGAGGATCGCTTCAGGCGCGACCGCCGGCTCGATGTCCAGAGTGCCGGCTGGGCTTGGCCCGAGTGGGGCATCACCGCTCGGTGGCAACAGGATGACGTCCCCAAGGGTCGAGGGGTCGCTCGGATCGGTCGGCGCCTCCTGGCTCGCGAGCGGTTGCCCCAGGAGAGCGGAGATAGCGATGCCGACGGCGAAAAAACGCCGCAAGAGATCCGACCGCGAGGAGAAATTTGTCGTTCCGGGCATTTCGATCGATCGCCCGAGACCAAGGCGAAGGCCGGATCATAACCGAGATCTCGGCCTGCCGCTCCCGCTCCGCCCGAAGCCGTGAAAGTATCGGCCCGCTCGCCGCCCGACCTGCCAACGACTCCCGAGGACGCCATGACCGGACAGCGCCTGAGCCGAAACTTTTTCGTCTTCATCTTGATCGCGACCACCGCCCTGTTCTTCTACATGGTGCGGGCGTTCCTGATCCCGGTGCTGCTCGCGATGGTGTTCTGCACGCTGCTCGCCCCGTTGTTCAACCGGCTGGTGCGGGCGACCCGAGGTCGGCGGACGCTCGCCGCCCTGGTCTGTTGCCTCCTGGTGGTGATCGGGTTGGTCGCACCGTTCTACTGGGTCGCGAACCTGGTGGCCCACGAGGCGCTCGACTTCTACGGTTCGGCGGAGGGGCAGGTGCGTTCTTTCTTCGAACGGGGCGAGGCCGGTCCGCTCGGCGCGATCAAGCGCTCGGCCTGGTTCCGCGATCTGCATCTCGATCAGTTCGATTGGAAGACCGGCGCCCAAGACATCGCAAAGGGCGCGGGCGCGTTCCTGGCCAATGTGATCAAAGCGACCTCTTCCGGCACGATCCAAGTCGCGATCGTGCTCTTTCTCACCCTATTCACGATGTTCTACTTTTTTCGCGACGGCGATAAGCTGGTCGCCAAGCTCAAGTACCTGATTCCGTTGCCCGACGCCCACGAGGACGCGATCATCACCCGTTTCGCCTCGGTCGCTCGGGCGACGGTAAAAGGCACTCTGGTCATCGCCCTGGTCCAGGGGAGCTTGGCCGGCATCACCCTCTGGGCGTTCGGCATCGAAGGGGCGATCCTGTGGGGCGTGGTGGCGACCATCCTGTCGATCATTCCGATGGTCGGCGCCTGGTTGGTGCTCTATCCGGCGGCGGTGTTCCAACTGCTCACCGGCCACGTCTGGCAAGGGGTCACGATCATGGTGCTCACCACGGTGGTGATCGGCAACATCGACAACCTGATCCGCCCCCGGCTGGTCGGCCAGGAGGCGGGCATGCACGACCTGATGGTCTTTTTCTCGACCTTAGGCGGCATCGCGGTATTCGGCGCCATGGGCTTCATCATCGGCCCGGTGGTCGCCGCCCTGTTCCTCGCCGTGACCGAGATCTACGCCGTCGAGTTCAAAGACGTGCTCGACGGCCTGAACACCGCGGTGGACCCTCCGCCCGCTCCAACCCCTTCAGAAACCGCTCAGCTCCCGGCGGCGGGCGCAAAGCGCGCCGAAGGGTAGATCACCACTCGACGGAACGGCTCGTCCCCCTGGCTGCGCGAGGCGAGCCCCGAGCTCGCGATCAGCTCGTGCTGCAGACGGCGCTGGTGGCTCGCCCGCGGCGCGAGCTCGACGGCGCCGCCGGTTTCGAGCACCTCGTCGATCCCGGTCTCGACCTCCTCCAAAACCACGTCTTCGGTCCCCTCGGCTTCCTCGTCGAGCCCGAACACCTCGCGCAGGAAGATCTCGATCTGGGTCTGCGTGTTGGTGCGCACCACGCCGATCGGCAGGCCGCGCTCGGCGGCCTCGCGCAGCTTCCGCGGCTGGCGCCGCTCCTGCCCCTTGAGCGCCACGACCAGATCCGCGTCGTCCAGATCTTCGACCAGCACGACCGGCACCCGGAGCTTGCGCAGCGCGCGCTCGATCTTGCTCCTTGAGACGGCATACGAGAACAGTTTGCGGGTCCGGCCGCGCACCGGACGCCCCGGCCAGGCCGATTCCGAGCGCGGCGACGCCACGCTCGGAGGAGCGGCTTCGCGCGCTTCACGAGATTCGAGGGCGGGCTTTGCCGGCCGCGAAAAGACCGGGGACCCGGTGGCGATCCCGGGCCGCGCGGAGGGCGCCGATTGAACCTCGAACCCGTCGGCGGTGCGCACCCGCAGCTCTGGGGACGGCGGGATGTGGCGGAGCAGCCGATCGACCACTTCGGCGACATCGCGGTGGACCGCGAGCCGGTCTTTGTCTTGGATCTCGATCAGCACGTCGAAGGTCGGCGGGCCTTTTCGTTCGAGCACGGTCTTCTGGGTGCCGCGGCGGCGCGCCTCTTCGTCCGACAGGGTGACCGCCTGGATGCCGCCGATCAGATCGGCGAGCGTCGGGTTCTGCAGCAGGTTTTCCAGAGCGTTGCCGTGGGCGGTCGCGACCAGTTGGACCCCGCGCTCGGCGATCGTGCGCGCCGCAGCCGCCTCGGCCGAGGTGCCGATCTCATCGATCACGATCACCTGCGGCATGTGGTTCTCGACCGCTTCGATCATCACCGCATGCTGCTCGGCGGGGGTCGGCACCTGCATCCGTCGCGCCCGGCCGATGCCGGGATGCGGAATGTCGCCGTCGCCCGCGATCTCGTTCGAGGTGTCCACCACCACGACGCGCCGGCCGAGATCGTCGGCGAGCACCCGGGCGGCCTCGCGCAACAGAGTGGTCTTGCCCACCCCCGGACGCCCGAGCAGGAGCAGCGAGCGCTCGGACTCGATCACGTCGCGCACGATGTCGATCGTGCCGTAGATCGCCCGGCCGACCCGGCAGGTGAGGCCGACCACCTCGCCGCTCCGGTTGCGCAACGCCGAGATCCGATGGAGGGTGCGCTCGATCCCGGCCCGGTTGTCCGAACCGAACCGGCCCACCCGTAGGACCACCTGGGCGAGATCGGCGCGCGACACCGGCACGTTCCCCAGATCCTCGCCACGGTCGGGAAAGCGAACCTCGGGGCAACGGCCGAGATCGAGCACGATCTCGAGCAGCCGATCGAGATCGGTCCGCAGGGCAAGCGCCTCGCGCACCGCGTCCGGCAGGATGCCGAGCAGTAGATCGAGATCGTCGGTGACGTGCTGTTCGCTCAAATTCCCTTCCTCGCCGGGACTTCTCATCCCCATAAGCCTAACCTCACCGCGACCGATTCGACGAAGCCGAGCTGTAACTTGACCGCCGGTTCGCACGTAGTACACAGGGTAGAACTTCAGCCGACGCTCGACCGTTCCGCGGTCCCGGCGGCTCCCGAGACCCCAAACGGAGGACTTCTCTGATGGCAACACGTGAGCTTCGCAACCTGTTCCTCGGCGCCGCACTGTTTTCCGCCGCGACCCTGCCCGCCCAGGCGGTCACCGTCCACAAGGTCGTGTCCGGCGTCTACCCCCTCGCCGCGAACGGCACGCTCGACCTGTCGAACGTCAACGGCTCGATCTCGATCGAGACCTGGGACCGCGCCAAAGTGGAGATCCGGGCCGACAAGATCGTCAAGTCGCCAAACGAGGACGAGGCGAACCGAGGGCTCGACCGCCTGAAGGTGATCGTCGACGCCAAACCGGACCGGGTCAAGGTCGAAGCGCGCTTCCCAAAGAGCAGCGACGGCCTGTTCAGTTGGCTCTCCGGCCGGAACAGCAACGCCAAAGTGGAGTTCCGGGTGCGCATCCCCCGCGAAGCCGATCTTCGGATCGAGAACGTGAACGGCGGAATCTCCCTAGAGGGTGGCAAGGGCGACCTGCGCCTCTCCACCGTCAATGGACCGGTCAGCGCAAACGGCACCTCGGGAACCCTCAACCTCGAATCGATCAACGGCAGCATCGAAGTCAGGAGCGCCCGCGGTTCGATCGAAGCTTCGACGGTCAACGGCCGCATCGAAGCCGACCTCGCCGACCTCGCGGCCAGAACCTCGCTCGAATCGACCAACGGCGGGATCACCCTCCGCCTCCCCGCCACCGTCCGGGCGAACCTCACCGCCTCGACCACCAACGGCCGGGTCAGCTGCGACCTACCCGTAGACGGCACCAAAAAGCGCACCCGGATCGAAGGAACCCTGAACGGCGGCGGCCCCGAGATCGAGATCGACACCACAAACGGCGGGATCGAGATCGCGGAGCTGACGGGCGGGCGGTAGCCGCCAGGCATCGCCAACGAAGGCCAGCCGGGAAGCGGAGCGCTGCCCGGCATCTGCCTATCATCGTACCCGCCTCATCCCTTCTTTTCCGATCCCACTCCACTCCACTCCAGCAATCGCCTTGACACCTGGAGCGTCAGCCTCCTACAATCGCATTGCCTTCTTATTGCAACATACCCATTTCACGATTTGTCCTCGGGAGTGGTCCCTCGTTGTCAACAGCCACAAAGCCGCCTATGCCTAAAAGCCGATCGCAGCTGCCCACTTCTTCGAAAGCTCCCGGATCACCTCCGCAGCTGTCCCGGATCGCAGAGGTCCATCGTCGCGAGATCATCCAGGTCTATCTCCTCCTGCGGGTCCTGTTTCTCGTCGTCAGCTTTGCAATTATCTCCTTTGCCCTCGATCAGCTTGGGTATAGTTTTTCCGCTGGGGACATTCGACGGCTCTGGCTGGCGTGGTTCCTATTTGCCGGCTGGAGCATTCCTCTGGCATTGGCGAGCTTCCACCTTCGGGGCAACCGCCTCGCCCTCACCGACCGGTTGATCGCCTTCTCTCTACTCCCCGATTCGATAGCGCTCTTCCTGGCGGCTGGTGTCATAGGGGGTACAACAGGTCTCGTGTATCGCAGCATCTACTTTCTGATTGCCATTCATTCATACCACTTCTCGCCAAATCCCTGGGCACGACAACCCTGGACCCCCCGCGGCGGGTCGATACCACTAGTCTTCGGCGCTGTGGTGACGGTATTCTTCGGGATGTCGGTATTCTGTCGTCTTGCCGGGACATATACGCCGTTAATACACTACGCATTGGAGTGCGGGCTCCAAGCGATCACTGCAACAGCTTTTCTTCTGGTGAGATTGTCCGACCTGAGACGGGCGAAGAGACTAGCCGAGAGCGAAGAAGATCTTCGAAGCACCCAGGAGGAGCTTGATCGAGAGAGACAGACAGAGGGGCGACTTCTGGAAGCGATGCAGGACGTTTCGAGCATCTCACGGATCTCGGATGAAGCGCAGCTCGACGAAAAGCTCCGCAAGCTAGCGCGGGAGATCGGCCAGAATCTCGGGAGCGAGTACTGCGCCCTTGGCCTGGTCCGGGGCGAACAGCTCGATGTGGTGGCACGCCACGCATCGTTCTCAATCCCCCAAAAGGCAAAGCACGCACTCAAGGACTTGGTTTCGAGGCCTCTCGGAAAGGGTCTGGTCGGCAGCATTGTTGCGCAGAACCGGCTGTTCCGCTGGAATAGCGACGACGACCGCGACCTCGTGGATCTGAGCCCAAGCGAGCTGGCCTCCCTCAGGATCTCACTCGATGTCGAGGGAACCCGCAACTTCCGTGACGAGGTCTTGCCCAGCCGAGCGATTCGGCACGTGCTCGTAGCACCTTTCCGCTCTCAAGGCGACGAAGAGCACCCCTTGGGCTATATCGCCCTTTTCAACAAGATAGCCGATGGGGTTCTGACCGGCGCGGGATTCTCGGACCGTGACGAAGAACGACTCGGCACCATCGCCAGCCAGCTCGCAGTGGCGATCTCGAACTTCGAGCGCCACCGCGGGGACTTGGCCCGGGCTGAGAACGAAGCCTTCTTCAATTCACTCACGTTGATATCAGACCTCGACGACTTGTTCGATCGGGTCCTCGACTATCTGAACCGCGAGTACCGCTCGCGCGTAGCTTCCTTGTGGCTCGCCACGGAAGACGGCTTTGGCTCACGGGAAGAGACGCTGCGGGTGGTGCTTCGCTCAGTCGTCGTGAATGAAGATCCGCAAGCGCCCGTATCGAAAAAGGCATTGGAGGACGGTCTTAGACGACTGAACATCTCCAAGCTCGATGAGTGCTTCATCGGGCGTTTCTTTCGCGACACTGAGGAGGCACTTGGCGTCACTTATATAGATGATATGAGCAGTGTTATCGACAGTTGGGCACCTCTTTTTCGAGAGATCGGGACTCCCCATCTGATAGCAATACCGATCCGTCGTTTCCATGAGCGTCCCTCGGCTGCAATTGGAGATTCTTCAACCTCTTCGGCTAGTAGGGATCTTCCGCTCGTCGGCGTGGTCTGCTTGCGACCACTTGATCGGTTTCTCCTAACCAGTGAACGCCGCGATGATTTTGAGAGGTTTGCGAGCCACCTTGCGGTCTTGATCGACCAGGTCCGCTTCCGTCGTCGCTACGGTCAGATCGAGACTCTCAAGAACCATCTGCCGGAGCTCCAGTCCGCAGACCTTGCCGAGTTCTACGCAAGCGTGGTTGGCTTGGTGCGAGACGCTCTGGTCGCCGAGGCTTGCTCTTTGTTTACGGTCGATCCGGAGGGCGCACTGATTCTAAAGGCTACGACGGCGGACAAGGCTATCCGTTCCCCCCGAGATGGGCTGCGAGAAGAGTTGGCCACTGCCGACTACATCGGAAAAGTCGTCTATCCGGCTGGCGAGCTTAGCATCACGGCAAGAATCGCCCAGGTGCAAAGGACAACGTTGATCTTTGACGTCCACCGCAACCCGGACATGTCTCAGCTCTTCATGGAAGTCACGCCAACCCCCGATCATCAGTCTTTGATTGGCGCCCCGATCGTTCACACCGACGGCACTCTCCTTGGGGTACTACGCTGTATCAATCGGAAGAAGGCCGGCGCTCTCTTACCAGTCTTCGTGCAAGGAGACAAGGAATTCCTCGATCTGATCGTGGGGATCATGGCCCGGTTTATCGAGAATGCAGAGGCGAGCGCCTCGAAGCGCGATTTCCTCCGACAGCTCGCCCACGAACTCGCCACTCCATTGGCGGCACTGCGCAATCAGATCGATTTTCTCGAGGATGTCACCCGCCGAGGACGGCATGTGCGGGACTCAGAAGAACAGTTTTCCTACCTCCGCGAGCAAGCCGACTTCCTCCAGTACCTCGTAAAGGACATTCAGTACCAGTTCGGAAGAGGAGCAGCGATCCGGCCCAGGTACGAATTCTCGGGCGCGGTGGATCTTAAGCCTACGATCGAGCGAATCAAGAAATTGTTGCTGCCGACTGCTCGTATGGACAGGCAGGTCGACATCATCACGGGCACTGCGCGCATGCTGCCTCTGCATGTCGATCAACGGCGTATGGAGCAGGTAATTTTCAACCTGGCCGAGAACGCCGTGAAGTATTCCCGCCGAGGTGGTAAAGATATCTTCATAGGTTACGACCTATTCGAGGACCGAGACTCGGCAGGCCGCGTGATCAAGTGGCACCGGATCCTGTTCAAAGATTGGGGAGTGGGAGTGAAGGAGAGCGACCTGCCGTTTATCTTTGAGGAATACCGCCGCGGCACGAACATTGAGGGGGCGCCCTCGGGCACCGGCTTGGGGCTGGCGGTGGCCAAGCGGATCGTCGAGGCACACGGCGGCAGGCTCTCTGTACAGCATTTGAAAAATCCCACGGAATTCGCAGTTGACTTGCCGGATGAACTGACTATGAGGCCCCCGATCGATGCAAATACTTCTGATTGACGACGAAGTGCGGAAGGCACGGGCAACCATCGACTACTTCCAGGAGGTCTGCGACTGGCGTGTCGACCTGGCGCCTGGTCCAGACCGGGCACTTGAACTGCTCGGAAGCAGGCTCGACAGGCCTTACGACCTCATCATCCTCGACATCATGATGGACCCAGGCACTGTGGTCCCTCGGGAACTGAGCGATGGCGGCAGGACCACTGGTTTGATTTTGCTTGATTTGATTGAGAAGTTCACGGGCAGGACAGGTCGGATCGTCCTTTACACAGCAAGAACTGGACTTGATCACCTCAAGAGCGACGGTCGCGTTGCGGGGTATATCCAGAAGCCTCGCACGGTCCGGGAACTCGCCCGGGAGATCGAGGAACTTTTTGCAGCGGCGAGATCATGAAACGACATGCATGGCGTCTCGGCCTCATTGTCGGTTGCAGCGTTGCCCTGCTCGCGCTTACAGCCTCGGCCGTAATGGGCGCGGAACAGGGGGATTCGCTACCGACAACTAACCAAGTAGGATCTTCCACAGGCGACCCATCCCAGCCAAATCTAAGGAGCGACATAGACGGCGAGATCCCCGGCATTGTTCAACTGGGAACAATCGGGAGTCAGAGCATACCGGACGAGACAAAAGAGAGCCCACCTGAAGACCCCGTCGGCGGGACGCAAACCGGAATCCTGGAACACCTGTCGGCCGCCTTGATTCTGGACTACGCGACCTTCCTTGTCGCGGTAGTTACCGCAATTTTCGCGATTTTCCTTGCCGGACTCGGCTTCTTCGAATGGGCACGCTTCAGGGAATTTAGGATTGAAGTGGCCAAGGAGCGAGAGGAGCTTGCGGAGGCGAGTAGGACCCTTGAAGCGAGAGTCGAGACCTTCAAGTCAGACCTCAAGGCCCAGGAGGACCGGCTTGCTTCAAATCAACGCTTCCTCGAAGCGGTTCTCTCCCACCATTCGAATCTCCTGGTCGGGATCGTAGAAGGCTTTGGAGACGCCTTGAAACCCGCCGAAACGCGGAGGATTGGCAGCCTGATCTTCGAAGCGAACGCTGCCCTCGATCTCTTCTATCCGGACGAAGCCGAGGTTCTCAAGGCACTCCTTCAGCTCGAGCAGATCGGATCCCATGGTTCCGTGTCCTCGTTGGTACACCTGAGAGACGACAAGGATGCCGATCCGGAGATCCGAATTCGCGCGCAGCAGGTGCTGACCAAGGTCTTGGAGCGATTGAAGAAGGAACGCCGAAAGCCACCCCCGCCACCGCCCGCGAGCGAAGGGGGTCCGCCTCCGGACGAGCCGCCGCCATCAGGTGCCCCAGAGGATGGAGGACCAGGCGTACCCCCAGAGACAGGTACTTAGGGACGAGGGCGGCTGGGCGGCTTGACAGCCCCCGCGCTAGAACCGGAACCGCGACGGACGCTACCGATTGATCCGCCCACCACGCCCACGGTTCGATCGAAGCTTCGACGGTCAACGGCCGCATCGAAGCCGACCTCGCCGACCTAACGGCCAAAACCTCGCTCGAATCGACACCACGAACGGCGGGATCGAGATCGCGGAGGTGGCGGGCGAGCGGTAGATCGAACTCCTAGAGGGCTGGAGGCGCGCGGGGCGGGGTTTAAGTCGAGGAACCGGAAGCAACCGGCCTGCCAAAGGTCTCCGCAAACTCCCCGGCGGTCGCCGAAAGGAAGAGCGCTGCCGACAAGTCGGTTCATTCGGCCCCGGAAGCATCGAACTGGACTGCGCAGCTATCGATCTGGACTGTTGCACTCTTGATCTCGATGGCCCAGCTATTGATCTGGATTATCCCGTTATTGATCCGGTCTCTCCAGCTATTGATCTGGACGATCCAGTCATTGATCTGGACTATCCAGCTATTGATCTGAACTATCCAGCTATTGATCTGGACTATCCAGCTATTGATCTGGAGTCCTAAGCTGTAAGTCTTGCTGGCTCAGACATTGATCTGGACTATCCATCCACTGTACTGAGCGGACCAGCTAATGACTTTGAAGGTCCCGAGCACTTTTTGTATCGGCAAATCGAGGCATTCGGCCGCCGATTGGCCCCATTCGGTGGATGAATTGGGCTGACGGCACCTCCGTTGGACGATTTCACGGTCGAAACGCCTATTCCCGCCGCTCGAACCAACCTTCGAAGGAAACGAACCGGATCGGCGCCGGCTTTGGGGGGCTTTGGGGCCGGGCAGCTTGACACCGCTCCCCGCCCTAGCTAGCGTCACAGCCCCATGAAGAAGACACTTCTCCGCACCCTCCCTTGCCTCGCTCTGCTCCCGCTGGCCTTCGCGGCCGGTTGTGGACGCTCTGAAGCCCCGGTGGCCCGCCTTCGGGTCGAACCGGCGACGCTCCGCCTTCCGTATCCTGAGCTCGCCACGGTCAAGCTGACCTGGGAGCCGATCTCCGCGATCGCCGCCACCCCTACCGTCTTCGTCCATCTGGTCGATGAGAAGGGAACGATCGAGCGGACGTTCGATCACCCTTACCCCGCGGCGTTTTCACCCGGCTCACCCCAAACCTACAACGTTCACCTCTACCAGACCGCGCTCGCCACTCCCCTGCCGGAGGGCAAGCACCGCCTGGTGGTAGGCCTCTACGCTCCAGGCAGCGACCGGTGGGCGCTCGAAACCACAGGCAAGCAGCTCAAGAAGAAGGAATACGTGGTCGGCGAGATCGAAGTGCCGCCGGTCGATAAGCTGGCCCCGAAGCTCTTGTTCACCCGCACCTGGCTTGCGGCGGAAGATGGCGGGGATCGCCAGACTCTGGTCCGCCGCTGGCTGGCGGGGAACGGTGCGATCCGCCTTGCACCCGTCACCAAGCCCGGCACGCTCTGGCTCTCGGTGCGCATTCCGACGGGCGACAACCCGGGCGAAAAACTGGTGCTCACCGGCACCCAGCCTCCCTCGGTGCAGGTCGCGAACAGCTGCGGCGGCGCGGAAACGAACGTCTCCGGACCGGGCGTCCACCTGGTGCCGATCACGATCGAGGCGGTTCCGGCCGGCGGCCAGTGTGTGATCCGGTTCCAGACCGACTTTCGCCTCGAAGTGACCGGCTCGCCCCACCAGCGTTCCCTGGCTCTGGAAAACGCCGCTTGGTCGCCCAAGGCGTGAGCCGATGAAGCACGGCGCGGGCGCCATCCTTCGCCCTGAGCAAGAGCGCTACCTCGACCGGTTGCTGCCGCCGCGCGATCCGCTCCGCCGC
Organism: Holophagales bacterium; assembly: GCA_031404815.1. Classification (GTDB taxonomy): domain Bacteria; phylum Acidobacteriota; class Thermoanaerobaculia; order Multivoradales; family UBA5704; genus DASYKS01. The sequence continues at coordinate 20,057 of JANNIH010000016.1, read as the reverse complement.
GAGATGGAGCAGGTCGCCGCCGAACGCAAGCTGCCGATCTCGGACCCCGAGGTCGGCCGCCTGCTGGGAGTGCTCGCCCGCTCGGTCGGCGCCCGGCGAATTCTGGAGATCGGGACCTCGATCGGCTACGGCACGCTCTGCCTCGCGCGCGCCGCAGCCGAGGCGCGGGTGCTGTCGATCGACGCGGATGCGGACATCCTGGCCGAGGCGCGCGGCTATCTCGAACGGGGGGGCGTTCTCGATCGGGTCGAACTGATCCATGGCGAGGCGCTCGCCCTGCTCGGCGGCCACGTTGCGATCGACGCGATCGAGGGTCCGTTCGACCTCGTCTATCTGGATGCGGTGAAGAGCGAATACCGGCGCTATCTCGATCTCGTCCTGCCCAAACTCCGGGTGGGCGGCCTGGTCGTGGTCGACAACCTGCTCTGGGGCGGCCGGGTCGCCAACTTCGCCGATTCGGACGAGGACGATCCGACCACCGAGGCGCTCTTGTCGTTCAATGGCTACCTGATGATTCACCCACAGCTCGAAGCGGTGGTCTTACCCCTGGGAGACGGTGTCGGCCTCGCGACCAAGACCAAACCGTTGATCCTGGAGATGGGCGGCCCGTTCTAGAGGACCGGCGCCGAGCCACTCGGCCGACGCATTGCCCTCGGGCCTCGTATACAGCACGAACGACTACGCCATGAAGATCTTCGACCGGACCCGCCCCGCTTCGATAGCCACGCTCGTCGCGCTCCTCCTCTGGGGGTTTTGGCCAGGCACCGTGACCGCCCAGGGCACACCGCCGCCGGGCGTGTCGGCACCGTCGCTGCTCGCGATCGCGACGCGCGCGCTCGGCACGATGCGGCAGGCCGCTTCGGCCGATCTTCGCTTCACCACGGACCCCGGGCGGGTGGCACCCTTCTGGGCTGCGCTCCAAGGGGCGAGCCAAGCGCTCGCCGAGGTCGGCGGTGCGCTCGGCCAACCGAAGCCCGCACTGTTCACTTACGTCGCCCGCACCTCCGCCCGGATCGCCGAGCTGGGTGCCGTCTGGGAGCGGATCGACCTCGCGAACGCCGGAGTGCAGGCAGGCCTCGCCACCCTTCGCACCTCGTGGACGGTGTTCCACGGCACCTACGGGGCGGAGGGTGTGCGCCACCGGCAGGATCGCCCGCTTTCGGCCGAAGAGGTGCACCGGCTGGAGGTGGTCCGTCGAGCCCAAGAGAGGCTCGCCCGCCAACTGACTCTGCTCGAAGCCAAAGCGCGCCGCGCCCACCAGGTCGAAGAGGCGCGCCGCCTGGCCCGGTTCCGCGCCCGCACCGAAGCCGCGATCAACCCGGCGAACGATCTCGACGCCTACCTGATCGCACTCGCGGCGATGCCGGAGATCGAAGGCGAATGGGCGGCGCTCAAAGCCGCCGCCCCGAAGGCCCGGCGTACCGCATACGCCGCAGTCGACCCAATCGTCGAGCAGATCCAAACCGAAGCCGAATCCGGCTCGCTTGTCGTGCTCGATCTCGATCAGGGGAAAGCCTGGAACTTCCTCAAAGAGACCACGGAAATGCCCGAGAGCCTGGCTGCGGTCGCCTCGATCCTCGAAACGGGCGAGGGTGAAGAGGACGAACCGGAGGTGGATGAGGAGTCCGAAGCGGACGATGCGGCCATGGCGGACGATGCAGCGGCAGCAGTCGGCGACGAAAACGAAATCGCCTGCGTGGAGGGCGATGAGGAGTGCATCGAGGCGACGGCCCAGACGAGCGTTTCTCCCTTCCCAGGGGCGTGCGGCGAGGACGCGGCCGACGGATGCGTGGCGGTGCCCGAAGAGGCACCGAAGCCGAACGCAACGCCGGTACCGCCACCAAAGGGGAAGCGAGGGACCGAAGAGACCGCAAGGACTTAAAGGACTTAAAGGACTTGAGAGAGTTGAGATCTCCGAATCTGAAAACCTGGCTTCGCGGAGCATCCGTGGTGGTGGCCCTGATGGGGGCTCTCTGCGCTCCGGCGACGGCGTCTCCCCCCGTGCCGGAGTTCGGCTGGACGATCTACCATGTGACGATCGAGATGTTCGCCAACGGAAATACCGCCAACGACGGCGAGATCTCCGGCTGGAAACACCCGCGCTATGCCGGCGGCGACCTCCAGGGAATTCTCGATCACCTCGACTTTCTGGAGCAGCTGGGGGTTGATGCGATCTGGCTGTCGCCGGTCTTCGCGAGCCGCAGCTCTCACGGCTACGACGTCACGAACTATTACCGGATCGGCGAAGCGATCGGCATCCCGGGCGACCCCGATGCATCGCTCGCACTGTTCCGCAAGCTCCGCCTTGAATTGGCGAAGCGCGGCATCCGAACGATTCTCGACATCCCTCTGAACCACGCGGCCGGTGTCTATCAAAAGCCCGCGGGCGATCCCGACGGACTGCGGCCGCGCACGACCGCAGCACGCCAAGAGGCCGAAAAACTCTGGGACAGTTGGGGCAGCGGCTATCGCTATTGGGACTTCGGCCACGAGCCGACCCGGCGATTCTTGAAGAACGTGGCGCTCCACTGGCTGCGCGACGAAGGGGTGGACGGCCTGCGGCTCGACTACGTCCGCGGCATTCCTCACGACTTCTGGACCGAGCTGTATGCCGAGGTGAAAGCCGCGAAACCGGGCGCGCTCTTGGTCGGCGAATGCTGGCAGGACCAAGGGGGCGCGGAAGGGAACGCCCGCGAGATCGCCACCTACGCGGCACCGATCGACGGCAAACCGCAGTTCGACGCGCTGCTCGATTTTCCGGTCCAGTCCGCGCTCGTTGGGGCGTTCGCTCGGGGTGGCGGCGGCCAGGATCTCGAATCCTCGCTCCAAAGTTACGAGAAAATCGTCGGGCCCGGCGCCGGGCTCGCCCGCTTCCTCGACAATCACGATCTGGCGCGTTTCATGTCCTGGGCCGACCGGCCGGAGCGCCTCTCCGCAGCACTCGGTTTCATGGCCAGCCTGTCGGGTCCGATCGTGCTCTATTACGGCACCGAGACCGGCCTCGCCCACGCCGGACCGAAAGGTGGCTTCACCGACGTTGGGCGCATCCCCATGCCCTGGGGCAAGCTCGACACCGCACTGGTCGATAAAACCTCGCGCATTCTGCGCGCGCGCCGCGCCCACCCGGCGCTCACGCGCGGTGAACGGCTCCCCCTGTTCGCCGACAAGACCGCCCTGGCGTTCGCCAAGAAAAGCGGCGATGAGACGATCCTGGTCGCCAGCAACCTCGGCACCGCACCCCGCGAGCTGACGCTCGATCCCAAGAGTCTGGTGGCCGCGGGCGCGACCTTCGAAACGCTGTTCGGCGACGCGATTCCGAGTTTCGCTTCCCCCGATGGGACCCTACTCCGCTGGAACCTGCCGCCGCTTTCGACCGTGGCGGTTGTCGTCCGTCCTGCCGCGAATTGACCGGCTCCCTAACCGGACTGCCGCACCGATTCCAACCAGATCATCTGCGCGAGCGACGGTGGTGAGCCGACCACCGCGCGCAGGAGCGTCTTCACCTTCGATTCGAGCGCGGTGGCGACCGCCGAGTCGGGAGCAAACGGTAGGGTGAGAAACGCGAGCCTGGCACCCGGAAACGAATCCTCCGGACCATCGATCAAGAACGGCACCAGATGGGGCGCCCGACCGCTCAAGTCCCAGAACCAGGGCCGCGGATCGAGCGCCTCTCCGGCATCGCAAACGACGATCAGCGGGCGGCCGGCGGCTTCGAGCACTCGGCTGACTTCGGCTCGGTCGGTGACCTCCACTCCCGAAATCAGCAAAAAAGCCGGCTCGTCGGCGGGCTGCTTCCCGAGCGCCGAAGCCAGAGCGTCGCCGTCGAGCTCCACGGGCACGATCCGCGAGCCGGTGTGGAGCGTGAGCAGATCTTCGAATGCCGCCGAAGCGGGCGAAGCGACCAGCGCCGTGCGCCCGGATTCCAAGAAGATCTCCGCGAGACTTCCGATCGTCAACTCGCGGCCGGAGGTGGCGATCGGAAGCGAAGAGGGGATGTCGCCCGAGATCCCCCGCCGCTGCCGTTCCCGCCAGGCGGCGCGGACTTCGGCGATCCCCTCGACCGGCGAATAGAGGAACGAGCGGTCGCGGGCCCCTGGCGCCAACCCGGAGAGCGCCGCAGCCATCGGTTCGAGCGGCAACGGCTTGCCCTGGCCGTCGGTGATCTGGCCGATCGTGCCGTTGTAGGCGGTCCCTCTAGCGTCGGCGGTCTGTTGCGGCAAGAAGTTCGCGGGTTCCAAAAGCCGTCGACCGAGGGGCGAAAGCGCCGCCCAGACCGCCGGAGCCTCGGACCGAAGGGTCAGATCGGCGGGCGAAAGGGGGCCTTCGGACATTCCGCGACTCTATCGCGGTCGACCGAAAGTCTCGTCGTCCGACGCGTCTCGCTTGCCCCACTTCCCCACACTGATACAATTCGGAAAGAGGAGAACCGCATGACTGCCCCCGCTGAAACCCTGCAGTTCCAGGCCGAGACCAAAAAGCTGCTCGACCTGATGATCCACTCGTTGTACTCGAACAAAGAGATCTTCCTTCGCGAGTTGATCTCGAACGCGTCCGACGCGCTCGACCGGCTCCGGTTCGAGGCGCTCACCCGCCCCGAGCTGTTGGGCGAAGAGAAGCTCGAGATCCGTCTGGATACGACAAGAGAGCCACGCACCCTCACGATCGCCGACAACGGCATCGGCATGAACCGCGAGGAGCTGATCAACAACATCGGCACGATCGCGAAGTCCGGCACCCGCGAGATGGTCGAGCGGATGGAAGGCGCCGAATCGAAACAGGCGATCGCCGAGATGATCGGCCAGTTCGGTGTCGGCTTCTATTCCTCGTTCATGGCTGCCGAGAAGGTCGTCCTGGTCACCCGCCGCGCGGGTGAGGATCAGGCCTGGCACTGGGAATCGACCGGCGACGGCACTTACCAGCTGGAAGAAGGGGAGCGCAAGGGTCACGGCACCACGATCACGCTCCACTTGAAGCCGGAAGACAAGGAGAACGGCCTCGACGACTTCGCCGAGCGCTGGGCGATCCAGCGGGTGGTCCGCCGCTATTCCGATTTTGTGACCTACCCGATCGTGCTCAAGGCGGAGAACGACGAGGACCTCGACAAAAAGGTGATGGGCGAAGACGTCACGGTCCGGATCGAGGACAAGACGCTCAACTCGATGAAGCCGATCTGGACCAGGCCCCAGGCGGAGGTCACGGCCGACGAGTACAAGGACTTCTTCCGCCACATCGCGCACGACTGGAACGAGCCGCTCAAGGTGCTCTCCTACAAGGCCGAGGGGCGCATCGAGTACCAGTCGCTCCTGTTCGTCCCGTCGGAGGCACCGTACGACCTCTATTACGTGGCGTCCAAGCCGGCCCTCCAGCTCTACGTCAAGCGCATCCAGATCATGGAAAAATGCGAGGAGCTGCTGCCGCAGTACCTCCGCTTCGTCCGCGGCGTGGTCGATTCGCCCGATCTTCAGCTGAACGTCTCGCGCGAGATGCTGCAGCAGGACCGCCATATCGCCCAGATGAAGAAGTGGCTGACCAAGAAACTGCTCGAATCGTTCGCCGAGATGAAGAGCAACGAGTACGAGACCTACTTGAAGTTTTTCAAGCACTTCGGCCGCTGCATCAAAGAAGGCACGAGTTCGGACTACGAGAACAAAGAGAAGCTGCTCGAGCTGCTGGTCTTCGAGTCGTCGGCCGACCAGGAGAAGCTGACCTCGTTTGCCGACTACATCGGCCGGATGCAGGAAGGGCAGAACGAGATCTTCTACCTGACCGGCGAATCACGCGAGGTGGTCGAGAACTCGCCCCATCTGGAAGCGTTCAAGGCGAAGGGGACCGAAGTCCTGTTCATGACCGACACGGTCGACGAGCTGCTGGTGCAGTCGCTCCAAGAGGTCCAGGGCAAGAAGATGAAGTCGGTCGAGAAGGGCACGGTCAAGCTGGGCAACGAAGACGAACAGAAGAAGGTGGAGGCGGAACTCAAGGACAAAGAAGAGCACCTGCGCCCGTTCCTCGACCATCTCCAGAAGCTGCTCGACACCCACGTCAAGCAGGTGCGCCTGACCAACCGGCTCACCAGCTCACCGGTCTGCCTGGTCGGCGCCGAGCACGACTACAGCCCGCAGCTCGAACGGTTGCTCCAGAAAGGCAAGGGCGGCGGCCCGGCGCAACGCCGGATCGTCGAACTCAACCCGACCCACCCGATCCTCACCCGCCTGCACGGGCTCTGGCATGCCGATCCGAAAGACTCGCGGGTGGAAGATTACGCCCAGCTGTTGCTCGGCTACGGCCTGCTCGCCGAGAGCGCGGAGATCCCGGACGTCGTCCGCTTCAACCGCGCGGTCTCCGACCTGATGACCCGCGGCCTCGACGGCGTACCGCCCCCCCCGGAACCGGCGCCGAAGCCGGAGCCGGTGGCTGAGGAACCGAAGGCCGCAGAGCCGGAGGCCGATCAGCCGGAGATCAGGCCCGAAGATGTGATCATCGAAGTGCCGAAGGCCGAAGAACCGGTCGTCGAAGGGTAGGAACGCCTCAACCCCGCGCCGCGATCCGCGCGCGCGGGGTCTGTTCCCGCGCCCGCGGCATCTCCAACACCTTGCCGTAGCGACGTTCGCGATGGTGAAAATTCTCGACCGCCGCGCCGAGGTCGTCGGCGCCGAAATCGGGCCACATCCGCTCGGTGAAGACCAGCTCGGCGTAGGCGCACTCCCAGAGCAGAAAGTCGGACAGCCGCTGCTCGCCGCCGGTGCGAATCAGTAGATCGACATCCGGCGCCGCTGCGCCATGAATCGCTCCGGCCAGAAGACGCGAGAAGGTCTCGCGATCGACCGCCCCGGTGGCGGGGAGCGCGCGCAGACGATCCGCCGCACAGAGAATCGCGTCGCGGGCCGAATAGTCGACTGCGATCCGTAGGCAAAGGCGCTCGCCGCCCAAGGTTGTCGCTTCGGCCCGCTCGATCGCCCGCAGAAGCTCGGGCGACAGGCGGTCGCGGCGCCCGATCACTTCGATCCGCACACCGTTCTCCGCCGCCCGTTCGGCCTCGTTGGCGAGATAGGCATGAAACAGCCGCATCAGAGCCGAAACTTCGATGGGCGGGCGTTGCCAGTTATCGGACGAGAAGGCATAGAGCGTGAGGGTGCCGATCCCAAGCCGAGGCGCCGCCTCGACAGTCCGGCGAACCGCCGTCGCCCCCGCCCGATGCCCAGCGGTGCGCGAACGTCCGCGTCGGGTCGCCCAACGGCCGTTGCCATCCATGATGATCGCGACGTGGAGCGCTTCGGAACCGTTCATCGCACCCTCCACTGAGCTACAGCAAAGCGCTTCATTCGGCAAAGTCTCCAGAGAAAAAAGGGTCAGGCATGGCGTGTGGCGCGGATCAGCGCTTCCATGTGGTCCAGATAGCGCTCCAGGGCGCGCCGCCCCGGCATCGCGAGGCGGTATTCGGTCTTCGGTACGCGCCCCTCGAACCGCTTGGCGCAGACGATGTAGCCGGCGTCTTCGAGTTTCCTCGCGTGAACGCTCAGGTTGCCGTCGGTCGTCTCGAGCAGGTGCTTCAGATCGTTGAAGGTCAGCGTGTCGTTGACCGCCAGGGCCGAGAGGATGCCGAGCCGGATTCGCTCGTGGATCAACCGGTCGAGATCGAGCGCCGAGCCCGGTGTCGCCAACGAGGCAGGGACTGCGGGCGCGGCGCGAGGTGTCGGGGTCTTCTCCATCTCGTCCCCCTCGCTTGGCTCGTCGCTCTCCGGCCCGCGCACCAGATTGGCCCGCCTAGCCACCGTGCCGCCTGGCGATGATCGCGCCGAAGATCAGGTGGAGTCCGCCGAAGCCCACGGCGAGCAGCGCGTCGCGCGAAGCGACCGGGCCGAACACCAGCTCGGCGGCGCCGAGCGCCATGAACGACAGCCCCATCACCGGCACCGTACGCACCGCGAACGCGCCACCGGTCGCAACCCCGGCGCCGTAGAGCAAGAGCCAGAGACCGGGAAGGATTTCGAGCCGCCCTTCGCGCACCAGGACAAACGTGAGCAGCGCGCCGGCCACCAGGGTCGGGAACAGGGCGAACGCAAAGCGGCGACCGGGCTTGGTAATCAAGCTGAGGCCCGCGCGGCGCGCCTTCCAGGCGATCGCACCGAACGTGACCAGGAACGCGAGGATCGCCTCGCCGAGCCAGATCGTGAGCCAAGACGTTGGCTCGGGGCGGCTTGAGGCGAGCCAGGCCGCGCCGAGCGCAGTGGCGCCAACCGCCATTTCGCCGAAGCCGGAGACCCCGGTGAACCGCGCCGCCCCCTCCATCGTCTCCCGGATGTAGCGCAGGTTGTCCATCGCCCGGACATGGAGCGATTGGGGTTCGGGCGGATCGGAAGGGACGGGATGAAGGGCGGGCACGGGGCGCAATCTATGGCGCGCCGCCCCGCACGTCAAGTACTTTGCGCTGCAAAGCCAAAACCCGCGGCAGGCATCAAACCCGCCGCGGGACGGGATCAGGCGGCGGCTTTTTCCTTCGCCTCGGGTTCCGGCTTTTCGAGCCCCAGATCGACCAGAATCTCGTGGGCCACCCGGGTGCCGCTCTCGGCGCCCCCTTCCATGTAGCCCTGGAAGTCGGCGGAGGTATGCTCACCGCAGAAGTGGAGCTGGTCCACCCGCTCCCCTTCGGCACCACAGATCGTGGTCCACTGGCCGGGCAGATAGCAGGCGTAGCTCGCTTTCATCCAGGGGAAGGTCGGCCAATGGAAGCGGGTCTCGCCGGTGCGCCGTTCGGCCACTCCGGGAAAGATCTTCTCCAGCTCGGCGACGAACTTCTCCGCCTGGTCGGCCGGTGTCCCTTCGCCCATCGCCAGCCCGCGCTCGCCGCCGGTAAAGCCGACCAGAATGCCCCCCTTGCCGGCCTGGAGCCGGGTCGACTCCCAGGTGAGCTGGATCGGCAGGTCGCTCAAGCTACTGCCGTTCGAAGCGACCGCGCCGGTACGCCAGACGCGCTCGGAGAAGCCGACCATCAGCTTGGCATTCGTGCCGTAGCCGATCTCGGCGATCGCCTTCTTCTTGACCGCCGGCAGCTCGATGTCCATCTTCACTTCGCGCAGCATGGTGAAGGGCAAAGCACATACCACCCGATCGGCGGAGATCGTCTCCGAGGTCGCATCGCGCCGGACCGAGCAGCGGTACGAGCCGTCGGAGGCGCGGGAGATCGATTCCAGCCGACTGTTCGTCTCGACCCGCTCGCCCAGTTTGCCGGCGAGCAGTTTGGGCACCTGATCGTTGCCGCCGCGGATGTGGTAGCGCTCGTCGCTGTCGCCGAAGATGCGGAACGGATCGGGCGTCTCGTAGTCGATCAGGTAGAGCATGTTCCAGGCCGACTGCTCGGTGATCTCACGGCCATACTCGGTGACGTAAGCGACGTCGAGCAGCTTCCGGAACCAGCCGTCGCACTCCGCCTCGTCGAGCCATTGGGCGATCGACAGGTTGTCGACCCGCCCTGCGCCGTTTGGATTCTGGTAGTCGAACGAATCGCCGGTCACCTCTTCCCACGAGGCAGCCATCTTCTCGGCTACGGGCTTGAACGCCTCGACCACGTCTTCGTCCTTCCGCCGCTCGCCGTCGAAATACCAGAGATCGGCCGAGAGCTTCGGATCGTCGGTGTCGAAGTCGTCGAGTGCCAGACCCAGCTCGTCACACAGGCCGCGAATCGTCTCGTGACCGGAGTCGACCAGCTCGCCACCCAGCTCGCACACCTGCTTTTCGGGGAAGTAGTCGGTCAGGGAAAACATTCGGCCGCCCACCCGCTTCTGCCCTTCGATCACCCGCACCGGCACGTTCTGCTGATGCAGCCGATAGGCGCAGGTGAGGCCCGCGATGCCGCCGCCGATGATCAGGACCGGCCGGTCCCCCGATTTACCCCCGCCCCCTCCGGTGAGCTGCTTCAACTTGCCGCAGCCGGCGGCGAGCCCTACGGTGGCGGCGCCCGCGGTCGCGAGAAAACTGCGCCGCGAGAACTGGACGCTCTCGCGCCAGCGCTCGACCACTTCCGCCGAAGAGGCGCCGGAAGCTTGCGCCGCGCGAGCGAGTCGCGCTGCGCGAGCAAGGTAGCGAAACAGGGGGGTCCTGGACATGTGGGCAACCTCCTGGGCCGAAATGAGTTCGCCGCGGAATCTATCAGAGTCGCCCGCGCGCTAGCCCCTATCCCCCAACTGCTCCCGCACCGCATCCCCCGCCGCCGCGAGCGCCGCGGGTAGGTTTTCGGGTTGTTTGCCGCCCGCTTGGGCGAAGTCGGGGCGGCCGCCGCCTCGGCCGCCGATGAAGGCGGAGAGCTTTTTCACCAGGTCGCCCGCCTTCACCCGGTCGGTCAGGTCTTTGGTCACCGCGGCGATCAGGCTGACGTTGCCCTCTTCGCGGGCACCCAGAATAACCACGCCGGAGCCGAGTTTCGCGCGGAGCGCGTCGGCCATGGCGCGCAGGTCGTCGGCCGGGGCGTGGGGTACTTCGCGCGCCAGGACTTTGATGCCGAGGACGTCGATCGTCTCGTCGTCGGCTGCCGCCGCGGCTCCGCTCTTGCTTCCTCCGGAGACCAGCTGCAGCCGGAGCTTCTTCACTTCGTTTTCGAGCTCGGCCGTGCGCGTCTTCTGCTGGGCGGCGCGTTCCCGCTGCTGGGCCGGATCGGCGGTTTTGATTCCGAGCGTCTCGATCAACCCATCGTAGGCGATGCGCTGCGCGCGGACCGCGGCGAGCGCCCCGGTGCCGGTCACCGCTTCGATCCGTCGCACGCCGGAGGCGACGCCGCGCTCCGATTCGATCAGAAACAGGCCGATCTCACCGGAATTGCCCACGTGGCAGCCGCCGCAGAGCTCCATCGACAACCCTTGGATCTCGACGGTGCGCACCGTGTCGCCGTACTTCTCGCCGAATAGCGCCATCGCTCCCGCCGCGACCGCCTCTTGGTAGCTGCGGAAACGAAAATCGGTCGGCACCGCTCGGCGTATCCACTCGTTGACGAGATCCTCGACCTTCTGCACCTCGGGCGCGAGCAGGCCGCGGTGGTAGGTGAAGTCGAAGCGCAACCGGTCGGGGGCGACCAGCGAGCCGGCCTGGCGCGCGCTCTGGCCGACCACCTGGCGGAGCGCGGCGTGCAACAGGTGGGTCGCGGTGTGGTTGTTCTCGATCGCCTGCCGACGCTCGAAATCGACTTTCAGATCGACCTTCTGGTGCCGGCTGAGCGTTCCGGCAAGGACATCGACGAAGTGAAAGAAGATGCCCGAGTTGTCCTTGCGCGTGTCGGTGACGTGCGCCTTGCCGCCGTCCCAGAGAATCCAGCCGGTATCGCCGACCTCGCCCCCACCTTCGGCGTAGAACACGGTTTGGTCGAGGACCGCCACTCCCGACTCCCCCGCTTTCAGCTCCGAGACGCGGAGCGGATCGCCGTCGCGAAACGCCGCCAGGCGGGCGACGCCCGCCCCATCCAGGGTCGTCGATTCCCACCCTTCGAAACGGGTCTCCGGCATGTCGGCGTGGCCGCGCAGCTCTTCGCGCAGCGCGAGCAGCCGGTTCTGGACCTCTTTGGTCGCTTTGCGCGACTGTTCGCGTTGCCCTTCGAGGGCGTGGTGAAACCCTTCCTCGTCGACGCCGAACCGCTCCTCTTCCGCGATTTCGCGGATCAGCTCGATCGGCAAACCGTAGGTGTCGTAGAGACGGAACACCATGGCGCCGGGGAGCGTCGTCTTGCCTTGCGCCCGCAGCCGTTCGACCTCCTCTTGCACCTGGCGCGCGCCGGACGCCACGGTCGAGAGGAACTTCTCCTCCTCGGCCTGGATCGCGGCAACCGACGCCATCCGCGTCGCCCCCAGCTCCGGGTAGGCCGCCCCGAGCACCTCGCCCAAAACCGGCACCAGCCGATGGAGGAATGGCTCCTCGAACCCGATCCGCATGCCGTGGCGAACCGCCCGACGGAGGATGCGCCGGAGCACGTAGCCGCGCCCTTCATTGCCGGGGATGACGCCGTCGGCGAGCAAGAAGGAAACGGCGCGCAGGTGATCGGCGATCACCCGCAACGAGGTGTCGGATTCGGGGCTGGCTTTGCCGTTCGCCTGCGGGCCATAGCGGAGGCCGGAGAGTGTCGCGGCCGCTTCCAGGATCGGCTGGAACAGATCGCTGTCGTAGTTCGAGGTGACTCCTTGGAGCACCGCGGAAACCCGCTCCAACCCTGCGCCGGTGTCGATCGACGGATTCGGCAGGGGAGCGAGCGCCCCTCCTTCTTCGCGCTGGTACTGCATGAAGACCAGGTTCCAGATCTCCAGGTAACGGCCCGAATCCGACCCCTCGTCCCAAGAGACCTCCGGGCGGTCGGGATGGAGATCGACGAAGATCTCGCTGCACGGGCCGCACGGGCCGGTCTCGCCCATCGCCCAGAAGTTGTCCTTGGCGCCACAGCGGCGGATGCGCTCGGCCGGCAAGGTCGAGAGCTTCCGCCAGAGCTCTGCGGCTTCGTCGTCCTGCTCGAACACGGTCGCGAACAGGTGCGCCGGGGGGAGTCCCCACACTTTGGTCACCAGCTCCCAGGCGAAGCGGATCGCGTCCGCTTTGAAATAGTCGCCGAACGAGAAGTTGCCGAGCATCTCGAAGAAGGTGTGGTGGCGCGGGCTCGGGCCGACGTTTTCGAGATCGTTGTGCTTGCCCGAGACGCGCAGGCAGCGCTGCACCGAAACCGCGCGCCGGTCTTCGGGGGTCTCGATCCCCAAGAAGGCATCCTTGAACGGCACCATCCCCGCGTTGGTGAACAGCAGGGTCGGGTCCCCGTGGGGAACCAGCGGCGCGCTCGGAAACAGGCGATGCCCGCGTTCGGTGAAGAAATCGAGGAAACTGCTACGAATGTCGGCGCTGTTCATGATGTCGGGAAACCCTTCGGGGAAGACGGCGCGATTCTAAGAGACGGAAGGCTAACAGGCCGGACGGCGGGGCGCTAGAAGGTCGGTCGAGCCCCGCTCCCCCGCGCTATGATCGCCCGCCGTCCGAGAATGCTCCCAAGAGAGGACTCCAGCATGCCCACACCCCGCCGCGCCCTCGTTTCCGTGTTCGACAAACGGGACCTCGAATCGTTCGTTTTCGGCCTGGTCGAGATCGGCTTCGAGATTCTCTCGACCGGGGGCACGCTCGCGGCGCTCCGCGCGGCGGGGATCCCCGCGACCGCGGTCGCCGATATCACCGGCTTCCCCGAGATCCTCGACGGTCGGGTCAAGACCCTCCACCCGAAAATCCACGGCGGCATCCTCTCCGATCGCTCGCGACCGGAGCATGCGGTAGAGATCGCGGAGCACGGGATCGCACCGATCGATCTCGTGGTGGTCAACCTCTACGCCTTCCGCGAGGCGGCGGCCAAACCGGGAGCCGTGCGCGCCGAGGTGATCGAGATGATCGACATCGGCGGCCCGGCGATGGTGCGCGCGGCGGCGAAGAATCATAGCGGGGTGGGTGTGGTGGTCGATCCGGTCGACTACCCTGAAGTCCTCGCCGCACTACGGAACGAAAGCGGCGGCCTCCCCGAAAGCCTGCGGCGGCGCCTTGCCGCCAAAGCGTTCCGTCATACCGCCGAGTACGATGCCGCAATCGCCCGCTGGATGGAGGGCGATCTCGCAGCTACCGCCCCCGCCGCCGAGCGAGAGCGCTTCCCGGCGGCGCTCAACCTCGCGCTCGATCGGGTGCTGGTGCCGCGCTATGGCGAGAACCCGCACCAGCAGGCGGCGGTCTACGCCATCCGGGGCGCCGGTGGGGTCTTCGGTGGCTTCACCTCGATTCAGGGCAAAGAGCTTTCCTGGAACAACCTGCTCGATGCGGACGCGGCGCGCCGGATCACGGGTCAGTTCATGGAGCCCGCGGTCGCGATCATCAAGCACAACAATCCGTGCGGTGTCGGGCTCGGGGACGATCTCGTGGCGGCCTACTCCCGCGCGCTCGCGACCGATACCATCTCGGCGTTCGGTTCGATCCTCGCGGTCAACGGGCAAGTCGACGCGGCCTTCGCCGAAGCGATCTCCGACCTGTTCGTCGAGGTGCTCGTGGCACCCGGATTTTCAGCCGACGCGCTCGAACGGTTCGCGACGAAAAAGAACCTGCGCCTGGTCGCCTGCCCGCTCCATCGGCCGTTCGACCGGGCATGGGCGGCCTTACCTGTCGAGCTGCGCGCGATCGCGGGCGGCTACCTCGCTCAGGAAGCCGACGACGACGCCGACGACCCAACCGTCTGGACACTCGCAACGAAGCGGGCGCCGAGCGCTCCGGAACAGCGCGCTCTGGAGCTGGCGTGGAAGGTGGGGCGCTACGTCAAATCGAATGCGATCGTGGTCGCGAATCCACTCCAGACCGTAGGTATCGGCGCCGGTCAGATGAACCGGCTCGACTCCTGCCGGATCGCCACCGAAAAAGCGCGCCAATTCGGCCTTAAGCTGGCCGGCACCGCAGCGTCGTCCGACGCCTTCTTCCCCTTCCGCGACGGCCTCGACGCGCTCGCGGCGGCCGGCATCACCGCGATCGTCCAACCCGGCGGCAGCAAACGCGACGACGAAGTAATCGCCGCCGCCGACGAGCAGGGGCTCGCGATGCTGTTCACCGGGGTGCGGCACTTCCGGCATTAGGATGGAACCGGGATTGAACCGGGATTGAGCTACAATCCAGCCATGATCTACCTTAGCTACGCCCACGAAGACGCGAGCTACGTCAAACAACTCGTCCGCGAACTGGTCGAGTTTGGGCTTGAGGTTTGGAGCGCGACGCGCGAAATCTTCCCCGGCGACAACTGGGCTCAAGCGATCGGCGAAGCGCTCGAAAAGGCCGACGCGATGGTGGTGATCATCTCGCCCGCTTCGGGCACGTCTCCCTGGGCCGAATCCGAGATCAGCTATGCGCTCGGCCAGCAGCGCTTCAAGGATCGCGTCTTCCCCGTCAAGCTCGGCGAGTGGAGCGGGATGCCGTGGATCATGCGCCGCTTCCCCTCCTACTCGGGAAAGCCCGAAGAGGTCGCTCGCCAGATCGCGATCGCCCTCGACGCCTTTACCCATCCGGACGCCTTGGCCCGTGCCGGCGCCCGCTGAGGTCTTCGTCTCCCATTCCGACCAGGACCGTGAGTTCGTCACCGAACTCTGCACAGTGCTCGATCGCCATGGTGTTCCGTTCTGGTATGCACGTAGGGACCTGCTGGGAGCCAAGGTCTGGCACGACGAAATCGGCGCGGCGTTAGAACGCTGCGACTGGCTCCTGGTCGTGCTGTCCCCTGCATCCGTCGAGTCGATGTGGGTGCGCCGGGAAGTCCAGTACGCGCTGCGCTCTCCCCGCTACGATGGACGGATCGTACCGCTCCTCGCCCAGCCCTGCGATTTCGACCGTTTGTCGTGGACTCTTGGCGGATTCCAGATCATCACTCTCGGCGAGGAGCCGGCAGAGGCGTATCGACAGCTGCTCAAGATCTGGGGAGTCGGATTCCGCCCGTAGGCCCGCGCCACTTGCCACAACCTTCCCGCGCGATTCCCCCCTCGCCCATCGGGCGGGCGGTCGAATCTTCCGTCTTCAATGCCCCTCGCCGCCGCTCCCGCCGTGGCCGTCGCGCTCCTCTTCCTGCTCGCCCGCCTCTCCCGCCGCGGGCACGGCGACTCCGCCCTCCGCCTCGGCGCCGGGTTCGACCGCGCCGTCGCGGACTTCGGTGTGGCGGATTTGGCCGCCTAGGTTCGCGGCCTTGCCCATCAAACCGGTGGTTGCGAGCGCCAAGAGAAGAAGCACGATCTGCAAGGGGCGCTGTGGGCCGGAGCGCCAAAATAGGGTGACCAGCGCGAGCGCTCCGAGCGGAAACGCGGCATAGCGCGAGGTCTCGGCCGCCTCTTCGTGCTCCTCGATGACCTCTTCGGTCACCCCCGGCTTGTCGATGACCCAATCTTCCGCCCGTTCACCCGAATAGACCGCGGCCCAGGTGCCGAGCCCGGCGAGCAGACAGGCGATCAAGCCCGCCCGGGAGAGGGGTGCGCTCTTTCCGATCAGACCGGCGCCGAGCAGGAGGACCGCGGTGAGCGCCGCGAACAGAGGCAGGTGATTGCCGATCAGATGGAGATGTGCCCAGTTCGGATTCATTGATAGCTCCGCGTTACTCTCCGAGTTCCATGCCCATGACGTGGAAGCCGGAATCGACGTAGACCGTCTCACCGGTGGTGCCGGAGGCGAGCGGCGAGAGGAGGTAGAGGCCGAGGTTGCCGACCTCTTGGTGAGTGACGTTGCGGCCGAGCGGCGCGATCTCGCCCACCTTGTTGTACATCTTGAGGAAGCCGGGGATCGAGCGGGCGGCGACCGTGCGCACCGGACCGGCTGAGACCGCGTTGATCCGCACGTCTTTCTTCCCCAGCTCGTAGGCGAGATAGCGGACGCTCGCTTCGAGCGCGGATTTCGCGATGCCCATCACGTTGTACTTGGGCACCACCTTCTCCGCCGCATAATAAGAGAGCGTCACCATCGAGCCCCCCGCATTCCACAGCGGCTCGGCATGGCGCGCGACCGAGACCAACGAATAGGCGGAGATTTCGAGCGCGGTGAGCCAATCCTCTTTGGTCGTCTCGATATAGCGGCCGTCCATCGCGGGGCGCGGCGCAAACGCGATCGCGTGGACCACGTAGTCGAGACTCCCCCAGTTTTCTTTGATCTGGCCGAACAGGGACGAAAGGTCCGCCTCGTTCGTCACGTCGCACTGGGCGAGCAGAGTGCCGGGGATGTCGCGGGTGAGCTTTTCGAGGTCTTCCTTCAGGCGCTCGCCCTGATAGCTGAAAGCGAGGGTGGCTCCGGCGTCGCGCAGGCGTTCCGCGATCGCCCAGCCGAGGCTGCGCGAATTGGCGACACCCATCACGAGGGCGCGTTTTCCAGACAAGTCGATCGGGATCATGACGCGTTATCCTATCCTTACTCATGGCCCCTACGCCTCCCCCCCCTCCCCGGGCTCTCCCGACGCTGCCGGAAGACCCGGCCGCCCGCCTGTTCGCCCGCACCCGCGAGCTGGTCGATCTCGACTCGACGACCGGCCGCGAGAGAGGAGTGGGAGACCTGCTGTTCGCCCGCCTGGCGGAACTCTGCGGGCAGGACGGGCAGGTCGAAAGGATGCCCGTGGACGCCGACCGGTTCAACCTGATCGCCCGTTGGGGCGAACCCCAGGTCGTGCTCTCTACCCACATGGATTGCGTGCCACCGTTCTTCCCGTCCGAAGAGAGCGACGACGAGATCCGCGGCCGAGGCGCGTGCGACGCCAAAGGTATCCTCGCCGCGATGATCGGCGCGATCGAGGGTTTGCTCGCCATGGGACGGAAGAACTTCGGCCTCCTGATCGTGGTGGCCGAGGAAACCGACAGCGTAGGAGCCGACACCGCGAATCGCTGGGTAGAGACCAGCGGGTTGCGCCCGCGTTTCCTGATCAACGGCGAACCGACCGAAAACTGGCTCGCCCTGGGCTCCAAAGGAACACTCTTTTACCGGTTGGAAGCGGAGGGGAAAGCGGCCCACTCCGCCTACCCGGAGCTCGGGCTCTCGGCGATTGATGCGCTGCTCGCCGCGCTCGAACGGATGCGCCGCGTCCCGCTGTCGAGCGACCCGATCCTCGGTGAGACCACGATCAACATCGGTAAAATCGAAGGCGGGCGCGCCGCCAACGTGATCGCGGATTCATGCGCCGCCGAGATCCTGGTCCGCACGGTGGGAGCGACCGACCGGCTGCGCCAGGATCTCGAAGCGGCATTTTCCGGATTCGGCGGAGTGCGGATCGCGCGGCAGACCGAGACCCCTGCGATCCGCCTCGGCGCGCTCCCAGGGTTCGCCACCACGGTGGTCAAATACACCACCGACGTACCGCGATTGACCGCCTGGGGCGAACCCTACCTGCTCGGCCCAGGAACGATTCACGTCGCCCACACTCCCGACGAGCGCATCGCGAAAGCGGATTTGATGGAGGCGGTCGAACTGTACCGGCGGGTGGTGAAACAGCTGCTCGGCAACTGAGCCTCAAGCTCCCTCCCTGCCGTGACCTGCTTTTCCCTGATAGGGGTAGGGAGAGCCGGTTGAGTTCCCGGCCCCCCCTCCCTCCGAACCGGACGTGTGGATCTCCCGCATCCGGCTCTCCGGTCGGTGGTCTTACCTCTGAGAGGACCGACGGGCCTGGGCAAAGGCTGTCACAAAGGAGTACAACCCCTGCTCAGCAAAGAAGGCATTCGGCCAGCGGTTGTGGTCCCTTCCTCGGGATCGCCCTTTGCGCTTGAGGCGATGGCGCAGGATGCTGCGAAGCCGCATCCGGAGCCATTTGTCCAGCGGCGCGAGGTACGACGCAAGGCTGTGTTTGAAATATTCAAACCAGCCCCTTTGGATCGGCACCAGCTCCGAAATAATCCGCTGGAGGCTGTGCCCGTTGGTGCGCCGGGTCTTCGCTCGGATCTTGTCCTTGAATTTCCGTAGACTCTTCCCGCTGGGCCAGCGATAGCCCCGCTCGAAGTGGTAACCCAAGAAATCGAAACCGCCTCGCTGGGTGGCGTCGACGATCCGGGTCTTCTCCGGGTGCAGCCGCAAGCCTGCCGCAGCTGTCCAGGAGTCGACCTCGGCCAGCGCACTTTGGGCTTCAGAGGGCGTACGACACAGGATCACAAAGTCGTCGGCGTACCGCACCATCTCGTAGCCAAGCTGCGCCATTCGATGGTCCAGCGGGTCCAGGTAGATGTTGGATAACAGAGGGCTGATCACTGCTCCTTGCGGGGTTCCCCGGTCTGGCGTCCAGTACTTCGCACTCTCCATCACCTCCTGCCCGAGAAACGCCTCGAGTAGGGTCAAGACCTTACTGTCCGCGACCTTGTGTCTCACCCGCTCCATCAGCGGCGGGCGAGGGATCGTGTCGTAGTAGCTCTGCAGGTCGGCATCCACCACGTGAACGTATCCCGCTTTGAGTAGCTGGGCTACTCGGCGCAAGGCGTCCTTGGCGCTTCGTTTCGGACGAAACCCGTAGCTCTGGGCTGCGAAGTCCCGCTCGAAGATCGGCTCCAAAACGTTGCGGAGTGCGGCCTGAACCACCCGGTCTCGAACCGTCGGGATCCCCACGGGATCCCCAGAGGGCGCTTTTCTTTGCTCCCGGGTTTCTCGATCCACACCCGACGAATCGCCTGAGGGACGTAACTCCCCTCCAGCAGCGATACCGACAGGCGTTGCAGGTTCTCCTCCAGGCGGGTCCCAAACATCCCGATCGTCACCCGGTCTACTCCCGCGCTCCCCTTGTTGCGCTTCACTTGCGTAAAAGCCGACATCAGGTTGCGTTGCGAGCCGACCTTGTCGATCAGGCTGAACCACTTGCCTCCTTTGACCCCCACTTCGAGGGCCGCCAGCATGCGCTCGGTCCAAACGCTCGGTTCCACCCAGGACCATCGGCCCGAGGCTTCTCCGGCTTGTGTAGCCCTCGCGGGCACTCCCGCCGGTGCTGTTTCCGTTCGTTCGTCCCTCACGTATCCACCTTCCTGCCCCCCTTAGCTCCACGCCCGTTACGGCGCTTCCCCGCTACTATGGAGGCTCTGACTCCTCGGGGGGCTCCTTTTCCCTTGCCGAGGTCTCCCCGCTTCACGTCACTCGTCCCTATGAGACCGTTCTGCCTCCAACCACCCCATGCACCCCATCGTCGCTTTCGCACGCTACCCCTCAGCGCGATGGGCTTCCCCGTAGGGTCCGGGCTTCGCCATTGCTCCGTAGGCTCGCCGACGCATCAGGCCGAATCGAGTTTGTCTTGCTGCGGACCGGTCTCTCACCTCCGGTTGCTTCCCACCCCGCCTCACGGCGACGCAGTTTCCTTTGGTTTCAGGCCGGAGAGCGTTTGCCTGAAGAGGATTTGCACCTCTCTGAACGAGTGCGCGCACGGGCGCACGGCGCGCCAGGCTCCAGCCTGGCGTTTTTGCCTTCGCCGACCGGGTACTTCCTCGAAGCTCGCCCATTCTTCTGGAAACCATCAAATTCCCAGAAACCGTTATCTCCATGGCCATCGAGCCCGAATCGAGCGCCGAGCGCAAGAAGCTGCAAGACACGCTCGACATGCT
>JANNIH010000015.1:0-24529 GCA_031404815.1 Holophagales bacterium | reverse complement strand
TTCGCTTACCCCGGAAGATCTACATCCCGGCTACGTCACATACCTCGCCGCCAGCTTCGCACGCCGAGCTGCCGCGGCAGAAAAATGACGCCGCCTTTCCTGATCGCCGGAATCACGCCGTTTCTGGCCGCCGCTAACATGCGGACGACCCGGGGAACTTCGATCCGGGGCGCGGGAGCGGGATCTTTGGGGTTCTCGCCGCTTTGCGCTCCCAGTAAAGAAGGGAGCGCGAGGACAAGGGTGACGAAGAGCCGGGAGAGTTGCCGCAACATGATCTACCTCCTTGATCTCCGGGGAAGATGCGCCCGCCGGTTGACCCAGCGCTTCGGGCGCTACCGCGGAATTGGTGCAATTCCCTCTTGTTGACCAGAATAAGATTCTCAGGTTATTGCAGCGCCGTGCCGAAGGGTGGCTCTCCAGTGCCTCAACGGGTGGGGGTCGATTGCGAAATCGCTCCTCGGCGGGCCCGCGGATCAGCGGCGGTCTCGCGCTCACCGCACCCTGCCGACTTGGGTTTCCGATTGGAATGCCGCCAAGAAGGTCGACGCCTTCCGCGGCAAGAACTGGGAGCTTTCCGTCCCTCCGGCGGCGTTGAAGCGGCTTTGGACGCCTGATAACGGCGCCAGGCCTTGAAGTAGAAGGCTACGGTGACAACTCAGGCCCGCGAGAGGTGCTCGGCTCGCGGGCCGGCAAGTTGTCCTCCTCTGAGCTTGCCTTCGCCCAGGCCCTCCGGCAGCTTGGGGTAGGATGCCTTCATGCGACCGGTATTCGCGGATCCCAAGACCGACTTCGTCTTCAAGCGCCTTTTCGGCAGCGAAGCGCACAAGCCGCTACTCATCGAGCTCCTCAACGCCCTCCTGGAGCTTGAGGGGGACCACCGGATCGTCGACCTCGAATACCTCTCCCCTGAGCAGCACGTGCCGGTCGAGGAGCTGAAGCTGTCCTTGGTCGACGTCAAATGCCTCGACCGGCGCGGCCGGCAGTACGTGGTCGAGATGCAGGTGCTCAACGTCGAGGGCTTCGAGAAGCGGGTGGTCTACAACACCTCCAAGGCGTACGTCACCCAACTGCGCACCGGCGAGGACTACCCGGGGCTCGACGACGTGGTGGGAGTGACGATCTGCGATTTCCTGCTCTGGCCGGGTCCGCCGCCTCAGGGCGGCGCGCCGGTGCCGATGCTCAGCCGGTGGCGGATGCAGGAGCAGCACGGCGGTGCCCTCGGCCTCTCCCAGGTGCAGTACGTTTTCCTGGAGCTGCCGAAATACCGCTCCGGCGATGATCCGCGGGGAACGATCGACCGCTGGGCCTACTTCTTCCGTGAGGCGGAGAACCTCGAGGGGGTGCCGCCGGCCCTGTCGCAGACGCCGTTTCGTGAGGCGCTGGAGGTCACCCGAATGGCGGGTTTCAGCTCCGGCGAACTCGACCTCTACGACCGCGCCAAGATCGCCGAGCAAGACGCCCGCGGCGCCCTCAGTCTGGCCGAGCGGCAGGGCCGCGCCGAAGGCCGCGCCGAGGGGCTGCGCGAGGGCCGCACCGAGGGGCTGCGCGAAGGCCGAACCGAAGGGCTGCGCGAGGGCCTCACCGAGGGGCTGCTCGAAGCGGTCCGCACCCTTTGCCAAGCCCTCGACATCGAGCTCGATGCGGAACGCGAGTCCGTCCTGGCCGGCCTGGGAGCGGCCGAGCTGAAAGAGCTCCAAGCCCGCCTTCTGCGCGAGCGCCGCTGGAGCTGACGCGGCTGAGACGGCCGTCACCGAATGACGATCGTCAAACCCAAGCGACGGCAACCGAGTAAGCGTTCAACCCGCGACCGAAAGTCCAAGTCCCGCAGACGAGAACGCGAAGTCACGCGGGACTTCACGCGAAGTCACGCAGAACTGGGGCCAAGTGACGCAAAAGGGGAGTGAGACGACGCAAAAGCGCGTTTTGACTCCCCGCAAGGCCCGTAAAGTCACGCAGGAATTCGGCGAAGCCACAGAGAAATTCGCTCAAGTCCCCCAAAAAATTGATTTCCTGGGGGACTCCAGTGAATTTCTCGGGGACTTCAGTGATTTCCTGGGGGACTTCAGTGATTTCCTGGGGGACTTCAGTGATTTCCTGGGGGACTTCAGTGATTTCCTGGGGGACTTCAGTGATTTTCTCGGTGGCTTCAGTGATTTTCTCAGTGGCTTCAGTGATTTTCTCGGTGGCTTCAGTGATTTTCTCGGTGGCTTAACCCAATTTCTGGGTGGCTCCAGTGAATTTCTCGGGGGCTTCACCGAATTTCTCGACGAGATCAACGATCGTCTCGGCGACCCAAGTGATCGGCTTGATCGCTTGAGTGAATTCCTGGGCGGCTTCCGGCCGCCAAGACACGATTTCAGCGCCCACGCCGGCCAGGTAATCTTACCTCAGCGAGACGTCACCCAAGGTGGCGTTGCCGCGGGGTGTGGGCCGCCGCCCCAGGGCGGCGCGCCGGTTCCGATGCTCAGCCGATGGCGGATGCAGGAGCAGCACGGCGGCGCCCTCGGCCTCTCCCAGGTGCAGTACGTTTTCCTGGAGCTGCCGAAATACCGCTCCGGCGATGATCCGCAGGGTACGATCGACCGCTGGGCCTACTTCTTCCGTGAGGCGGAGAACCTTAAGGTGGTGCCGCCGGCCCTGTCGCAGACGCCGTTTCGCGAGGCGCTGGAGGTCGCCCGGATGGCGGGTTTCAGCTCCGGCGAGCTCGACCTCTACGACCGCGCCAAGATCGCCGAACAAGACGCCCGCGGCGCCCTCAGTCTGGCCGAGCAGCAGGGCCGCGCGGAGGGGCTGCGCGGGGGCCGCGCCGAAGGGCTGCAAGAGGGCCGCACCGAGGGGCTGCGCGAAGGCCGAACCGAAGGGCTGCGCGAGGGCCTCACCGAGGGGCTGCGAGAAGCGGTCCGCACCCTTTGCCAAGCCCTCGACATTGAGCTCGATGCGGAACGTGAGTCGGTCCTGGCCGCCCTGGGAGCTGCCGAGCTGAAAGAACTCCAAGCCCGCCTTCTGCGCGAGCGCCGCTGGAGCTGACGGCGACCCGGCATTGGGCGGGTCGCCCACGAGTGAGCCCACCGGGATCGCTCGCGATCAGTTGCCGCCGCCGAGGGGAATCGTCAATCTCCACATGTCGTGGAGCAGCACCGGCGCGAACTCCGCGGTCGCTCCCCCGAAGGGGTCTGAAGGATGCTCCTCGCCCGGCGGAAGATCAGCCGTTGGGATCCAACCGCCACCCCAATCGCTGGGCGGTGGAGCGGGCCGCCCTTTCGGGTCCCATCCTCCGCCGAGATTCGTTCCAGAGTTCACTCCGCGGGAGGGGTGAGGGGCATCGAATCGTGTCGGACGAGCACTTCGTTTGTTCAGACGGCAGGAACGCTGGTGAGCGAACGCCACCGTTCGATTCGCACCCCTTTGATCAGCAGCCACACCGCCAAGGACGTCTCACCGAGAAACGCAGGGACGGCCATGATCATGAACGCGCGACCGGCGAACTGCGGCGCGAGCACCAACGCGAAGCCGTTGAACATGTACCCCAGTCCGGCAAGCTGGTACAGGACGCCGATCGGCTTCGGCAAATAGCCCGACTTGAAGATCAGATATCCCGTAACGAGAAAGAACGGGCCAAACAGTAGCAACGCGATGCCGAATCCGAATACATGTGCTTTCATCGCCAGCGCGGTCATCGCCTGGAGTTGGCCGGGCGAAAAAGCGGACAGGTAAGCGTTCGTGCCGAGCGGGAACAGCGCCTCCACCAGTTGAATCGAAAACGCGCTCTCCACGGCGATGGCGATGCTGCCGAACAGCAGCGCCAGCAACGCCAGCTCTTTGTGGACCGGCCTGGTCAAAACGTAGAGGATCACCGAGAGGACGATGGTAAGGATCACCATCAGCAGCTCGATCGCAACGCCGGACCGCCAGAGCATCTCCATCGACTGCAGATTGGCGAATGTCGCGGCTGCATCGCCGGCGACCTTGATGCGGCCGCGGATGAATACCTCTTCAACGATGCCGAGTGCGATCATGATCAAGTACAGAACACCCCCGACTCTGGCGTAGACCTGTGGATTGATTTCTCTGCTCATTCTCCACCCCCTTTTGTGCGTATGTTGCCGTCATCATGGCGAGGCTTGGCTGAACCGAACCTGAACGCCCTGTTCAGCTGCCATTCAGCCGGCGCGCCCTAGGCTAGGCTGCCTCGATCCTGGCGAGGTAAGGTACGATCGGGATACCCACCGGGAGTGGAGCTTCCTGCCCAGGTGCGGTTCAGATTCAACAGTGGATGACCGCGGTCCAGAATGAGAATCCTGATCGTCGAAGACGAGTCGCTGCTGGCCGACCGGCTCGCCGCGACGCTCGGAGAACGCGGGTATGCGGTCGATGTCGCCGCGGACGGCGAGCGCGCCGACTTCCTCGCGAGCACCGAGCCCTACGACGCGGTGATTCTCGATCTCGGGTTGCCGAGGATCGACGGGTTGACGTTGCTCGAACGCTGGCGCGCCGGCGGAATCGCCGTGCCGGTTCTGGTGCTCACCGCCCGCGGAAGCTGGAGCGAGAAAGTACGCGGCATCGACGGCGGCGCGGACGACTACCTCACCAAGCCCTTCCGGATGGAGGAGTTGCTGGCGCGGTTGCGCGCTCTGATCCGGCGATCGAGCGGACAGCTCGCCCTTGAGCTGCGACACGGCGCGCTGGTGCTGGACCCGAGGACGTCAGAGGTCACCCTTGATGGGCAGCCGGTCAAGCTGACCGGCCATGAGCTTCGCGTGCTCTCGTACCTCATGCACCATCGCGGTCGCGTCGTTTCGCAGGCCGAGCTCGTCGAGCACATCTACGCGCAGACGTTCGACCGCGATTCGAACACCGTCGAAGTGTTCATCGCCCGTCTCAGGCGGAAGCTCGGTGCCGCAACGATCGAGACCGTGCGCGGACTCGGCTATTGCATCGGGCGCATCGGGACGGAATCGTGAAGGGGTCTCTTCGTACCCGCCTGTCTGTCGGAGCGGTCGTCTGGATGACCGCGGTGCTTCTCGCGGTCGGTGCTCTGGTGGGGAAGATCACCCGGGACCATCCGGCGCACCGCGAACCGGTTACCTATTTCGCCGCGATGGGAATCGTCGCCGGAGCCTTCGTCTTAGGGGGGCTGTTCCTCGTGCGAAAAGCGGTTGCGCCGTTCCGGAGTCTTCGCGCCAGTCTCTCCCTGGTGCGCGAGGGACGCAGCCAGAGGATCGAAGGCGACCATCCGAGCGAAGTGCAGCCGCTGGTGAATGATCTGAACGCGCTGCTTAAGGATCGTGAGCGTGCGATCGCCCGAGCCCTCACCACGGCGGGAGATCTCGCGCACGGATTGAAGACGCCCCTGGCGGTGCTCGCGCAGGAGGCGGAACAGGCCGGCGCCCTTGGTCATCACGATCTCGCAGCGACGCTCGGCCAAATGGTCGAACGGATGCAGCGGCAGATCGACTATCACCTGTCCCGGGCCCGTGCGACCGCATCGGCGGGTGCAGCGCCGGGACTTCGATGCGCCGTCCTGCCGTCCGTCGAAGGTCTCGTGCGCACGATGCGGCGCCTGTACGCGGGACGCGAGCTCAGGATCGACACCGAGGTTTCGCCCGCGCACGAGATCCGGGGCCGCAGGGAAGACCTCGACGAGATGCTGGGGAATCTGCTCGACAACGCCTGCAAATGGGCGCGCTCCCGAGTCGCGATTTCGTCGTCCATTTCGTCTTTCAGCGACGACGCCCGACTCTTCATCTCGGTGGACGACGACGGGCCGGGCCTCGATCCGTCCCTGCGCGCAGAGGTGCTGGAGCGAGGCGTGCGGGCCGACCAGCAGGCCGGGGGATCAGGGCTCGGTCTCGCGATCGTCAGCGATCTCGCCGAGTTGCACGGTGGCTCCGTCACGCTGGAGACCTCGCCCCTCGGCGGGACGCGCGCCCGGCTTGAGCTTCCACGGCTCTGACCAACATGCCCTCGGTTCGCCAGCGGGTCGCGTCCTGATGCGGGCGTCACGGCGAAGTCACGTCCGGCTTCTGTTGGGTATCGGGTATGCCGCTGAAGATCTCGAGGGTCACTCCGAGATCCCGATCTGTGCCGAGGTAGGCGACTTTGACGCCCTCGAACTCGCCGCTGAGCACTACATCGTTCCCCCGTTGGGCCTGCATGGCCACGTCTCGTCGAAGCTCGGGGTAGCGACCGCGATGTGCTGCACGCTCTCGCCCTTTTCAGCAAGGAAGCGCGCATAGATGCTCTCCTCGTCGAGCGGTTCGATCAGCTCCCACAGAACCTGGCCGACCTTGGCGACCGCGAGGCGCCAGGAGCGCTCGACCAGTTGGCCGTACTCGCGGAAATCCTACATGTTCCCGGGGCCGAGCTCAGAGATCGTCCACGGTTCGATTCCGTAGTCGTCGACGTACCTTCGCCGTCGCGTCGAGGTCGCGTACCACGATCCGTATCTGCATCGTTTCGATGAAGACACGCTCACGTATCGGTCTACCTCCTCGCGCTGTCCGCAGGCAACGCCGATACCGACGACGTCGAAGGGGGCCGGTAGTCGTGCGCCGGAGCACGGTGGGCTCGTTTGATAGATACTTACTGGCCTGAGCCCGATCAATGATTCGAGAGGAACTCTCGCCGCATGCCTTTTGACCGCGAGCGCCGCCGTGGTGGCCATGATGCTCTACATCCGAACCGATTCGACGAAACCCCCTGCGGTTCGGCTCCATGGAGTCTGGTGGTCGCCCGAGGTCCCAGTGTACGGAGGCGATCACAATGTAAGCAGGGCGAGGCGTCGCCTGCTCGAACTCGAACAATCGGCCGATCACTCCGGGAGCATCGAGCTTGTGGCGATCCTGGCCGCTTTCGGAAAGCTCGACGCCCAGTCCAGGTCGAGCCCGTACGTCCACCCCGAGTCGATCACCGTGTCCGGACAGCGGGTGTGGCGCAAGCGCCGGTGGAGATCGTCGATCGCGTCATCCGGCACTGAAATCGTGAACGGTTCTTCTGCCATGTAACACCCTGCGCCGAACAGGCGCCAATCAGAGTCAGCGGTAAACATGCTATCCGAGAGCTGCGCCTTACGGTTCAGGGGATGCCATCGCATGATTTGCTCGTAAGAAAGAAAGGAAGGAGCTATGCGTCCTGCTCTGCGCTGGCGGCACTCGCTCGTGTTGTGCGCGATCGGCACCTTGGGTGTCGTCCGTAGCGCCGACGCGGCGGATCTGCGGGTCATGAAGACCGGTCTGGGCCAAGGCACCATCTCCGCGCCCGGGATCACCTGCGGAACCGGTGGCACCGCTTGCAACGCGACGGGCCTTGCCGGGCCGGTCACGTTGACCGTGAGCGTCCCTGCCGGTTCGCAGTTGAGGGCGTGGGGCGGTGACTGTGCGAGGGTCGTCGTCACGCCGCCGGCAACGCCGTCGTGCACGGTCGACATGAGCGTGATGCGGTCGGTCCGTGCCGACTTCCAACGGGTCAGGCGGATCCGAACGATCACGGACTTCTCGCCGACCGGCATCGAGAGCTATCTCAACACGAATCGGGACATCGACACGGCCGCAGAGTTCGTCGCGGCCTTGCCGCAGGATTTCCGGGAGAACTGGATCCTGATGCCGAGGTCGGAGAGCCTGCAGACGGGAACGGCCAAGTTTCCCCGCATCCTGCTGGTGAGCGCCGACGCGACGCGCGTGTTCACCATCGCCCTCGACACCCATGCTTCGTATCCCGGCGCGCATCCCAGCGCGATCGAATACATGCAGTGGAATCCGAGCGACAACAACTTCCACTTTCACGAGATCGTCCTCAACAGCATCCCGGCCATGGACCTGCTCGCCGCGGGGCCGCCGCGGGTGTTCCGATTTCCGGAGCGAAGGCGCGACACGGATCCCGTCAAGGAGGACGATCCGAAGTGCTTCTCGTGTCACTCGACGCGCAATGTGAAGCACGACGGTGTCTCCACCACGCCGGGAACCACCGGGGTGCCCATCGGCAGCGTACCGTTCAAGTCCAAACCGAACTGGGACGCCTACGACAGCTGGGGCGGGATGCTGGCCTTCAACCGCGACCGGATCTTTCAGGGAACCGTCGAGGCGGCGGCGTTTCGCCGGACCTTCAATCTCTGGACGTGGCAGAACAACGACGCCGTCCGCGCGGTGATCGAGCAACTCAAGCTCCAGCCGGATGGCGTGCCGACGGAAGACCGCATCGTCCGCTGGGACACGCCGCCACTGGCGGGCGGCGCCAACGACGGTCACATCGAGTTCGATTTCGATCCGGATCCGGTTCCGCCCCAGCCTGTCACCCAGGAGCCGCGGCCGACGGGCACGGGCCCGAACGTCACCTACGAGTTCAATCGGCGCCTCGGCCCAGTCAACCCGATCAACGTCCTTCGATCGAACGTTTACGTCAGGCTTCACCACTCGTGCCAGCCGAGGAGCGACGAAGGGCGAGGCGTCGAGCTCTTCGATCGACTGACGGCAGGGCGCCCGGACAGCGATCCATTACCGACGGCTCCACTCAACCCGGCGTGTCCGCCGCGCCCGGATCGTCCGCCGCCGGGCCCCAATCCGCTGCGCATCACCGACGAGCTGATCACCCACCGGTTTGCGACCGGCAACCTCGGGATCGACGTGCGGCCGATCGCGCTCGCGATCGCCAAGGGATGCATCACCGTGAGCGGCGCGCCGGACATCGCTATGACGCAGACGGTCTCGGGCGTGTCTGCGACCGCAATCGACTTCTTCGATGCGCGCAACGGGCTGACCTTCGATCAGGTCTACGATGACACCCGACGACGGGGCCAGAGCCTGACGCGACGGAAGGCCGACATCACGCGGACCACGTTCGATCGCGACATCGACCCCTACGTGTACGACCCGGCCCCGTTCGACGCGACGCCGATCGCCGACACGCCGGATCGCGTGGACGGCCTGATTCGGGAGTACGGCGCCCGCACACGCGGCATCCCCACGGGAACGGGCGGCGGAGACAGATCCTTGCAGCGGCTGCGCCAGGAGGTCTTCCGGCGCGCGCCACCTCCGGGCCACGCCGACGAGACCGTCATGGGTGGGTTCTACGTCGATCGCGAGGACGATTCGACGCCCCAGGGTGGCAGTCCGACGCCCGACAACACGGCCTCCGTCGCGCTCTACCGATACTTCCTGGAGCCCCTCGGGGTGTCCGTCGACAAGTGGTCAATGAGTGTCCGCGGACGCTCGCGCACGTACACGTTCGCAGACCTCTTCTTCGACTTCGACTCCTACACGGACACCTTCCTGACGGTGCTGTCGGCGAGCCTCCGGCTGCCCGAGAACCCGACGTGCGAAGTAATCAACCCTCTCGTGGGAACGGAGCTCGGACGCATCATTTCGGTGCCCGACGCCGTTCCGACGTACACGGACATCCAGCGGATCTTCAACAAGAGCTGTATCGAATGTCACGACGCAAGCCTCGGCTACCCGCCATATCAGACCTATGCGGTCAGCGGGTTGGACCTGTCCGAGAACGAGGACCCGCCCCCGGGCGAGCGGCGCCTGTGGCGATCGCTGGACTTTGCACGAAGGATCATCGGTGCTCCGGCCTGTGCTGCGGGCACACCCGTGTGCACGGTCGGTGGCGGCACGGACGTTTCCAACAGCTATCTCTATCGGCGCATCACCGACCGCGGCGTGCTGCAGCATCCGTACAACCCGGGACAACCCCACAACTTCACCGATCCCGATGATCCGGCGAACCCGGACGTGGCGGACGAGCGTTGTCCGAGCGGTCTCATGCCCTGCGAGGGTCCGCCGCTCAGCAAGGTCGACATCGAGAGCTTTCGCCGCTGGATCCTCGGCGGCCGAGCCAACACCGAGGGAGATCCGCACATCGAGACGATCGACGGCGTGCACTACGACTTCCAGAGCGCCGGCGAGTTCATCCTGCTGCGCGGCGAAGGCCTGGAGCTGCAGACACGGCAGACCGCCGTGACGACGGCCGCCCCGGTTGGGCCGAACCCCCACACCGGCCTGACCTCGTGCGTCAGCCTGAACACCGCGGTCGCGATGAAAGCCGGGCTCGATCGTGTCACCTACCAGCCAGACACGGTGAGCCCGCAGCGGCGGCGTCTGCTGCTGCGCATCAATGGCAAGGAAGTGCAGCTAGGGGCCGACGGCATCGCCCTCTCGTCGGGCGGTCGGATCACTCGGACGACGGTACCCGACGGCATCGAGATCGTCCTGCCGGGGGGCGAGGCCGTCGTGGTCACGCCGCACTTCTGGGACTACTACCAGGTCTGGTACATGAACCTCGGGGTCCGGCACGCTCGGTCGACCGAGGGCGTCATGGGTGCGATCGCGCCGGGGAGCTGGCTGCCGGCGCTGTCGACCGGCGAGTCTCTCGGGCCGCAGCCGAGCGACCTCTCGCAGCGGCACCGCGATCTCTACGAGACCTTCGCGAATTCGTGGCGTGTGGATGCCACGAGCTCGCTGTTCGACTACGAACCGGGTCTCTCACCGGAGGCGTTCGTCGTCGAGAACTGGCCGGAGGCCGCAACCCAGGCCTGCGTGGCCCCGCCCCAGCCCGGTGGGCCGCTCGAGCGGCCGGCCCCCGCCCAGATCGCGCGCGCCGAGGCGGAACGGCAATGCCGCGACATCGTCGATCCCCCACGGCGCGAGAACTGCGTCCAGGACGTCATGGTCACGGGTGAGGCCGGCTTCGCGAGCGCGTACAAGGATACAGAGGCGCTCGAACGTCGGCGGATGCCCGCGCCGCCGGTGCTCGTGTCGCCGGCAGACAACGTCCGCGTTCCGGCGAATCGGATCGATTTCGTGTGGGCCCCGCACCCGGGCACGGAAGGCATCGATGTCGTCTATCGCCACTGCATCTGGCACGCGGACGAGGTCTATGACTTCAACCGTTGCACCGAGCTGCCCGGCGGCAGCGCATCGTGGTTCGGATCGCTGGGTTTCGAGGTGCAGAAGCACTTCCGGCTCGTGGTCCTGATCGTGATCGTGCTGCTCCTGGTGATCGCGGTGCTCCTGATCAGGCGATACCGGAAGCGCGGTCTCGTCATCGTGCTGATTCTCGCGGCGATCGTCGCCGTGCTCCTGTTCGCGCTCTCCCGGGTGCGCGTCGAGGGACCGCTGAAGACCAGCGTCACCGGTCTGGTGCCGGGCAAGGTCTACTTCTGGAAGGTGGTGGCGGAGACCACGGAAGGCGTCACGGTCGAGAGCGACACGTTCCGCCTCGAGGTTGCGCAGTGACTGGCAGCCCGTCGGCGGGAGCGTCGAAGTTCAGGGTAGCGACCGCGATGTGCTGCACGCCCTCACCCTCGGGGCATCCTATTCCCGCTTGTCACCCGAGTCCTGCGAGGCGGCCGCTGCGCCGGCCGAGGTATTGGTGAGCGGATCGGTCAGGTATTTCTCGATGATCGGGGCCAGCTCGATCGAGCTGACGAAGTTGTAATGGCTGCAGCCGGGGATGATGGCGAGGCGCGCTTTCGAGAGTTGGGTGTTCTGCCAGCCCGGCTCCTTCACACCGCCGCCGAGCAAGGCAAAGAACTCCGCGATGTGTCGCTGCGAGATGGAGTCATTGTCGGCAAAGATGAGCAGAACCGGCATAGGCAGCTTTTTCACCTCGGCCGACCAGTCGTAGGTCCCGCCCAGCATCCGGCCCAATTTGTCGAGGAGCTGGGGGAAGCGCTGAGGCTCTGGCCAGGCTTGAGAGAATTTTCCGGTCGGCGTCTGCATCATGGATTCGGCCATGGTGTGGCTGACCTCGCCCATCCCTTTCTGCGGTTCGGGGTACCAGCCGCTCTTGGCGTAAGGGGTGGAGATGACGACCAGGCGGCGGACCTTCTCCGGATGCTGGATCGCGGTGCGCAGGCCGACCGCGGCGCCGAGCGATAATCCGACGATGTCGGCCTGCTGAATCGAGAGATGGTCGAGCAGCGCGGCGATGTCGTCGCCCATGGTTTCCAGCTTGAGCGGACGCTCGGTGTCGGCCGTGCGGCCGTGACCCTGCAACTCGACCGCGATCACCTTGCGGGTCTTGGCGAGGGGCACAAGCAGCGTGGACATTTCGCCGATCGTCATCAGGCCGCGGCGAGAGTTCCTTCGGGCATTTGCTGTGCATAAAGGGCTCGCGTCGGCAACCCTGCCGAATCCATCCAAGGGAGCCCATCATGCCCACCAAGGCCAACAAGAAACCCGAGGAGACAGCTGGCGAGGGAGACATCCTTGTCGGATCGAAGCCGGTCGATGTTCCGAGCAAGAGCGTCACGGCGGCCAGCGGCAAGGGGCCGCCGCCGCCACGTCCCGGTTCGACCAGCGGCGACCGCAGAGGCCTGCCGGCCTCCGACAAGCGGTAGGGCCGTCCGGTCGATTGCGCCCGGCGGGGGATGATTCCGCCTTCTGTGGATGGCCTCCCCGCCCCCGGTCTCCGCTGGAGGCTCGGCGTGCGAATCGGGTCGGTTCAGGTGTTTGGGGCTAAACTCCGCGATCAGACCATCAGACTGATCGAGCTCGGCAGGTCGCATCCGCCGGCAGGAGGCCGAACATGAAACGAGCCCACTTCGCCGTCTCTCTGATGCTTTTCGCCGCTCCCTCCGCCGTCCTCGCCTGGGGACCGATCGGGCACCGCGTCGTCGGACGGATCGCCGCCAACCACCTGACGGACGAGGCGCGCGTCGCCGTGATCGGTCTGATCGGCTCCGAAGGGCTGGACCAGGTGGCCACCTGGGCGGACGATCTCCGCAACCATCCGGACTGGCAGCCACCGCAGAAGAACCCGGCCCCCTGGCACTACATCAGCATCGACGATCAAGAGACCCTGGAGACGACCGCGCGCGATCCCAACGGCGACGTGCTCGAAGCCATCGAAAGATTCACCGCCGTGCTGCGCGATCAGCAGGCGACCCGTCCGGCCAAGCAGGAGGCGCTACGCTTCCTTGTCCACTTCGTGGGCGACGTCCACCAACCCCTGCACGTTGGAAGGCGCGACGACCGGGGAGGCAATCTGATCCTGGTGACGCTCTTCGGCGCGCCGATCAACCTCCATTCGGTTTGGGACAACGGCCTCATCGACAACGAGAAGCTGAGCTTCTCCGAGCTGGCGGCGTTCATCGACCATCCCACCCTGATCGAGCTGCAGACCTGGCAGAGCGCGCCGCCGGCCCGCGCAAGTACACGGAAGGCTAGACCTACGAGCAGTTCCTCGCGGATACCAAGACCAGTCCGGGACCAACTTCCGGTACTGGCGGAGCAGGTTGAAGCGGCGCTCGGCGACCAGTCCCGAGACTAAGACCGCTCCCCTCGCCGTTTGACCCCCCGTCCGG
This sequence comes from Holophagales bacterium, assembly GCA_031404815.1. Lineage (GTDB taxonomy): Bacteria > Acidobacteriota > Thermoanaerobaculia > Multivoradales > UBA5704 > DASYKS01. Next base: position 11,226 of record JANNIH010000015.1, on the reverse strand, counting down.
CCCTCTGCTACCTTGGCGCCCCTATGCAGGCCACAGACTCCACATTCGACGAACCGCTCGCCGAGCTTCGCCACCGAATCTCCGAGCTTTCCGGCTATCCTGCGGGCAGCGGCCAGGCGAAGGAGGCGGAGCGGCTGAAGGTCTCGCTGCGCAAGGCGGCGCAAGAGGTCTACGGCAACCTCTCCCGGTGGCAGAAGACGCTGGTCGCGCGCCATCCGGATCGGCCTTACACCCTCGACTATGTCGAGATGCTGATGGACGATTGGGTCGAGCTGCACGGCGACCGGCTGTTCGGCGACGACGCGGCGATCGTCTCCGGGCTCGCGACCTTTCGCGGCCGGAGCGTCGCGGTGATCGGCCACCAGAAGGGGCGCGACACCAAGGAACGCATCCGCAGGAACTTCGGCCAGTCGCGGCCGGAGGGATACCGGAAGGCGTTGCGGATCATGAAGCTCGCCGAGCGGTTCGGCCTGCCGGTGCTCACCTTCATCGACACCGCCGGCGCCTCGCCGGGGATCGAAGCGGAAGAGCGCGGCCAGGCCGAGGCGATCGCGCGGAACCTACTGGAGATGTCGGTGCTGCGCACGCCGATCGTGGTCACCGTCACCGGCGAGGGGGGGAGCGGCGGGGCGCTCGCGCTTGGGGTGGGCGACCGGATCTTGATCCTCGAATATGGCACCTATTCGGTGATCTCGCCCGAAGGGTGCGCGGCGATCCTCTGGAAAGACCAGAACAAGAAGGCCGAAGCGGCCGAGGCGCTCAAACTGACTGCGCCCGACCTCGCGGAGCTGAAAGTGGTCGATACCATCGTGCCCGAGCCGATCGGCGGCGCGCACACCGATCCGGCAGAGACCGCGAGGCGGGTGGGCGACGCGATCGAGCGCGCGCTCGTCGAGCTGGTCAAAGAGCCGGTCGATCGCCTGCTCGCCCGGCGCTACGCGAAGTTCCGGGCGATGGGAGTCTACGAAACCTGATGAGCGGGCGGCGACCTGGGTCGCCGAGCCCGCCCCCGACGGCCTCGAAGCGCTGATCGCGGCCGGTCATTCACCCGGTTTCGCCGCTCTGCTCGCCCGTCGCGGCGCCACCGACGGGCCGGCCGCGGACCGTTTTCTCACTCCCTCGATCGATCAGCTGCACGATCCGCTCCGGCTCGCCGGCATGGCCGCGGCGGTCGATCGATTGGTCGCTGCGCGCAACAACCACCAGAAGATCGCGATCGTCGGCGATTACGACGTCGACGGTGTGACCGCCACGGCGCAGCTGCTCGCGGTGTTTGCGGCCTGCGGCATCGAGGCGCAGGCCATCTTGCCGCACCGAATGCGCGACGGCTACGGCTTCCAGCCCTGCCATGTCGAACGGGCGCGCGAGGCCGGTTGCACGTTGATCGTGACCGCCGACTGCGGCAGCTCATCGATCCCGGCGATCGAGGCGGCGGGTGAGGCGGGCCTCGACGTCGTGGTCACCGACCACCACCTGCCGGGCGGACCGCTGCCGGAAGGAACGGTGCAGATCAACCCGCGCCAGAGCGGATGCGACTATCCGTTTCCCGACCTCGCGGCGGCGGGCATCGCACTCAAACTCTCGCTCGCTCTACTGGAACGTCTAGGCAAAGCGCTGCCGCTCGATGCGTTGCTCCGGATCGCCTGCCTCGGCACCATCGCGGATCTGGTGCCGCTCCGCGGTGAGAACCGGGTGATCGCGGCGCTCGGCCTCAAGGCCTTGGAGGGCGCGCGGTCGGCGGGCTTGAAAGCGCTGATCCGCCAGGCCGGCATGAAGCCACCCTACTCGGCCTCGGATATCGGGTTTCGAATCGGACCTCGGCTGAATGCCGCCGGCCGCCTGGCCGAAGCCGATCCGGCGCTCGAAATTCTCCTCTCGCGCGATGAGCATCGAGCCGGGGAGCTCGCGCTCAAGCTCGACAGCTGGAACCGGGAGCGGCAAGGGGAAGAAGCGCAGGTCGTCGAGCAGGCCGAAGCCCAAGCCCGGGAGCGGGTGGAGAAGCTGGGGAAGGTACCGGCGATCTTTGCCCTCTGGAGCCCGGACTGGCACCGCGGGGTGGTGGGGATCGCCGCCGGCCGGATCGCGCGCACCTGGAATCGGCCGACCCTCCTGCTCGCGACCGAAGGGGGCACGGCGACCGGCTCGGGTCGGAGCATTCCGGGGATTGCGCTGCACGGGTTTCTCGCGCGTTGGCAGGAGCGCCTGATTCGATTTGGCGGTCACGCCCAGGCGCTCGGGCTCTCGGTCGATGAGGCCGAGTTGCCCGCTCTGCGCGAGGAGTGGGAAGAGACGGCGGCGGTCGAGTTCCCGCCCGAGCTGCTGCTGCGGAGCTACCGGTACGAGCTGGCGGCGGCACCGGAGGAGATCAACCTCGAATTTCTCGACCGCCAGACTCGGCTCGCTCCGTTCGGACAGGGCAATCCCCAGCCGGTGCTGCGGGTTGGCCCCCTGACGTTGGAGGGGCCGCCGCGCTGTTTCGGCAACCAACACCTCTCAGCCCGCGCCCGCGGGGACGAGGGCGGCACTTTGAATCTCGTCGGTTGGGGTTGGCAGCCGCGCGCTGAGGATCTGGAGCGGCGCTTCGAAGTGCTCGGTACGCTCGATCTCGATCGCTACAAAGGCGAGCCCGTGCTTCGGCTGATCGATGGTCGGCCGTTCGAACCGGACGGCAGCGAACGGTGAGGGTTCGACATTCGCGGAACCGGTGGGAATCAGCCGGGGTCGCGCGCCCGGAAGTCAAGCCCTTTCAATTGGTGTGCCAACACGTACAATGAAGCGGCATGGCCAAACTCAGATCTCCCGTGGCCTGGATTCGTCGGGTCATCCTTCTGCTCCTCGTCTTCGGCGTCGCGGCCCTCGCGGGGCTGTTCTGGTTCGGCCGGGCCGGGCAGGAAGCAGCCAAGCCGAAGAGTCGAAGCGGACCTGCGCTGCCGGAGCGGACCGAGAACCTCGCACTGATCGGCAAGGACTTCGACTACACCTTCACCGAAGGGGAGAGACCTCTCTTCCGCATCCGGGGTGAGAGCATCAAGGCGGATCGACAGGACACGATCTATCTGGATCAGGTGGGACTCACTCTGTACGACAAGCTGGGGCGGGCCTTTGAGGTCGAGAGCCAGAGCGCCAGCTTCAATCGACTCCAGAACGAGGGGAGGCTAGAGGGGGATGTCCGGCTCCGGGGCCCCGAAGGGTTGACGCTCTCCTCGCCGGTTCTGCTGCTACAGGACCGCGGAAAGATCTTGGCGAGTGTTCTACCGGTCGAGATCGGCTACGGCCCCCCCGGAGGAACTCAATACAAGGTACGCTCCGATCTGTTGCGTATCCATCTCGATCGCGAAATGTACATCCTGGTCGGCCGGGTTCAGCTCAACAGCCTGCCGGGTGTGGTTCCGGCGGTCGCCCTTTCCGCCGATCGCGTCGTCTACGAGCGGAAGAGTCGGCGCCTGCGCTCCGAGGGGAAGGTCCGGCTGGTGCGCGGCGGCGACCGGATGGCGGCCCAGATCATCAACACTTTTCTCGGACCCGACGAGCGGAGCGCCGTCTTCATCCGCGCTGTGCTCAATGTGTCGGGTACGCTCGCCGGGCGGAGCGACCAGCCGGGCGGCGCTCGGGTCGATTTCTCGGGCAAGACGCTCGGCATGCTGACGCCGCCGCAAGAGGGCTCGGCGAGAGAGATCGAGCTTGAAGGGACTCCGGGCGCTCCCGCGACCCTGATCGCGAGCGGTTCGGGGCTCACGCGCAAGCTGACCGCGCGCCGGCTCGAAGGCCGGATGATCGACGGCGTGATGAAGACCGCCCGCGGGGTGGCAGGGGTCGATCTGGTCGAGACGTTGGCGCCCCGCAAAGGGCAGCCCGCAGTGCCCGCCCGGACCGCCCACGCGCTCGGTGTGCTCGCGAATTTCGGGCCGACGGGCCAACTCGCCGAGGCGATCTTGCGTCAAGATGTTCGATTCACCGACGGCAAGACCAAGGCGCGCGGCGACCGGGCGGTGCTGCAACTCGATTCGGGCCAAGGGGAGTTTTTCGGCGCGCCGGTCGAAGCGGAGAACGAGCGCGGCCGGATGACCGGACCCCACGTGGTGTGGGAAAAGCAGGTCGGCCTGCTCCGCGCCGACGGCGGAGTGCGCGCTCTGCTCACCCGCGCGGAAGAGGCGGGGCTCGCCGGTTCGGCGCTCGGTTCGGGCAAAGGCCCGATCTGGGTCGAGTCGCGCGAGGCGTTCTATCGAACCAACCCGCAGTCGTTCCTGTTCCGCGGTGCGGTGCGCACTTGGCGGGGCAAGGATCTGCTACTCACCGAGGAGCTGCGCGGCGACAAGACGGAAGATCGTCTCTACGCCAAAGGTGGCGTCAAAACGCTCTGGATTCCCGAAGACGACGACAAATCCTCGGCCAAGCCCCAAGAGCCGATCGAGGTGATCGCGGCGGAGATGACCTACAGCCAGACCGGACGAAAACTCGAGTACCACGGTGGCGTCCGGGTGAACCAGACTGCGCGGACTCTCGCCTGTAGAGATCTGGAGGTCGATCTCAAAGAGGACAAGAAGGCGGAGAAAATGGTCTGCAGCGGCGACGCCCGGCTCACCGATCCGAAGACCGGCAAGACGATCACCGGCGAACGGGCAATCTATTCCGTCGACCTGCGCCAGATCGAGTTCTCCGGTACTTCCGGGGCGCCGGTCAAAATGCGCGACAAGGACGGCAATCAGATCCAGGGCGGCCAGGTGGTCTACTTTATAGATGGCGGTAAGGTCGAGATCAAAGGCAAGTCCGGGATCGCCGCCGAGGGGAGCCTATGACCGAACCGACTCGCGATCCCCACCGGGAGCCGGATGGGGAGCAGCCGCAAATGCTCTCGACCGCGAACCTGCGCAAAGTGTACCGGGGGCGCGCGGTGGTCGCGGACGTGTCGATCGAGGTCGGCCCCGGCGAGATCGTCGGCCTGCTCGGACCGAACGGGGCGGGCAAGACGACGACCTTCTATATGGTGGTTGGATTGACCCAGCCGGACGACGGCTCGGTCTTTCTCGGCGAGGACGACATCACCGAGCTGCCGATGTACCTGCGCGCTCAGCGGGGAATCAGCTATCTGCCCCAAGAGCCGTCGATCTTCCGCAAGATGTCGGTTGAGAACAACCTGCGCGCGGTGTTCGAGACGCTGGATCTGGCGCACGCGGAACAGGAGCGGCGGATCGACCAATTGATCGCCGACTTCGGTCTCGGCAAGGTGCGCAAGAGCAAGGGCTACACCCTTTCGGGTGGCGAGCGGCGGCGGGTGGAAATCGCTCGCGCGTTGGTGATCAGCCCCTGGTATATCCTGCTTGACGAGCCCTTCGCCGGCATCGATCCGATCGCGGTGATCGACATCCAGCGGATTGTCCGGCATCTCAAAAAGATGGGCATCGGCGTCCTGATCACCGACCACAACGTCCGCGAGACGTTGAAGATCACCGATCGGGCCTACATCATCAACAACGGCTCCATCTTGAAGTCGGGCACACCGAAGGAGCTGGCCTCCGATCCAGAGGTGCGCAAGATCTATCTGGGTGAGGACTTTTCTCTCTAGCGGTCTAGAAACATGGCTCTCGAGCAACGACTCTCCCTCAAGCTGTCTCAGAAGCTGGTGATGACGCCCTCATTGCAGCAGGCGATCAAGCTGCTGCAGATGACGCGCATGGAACTAGAGACCGTACTCGCCCAGGAGTTGGTCGAGAATCCGGTGCTCGAAGAGGCGAGCGAGAGCCTGGAGACCGAAGAAGAAGAAGAGCACCTGGCGCTCAAGGAAGAACCGGCGGCCGCCAACAACGATGCGATCGACCACCAGGAATCGATGGACAACATCGACCTCGATGCCTATTTCGGCGACGAGTGGGACTCCTCGTACGAGCCATCGATGATCGAGACGCGAGAGGCATCGCCGCTCGAAAACAGTCTCTCTCGCGAAGGCGATCTCTACGACCACCTGCTCTGGCAGCTCCACATGGGGGAGTGCACGGCGCTCTTGCGCGAGATCGGCGAGCTGATCATTGGCAATCTCGATGCCGACGGCTTTCTGGTCGCGACGCTCGAAGAGATCCGCGCGATGGGGGACAATCCCGGCGACGCCGAGGAGCAGCGCTACTTAATGGACGACGTGCTCGCCGCCCTCGCCCTGGTGCGCAGCTTGGACCCGCCCGGCGTCGCCTGCGCCAACTTGCGGGAAAGCTTGGTCCTTCAGCTCGATCACCGCAGCGAGCAACGCCGTCGGGAGAATCCCGAGCTGGGCGACCATCCGGACGAGGCGCTGGCGCGGCGGGTGATCGCCGAAGGCTGGGAACTCTTCTTACGCCGTCAATTTCCCACCGTGGCGAAGAAGCTGGGCATCGAGTTGGCGAACCTCGAACCGGCGATCGAGCTGATCCGCACTCTGGAGACCTGTCCCGGGCGCCAATTCTCGAACGAACGGGTGCACTACATCGAGCCCGACGTGTTCGTGCGCCGGGTGGGCGACGAGTACGTGATCCAGCTCAACGACGACGGTTTGCCCCGCCTGCGCGTCTCCCGCGCCTACCGCCGAATGCTCGCCAAAATGCGCGGCGATGGGCAGCAGGCCGAAGCGCAGAGCTTCATCAAAGACAAGATGCGCTCCGCGGTCTGGTTGATCAAAAGCCTCGACCAGCGGCAGCGGACGATCTACAAGGTCGCCGCTTCGATCATCCGCCAGCAGAGGGAGTTCCTAGACCAGGGGATCGACTATTTGCGGCCGATGGTCCTGCGCGATGTCGCCGAGGATATTTCGATGCACGAGTCGACGGTCTCCCGGGTGGTGTCCAACAAGTACATCCACACGCCGCGCGGGCTCTTTCCGCTCAAGTTCTTCTTCCATAGTGGCATCGACCGGGACTACGGCGACAACATCTCGTCGCTCACCGTCAAGCGCAAGATCGAGCAGATGATCGGAGCGGAAGATCCGCGCCAACCCCTCTCGGACAGCGAACTGATGCGCATCCTCAATCGGGAGGGGATTCAGATCGCCCGCCGCACCGTGGCGAAGTACCGGGACGAGCTGCACATCCCCTCATCGAACGACCGTAAGCAAATCTTCTGAGCACGAGGGAACACCTTCTTCAGGCTAGGGGGACCGCGATGAATACCGAAGTTATCGGGCGCAACTACACCATCGACGATCGAGTCCGAGACCTTGTCTTTGAAAAACTCAAAAAACTCGAAAAGTTGCTCGACGAACCGATCGACGTGCGCATGACCCTCTCCGCCGAGAAGCGGAAGTTCGTCGCCGACCTGCACCTTCATCACCGGCACGGTTCCCTTGAGGCGGAGGAGAGCAGCGAAGAGAATATGTTCGAGGCGATTCTAAGGGTGGTGGCGAAAGCCGAGCGCCAAGCGGAGCGCGACAAGTCCCGACGGGTCGACCGACGGCGCCGCGAATCGGCGGCCAACCATTGGCCGGTCGATGTGCTCGAGGCGGGAACTTTCACCGACGAGCGTGGGCCGCGGGTGATCAAGTCGAGCCGGATCGAGATCAAGCCGATGACCTTGGATGAGGCCGTATTGAAGTTGGGCACATCGCGCAGCGAGTTCGTGGTCTTTTTGGACGCCACGAACGAGCGGGTCTCGGTCCTGTACAGGCGCAAAGATCAAAACTATGGCCTGATCGCTCCGGAGTTTTAGGCAGGAGGGTATGCGTCTCTCTGACCTCACCCGTCCGGAGCTCATCTTCCCCGATTTGGGACCGGACCTCGATGCCGAGTCGGCTCGGTCGCGCGCCGACATCCTCGAACAGCTCGCGCTTCGGGTCGCGGCGACCGGCGCCGTACCGAATGCGTTGGAGCTGTCGAACCGCCTGGCCGAACGAGAGGCGCTCGGCTCGACGGGAGTCGGTGGGGGGGTGGCGATCCCGCATTGCAAACTCGCCGGAGTCCCCCGGCCGATCCTGGCAATCGGTATCGCCCCTGGTGGTGTGGAATTTCGCGCCGTCGATGGTTTGCCGGTCCAGCTGTTCTTCATGGTCGTCTCGCCCAGCCATTCGCCGGCCGAGCATCTCCAAGTGCTCGCGGCCATCTCGCGCTGGGTTCGGGCACCGGGTCGGATCGCAAAGCTCCTCACGTTGCAAGATCCGGCCGAGATCTTTGCCTTGCTCAAGGGGGAAGAGTGAATGGAGACCGGCTCGATCACTCCCACCGGTTCGGTCGAGGTCCATGAGCTGCTCGGTGAAGAGCTGCTCGATCTCCACCTGAGGGTCCTTTCGGGTCAGTCGCATCTCGACAACAAGATCACCCATCCGCGGGTGCAGAAGCCGGGGCTGGCTTTCGCCGGCTACTACGCCTACATCAAGCCGGGCCGCGTCCAGATCGTCGGGGAAAGCGAAACGGAGTACTTGAGTACGCTTTCCGAAGCGGAGCGGCGCGAGCGGTTCGAGAGCATCACCGCGCTGCCGGTTCCGGTCTTCGTGTTGACCAAAGGGATCTCGCCGCTGCCGGGTTTCCTCTCGTACTGCCAGGCGCGCGAGGTCCCGGTCTTGTCGTCCACTGCGCTCTCCTCGACGGTGATCAAGGGGATCAGCTTTTTTCTCGAAGAGCATCTGGTCCCTTCGACCACGCTCCATGGTGTCCTGCTGTCGATCTACGGTCTGGGCGTTTTGCTGATCGGCGAGAGCGGGGTGGGGAAAAGCGAATCGGCGCTCGACCTGATCACCCGCGGCCATAGCCTGGTCGCCGATGACCGGGTGAGCGTCAAGCGCTTTCCCAACGGCGACCTAGCCGGATTCAGCAGCGGGCCGGTGCGTCACCATATGGAGCTGCGCGGCCTCGGCATCATCAATGTTCAGGATCTCTTCGGCCTCGCCTCCGTGCGCGAGCGGGCGAACATCGACTTGGTGGTCGAATTAGAGCCGTGGGACGACGGCCGAACCTATGACCGCCTCGGTCTCGACGAATCGGTCTACCACATCCTCGACACCCCGTGCCCCTATATTCGAATGCCCGTGGCGCTCGGGCGGAACGTCAGTGTTTTGGTCGAGATCGCGGCGCGCAACCATGTGCTGAAGCTCCAGGGTCACCATTCAGCCCGAGAGTTCGTGCGCAAATTGGAAGCGGAGATCGAGAGAAATCGTGGCCGACGCTGATCCGGATTCCAGGCCCGAGCCGATCGCGCCCGCGGCCGGCGACGCCGCAACGCCTGCGGCTGCGGAGCGGGTGCGGTTGGTCCTGATCACCGGGCTTTCCGGTTCGGGCAAGAGCGTGGTCGCGCGGGGCCTCGAGGATCTCGACTACTACACGGTCGACAACCTGCCGCTGCCGCTCCTCAGGCGCTTTCTTGCCCATCCGGCGGAGCACGTGCCCGGTCACGATCGGATCGCGGTGGTCACCGACGTCAGGGCGCCGGGGTTTGCCGACGAGTTGCCGCGCTTGATTCAAGAGATCGACCGCGCCCGGATCGATCCGACCGTGCTCTTCCTAGAAGCGTCGGACGAAGTCCTGGTGCGCCGCTTCTCGGAAACGCGCCGGCCGCACCCTCTGGCCGGCGGCGGCTCGGCGATCGAAGGAATTCGACGTGAACGTGAGCTGTTGGCCGAGCTTCGCGCTCGGGCCGACCGGGTGCTCGATTCGAGCGAACTCACGATCCACGAAATCCGTGGCCAGGTCTTCCGTGAGTTCTCCCTCGGAACCGAACCGGGAATGGTCGTCAATCTGATCAGCTTCGGTTTCAAGCGCGGCATCCCCTACGGGACCGACCTTCTGTTCGATGTACGGTTTCTGCCCAATCCTCACTTCGTCCCCGGCCTCCGCGAGAAGACCGGCCAGGATGAGGAGATCGTGGCTTACCTCAACAGCCAACCCGACTACGCAGAGCTGATCTTTCGCCTTCGAGATCTTCTCGCCTTTCTGCTGCCGAAATATCGAAGCGAGAACCGCAGTTACCTCTCGGTAGCCATCGGCTGTACGGGTGGCAGGCACCGCTCGGTCGCCGTCTGTGAGAAGCTTCGCTCCGAGCTCGAAGGGCAAGGCGTTCCCGCCCGCGTGATCCACCGCGATATCGCGAAGTGATCCGGCGCGGGTGCACCCGCGGCGTTCGGATGCCAAACTAGAACTTCAAGGTCCAGGGGTCTACCCTCCATGGTAGGAAGACTGATCGTCACGCAAGGGGAGTGGGGTGCTCAGCTCCTCGCGGCAGCCGAGAAAATCCTTGGCCGGCCCGCGGGAGTGGGGGAGTTCACGCTCGATTGGGATGAAGATCCGGCGCGCTCGGCCGAGCGCCTGGAGGCGGCGATCGAGGCGTCGGATCAAGGCGAAGGCGTACTGGTTCTTACCGACCTGTTCGGTGGAACGCCGGCGCGAGTGGCGATGTGTCTGCTCGCACCGGGCCGGGTGGAAGTTCTCGCCGGACTGAATCTGCCGATGATCGTTCGTCTCGGCTGTCCGGGTACGGAAGAGATGCCCCTCACCGAGCTGGCTCGTTGGCTTCAAAGCAAGGTCATTGAAAGCGTCCGGCTCGGCAGCGATTGCCTTCAGAAGCCGACCGGTAGCCCGGGCGCCGAGGCCAACGCGGACCGGTTGACGGGTGCGTGCGGCGATGATTGAACGAGAGCTGGAGATCATCAACCGCCTTGGCCTCCACGCCCGAGCCGCCGCCAAACTGGTTCAGACCACGGGCGGCTTCAAAAGCCGGGTGACCCTGATTCGCGAGGGGGAAGAGATCGACGGCAAGAGTATTCTCGGTATTCTCCTGCTGGCGGCAGCCCAGGGCTCGCGAATGACCCTGCGGACGGAAGGCATTGATGAGATCGAAGCCCTGGAAGCGGTGGCGAATCTGATCGCAGACCGTTTCGGTGAGGAGTCGTAGTGAACGAAGTCGAAAAAGCGCTGACCATGGCTACCAGAACACAAGGAGCCTGTGGTGAGGTGAAGTGCTGTCATCATTCTTCACGGCTTTCGCTTCACCTCGATCAGCGGGCACGGCAGTTGCTCGCTGGTAGCGAGCAGAGCCATTCCGTCAGCGCGATAACAAACGGCCTCGCCCTGTTGGCGTGCTCCGATATTTACCGGCAATAGCGGCTGTTTCCAGATCGTGTCAAAGGCAACGCCTGGCGTGTCTAACAGAACCAGTTCAAACGCTTCGATGTAATCGCACAGGATAATTCGATGGCCATCCGGTGAGATATCTCCACCCGTGATGACTCCCACCAGGGCGTTGGGGAAGCGCACTTCACCCATGTGCTCAAGCATCGTGATA
>JANNIH010000014.1:0-166812 GCA_031404815.1 Holophagales bacterium | reverse complement strand
TTCGCTTACCCCGGAAGATCTACATCCCGGCTACGTCACATACCTCGCCGCCAGCTTCGCACGCCGAGCTGCCGCGGCAGAAAAATGACGCCGCCTTTCCTGATCGCCGGAATCACGCCGTTTCTGGCCGCCGCTAACATGGGATTCTCCCTCTCCAAAGGTGGGGCGCTATCTCGAGCGCTTCGCGCGCCGATTCGGACTTCGCCCCGGTTCCACTTCAGAGTAGGGTTTCACCCCCGTCTCGCGCCTCTGCCGAAAGTCCGGACTTGGCCCCGACGAAAGGTAGGAAGAGGGGGTTTCGAGAACGGGACCGGGCTCAGCGACCGAGCTCTTCCTTCTCGCCGGTCAGCTGCCAGCGGATGAGGGAGACCGGGATCATGCCGGCCGAGTTCACCTCGTCGAAGAAGCGCCGCATTGAGAAGGTGCCTCCGAGCTGCTTCGACCTTTCGCGGATCAGATCGTCGAGCAGGCATTTGCCCGTGACGTAACTGGTGCCGTACCCCGGTTGGCGCAGATAGAGCTGCTGCTCGAAACCGAGCAGGTCGAGGTCGGGGCGCATCCAGCCGCGCGGCGTCCATTGCACCTGGAAGTCTTTCGCCTGCTTGAGGTCGAATTCGTTCGCTTGGGCGTAGAGCGACGCGAGGCCGCGCGCCGCGCGCTGCGCGAGCATGATCCAGACGATCTCTTTGGCGCGCGGGTTGTCGTCGTAGAGGCCGGCGTGGAGCATGAACTCTTCCATCGCCGTGGCCATCCCCTCGGCGCGGCTGTCCCAGATGTTGTACAGGAGGGCGCCCCGGCGCATCGGGCTCGGGTGCGGTTCCTCCGCCATCCGCGCGAGGTCCCACCAATGGTAAAAGTGGGTGTAGAGCGTCAAAGGGTCGTAGTGCATCGCGATCGCAAAGAAGTTGCGGGTTTCCAACGGGACGTACCCTCCCAAGTGCGCGCGCAGGGCGGGGTCCATGCTGTCGCGCATCGGGAAGAGGTCCTTGGCTTTGAGAAACGCGATGTACCGGGTCACCGCCCCGTTGGCCCGCTCGAGGTACTCCTCGGGCGATGCGGCCGCCTGGATCTTGGGCAAGCCGCGGTTGTGCTCCTCTTCGAGGCGCAGCGACGCGTGGGCCCTCGCCAGCTCGCGCTTGAGCAGCTCGACCTCCTGATCCCAGGTCATCGGCAGGCGGTGGACGTTTTGCTGGCTCCAGGAGTAGTTCTCCTTGCCGACGCCGGAAGGCCCGGTCTTGTTCGGCGCCTGCGCTTCGAGCCAGGCGACGAACGCTTCCGTCGCGCGGCGGGCGTCGCGCATCGCGCCCAAGAGCGCGGGGCCGCTGCCGGCGAGTTTCTTTTCCAGCTCGGCGAGGTTTGCGGCTTGGTCTCGCATCGTGCCGGTTCCGGTGAGCCACAGATCGCGCGCGTTGCCGACCAGGTTCAAACGCGCCTGGGCGAGCAGGGAGGGGATTGGACGAAGCTCGGCGGCGAGCTTCGCCTCGGCCGCGGAAGAGAGGGGGAACGAGTAGGTCCAGATCTCGGCCAAGCCGTGATGCGTCGGCCCTTCGTGCTCCGGCGTATCGCTCTGCTCCATCTGGACCGTGGCGTAAAACGCGGGGTCTCGCGCCCAGGGCTCAAGGACCCGAACATTCCAATCGAAACCGTTCATCTCGGCGCGCACCAGTTCGCGGTCCACCTGCTGCTCGATCGACCAGCCCGCCCCGTCGATTGCGTCCAGCCGACGAAGGAACGACGGAAGCTCCGCGTGCCTCTTGGTGAACGTCGCCGCGGTGTAATCCGGCGCGCCCTCGCGCATCGGCGGCACCTCGAACGCCCGCCAGTCGGCAAAGAGGGTGACGAGGTTCTGGTAGCTGTCCCGGGTGGCCGCGCCGCGAGGGGGTTTCGCGGATTGCGAGTGCACCGCGGAAGCGAAGGAGAGCGCGGCGACGGCGAGGAGAGTGCGGAGAGCTCTCATGGAGATGTTCCTCTCTTGAGGCGGCTTCGAATAGAAGTCCCGGGGGACGAGGGGTGAAGTATACCGATCCAACGGCATCCGCCGAGCGGCCCGCGAGGCTGACGGCGGCCACGACGGAAGAAGTTTTCATCGGCGAATTAGGCGCGCCGATTGAAGGTGCCTCGCTAAAGGAGGTTTCACTTATAGGGCAGGGCTTCGAGGTCCACTACACCGTTCAAAGCTTCAAACTCTGGATCCTTGTGGACCAGAACCGCACCCAACCGGCTGGCGAGCCCGGCGATCAGCGCATCGGCCAGGGAGATACGGTTCTCGGCTTTGAATCGTGAAGCTTGGAGGAGGGCTGGCTCGTCGTGCTGCCAGATGATCTCGGCGGGAAGCTTTTTGAGCAGCGCCAATCGGCTACGAGCCACGCTTCCGATCCTCTTTGCGTTGTACTAGTAGGCGCTCTAGGAGTTTCTCTCCTCTGGCCGAGCCGCGAAGCGCTCTCACAGGATCCGCCGGCAGGGGGATCACGCGGATGACTTCCCCGTCATCGAGCCATTCCAGGCGATCTCCTTCGTGGATCTCATGCCGCTTGCGGATCGCTGCCGGAATGTTCGTCTGGCCCTTCTTTGTAACCGCGGTTTCCATCGCGTCCTCCTTGGCTTGGACTCTAGCAAGGGGTGGGCGGCCGCTGCAAGGAATCGAGTCTAGCCGCAAGGCAAAGGGCGGATCCCGTCCAGGTTCGCCCTGCCTTCGCCGTTCCGAGCGGTCAGTCGCAAGGCGACTCAGGAGACTCCGAACAACGCCACCCACTGGTGGCATCGCAGAATGGCAAAAGCCACAGGTTGTAGACTCGGCGGATTCGGTGAGGCGCCGATTGCCTGGACTTCTTCGAGCAACAGATCGGCCGTTAGGACGTTGGCTCCAAACCCTCGCGGAGATCGGTTTTCCGGGAGAAAAAGTCAACTTTGCGGATCAGGAAGTCGACTTTCCGGGTCAGGAAGTCGACTTTCCGGAGGAGCAAGTCGATTTCGCGGTTGAGAAAGTCAGTTTTCTCGGCGGGAAAACTGACTTCGCGGATCAGGAAGTCGACTTCGCGGAAGAGAAAATCGAATTCGCGGCCCGGAAAGTCGAATTTCCCAACCGGAAGGCTGATTTTTCCGGAGAGAAAATCGATTTCCCCGACGGGAAAACTGACTTCCCGGACCGGCACATGGAATTCGGAGCGGGGCGAGGGGGCCCAGCGCTAACGATAATGTCGCATCCGCTTGACGCACTACACTAGCAAGGAGTAGGCGACTACGGCCAGGAATTGGACCTCATCGCAAGGCAAGAGGCGGGCAGTTACCTGGCCGGTCCCTCGTCGAAGCCCACCGCCACCCGAGCCACCCCGCCCTTTTCAACTGTCACCACCGCCTCCCGTACCCCCAGCGTCTCGTGCCACGCCTCCAAGGTGTAGGTGCCCGGGGGGAGGTGTGGAATGGTGAACTTGCCATCCGGGCCGGTGACCGCGAAATAGGGGTGGTCGAGCACCCCGACGTAAGCGGTCATCCAGGGGTGGACGTTGCACTTGAGCGTCACCATGACTTGCGGTACGTCAAAGGTCTTCTCGAAGCTCATGCCGGAGTAGGGGAGGCCGTGGTTGAACTGCGGGTTCGCGCCGGCTTGCGCGAAGACGTTGTGGATCGTTGCGTCGCTGTTCTTCAACAGGAGCGGCTGGCCGACCCGGACGCCGACGACGCGCGGGAGGTAGACGCAGCCGCTCTGGTCGATCTCGGGTTTCGTGTCGGGGACCGGGTAGCTACGTGGGACGAGGCCGGCCTTCACGTAGACGAAGACGTTGCCGAGGTGCCCCGCACCGTTCTCAGCGTTCCCGACGATCTTCTCGGTTTCGAGGGGGCCGCCGTGCAAATCGGCGCACGCCGGATCGGCGGCGAGCGGAATCGCCACATCCGGGTCCGCCCCGGCATAAGCGATCACCCCTTCGATCCCTCCGGCGTCCGCCGGTGGGAAGGCCTCGGTCGTCGCCTCCGTCGCTGCCGTCCTTTGGGTGTTTGCTGCCTCAGGCGCCGGACCACCACAGGCGACGGCAAACATTGCGCCCAGTCCCAAGGCGAGCCCCCGCCCCCCATTGCGCTGCTTCATCAGGTCGATCTCCTTCGGGCCAGGCGTTCCGCTGGCGGTTCTTCTGCCGGGGTGGCATTATAGGCGCCGCACCCGTGCCGCCGGTTCGAATCAACGCCTGCTTGAAGTCCAGTCCGAGCCCTCGAGATGGGGCTCCTTGCAGGGACCGGAACCTGCTGCTAGGATGCTTGTGACGAATTTCACAAGGCCCAGCCCGAGGCTCGAGTCCGCTATCGCGGGAGTGAGCGATCAAGGCTGGGCCTTGGGCTGGGTACCGCTGTAGCCCCGGGGGACGAGATGGCGCAGATCTTCCACCGCAGCACGAACACGATCGCAAAGGTCAGCCTCTTTGGGGGTGTGCTCTTCGTTGGCCTGTTCTTCTGGGTCTACCAGAGCCTCCTCAATTCCGGCTACGGCACACAGCAGGACGTCTTCCGGGAGCAGCCGGTCCCTTTCAGCCACCAGCACCACGTGGCCGGGCTCGGGCTCGATTGCCGCTATTGCCATACCTCGGTCGAGAAGTCGGCGAAGGCGGGGATTCCAGCGACCCAAGTGTGCATGAATTGCCACCGCTACATCTGGACCAACGCCGACCTGCTCGCGCCGGTCCGCGAGAGCTACGCCAAAAACCAGCCGCTGCGTTGGACCAAGGTGCATGACCTGCCGGACTACGTCTACTTCAATCACAGCATTCACGTCGCCAAGGGCGTCGGCTGCGCCTCGTGCCATGGGCGGGTCGATCAGATGGCGCTGATGCGCCAGAACGCGCCGCTCACCATGCAGTGGTGCGTCGATTGCCACCGCAACCCGGAAAAGAACATCCGCCCGCGCTCCGAAGTCTTCAACATGGCCTGGGTGCGCCCGCCGCACTTCGGGCCGGAAGCGGCGAAGCTGATCCAGGATTACGACGTCAAGCCTCAGATCACCTGCTCGACCTGTCACCGGTAGGCCGGAGCGGAACTTTGGACGTGAGAGACGAGGTCCCCAGCGCTATGGAAACCCACGACGCTCTGCCCGCTTCCGGCGAGATGCCGATTCCCGGTATGGGGCCGGAGCCCGCTTCGGCCGGCCCGATCGATCTCGCCGCCGTGCGCCAGGCACTGCGCGGCTCGCAACGGGAGGGCGCGCCGCTCTGGCGCAGCCTCGATGAGCTCGCCGCGACGCCGACCTTCCAGGATTGGCTGCACCGGGAGTTTCCGCGCCAGGCGTCCGAATGGGTCGAGAGCCCGACGGACGGTCTGTCGCGTCGCAACTTTCTTCAGCTTTCGGGCGCGTCGTTGGCACTCGCCGGCCTCGCCGGGTGCACCAAGCAGCCGGTTGAAAAAGTCGTGCCGTACGTCAACATGCCGGAGGGTTTGATCCCCGGTCGGCCGATGTACTACGCGACCACGATCACGCAGGGCGGCTACGGCATCGGTGTGATCGCCGAGAGCCACGAGGGGCGCCCGACCAAACTCGAGGGGAATCCGGAGCACCCGTCGAGCCTCGGTTCGTCGGACGCGCTCACCCAGGCCGCCGTGCTCGGCCTCTACGATCCGGCCCGTTCGACCACCATTCGCCATATCGCACAGACCCGCGGTTGGAGCGATTTCGTCACCGTGATCCTGGGCGAGATCCGGGCGCTCGAAGCGCTCCAGGGCGAGGGGCTCCGGTTCCTCTCTGGCGCGGTGACCTCGCCGACCTTCGCTGCCCAGATGCAGACCATCCTCACCCGCTTCCCCGCCGCCAAATGGCACCGCTGGGAGCCGGCGGCGCCGCATGCCGCCCGCGCGGCGTCGATCGCCGCGTTCGGCGCGGCGAGAGAGACGGTCTACGACTTCACCAAGACCAAAGTGGTCCTCTCGCTCGGCGCCGATTTCCTCACTCAGGGTCCGGCGAGCATTCGCTACGCCCGCGATTTCGCCCCGAGCCGTCGCCCGCGCACCGAACACCCCGAGATGAGCCGGTTCTATGCGGCCGAAAGCTCGCCCACCGCGAGCTCTTCGATCGCCGACCACCGGATCATCCTGGCGCCCGCCGAGCTCGAAGCTTTCGCGCTTGGCCTCGCCGCCGCGGTGGGCGTGGCGGGTGTCGCACCGGGTGGCGCGCTGCCGGAAAAAGCCAAGGCTTGGGTCGCAGCGGTCGCCGCCGATTTGAAGGCGAACCCGGGGGCCTCTGCGGTGGTCGCCGATCCCTACGGCTCCGTCGAGCTGCAGGTCCTGGCGCACGCGATCAATCAGGCGCTCGGGAATGCAGGTACCACCGTTTCCTACCCGTCGGTGCTCGAAGCCGATCCGGTCGATCATGCGGCGTCGATCGGTGAGCTGGGGCGCGATCTCGCCGCGGGCAGAGTCGAGCTGCTGGTCGTGGTCGGCGCGAACCCGGCTTATGACGCTCCGGCCGAGCTGAATTTCGCTGCGGCGATCTTAAAAGCCAAGAGCCGCGTGCATTGGGGTCTCCACGACGACGAGACCGCCGAGCTCTGCCAATGGCACATCGCCGGTACCCACGAGTTGGAGAGCTGGGGCGACGCGCTCGGCCACGACGGCACGGCTTCTTTGATCCAACCGCTGGTCGAGCCGCTTTACGGCGGCAAATCGGCGGTCGAGTTCTTAGGCGTGTTTCATGATCAGTCGGATGCCTCAGGCTACGACCTGGTGCGCGATGCCTGGACCGGGCGCTTGGCCGGAGCGGGCGATTTCGAGAAAGTCTGGAGGAAGGCGCTCCACGACGGCGTGATCCCGGGCACCGGTATCGCGGCGGGTGCGCCTGCCGCGGTGACTTGGGTCGCCGGAGCCGAGAGTGCCGCCGCGCAAGCGATCGCGGCGCGCGCGGGAGCCGCGGCCGCCGGAGCGCTGCCGCTGCTGTTCCGCCCCGATCCAACCCTGTTCGACGGCAGCTTGGCGTCGAACGGTTGGCTTCAAGAGTTGCCGAAGCCGATCACCAAGCTGGTCTGGGACAACGCCTTGATCGTCTCGCCGAAGACCGCGGAAGAGCGCGGTCTCACCATGGAAGGGAAGGCCGAGCTCGAACTCGCCGGACGCAAGCTCGAAGTGGGCGTCTGGGTGCAACCCGGCCATGCCGACGGCTGCGCGACCCTCCACCTCGGCCACGGCCGTTGGAAGGCCGGCCCGCTCGGCAGCGGCCACGGGTTCAACACCTACCTGTTGCGCGGTTCCGATTCGCTCGAATCCGCCCTGGTCGCCGTCAAGCCTCTGCCCGGCCGCTACGTGTTCGCCAACACCCAGAACCACCACCTGCTCGAGAGCGGCGCGAACGAGTTCAAGGTTGCGACCGAAGAGGCGCGCATCCGCCAGCCGGTCAGGACCGGCACCGTGGCCGAATTTGCGGTCGCCAAGGCTCAGGAGCACGGGAAGGCGGGAGAGCACGGGGGAACCGGCGAACACGGAGGCCGCAAGCACGAGGCGGTGACGCTCTTCCCGCAGACCTGGGAGTACGAGGGGCACGCCTGGGGGATGTCGATCGACCTCTCCGCCTGCACCGGCTGTGTCGCCTGCGTGATCGCCTGCCAGGCCGAGAACAACATTCCGATCGTCGGCAAAGAGCAGGTGCTCAAAGGGCGCGAGATGCACTGGATCCGGATCGACCGCTACTTCGCGGGCGACCTGGACGATCCGCAGCTCATGAACCAGCCGGTCCCCTGCATGCAGTGCGAGCTTGCGCCATGCGAAGTGGTCTGCCCGGTGGCGGCGACCGTGCACAGCGAAGAGGGGCTGAACGACATGGTCTACAACCGCTGCGTCGGCACCCGCTACTGCTCGAACAACTGCCCGTACAAGGTGCGCCGCTTCAACTTCTTCCGCTACTCGAACAAAGACGTGCCGGTGCTCAAGCTGGTGCACAACCCGGACGTCACCGTGCGCATGCGCGGCGTGATGGAGAAGTGCACCTACTGCGTCCAGCGCATCCACGAGGTGAAGATCGACGCCAAGGTCGCCCAGCGGGCGATCAAAGCGGGGGAGATCGTCACCGCCTGCCAGCAGGCCTGCCCGACCGAGGCGATCGTGTTCGGCGACCAGAACGACCCGGCGTGGGAGGTGACGCGGCGCAAACAGCAGCCGACGAACTACACCCTGCTCGAAGAGCTGAACACCCGTCCGCGCACGACCTACCTGGCCAAGATCACCAACCCCAACCCGCAGCTCGTCAGCGCGGAGAGGAGCTGAGGAATGGCGACCCTCGACACGCGGTTCGAGCCGCTTCCCGCCAAACCGTACAAGCCGGCCGTCGTGGCGCCGGGGCACTCGCCGAGCTCGGTGACCGAGCACATCGCCTCGATTCCGTTGACGCCGCTGGCCAAGACGCCCAAATGGTGGCTCGCGGGCTTTGCGCTCTCGTTCATGGTCCTGATGGTGTTCCTCTGGTCGGTCGGAAACCTGTTGGTCCGCGGCGTCGGCATCTGGGGCATCAACCAACCCGTAGGCTGGGGCTTCGACATCATCAACTTCGTCTGGTGGATCGGCATCGGTCATGCCGGCACGCTGATCTCGGCGATCCTGCTCCTGTTCCGGCAGGGGTGGCGGACCTCGATCAACCGTTTCGCCGAAGCGATGACCCTGTTCGCTGTCGCCTGCGCCGGGATGTATCCGATCCTCCATACCGGCCGGCCCTGGCTCGCCTACTGGCTGCTCCCCTATCCGAACACGATGGGGCTCTGGCCGCAGTTCCGGAGCCCCCTGGTCTGGGACGTCTTCGCGGTCTCGACCTACGCCACCGTGTCGCTCCTGTTCTGGTACACCGGCCTGGTGCCCGACCTCGCGTCGATGCGCGACCGGGCGAAAAACAAGTTCGCCAAGTTCGCCTATGGCGCGCTCGCGCTCGGTTGGCGCGGCTCGGCCAAGCACTGGCACAACTACGAGACCGCCTATCTGCTGCTCGCCGGCCTGTCGACCCCGCTGGTGCTCTCGGTCCACACCGTGGTCTCCTTCGACTTCTCGACCGGCATCATCCCCGGCTGGCACGCCACGATCTTTCCCCCCTACTTCGTGGCCGGTGCGGTCTACGCCGGGTTCGCGATGGTGCTCACCCTGGTCCTGCCGCTCCGGCCGCTGCTCAAGTTGAAAGATTTCATCACCGAGCGCCATTTGCAGAACATGGCCAAGGTGATGCTCGCGACCGGCCTGATCGTCGTCTATGGCTACGCGATGGAGTTCTTTTTCGGCTGGTACAGCGGCAACCACAACGAGAAGTTCATGTTGGCGAACCGGGCGATCGGGCCGTTCAAGTGGCACTGGCTGACCCTGATCCTGTGCAACGCGATCGTGCCGCAGGCGCTCTGGTTCAAAAAGGTTCGGAGTTCGCCCATCGCCCTGTTCATCGTCTCGATGTTCATCAACGTCGGGATGTGGCTGGAGCGCTTCGTGATCATCGTCGTCTCGCTCTCCCGCGATTTCCTGCCGTCGTCGTGGGGCATGTACCGCGGGTCACTCTGGGACTGGGGCGTGTTCATCGGCACCATGGGCCTGTTCTGCGCGCTGCTGTTCCTGTTCATCCGCTTCCTGCCGATGATCTCGATCTTCGAGATGCGAACGATGGTCCCCGCCAATCCGGGTGATGAGGAGAAGGCGTGATGAGCAACACCCACGCTCTGAATCAGCCGGTCGGGATCTTCGGCCTGATGGCCGAATTTCCGGACCCGAAGAGTCTGGCCCAAGCGGCGCACCGAACCCATGCGGCCGGCTACCGCAAGGTCGAGGCCTATACGCCGTTCCCGGTCGAAGAGGTAATGGAGGCGCTCGACCACCACCACTCGAAGGTGCCGCTGCTGGTGTTGATCGGCGGCCTCTTGGGCGGCCTCGGCGGCTTCGGCTTGCAAATGTGGGCCAACCTGGTGGCCTATCCGATGAACATCGGCGGGCGACCGTTGATCAGCTGGCCGGCGTTCATCGTGCCGACCTTCGAATGCACGATCCTGGGCGCCTCGCTCGCCGCGGTGATCGGGATGTTCGCGTTGAACGGCCTGCCGATGCCCTACCACCCGGTGTTCAACGTGCCGCGGTTCTCCGAACGCGCCTCGAGCGATGGCTACTTTCTGGTCATCGAGGCCGCCGATCCGAAGTTCGATCGCAGCGGTACGGAGATCTTCCTTCTGGACCTGAATCCCAGTGAGGTGTCCGAGGTTGAGCCCTAAACGTATGAACACCCCAAGGGTTGCCCTGGCCGCCACCGTCGCCGCCGGTCTGTTGGTCCTCGTGCCGCTGTCCGGCTGCCGCCAGAACATGCACAACCAGGCCAAGGCGAAGACCTATCAGGAGAGCGACTTCTTCTCCGACGGGGTCGAGGCGCGCCCGCTGCCGGCGCACACCGTGGCGCGTGGCGAGCTGCGAGAGGACATCGCGTTCTACACCGGCCTGTCGGAAGCGGGCGAGCTCGCGACCGCGCCGCCGATGTCGGTCACCCGCGATCTTTTGGCGCGCGGTCAGGATCAGTACAACGTCTTTTGTGCGCCCTGCCATGGCCGGCAGGGCGACGGCAAGGGGATGATCGTCGAGCGCGGCTTCAAGCAGCCGGTGTCGTTCCACGATGTGCGGCTGCGCAATTCGCCGCTCGGCTACTTCGTCAACAACATCTCCGAGGGCTTCGGCCAGATGCCGAGCTATGCGGCGCAGATCCCACCCGCCGACCGCTGGGCGATCGCGTCCTACATTCGGGTGCTTCAGTACGCGCAAAACGCGCAGGTCACCGACCTGTCGGCGGCTGAAAAGCAGCGGCTCGACGAGGCCTGGAAGGCGCTCGACGCGGAGACGCAGCAGAAGGCCGGCGGACCCGGTCACGAGCTTGCGCCGGCCGAAGGTAGAGGGAGCGGACACTGATATGAGCTCGAAACCCGAGACCACCGCAACGACGCGCCTGCTGCGTATGGATGCCGCCACTTTCGCGCCGCCGGCAGAGATCTCTGGCGTCAAGACCAAAGCGCTGATCGTGGGCGCGATCGGTATCGCCCTATCCGTGATCGGCTTCTTTGTCGACCGGCCGGTGTTCTTCCGCGCCTATCTGATCGCCTGGATCTTCTGCCTGTCGATCGCCTTGGGTTCGCTCGCTCTCTCGATGGTGCATCACCTCTCGCGCGGCGCCTGGGGCGTGATGGCGCGCCGAATCTGGGAAGCTGCGGCGCGCACCCTGCCACTCCTGTTCCTGATGGCGCTGCCGCTGCTGCTCGGCATGAAAGAGCTGTACGAATGGGCGCGACCGGAAGCGGCGAACGATCCCATCCTGGTCGAGAAGGCGGCGTACCTGAACGTGCCGTTCTTCTGGATCCGCATGTTCTGCTACTTCGCGATCTGGATCGCCCTCGCCTGGCGGTTCGATCGGCTGGGGGCGCAGCAGGACGACCGCGCCGACCCCGATCTGTTCCGCCGCATGCAGCGGATCGCCGCGCCCGGCCTGATCATCTACTGCCTGGTCTCTACGTTTGCTGCGGTCGATTGGCTGATGTCGATCGAGCCGCACTGGTTTTCGACCATCTACGGCGTCTACTTCTTCGGCGGCCATGCGCTCACCGCGATGGCGTTCCTGATTCTGGTGACGCGCTGGCTCGCGAATCGCCCGCCGATGAACGAGCTGTTCAACCCGAACCATTTTCACGACTACGGCAAGCTGATGTTCGCCTTCACCATGCTCTGGGCGTACTTCTCGTTCTCCCAGTTCCTGATCATCTGGGCGGGCAACCTGCCGGAAGAGACCTCGTGGTACGACCACCGCATCCATCACGGCTGGGGACCGCTCGCGATCTTCGTGGCGCTCTGCCACTTCTTTGTGCCGTTCGCCCTGCTCCTCTCGCGCGGCCTCAAACGCCGACCGAAGGCGCTCGCGATGGTTGCGGTCTGGATGCTCGTGATGCGCTGGTTCGATCTGTTCTGGCAGGTCGAGCCGACCTTCCACCCGACCGGCCTCTATTTCCACTGGCTGTTCCCCGCGGCCCTCGTCGGCGTCTTCGGCCTCTGGCTCTGGGCCTTCTTGGGCCAGCTACAGAAGCGCCCGCTGGTGCCGATCCACGAACCGTACCTCTCGGAGGCGATCGCTCATGAGTGACCAGTACGGCACCCCAGGCGGCGCCGCGCGGCACGATTCTCCGGCGGTCACCGACAGTGAGCTCAACGTCAAGTGGATCGTCCTCTCCGGCGTCGGTACGGTCGTGATCATGGCCGTCTCGATGGTTCTGGTCTGGTGGCTGGTGCTCGGGTTCACCAGCCTCAAGGCGCGGCAAGATGCACCGCCGTCGGCGCTACCCGAAGCGGCGGAGCGGTCGCTGCCGCCCGAGCCGCGCCTGGAGCTTTCGCCGCCAGAGAACCTCAAGGAGATGCGGGACCGGGAAGACTTGGCGCTCGCCCAGCCGGCGTGGATCGACGAAGCGCAGGGCACGCTCCGCCTGCCGATTGATCTGGCGCTCGACGTGGTCGCCCGCCGCGGTCTCGGTGAGGCGCCTCCGGTCGAGCCTGTGCCGGAGGCCGCGGCGACTTCAGTACCGGCGGAACCGGCCGCTGCGAGCGTGGCCACCTCTCCCACCGGGGGCCCAAATTGAACCGATTCCGCGTTTCGAGCATCGGGGGCGTGCCCCGCGCGGCGCTGCTCGCGCTGCTCGTATCGAGTGGCGCGGCGGTTGCCGGCCGGGCGCAGCTGTCGCCGCCGCCGCCCACCCAACTGCCGCCGCAGCTCACCGGGATCGGCTACGACCAGCGACTGGGCGACCGACTGCCGCTCGGACTGGGCTTCAAAGACGAGCGCGGCAAGTCCGTTCGCCTCGCCGACTACTTCACGGAGCGGCCGGTGGTTTTCGTGCTCGCCTACTACAGCTGCCCGATGCTCTGCACCGTGGTGCTCGACGACCTCGCCTCGACCCTCAAGGCGGTGGGGCTCACCCCGGGTAAGGACTTCGACGTCGTGGTCGCGAGCTTCGATCCGCGCGACCGGCCTCAAGGAGCGGCCGAGACCAAGAACAAAGTGGTCGCCCGCTACGGTGACGTAGCGACCGCGGCCGGCTGGCACTTCTTGACCGGCGATGAAGCTTCGATTCGCCGGCTCACCCGCGCGGTCGGCTTTCGCTACCAGTGGGACGAGCAGACGAAGCAGTTCGCCCATGCGGCGGGCGTCATCGTGCTCACCCCCGAGGGGCAGATCTCGCGCTATTTTTACGGCATCGACTATCCCCCCCGCGACGTGCGGCTCGGCCTGGTCGAGGCGGCATCGCGCCGGATCGGGACGGTTTCGGATCGACTCCTGCTGTTCTGCTTTCACTACGACCCGGCCGTGGGCAAATACAGCGCCGCGACCTTCAACATCCTCCGCGTACTAGCCGCTCTGACGGTCACCGGCCTGCTGTCGATGATCGTCATTTTGCGGCGGCGGGAGATCAACTCGCTGAGGGCTGCTTGACCATGCGGAGCGAGCTCCAATTTTTCCCCGATTCGGCGTCGAGCATGGCCGGCCAGGTCGACGCCCTCTACCTCGCCTGGGCGGCGATCAGCGTTTTCTTTTCTCTGCTGATCGCAGCTCTGCTCGTCTTCTTCTTCGTCAAGTATCGGCGGCGCCATGAAGACGAGATCGGCCTCGAAGAGAAGGAAGCGCCGCTGCTCGAAATCGTCTGGTCGGTGATTCCGTTGATCATCTGCCTGGTGATGTTCGTCTGGGGAACGCGCGTCTTCTTCGACCTCTACCGGCCGCCGTCGGACGCCCAGGAGTACTTTGCGGTCGGCAAGCAGTGGATGTGGAAGTTCCAGCATCCGGAAGGGGTGCGCGAGATCAACACGCTGCACGTGCCGGTCGGCCAGGCGATCAAAGTCACCATGACCTCCGAGGACGTCATCCACAGCCTCTACGTGCCGGCCTTCCGGACCAAGCAGGACGCGGTGCCCGGGCGCTACACGACGCTCTGGTTCAAGGCGACCAAGGCGGGGAGCTATCACCTGTTCTGCGCCGAGTACTGCGGCACCGAGCATTCGCGGATGATCGGCCAGGTGATCGCGATGGAGCCGCACGAATACGAAAAGTGGCTGGCCGGCAGCCCGGCGACCAAGACGCCGATCGCCTCGGGAGCGCAGCTGTTTGCGACCCTCGCTTGCGACACCTGCCATCGCGACGCCAAAGACCCGCGCCCGGCGCGCGCGCCGCAGCTCGCAGGCCTCTACGGCACCGAGGTGGCGCTCGCCGATGGCGGCACCGCCAAAGCGGATGACACCTATCTCCGCGAGTCGATCCTCAACCCGGCGACCAAGGTGGTCGCGGGGTGGCAGCCGATCATGCCGACGTTCCAGGGGCAGGTGAGCGAAGAGCAGCTCGCCGCGCTGCTCGCCTACATCAAGTCGCTCGAAGGTCATTCCCCCAAGCAGGCTGCGGCCGACGGTAACGGTGCCGCGGCCGACCGAGGGACGCTATGAGTCACGCCGCGGTCCACGATCTGAACGCGCCCAGCGCGAGCAAAAACTACCTGAACAACGGCTACGGCCTGCGCTCCTGGCTGTTGACCCGGGACCACAAGCGGATCGCGCTGCTCTACCTGTTCTCGGTCACCGGCTTCTTCTTCATCGGCGGCGTGATGGCGCTGTTGATGCGCTTGGAGCTGCTCACCCCCGAGGGCGACCTGCTTCAGGCCGACACCTACAATCGCGTGTTCTCGATGCACGGGATCTCGATGGTGTTCTTCTTCCTGATCCCGTCGATCCCGGCGATCTTGGGCAACTTCCTGGTCCCTTTGATGATCGGGGCCAAGGACCTGGCGTTCCCCCGGATCAACCTGCTCTCTTGGTACCTCTACGTCTTCGGCGGCGCATTCACGCTCTGGGCGATGATTCACGGTGGCGTTGATACCGGCTGGACGTTCTACACTCCGCTCTCGACCGAATACGCGCAGGGCCAGGTGATGATGGCGGCGCTCGGCGTTTTCATCGCCGGCTTCTCGTCGATCTTGACCGGCCTCAACTTCGTGGTCACGATCCACCGCATGCGCGCGCCGGGGATGACCTGGTTTCGGCTGCCGCTGTTCATCTGGTCGAACTACGCGACCAGCTTGATCATGCTGCTCGGCACGCCGGTGGTCGCGGTCACCATCCTGATGGTCGCCGCCGAGCGAGCGCTCCACCTCGGGCTGTTCGACCCGCGGTTGGGGGGCGATCCGGTGCTGTTCCAGCACCTGTTCTGGTTCTACTCCCATCCGGCGGTCTACATCATGGTGCTCCCCGCCATGGGGGTCGTCTCCGAGCTGATCGCGGCGTTTGCGCGCAAGCCAATCTTCGGCTACAAGATCGTGGCGTTCGCCTCGATCGCGATCGCGGTGCTCGGCTTCCTGGTCTGGGGCCACCACATGTTCGTCTCCGGCCAGTCGATCTACGCCTCGACGGTCTTCTCGCTCCTGACCATGCTGGTCGCCATCCCCTCGGCGGTCAAAGTGTTCAACTGGACCGCCACGCTCTACGAAGGTTCGGTCAGCTGGGATACCCCCATGCTCTACGCCCTCGGGTTCATCGGCCTGTTCACGATCGGCGGACTCACCGGGGTCATGCTCGGCACGCTCGGCATCGACGTCCACCTGCACGACACCTACTTCATCGTCGCGCACTTCCATTACGTCATGGTCGGCGGCACGATCATGGCGTACTTAGGCGGGCTCCACTACTGGTGGCCGAAGATCACCGGCCGGATCTATCGGCCGTTCTGGGCCAAGGTCTCCGCGATGCTCGTCTTCGTAGGCTTTAACCTGACCTTCTTCCCGCAGTTCATCCTCGGCTACATGGGGATGCCGCGGCGCTATTGGAGCTACGCTCCGGAGTTCCAGGTGTTGAACGTGCTGTCGACCGCGGGTGCCTCGATCCTCGGCATCGGCTACCTGCTGCCGGCGATCTATTTCGCCTGGTCGATGCGCTACGGCGAGAAGGCGGGCGACAACCCGTGGGGCGCGGTCGGCCTCGAATGGCAGACCAGTTCGCCGCCGCCGACCTTCAATTTCCACGAGACGCCGATCGTCACCCACGACGCCTACGACTACCACGACCAGCGGCCGACCACCGCCGCCAAAGGGGAGGCCGCCCTTGTCTAATCCGGCGCTTGGCGCGGCGGGTGGCGCTGCGGGTACCGCGGCGGCCGGGCACGCCGTCGCTCACCATCCCGACCTGCAACACCATTTCGATACCTTGGAGCAGCAGAAGGACTCCTCGTCGCTCGGCATGTGGATGTTCCTGGTCACCGAGGTCCTGTTCTTCGGCGGCCTGTTTGCGACCTACGTGCTCTACCGTTTGCGCTTCCCTGGGGTCTTTGCCGAGGCGAGCCACCACCTGAACGTGCCGATGGGCGCGATCAACACCGGCGTGCTGATCTGCTCTTCGCTCACCATGGCGCTTGCGATCTACGCCGCCCAGGTCAACCGCAAGAAGGCGATCGTCGGCTGGCTGCTCGCGACGATCGTACTCGGTGCGACCTTCTTGGTGGTCAAGGCGTTCGAGTACAAGGAGAAGTTCACCCACCATCTGGTGCCGGGGCCGAATTTCGATCCCTCCCAGTTCACGCCGGACCATGCGCGGCCGGCCGAGATGTTCTTCTCGCTCTACTTCGTCATGACCGGCATTCATGCGCTGCACATGGTCATCGGCATCGGGCTCTTGGCCTGGCTGGTCGTGCAGTCGAACAAGGGGCGGTTCGATTCGACCTACTACAACCCTCTCGAGATGACCGGGCTCTATTGGCACTTCGTCGACATCGTCTGGATCTTCCTCTTTCCGCTCCTCTACCTGCTCGGCTACCACGCGCGCTGACGGAACCGGGAGACCGCAACCCATGTCCTCCGAACACAAGCCCTCTCTCAAGCCGTACATCCTGGTCTTTGCCGCGCTGATGGTCCTCACCGCGGCGACCGTGGTAGTCGCGAAGTTCGATCTCGGCGCCGCGAACGACATTGTGGCGATGGTCATCGCGGTGACCAAGGCGACTCTGGTCGTGCTGTTCTTCATGCACGTCAAATACAGCACGCGCCTCACCCAGCTCACCGTCATCGGTTCGGTGCTCTGGCTGGTCTTTCTGATCGGTGTCACGATGATGGATTACACGACGCGCCGGATGTCGGACGAGGTTCGCGGCGCGCCGTACGAGGCGCCGGGCCTGGGGCTGGGTGGCCAGATGGGCGATGCCGCCGTCGCCGTCGCTCCCGGACCGGCTACCGCGGCTGCCCGACATGAGTGATGAGGCGGTCGGCCGAGCGGCCGACCGGGGGACTCTCCGCGGCAACCGCCGCAACGAGTCTCTGCTCGATCTGTTTCTCGAGCTGCAGATTCTCGACCGGGTCCCGCGTAGCGGCTATGTTCTGCGCGGTGTGCCGGTTCCCGAGAGCGTCACCGAGCACAGCTTCCACGTCGTCTTCCTGGTCTGGGCCCTTGGGCCGAAGATTCCGGGCCTCGATGTTCACCGCGCCGTAGGTATTGCCCTGGTCCACGACCTCGCCGAGCTGCGGGTGGGCGACCTGCCGCGCACGGCGGCGCCCTACTTCCCCGTGGGCGCCAAGAAAGCCGCGGAATCGCTCGCGATGGACGACATTCTGGCGCCGCTGCCGGTCGACGCCCGCGCGCTCTACGAGGAGTACGAACGGGGAGTGAGCGCTGAAGCGCGGCTGGTCAAGGCGTGCGACAAGCTCCAGCTGATGCTCAAGGTTTCGGTCTACGAGGGGTGGCGGCAGGGGGGCCTCGCCGAGTTCTGGGATCACCCCGACAATTTTCCCGATCCGGGAGTGGCCGAGGTGCGGGAGATCTTCGATCAGCTCCTAGCGCGCGTTCAGGTAAAGTAACCGGCGAACCACGTTGTCGTGGACCGCGCCGAGGGGGCCGCCCCGGCGCCTCTTCAAAAGGAGTCGCCCCATGCTTACCCGCCGTCAAGTTCTCGCAGGTTCGGTCCTCGCCGCCGGTGCCGCGAGCACCCTCGTTTCCGCCCGCTTTGCCTCGGGTCAAGCCGCGGCGGTTCCGGCAGCCACCCCGGCCCCCACCGCTGCACCCGCTCCGGCGCCCGCCGCCGGTCCTTTCACCCTGCCGAAGCTCCCCTACGCGTTCGATGCGCTCGAACCGCACATCGATGCGCAGACCATGATGATCCATCACGACAAGCACCACGCGACCTACGTCAATAAGCTGAACGACGCGGTCGCCGGCAAACCGGAACTCGCAGGCAAGAGTGTGGAGCAGCTGGTGGGCGACCTGGCCGCGGTGCCCGAAGCGGTGCGCAACGCCGTGCGCAATCACGGCGGCGGGCACGCCAACCACAGCCTGTTCTGGCAGATCATGGCGCCGGGGGCGCCGAGCCGTCCCTCGGGCGAGCTGGCCAAGGCGATCGACAAGACGTTCGGTTCGTACGACAAACTGGCGGAACAGATGACCGCCTCGGCGGCTTCGGTCTTCGGCAGCGGCTGGGCCTGGCTTAGCCTCGCCAAAGACAAGACGCTCGGTTTGGAGACGACGCCGAACCAGGACAACCCCTGGATGGCGGGAAAGACCCCGCTGCTCGGGATCGACGTCTGGGAGCACGCCTACTACTTGAAGTACCAGAACCGCCGGCCCGACTACATCGCCGCCTGGCTCAAGGTGGTCAACTGGGACTTCGTCTCGGCTGAATACAAGAAGGCGCTCGGCGCTTAGGGCAGAGAGGGCTTCGGTGCAGGCGGAGCGCCCACATCGCAGCCTTTGTCGAAGATGATGCGCCAGGTGCCCGGGGCTTCCAGGCGCCAGATCGAGGTGAACGTCCCGACCTGCTGACCCGAAGGATCGAACGACGGTCCTTCGGAGAGCGCCAGCGTCCCGGAATCGAGCACTTCGACCCGCTCCGGGCGCCAGGAGAACGGCGCCTCTTTCCCCTCGTAAAAGCGGTTCCATAACGCGGCGACCTTCTCCTTGCCGCGCAACGATTCTCGCATCATGAACACCGCCTCCTCCGAGAGGAACGACTGGAACGCCGCGAAATCTCGATCCGCCATCGTCTTGGCAAACGCCAGCTCGGTGGCCTTCACCTGCGCTTCGAGCGCCGCCTGGTCGGTGGATGGCGCCGCGGGCACGGGAGCCGGGGGGCTGCTGCGCCGGCTCCAAGCAGAATCGAGACGGCGGCCACGGTGGCGACAGCGAGTTGGGTTCCAGTCTTTGTTGGGTTCATGGGGAGTACCTTCCTCTTAGAGTCCCTCGTTTCGCTCTGGAGTCTAACGGCTGCGGGCCCCTACTTGGTCCGCCCGAGGAAGATCGTATGCCGCCGCCGCGAGCCAGCCCGGGCGGCGACCCGCTCGGTGCGCACTCGGAATCCTGCCCGCTCCATGCGCTGCTCGAATTCCGGCGAGGGCTCGGCGGACCAGATTGCGAGGACGCCGCCGGACGTGAGGCTCTGTCGCAGCCGATCGAGCCCGGCGGCCGAATAGAGGTGCTCGTTCGACGGCACGGTGAACGCCCAAGGGCCGTTGTCGACATCGAGCAGGATCGCGTCGAACCGCTCAGGCCGGCCGAGCAGGGTGCGCACGTCCCCTTCGACCGCAGTCACCCGGGGATCTTCGAGCGGCCGGCCGGCGAGATCACCCACCCCTCCCGCCGGGTCCCGATGCGCCTCGATCAGGAACGCGAACAGCTCGGAAACGACGACCGAGGCCGCCTTGGGCAGCTGGTCGAGCGCCGCCCGCAGCGTGTAGCCAAACCCCAAGCCACCGATCAGAACCTTGGGCGCCGGGCGCTCGGCGATTTCACCGCAAGCGATCCGTGCGAGCTCGGCCTCCGAGGCGACCTGGCGGCTGGCCATCAGCTCCTGGCCGTCCAAGCTCAAGCGGTAGACGCCGTCCCGTTGGGTGAGGAACAGCTCGGAGCCGTCCGGGAGGCTCTGCCGGGCGAGGGTCTCGGTCGGTTTCATAGCCGGTTCATCCGGCCCCCTTACCCGGCTAAATACCGTTCCTCAAGGATCGCGAAGTGGTGCCGAACGTGACCGAGCATCACATGGGCGAGCGCCCGAACGCTCGCCGGCTTTTTGTTCGCGATGCCAACGCGCGTCCAGGCCTCTGCTGGCAGGTGCCGGAACATCAGGACGTGGCCGCTCCTCACGGTGAGGAACTCTTCAACCAAGGCGTCCAATCGGGCGTCGCCATGGCCGGCTTCTTTGGCCCAATCGCTTTCTTCGAAACCCGGCAGCTTGCTCGGGTCTTGCCGCGCGAACCAAAGCGAGCGGAAGCCCATCACGCGCTCGCAGTCGATCAGATGACCGAGCATCTCGCGCGGCGTCCACTTGTCCGGCGCATAGCGAAAATCGACCTTGTGCTGCGGCAGATCGAGGAAGGTTGCGGCCACGACATCGGCCTGCGTCTCAAGCGCGCCGAGCAGATCCGCTTCAGTGGCTCGCTCGATGTAGCGGCCGTAAGGCCGTGCGTATTCGTCCGGGCCGGGGCGGCCGATGGTGAAGGGGAGTGTCATGTCGGGTCTCTCCTGGGAAAAGTCGAGTTCCTATTGTACCGGCCCGCGCCCGGTTCAGGCGCCTCTCAACCCTCTTCTCGCCGCCGTTTGAGCTGGGCAATGGTATCGTTGGACATGCTGCGGAATCTACCAAACCTGGGTGAGCTTCGACGAGGAGAGGTGTACCACCTGTTCGAGCGACTTCGCGAGCGAAGATGAGACCGCCGATGCTCGAAGAAGAGCTCGCCACCATCCTCCTAATGGGGCGCGGTCAGACGGAAGCGGCACTGACCGCCATCTTGGACGACGCGCAGGTCCGCATGCCTCTTTGGTACGACGCCGTGTACGGGGCTTGGTCCGATGGAATCGCCGAGGTCAGCCCGCCAATGGCCGAGCTTTTTCTCGATCTGGCCTGCGACGTTCTCAGCGTCTACTCGGCATGGCGCGGGCCGTTCCCGTCGGAGGACGAGAAAGCCTCGATGGACTTCTTGAGCCAACTGGACCTCGACATGAAAGCCGTCTCGGGCCTGACTCCGATGCACCCTGCCTTCCGCGACCATCTTCAGGGGCGCTTCGAGGCGCGCGCGGCCACCCGACAGTACCCGGTCCCGCTCGTCGAGTACCTCGAGGTCCAGGTCGAGGACTACGCCTCGTACGGAAAGGACCGTATTGCCGCCCTGCCGCTCACCACGAACCTTCTCTTCATATTGGTGGTGTGGCTGGAAGAGGTCTACTTCTTGGGCGGCAGATGAGGACGGCCGGAGAGAACCAGGCGCAGTCGATCGAGTCCTTCGATTGCACCTTGGCGTATTCTCCTCGTATCGTCTATCTTGAGCGGTGAAAGCCGAGGTGAACAATGCGCACCACGATCTCTCTACCCGACGAAGTCTACGACGCCGCCATGGAACTGGCAGGGGCGCGTCCGTTCAGTGACTTTGCGAGCGAAGCCATCCAGGCTCGCGTCTTCGAAGCTCGCCGGGAGCGCTTCACTCGTGAGATGGACGAAGGCTACCGCGCCGAAGCGATCACTCCGTCCTTGGATGGAGAATGGGCGCAGATCGAGGTCGACGGTCTTTGATCCGGCGCGGAGACGTGTTTCTCGTGAACTTGGACCCGTCCGTCGGCTCCGAGGTTGGGAAGACCCGCCCCGCGGTCGTCCTCCAGAACGACCTGGCCAACCGCTCGAGTCCGACGGTTCGGTTCGAGCCAGATCTCGCCCGTGCCCGGGTTTGATCGCATGACCGGCTTCCGGACCGCCTCGATCGGCGTCCGCCGGTATGCCCGGCCTGCCGTGCCACCTGGTGCTCGAATCGGTGGTGAGCGACGCCGGGGACGCCTCGATCGACTCTGCGGTCCTGCCCCCGGAGCTTGGTAGATCGGTAGCGCAATGCCGCGGGCCCAATCGACTCCATAGGTGGCCGCGGGAACGGCCGGACCGAGACGACCGACGCCGTAGGGCAGAGGATCCGGGTCTGTTGGGTGAAGCGATGGTCGAGGGGTATCCGTAGCCTGGTAGGAAGCACCATCCGATTCAATCGGGAAATGGCGCGGTTCGAACGCGGTGGGCGAAGCCCAGTTGGCAGAGGGCAGCCAGGCGAGTCCCCGGATGTTGCCGGGCATCTCGCGCGAGGGTCGCTGCCAGCTCTCGCGACAGGCCGAGGCGTGGGTGCCGGGCGAGAACTTCGGCGCGCGTGCCCGCCGCGATCTCGCCGAAGCGAAGACCCACCACATCGAGCCCCGAGCCCTGGCGGAGCAGGTGCGCCTCGGCCCCTTCCTCGATCGCGACGGTCGGGTTCAGGTGCAGGCAGATCGCCTCGGCGAGGGCGTGGGCGCGGAGGGTCGGCCAACCCGCGTGCCGCGCGAAGCGCTCCGCCGCTTCGGCGCCCGAGAAAGCGAAACAGGCGACCTCATCCTGCGGCGCGAAGCGATCGGTAATTCCGAGGTCGTGGAGCAGGCTCGCGACGTAGAACAGCTCGGAGTCGAACGCGATCCCGTCGCGCGCGGCGAGCAGCGCGCCCCAGAGGTAGGTGCGGTGGCAGTGGTTGGCGAGCGCGGGGGATGAAGATTCGGTGCAGAGCGCGGCGGCGGCCCCGGCGATCCCGGTTTGCGGCAACGGAATCTCCGCCAGCGCCAAAGCGATCTGTTTCGGTCGGGCAAAGCCGAGCCGCCCTAAAGCGCGGTCGGTTTCGGAGCGCAGAGTCCGACTGATCGTGGCCCGGGC
Source organism: Holophagales bacterium (assembly GCA_031404815.1). Lineage (GTDB taxonomy): Bacteria > Acidobacteriota > Thermoanaerobaculia > Multivoradales > UBA5704 > DASYKS01. Next base: position 144,149 of record JANNIH010000014.1, on the reverse strand, counting down.
GTAGGCGAACCGTTCCCCTGCGCTCAAGTGGCCGCCGCTCTGTCGAGCCCAGGCGAGCGTGCCGATGCGGTCTCGGTGGTTGGATGAAGGTGTGGATGCCGACGTGGATTCAGACGTCACTGCAACTCCTTGGGATACGGACGTTCGTGTAGGACGTTCGTATTTCAATCGTACCCCAGGGAATGGCCGCAGCGACGCCCCGGTACCCAACCAAGAACCTGGCCGGGTGCTAGCTGCCGGGGCGTCTCCTTCTTCACCACCTACCCTCAACAGACGATCGAAGGGTTCACCGTGCAGGTGGCGCCGCAAGTCGGGACCAGCGTCTGAGGCGGGCAAAATACGGTGGGAGCGCACGGGAAGGTCTGGATGTGCAGCCCGGTCCCGATCGCGCCTCCGTGGGCCGCGGCGAGCGGTGCGCGGTCGAGGACGGCGAGGGTTTCACGGTGCAGTGTGAGGCGGGATGACTTTTTCATGGCGCAATCTCCTGGAAGTGTCGATGGGAAGTGTGCCGAGCCGCGGCCTCCTCGTGAGGCCGGCCGGACGCTTCGGCACGGCTCTAACTGTAGGTCGCCGAGTCGAGACGCCGCCCCTGTCGGAAGTCCGGATTTTGCCCAGACGAAAGACACCCTGGGGTCTGCGCGCCCCTTGGCTTCGCTCGGGTTGACCCGAGCCCTGAGCGAAGTCGAAGGGCGGGTGTTTGGCCGGCTTGTAGGCGTTCTGTCGTGGTTGCGGGGAGGGGAGACGCCCCGACGGCCAGCACCCGGTTCTGTCGTGGTGGCGGGGAGAAGAGACGCCCCGACGGCCAGCACCCGGTTCTGTCGTGGTGGCTGGGAGAGGAGACGCCCCGACAGCCAGCACCCGGTTCTGTCGTGGTGGCGGACTGGGGCGTCTCTACGCCAGTTCCGCGAGGCGACCTGTGAGGAAGCGGCGTTCCGGTTCCAGGCGGGCGAGGTCGAGGGCTTTCCGGTAGGCGGCTGCCGCTTCATTTGATCGCCCGAGACGGCGTAGGAGATCGGCCCGTGCCGCGGGGAGCAGGTGGTAGTCGGCCAGCGCGCCGGTTTCTTCGAGCTGATCGAGCAGCGCGAGTCCTGCTTCCGGGCCTTCGGCCATGGCGACCGCGACGGCTCGATTGAGCTCGACGACGGGGGAGGGCCGGGTGCGGAGGAGGACGCGGTAGAGCTCGGCGATCTGCGGCCAGTCGGTCGCTTCGGCGCGCTCGGCGCGGGCGTGGACGGCGGCGATGGCGGCTTCCAGGGCGTAGGCGTCGGGCGGGCCGGCGTTGAGCGCTGTTTCGACCAGCCAGAGCCCTTCGGCGATCTTTCGGCGATTCCAGCGCGAGCGGTCTTGGGCTTCGAGAAGGACGGGCAAGCCGTCGGGTGCTTCTCTGGCGTCGCGCCGCGCGTCGTGGAGGAGCATCAGGGCGAGGAGGCCATGGACGGCGCGCCGTTCGTGCCGGTCGGCCAGGTGGGCTGCGAGCAGGCGGCCGAGGCGGATCGCTTCGCCGCACAGCTCGCGCCGGACCAGGGCGTCGCCGGTGGTCGCGGCGTACCCTTCGTTGAACACCAGATAGACGACGGCGAGGACGGTGTCGAGCCGTTCGGGCAGCTCGGCCGGCTCCGGAATGCGATAGGGGATGCCCGCGGCGCGGATCTTCGCTTTGGCGCGGACGATTCGCTGCTGGAGGGTGGCGAGCGGCGTCATGAACGCGCGGGCGATCTCGTCGGCCGAGAGGCCGCAGACGGTGCGCAGGGTGAGCGCCACCTGGGTCTCGGGCGCGAGCGCCGGGTGGCAGCAGGTGAAGATAAGGCGCAGCCGCTCGTCCGGCCAGGATTCGTCCCCGGCGAGATCCTCCACGGGATCGGTATGGACGGGGGTTTCCCGGGCGACCGCTTCGAGCTTGGTCGAGAGAACCTTCTCGCGGCGCAGGTGGTCGAGCGCTTTGTGGCGCGCGGTCGAGATCAACCAGGCGCGTGGGTTGACCGGCACTCCGGTGGTGGGCCAAGTGGTGAGCGCGATGGTGCAGGCGTCTTGAAACGCCTCCTCGGCGCGGTCGAAGTCGCCGAGGAGGCCGATCAGGGTGGCGAGTACACGGCCGGACTCTTGGCGGACGATCCGCTCCAGGGCGAGGTCGGTCCGCAACGGGCCGGGCGCGTCGGGGTTCAACGTGAGGCTCGATCGGCCGCTAGTCCGCGCCGTGCATCGGCTGGATCGGCCGGATCTCGATCGAGCCGGCGAGCGCCCCCGGGATGCGCGCCGCGATCGCGATCGCCTCGTCGAGGTCGGCCGCCTGGATCAGGTAGTAGCCGCCGAGCTGCTCGCGGGTCTCGGCGAACGGACCGTCGGTGGTCATCGTCTCGCCGTCTCGGACCCGCACGGTGGTCGCCGTGTTCGTCGCCTGGAGCGGATCGCCGGCGACGAAGTGGCCGGAGGCGCGGATCGAGTCGGTGAACGTCATGTAATCGCCGAAGATTTTGCCCTGTGTTTCCGGCGCCATGGTCAGCCAGTTGGCCTCGTTCTCGTAGATCAGCAGCATGTAGTTCATCGGGGGTCTCCTTAGGAGTTGGGGAAGCGCGGTGTCCTAGGGTCGCGCCTCGGGTTCGGTCTCTTGTCGAACGGGGCGCGCCAAGATCGACAGAACTATTCGAGATCCGCCTCGCGGTATTCGCCGAACACCGCGCGCAGCGCGTCGGACATCTCGCCGAGCGTCACTTCGGCGCGCACGCAGTCGAGGATCGGCGGCATCAGGTTCCGGTCGCCCCTCGCGGCGGCGCCGAGCGCCGCGAGCGTACCGCTCGCCCGGGCGCCGTCCCTTCGGGCGCGTAGCGCCTGGAGGCGGGCGACCTGGTCGCGCTCGATCTCCGGTTCGATCTTCTGCACCTCTACGGCCAGCTCCTCTTCCCCCACGAAGGCATTCACGCCGACCACCAGATCGCGTTTCTCTTCGATCGCGATCTGCGCCCGGTAGGCGGCGTCAGCGATCTCGCGTTGGGGGAACCCCTGCTCGATCGCGGCGACCGCGCCGCCCATCTGGTCGATCCGCTCGATATAGGCGCGCGCTCGGGCGGCGATCTCGTCGGTCCAGGCCTCGATCACGTACGAGCCGCCGAGCGGATCGGCGACATCGGCCACCCCGCTCTCGAACGCGATCACCTGTTGGGTGCGCAAGGCGACCCGCGCGGCCTCTTCGGTCGGCAGGCCGAGCGCCTCATCGAGCGAGTTGGTGTGGAGCGATTGGGTGCCGCCGCAGACCGCGGCCAGCGCCTGGAGGGCGACCCGGGCGACGTTGTTGGTCGGTTGTTGGGCGGTCAGGGTCGAGCCCGCGGTCTGGGTGTGGAAGCGGAGCCAGAGCGAGCGCTCGTCTTTGGGGGCGAACCGCTCGCGCGCCAGCTCGGCCCAGAGGCGGCGGGCGGCGCGGAACTTCGACACCTCTTCGAGGAAATTGTTGTGGGCGTTCCAGAAGAACGAAAGGCGGGGGGCGAACGCGTCGATTTCGAGGCCGCGGTCGAGCGCCGCGCCGACATACGCGAGCGCGTTCGCCAGGGTGAACGCGACCTCCTGGACGGCTGTCGAGCCGGCTTCCCGCATGTGGTAGCCGGAGATCGAAATCGTGTTCCACTTCGGCACCCGCTCGGCGCAGAAGGCGATCACGTCGGTGACCAGACGGAGCGAGGGGCCGGGTGGATAGATGTAGGTGCCGCGCGCCGCGTACTCCTTCAAAATGTCGTTTTGCACCGTGCCGCCGAGCTGCTCCCAGGCAACCCCCTGCTCTTCGGCCACCACCAGGTAGAGCGCGAGCAGGATCGCGGCCGTCGAATTGATCGTCATCGAGGTGGTCACCCGGTCGAGCGGGATCTCGGCGAACAGGCGGCGCATGTCCTCGATCGAGTCGATCGCGACACCCACGCGGCCGACTTCGCCCTGGGCGAACGGATGGTCCGAGTCGTAGCCGATCTGGGTCGGCAGGTCGAACGCGACCGACAGGCCGGTCGTCCCCTGGTCGAGCAGATAGCGATATCGTCGATTCGACTCCTCGGCCGAGGCGAATCCTGCGTATTGGCGCATCGTCCAGCGCCGCTGCCGATACATGTCGGCGTAGAGCCCGCGGGTGAACGGGTAGCCGCCCGGCTCGCCGATCGCTTGCGGGCCGATGCCGGCGATCTCCTCGGGGCCATACGACGTCCGGATCGGGATGCCGGAGGAGGTTTCGAGCGTGGCGGGCGATGCGGGCTTCTTCGGGGCGCGGGTCTCGACGGACATGCCGCGGATTATAGGGCGCGCCGCCGTGCCGCTTGCGTCGGCACCGGATCGGGCCGACCGCCGAGCGGGGTGGAGGGCGTTTCGGTGCCCGAGCGGCAGGGCATTTTGGTCGGGGTGGTCGCCCCGGCATCTCGGATCGCCCTTGTGGAAATTTGCGCGGAAATAGTAGCAACCAAAGGGGAAAACCTGTGGAAAAGCTGTCGAGCACGCAGCCGCAAGCGATGGTAGACGCGGTGCGGCATGGCCACTAGATCTGGTGGTTATGGCTTGACAGCTCGCGAGCCTGGCGGTACGTTTGGGGAGCGTCTTCGACGACAGGAAAGCCCCGCGACAGGTACGGCGCGGTGGGAGCCATCCCAGGATTCTTGCTGACGAAGGGCAACCAGGGCGCGAAATCAGCTTGTGGAGCGGGGGTACGGGCGGAATCTCGTCCGGGCCGTCGCTGCAATTTTTTGACGACGATCTAACAGGCAGTACATCTAGGAGAGCTACGCATGGCGACCGAACCGACCCTGATGCCCGAGAACTCAAACGGGGTGACCAACCCTGTGTCCGAGGCGCCGCGCGGGTCGAAGTTTCAGCGCTACTACACCACGCCGGGCGTCCACCCTTACGACCTGGTGGAGTGGGAGCAGCGCGACGCGCTGATCACCAACGAGCGCGGCGAAAAGATCTTCGAGCAGAAGGGCGTCGAAATGCCCAAGGCGTGGTCGCAGACCGCCACCAACGTCGTCGTCTCGAAATATTTTCGCGGCCACTTGGGCGCGCTCGATCGGGAACGGAGCGTCCGCCAACTGATCGGTCGGGTCGCCGACACGATCGCGGCGTGGGGGCGCAGAGGGAACTATTTTGCGACCGAAGCGGACGGCGACACGTTTCACGCCGAGTTGACCCACATCCTGCTCCATCAATACGCCTGCTTCAATTCCCCGGTCTGGTTCAACGTCGGGATCGAAGAGAAGCCGCAGTGCTCGGCCTGTTTCATCAACTCGGTCGCCGACACGATGCAGTCGATCCTCGAACTGGCGAAGACCGAAGGGATGCTGTTCAAATACGGCTCGGGCACCGGCTCGAACCTCTCCGCCCTTCGCTCGGCGCGCGAGCCGCTCGCGGGCGGCGGTACCGCCTCCGGCCCGGTCTCGTTCATGAAGGGGTTCGACGCCTTCGCCGGGGTGATCAAGAGCGGCGGCAAGACCCGCCGGGCGGCCAAGATGGTGATCTTGGATGTCGATCACCCCGACGTGGTCGATTTCATCCGCTGCAAAGAGGTCGAAGAGCGCAAGGCCTGGGCGTTGATCGACGCGGGCTACGAAGGGGGCTTCAACATCGTGGGCGGTGCCTACGACTCGATCGCCTACCAGAACGCGAACCACTCGGTGCGCGCGAGCGACGAGTTCATGCAGGCGGTGGTCGACGACGGCCAATGGTCGACCCGCGCGCGGATCGACGGGCGGCCGATGGAGACTTTCCGGGCGCGCGAGATCATGCGCATGATCGCCGAGGCGACCTGGGTCTGCGGCGATCCCGGAATGCAGTTCGACACCACGATCAACGACTGGCACACCTCGTCAAACACGGCGCGGATCAACGCCAGCAACCCCTGCTCGGAATACATGTTCCTGGACGACACTGCGTGCAACTTGGCGTCGCTCAACCTGCTCCGGTTCTACGAGGACACGACCGGCTTCGATGTCGCCAGTTTCAAGCACGCCTGCGAGATCGTCATCTCGGCGCAGGAGATCCTGGTCGACTTCGCGAGCTACCCGACGGCGAGGATCGGCGAGAACTCCCACGCCTTCCGGCCGCTCGGCATCGGCTACGCGAACCTCGGCGCCCTGCTGATGGCGCGCGGTCTCCCCTACGACTCGGACTCCGGGCGCGACTACGCCGGGGCGATCACCGCGTTGATGACCGGCGCCTCCTACGCCCAGTCGGCGCGGCTCGCGGCGGCGATGGGGCCGTTTGCCGGCTACGAGGAGAACCGGCAGCCGATGAGCCGGGTGATGCGCAAACATCGCGAATCGATCCGCCGGATCGACGCCGCCCACGTGCCGCTCGACCTGCTGCAGGCGGCGAAGAAGTCGTGGGACGAGGTGGTCGAGCAGGGCGAGAAGCACGGCCTGCGCAACAGCCAGATCTCGGTGCTCGCGCCGACCGGCACGATCGCCTTCATGATGGACTGCGACACCACGGGTGTCGAGCCCGACATCGCTCTCGTCAAGTACAAGAAGCTGGTCGGTGGCGGCATGATCAAGATCGTCAACGGCACGGTGGGCAAGGCGCTCAAACGGCTCGGCTACGACCGCGAACAGGTCCGCGCGATCGTCGAGTTCATCGACGACAACGACACGATCGAGGGCGCACCCTATTTGAAGGACGAGCACCTCGCCGTGTTCGACTGCGCGTTCAAGCCACACAAGGGGTCGCGCTCGATCCACTACATGGGGCATCTCAAAATGTTGGCGGCGGCGCAGCCGTTCATCTCGGGCGCGATCAGCAAGACGATCAACATGCCCGAGGATTCGACCGTCGACGAGATCCTCCAGGCCTACCTCGAAGGGTGGCGGATGGGCTTGAAGGCGATCGCGGTCTACCGCGACAACTGCAAGCGCAGCCAACCGCTGTCGACCAAGAAGGACGAGGGCTCGTCGGTCGCCGCCCTGTTGAACCTGGCGGCCGAGCGCAAGACGGTCCGCCGTCGGCTGGCCGACGAGCGGCGGGCAATCACCCACAAGTTCTCGATCAACGACCACGAGGGGTTCATCACGGTCGGCCTCTACGACGACGGCCAGCCGGGCGAGCTGTTCCTGATGATGGCGAAAGAGGGCTCGACGATCTCCGGCCTGATGGACGCCTTCGGCATTGCCGTTTCGATCGCGCTCCAGTACGGCGTGCCGCTCAAGACCTTGGTCGACAAGTTCAGCCACACCCGCTTCGAGCCCTCGGGTTTCTCGTCGAACCCCGAGATCCCGATCGCCAAATCGATCATCGACTACATCTTCCGCTGGATGGCCAGCAAGTTCCTCTCGCCGCAGGAGAAGTTCGACGTCGGCGTGATTCTGCGCGAAGAGGTCCCGTCCGCCGAGGCGCCGCCCGCCGTGGCGCTGCTCGGTGGCGGGCGCTTGGAGCCGGTGCTCGTAGCCAACGTCGCGAACAACCCGGCGGCGGATGGTCACCGCAAAGTGACCTTCCTCTACCAGCAGGACGCCCCGAGCTGCCACGACTGCGGTTCGATCATGGTCAGAAACGGCAGCTGCTACAAGTGCCTGAATTGCGGCTCGACCAGCGGATGCAGTTAAGATCCGCCGGTTGGGCCTCCGCTGTTGTGTAGGGCGGGGAAGGCGCGTCTGGAGGGGCGTGCTGCTGTACACGTAGGGGGAGGAGAGACGGGGAAGAGGGCGCAAGCTCTCTTCCCTGTCGGTTTTTTCGGGGCCCGCATGCCATATATTCGGCAGGCCATGAATGCGATCAGCCCGCTCCGCTTCCGGTCGGTTCTCACCCTCGCCCTGCTCGCCACCCTGCTCGGCTTCGGTTGCCAGGAAGGGTACTCCTCCTCCGCGACGACCGCCGCCTCGGCTGCGGCGACCAAGTTTCGTTTGAAGACGCTCGAAGGAGGCAAGCCACTAGGGCCGATCGACTTTCCCGGTCAGGTGGTGATCGTCGATTTCTGGGCGACCTGGTGCGGTCCATGCCACATTCAGGCGCGGATCCTCGACGCGTTGGCGAAGGACTACAAGGGCAAGAAGGTCCAATTCCTGGCGGCGAACGTGGGCGAGACCGCGGACACGGTCAAGAGCTTCGTCAAGAACAAGCCCTTCCCCTACCCGGTGCTGCTCGATCCCGACGGCGTCTCGGACGACCTCGGCGTCTTCGCCCTGCCGACCCTCATGATCGTCGACAAGAAGGGGAAGATCGCCTACTTCGAGCCGGGCATCGCCGACGCGGACATGATCAGGAAGATCCTGCGGCAGGCCGGGGTCTGAGGATCAGCGTCAAGTTGCGGGCGTAAACCACCAACCCCGCGAGCTGGCCGATCGAGCCCACGGGATCGCCCCGGCGCAAGAAGTAGATGGCGAGGATCACCCCGCCGAACAGGCTGAGCCACCAGAACACGACGGGCACGACGCTCTGGCGCTTCCGCTCGGTCGAAATCCACTGCGCGAGCATCCGCCCGGTGAACAGAGCCTGGCCCAGAAATCCGAACGCCAGCCAGCCGAGCGGCAGCCCCGCCTGGTGGGCGTCCGCCGGGTGGGCGGCAGCAGGGGGCGCAGAAGAGGCCGCCGGGTGGGCGGTGCCGGAGACGAACGGAATGAGCGCCAGACCGGTGGCGAGGCCGACGACGAAGATCACGATGTAGATCGGTTTCACGGCGTCGTATTATGGCGAAACCGGTCGGCGAGCGAGCGAGCGTCTTCTTCCAGCAACCGATGGAGGGCCGAGCGGAGCGTTCGAGTCGCCTCTTTTTCGGAGAGGAAACGCTCTGTGAGGGCTTGGGCGCGGACAAAGTTCCCGGCTTTGAGCGCCGCCCGGACCGCACCGCGACGGGCGATCCGCCCTTCCGGATGGGTGGCGGGAAGAGCCGTCGCCAGCTTTTCCTCCAGGGAGGAGACCTCCGCCCAGGCGAGCGGAACCGAGCCGACTCCCTGTTCTTCAAGCCGTTCGGCTCGCCAGATGGCGCCGGTGACCAGGGTGTTCAAAAGATCCGTGCTCATGGTTTCACGACCTTCGCCGATCGCAGAGCCGTCACCGGCTCCTCGAAACCCGCGATTCCGGCCCACTGCTCCACGCAGCGCGGCCAATCATGACGAGAGCGAGATCCTCAGGGAGCCGCGGATGCATCTCGCGGAGATCGGCGAGATTGATTTCCATAGTGAGGAATCTTCTCCCGTTTCGTATCTTGGAGGCAACCTGCGACTACGCTGCCTGCCGCCCCCAAGCCTCCGGCACCCGGGGCGGGGCGTAGATGGACTCCGGAATCTCCGCCAGGCGCGAGGGGGCGAGCTGGGGGCCGAGGCCGAAGAGTTGGCAGAAGCTCATGATCAATGGGCACCATGTTTCGGGATCGACGCCGGCTGCTTCTTGGGTTTCATGCTGCGAACGGGGGCCTGGTGCTATTCTTGGGGTCGCCATGAGCCGCTATCGCATCGAAGCCATCTGGGACCCCGAGGCCGCCGTCTGGGTGGCCAGTAGCGACGACGTTCCCGGGCTCGCTACGGAGTCGTTCAGTCTCGAGGCTTTGACCGAGAAGCTCCGCACGCTCGTGCCGGAATTGCTCGAAGCGAACCAGGTACTGCCTTCCGACGACGCCACCGAGTTCTCTTTCGAGATCGTCAGTCATCGCGAAGAGCTGGTGCGGCTCGCTTCATAAATGGGCTCGTCCTTCACGCCCCGGCTCAAGGCGGTCCTCCGAGAGCAAGGCTGCACTTTCGAGCGCCAGGGAAAAGGCGATCACGAGATCTGGTACAGCCCCATTTCCAATAGGCGATTCGTCGTAGACGGCGAGATCAAGTCGCGTTTCACAGCGAACGCGGTTCTCAAACAGGCCGAGATCTCCTGGCGCTTTTGATCCTCGAAAATTTCCGAGTCGGGTCCCAGTCGGGTCCCGCCCGTCTCTTGAAAGAGGCGTGGTCACGGTGGGCTTATCGGCGACGATCGATCCAAGCGGCCGCAGGAATCGGCCGCCGTCCGGGTTTCAGGCTGCGAAACGAAGGGCACTCGGCACCGCCGGGGTCCCTCCGCCCGTACCTCGAACCGGCGCCTTAACTCATCCTGACCTATCGGGGAGAACGAAAATGCACCTCCGCAATCGCAACCTTGCCGCCCTCGGCTTGCTGATCCTCTGCCTTGTCGCCTTCGCATTTCCAGCCGAAGCGGCCCGCGGTCGTTGGGTCCTGCTCGGCGAACGGTCGGTTACCGATCGGGTCGATCACGACACGATCGTCGTCACCGCCGCCCGCGGCCGGTTTCGCCACCTCGAAGTCCGCGTGTCCGACCGCGCGGTGCAGTTTCGCGACATGAAGGTCCACTACGGCGACGGTTTCGTCCAGGACATCGAGATCCGCAACGTCATCCCCGCCGGGCGCTCGTCGCGCAGGATCGACCTGAACGGTGGCAAACGCGTGATCCGCTCGATCGAGTTCTGGTACGACGCCCAATCGCTCGGCGGCAAGGCGACGGTGAGGGTTTTCGGCCAGCGCTAGTCGGCGAACGGGCCAGATCACCACTGTTCTGGCTCAGAACACCACTGTCCTGGTCCAAATCACCACTGTCCTGGCCCAGATCACCACTGTTCTGGTCCAGATCACCACTGTCCTGGCTCAGATCACCACTGTCCTGGCTCAGATCACCACTGTTCTGGTCTAGATCACCACTGTTCTGGTCTAGATCACCACTGTTCTGGTCTAGATCACCACTGTGCTGGCCCAGATCACCACTGTGCTGGACCAGAACACCAGTGTCCTGGCTCAGATCACCACTGTGCTGGCCCAGATCACCACTGTGCTGGCCCAGATCACCACTGTGCTGGACCAGAACACCAGTGATCTGGCCCAGATCACCACTGATCTGGACCTCGCACCCACCGTCGAGACTGCGCTACGCTGTGGCCGCAAACCCTTGAGGAGAAAGCCGGATGCGCCAACTGCGCGGAGTCGCCGCCGTTCTCGCCGCTGTAGTCGCAGGAGGGCTGGTGGTTCTCGGCGTCGAGGCTCTTTCGGGCCGAGTATACCCGTTGCCGCCGGGCGTCGACCTGAGCGACCCGCAGGCCCTGGCTGCGATGATCGCCTCCATGCCGGCCGGCGCCTTCGCCCTCCTCTTCGCCGGCTGGGCGCTCGCCGCTTTCCTCGTCGGCTGGATCGCGGCGCGGCTGACGGCGGAGCAGCCGATGCGAAACGCCTGGGTCGCCGGCGGCCTCTTCTTCTTCGTCGGCCTCATGAACCTGTTCGCGATTCCGCACCCGACTTGGTTTCGGCTCGTTGGGATGCTGGCGTTTCTGCCCTCTTTGTACTTGGGCGGGCGGTTGGGGGGGCGGGGCTAAGGTTGCGATCTAGGGGAATCAAAAGACTTTATTTTTCAGAAATACGAGATTTCCGCCGATTATTGACGGTTCTGGTTCCTTGACCCTCAGCCGGGCCAGCGCACCATCAGGCTGTTCGATCTCGACATACTCCCATCCCTCGAAATCGATGCGCTCGTTCTCGAGATTTGCGCCAGTCCAGGCCACCCGGTAACCCTGCGCCTCGAAAGACCTGGCGATGCCGCCCTTCTCGACGTATTCGACGCTCACCCATTTGTCGACGAACGAAGGGAAACTTGAAACCGGTTCCCCGATCTTGAGAAACTTCCTGCGAACACTCGCCATGAAGGGTCGGTCGAGAATCGACGTAATTCTCTCCAAGTGGTAGATCTCCGCCCTCAGGTCGCCAGCCTTCTCGGTTAGGTCCTTTCGCTCTCCAAGTTTTAACTCCTGATTGGTCACGAAGGCGATTCCTTGTGCGCCGTTCGTAGTAGCACCGGTCACGTCGGCCATGAACTTCGTCTGAATCGATCTGAACTCTTGTTGTCCGCGAGGGAAGTAAGCGGCCATTGCCCAGCGGATATCATCGCGGGCGCAGATCGCATCCTTTCCTCCATCTTTGCCGCCCAGTGGATGGCTGGGGTCGAGGTCGGTAAAGCCTTCAGCAAGAAGAATCTGCGCAGCCATGCGCTCTGACGGCGCCTGGCCGTTTGTCCATTCCAATAGGCGGTGCCAGGTCTCATCCCACCGCTCGATCGTTGTGGCTCCGCGCGATTAGTTAGTTAGGAAAGCTGCTTTCGAACTGAGGCCTCGCGAACGCCTGGGATCAAAGCTCCTGAAGTCTGCGGTTCCAATTTTGAATAGGCACCCAAGGGCAAATCACCTTCATCGCGGTTTCCTGCTGCCTGTCGGCGGTGAGAAACGCGTCGCAGTATGAAGCCTCGAAGCAATGTTTATAGTCATTGAGCTTGTCCTTTCCTGGCTTAACCCCGTTCGAAATCATGATGAAGTTTAGGTAAACGTTCGCCCGAACGGCTGCGGTATTCGCAGGAAACGAAGATGGCGATGTTGCAAGTTCCTTTGCTTCGGCCAATGTGACGGAGCCGCCAAGGACCTCTACAAACAGCGGCTCCAGCAATCCGGTACTCTCGCTATAAGCCCAGACGTCGTCGAATGTTCTTAGGCGACGGACGGTCCGGTCGGCAGTTCTGAGGAAATTTACCGTACTGAGCCGAGCTTTCTGCGCCCTGAGTTCATGCTCCTTGGCGACTTCGACCTCCGCCATGCACCAGTCATCCTCGTCGCTGAACATGCCGTTCGCTAGGCGTAGTACTAGCGCTCGTGTGGCAGCAGTATTCAGGAGATCCAAAAAAGGAACAACTGGAGACCCGTAACGGAGCATTTCAATTTCGCTTTGAAGGATCGTTCCGGGGTCTGATAGATAGATCGGAGCCAGGTCTCGAAGAATACTGAAGAGCTTCTGCCCTCTGGTCTTGTCACCGCCGCTGCGAAAGTTACGTGCGAGTTCGAATATTGTGTGCAGTCCAGTCGCGAGCCGAAAGCCCTGGCAACTCACGACCTCGAGGATTTTTTCTGCTTGGCAGCCTAAGTCGGCAACCTGGTTGATTGCGCTTGTTTCGATAAAGACAATTTTCACAGGAATTTGGGAGTTCGTGAAGGCTTACCACTAACCTGCGTGACTTCCTCAGGTAATGGGTAGTCCTCTATTGCTTTAAACCAACGGAAAGTGCGACGGGCGCAGTCCAGTGCTTCGGCTGCATCTCTAAAGCAGAGCTTGGAGCAGGGGCGCTGTTCCTGCTTCGACCTCGTCCATACGTCGCAGGAGTTCCGCATCCCATTTTTGGGCAACTTGCGAGTCCGGCGGCCCATCTAGGCTGACCACCAAGTCATGCGCCAACTCGGCTCGCTCGGGCTCGGAGAGCTCGAGTGCCTCGCTGCGCAACCGAATGAGAACCGCGCTGTTCATCATGCACCTCCCAGTCATCCCGTAAGGATAGTACAGCTCGGTGACGCCGGCAGTTTCCGGGCTGCCTGGCCGCGGGGCGCGGCGTAGGCGGACTCGGGGGCTCGGCCTGGCTATTTCCTTCGCTCGCACGAAGGCCTTTTGGAGTGCTGCGACGGGTCGCCGCTTTCCGATCGCCGACGCGTCGGCGATCTCCACGATCGGTGGAGGTCTCGAGGACGGTTCGCGAATCCACAGGTTTCCTCGCGGAGTGCGGCGACACGTCGCCGCGATCAAAGCGCCGACGCGTCCGCGCACTCCAAAAGGTTGTTCGCGGTCGAACCGGGATTTGAGGCCGCCCGACCCCCGGATCCCTCGCACCCGCCCGGAGTGACGGACGAGGACGTTTCGAGAATCAGGAGTTTCATTTCGGTTGCTTCGGGAAGGTGATGAGCGAGGGCGTAAACCTCGCGGGACGAGGTGTTGGGCCCGATGAAGGCCGGGCCCAAGCATGATCGCGAGAAGTGGGAACGTCCCGCAAGGGACGTCGTAACGTAGCGAGCGGTTTCAACCGCTCGCGGGGGGTTGCGGGCAGTGGAACTACCGCAGAACCACCAGCGCCACGCGCCGGTTCTGCGAACGCCCTTGGGCCGCGTTGTTTTCGGCGATCGGTGCGAGCTCGCCGTAGGAGATGACGTTCATCCGGTGGAGCGGCAGCTGGTGCTGGCGGGCGAGATAGTTGCGCACGGCCTGCGCGCGATCCTGGCCGAGCTCTTCGTTGTAGTCGTCGGAGCCGACCGAGTCGGTGTGCCCCTGGACCTCGATGTAGACCCCTTTGCCGTCCGTCTTGAGCTGGGTCGCGAACTCGTCGAGCGCCGTTTTCGCCTCGGCCGACAGCTCGTGTTTGTTGAAGCCGAAGTGGACCCGGTCGTCGGTGAGGACGGTCTCGTAGAGCAGCTTCCCTTCGGCGAGCTTGCCCGCCTCTTGGGCGCGCTCGAGCGCCTCTTGCGCGGTGCGCGAGGCCTGGCCGATCTGCTGTTCGTGACCCGCGAGGCGAGAGTCGTGCTGCTTTACCTGGCTCTGGACCTCCTCGACTTGGCCCTGGACGCCGTTGACCCGGTCGGTGACCTTGGCGTCTTCGGTCCGGACGTATTTCTTGGTGGCGCAACCGGAGGCGAGCAGCCCTCCCGCGAGCACCAGGGCGAGGGCGGAGGCATTCGTGAGCTTGGTCATGGTCTTCTTCTCCTGTCGATTCGGGATCCGGTGTCGCCCGGGAACTTCTAGGGGCGCACCCGATCCGGTTCACCTCCCCGCGCCGACCGCGGGGGGAGGTCCGGTGTAACCGCGTCGAAACAGCACCGCCCGTCTTCCGACCACCTGGATCTCCAGGCGGCGGAAACGGTCGGAGCCGTCGCCGGTCGCAAAGCCAAGGACGTACTGGTGCCGCAGATCGTCGCGGATCGCGGCGAGCGCCAGATTGAGGTCGAGGGTCGAAGAGACGGAAAAGTAGCGCCCGCCGGAGGTCGCCGCGAGCAGATTCAAGACGTCGGCGTAGCGGTAGACCTTCTTCCCCTCGCCATTCAGGGGGTAGGGGCTGCCGGAATCGAGTCCGAGGACATAGACCGGCACCTGCGCCGAGCGGACCAGCTCGCGCGCCGCCTCGGGAAGGATCGAGCTCGCGTTGTCCACCCCGTCGGTGATCAACAGGGCGAAGCGTTTCGGGTTGTGGCCGGAGCCGGAGAGTTCGGGCACGTGGGCGACCGCGTCGTGGAGCGCGGTCTTCCCCCACGGTTTCCAAGTCGCGACCGCTTCGCGCAGCGCGCCTAAGTCTTCGGTGAACGGGATGTCGATCCGCTGCTCGCCGTCGGAAAAGGTGGCGATTGCGAATTCGTCGCCCGCGCCGGCCTGGTCGAGAAAGTAGCTTGCGGCGCTCCGGCTCCAGATCAACCGCTCGCCCGCGTCCATGCTGCCCGAAAGGTCTTGTAGCAAGACCAGGCTCGCCGGGGCGTCGGCCCGGCTCTCGAAACTTTCGAACGTGGCCGGTCGGCCGTCGACCTTGAGCGCGAAGTCGTTTCGGTCGAGCCCTTTGACGTAACGCGCGCCGTCGCGCACGACGACCGGCACCAGCACGTAGCCCACCGAGAAGCTGTCCGCGAACTCCGCCGCCGGCCCGTCTTTCCCCGCTCCGCCCTGGACCTGGGCACCGCTTGAACCTCCGAGGAGGAAAGCGAGGAGGCTCCCCGCCGCGAGCAGCGGCGGGAGCGCACGAGGGCGCAATCGGGTTTTCATCTGGAGGCGAGACGATAGCAAAATATGCGCCATTGGCTATGAGTTATCTCCGGAAAGCCCTGCGGCGGTAGAGTTCTCGGTTCAAAGGAGAACCCCGATGAGCGATTCGATCGACCTGCGCTTCCTCTCGATCAAGTGCGGTAACTGCAACACCTATCAGACCTTAGCCGCATTCTCACGGCGCGAGGACTGGAATGTCTACAGCTACGAGTGCGAAAACCAGATCTGCGATCCGAACGTGACCCGAACCTATCTCGAAATCCCCCGTGAGCTCGACTCTTTCGCCCGCCGAGACCCAAATTGGCGCGGTGGCGGCAAACATGGCGCGGAAGGCGACGGGGCTCCGAGCGACTGACCGACCCGGGCCGGGGGGTGTGTTACCCTTCGTCTCCAAGCGGGTTCGCCCCGCCCCCCTAGCCTCCAGCAACGAGTGTCGCAACTTCCTACCCAGGAGAAGGTAGCCATGGCCAAGATCGTCCACCTTGTGGGGACGGGCACGATTGGGGAGCCTCTGATCGGCCTGTTCACCGATTTTCGCGAGAAGCTCGGCATCGACGAAGTGACGTTTCACAAGCGGACGGCGTTGCCCGCGGATCGCGCCAAGATCAACCACTTGATGGCACGCGGCGCAAAGTTGGCGGCCGACCCGGATGTCCGCGAGAGCTTCGAGAACCTTGGCCACAAGGTCAGCTTCGACACCGGCGATGCGCTCGAACGGGCGACCGTGGTGATCGACTGCACGCCCGCCGGCAACGAGAACAAAGAAAAGATCTACCAGCATCTGTCGGGTCCCAAGGGGTATATCGCCCAGGGGAGCGAGTTCGGTTTCGGCAAGCCGTACGCCCGCGGCATCAACGACGAGACGTTGATCCCCGGCGACGATCGCTACATCCAGGTGGTTTCCTGCAACACCCACAACATCACGACCCTGATCAAGACCCTGTGCGACGACGGCGAGGCGGGCTATTCGCTCGATCGCGGCACGTTCGTCTGCATGCGGCGGGCGAACGACATCTCGCAGGATGGCGGGTTCGTGCCCGCGCCATCGGTGGGCAAGCACGATGACGCGGAGTTCGGCACCCACCACGCGCACGACGCCCACCATGTGTTCGAGACGCTCGGCCTCGACCTCAACCTGTTCTCGAGCGCGGTCAAGCTCAACACCCAGTACATGCACTCGATCTGGTTCAATCTCGGGATCAACCGCGACATCACGCTCGACGAAGTGAAGAAGCGGCTGCGCGAGAACCCGCGGGTGGCGATGACCGACAAGCGCTCCTCGAACCTGATCTTCAGCTTCGGCCGCGACCATGGCTATTACGGTCGCATCCTGTCGCAGACCGTGGTGGCGACTCCGACTCTAACGGTGCACAAGAACCGCGAGATCTACGGCTTCTGCTTCACCCCGCAAGATGGCAACTCGCTGGTCTCCTCGATCGCCGCCGCGCTCTGGCTGATCGATCCGGATCCGGCCAGCGTCGCCGAACGGCTGACGCCGATCCGCCGGTTCGTGTTCCGCGAGATTTGATCTCAAGATCCGAGCGCGAGATCCGATTTGATTCGATCATGAGCACGGGCAAGGTCGAAGTCCGCATCGAGTCGGGGCCGGGGCCGCTCCGCATCGAAGGGTCCTCCCGCGCGGGCGACTCGACCTGGCTCAAACTCCACCCCCCCGGCCTGGCGTTCGACGTCGGCCGGGGGTCGCTTCAGCTCGCCGGTTCGCGCGACCTGTTCGTCTCCCACGGTCACCTCGACCACGCGCTCGGTCTGCCGTTCGCGATCTCTCAGCGGACGCTTCATGAATCCGCGGCCACCCGGGTCTTCTGCCCGGCGGAGATCGCAGAAGATCTGCGCGCTTTCGTCGAGGCTGCCGAGCGGTTGGAGCGGGTCTCCTATCGCTGGGAGCTTTTTCCGCTCGAAGTGGGCGACCGGGTGGAGGTGGGGCGCGATCTTTCCATCGAAGCGTTCGCGGTCGATCACGTCGTGCCGAGCTTGGGGTTTCACCTGCTGCGCAAGAAACACCGCCTCGCCGCACCCTACCAGGGGCGTGAAGCGGCGGAGCTCGCGGCGCTCCGCGCCTCGGGTGTGGCGATCGAGGAGAGTGTTGAAGAGCTATGGGTCTCCTACTGTGCCGATACCGGCCCCGGCGTCTTCGAGCTCGAACCGCGAGTCTTTACGAGTCCGGTGCTGATCCTCGAATGCACCTTTCTTGGAACGGAGCTGCGCGAGCGCGCGGTGCGATACAAACACATGCATATCGATGAGATCGCCGCACGCGCCCAGAGCTTCCAGAACCAGGCGATCGTGCTCCAACACCTGTCGCACCGGCACAGTTTCGCCGAACTCGAAACCGCGATCCAAGAGAAGCTTCCGAGCCTCGCCGCGCGGATCCAGATCTTGAGGGCGCTATGAGCCGCCGGCCCGACGCGGCACCCCCGGCGAGCGTCCGCCTGGCCGAGATCGACGAGCTGGACGTGGTGATCGAGAAGCTGGTCGCGGGCGGCGAAGGGCTCGCCCGGCTGGACGGCATCCCCATCTTCGTGCCGCGCGCGGCCCCCGGCGACCGGCTGCGCGTGCGCCTCTCGGAACGGAAACCCGACTACGCGCGCGCCGAAATCGTCGAGATCCTGGAGGGCGGCCCGGGGCGCCGGCCGGACCCCTACCCCGCGCTCGCGGCGACCGGCTTGTGCGATCTCCAACATCTGGACGACGACCTCCAGGCGCGCTCGCGCGCCCAGGCGGTCTGCGAGACGTTGGTGCGCATGGGCGGCATCGCGCTCCCGGCGGATCTCTCCGTGATCACCGGCGACCCCTGGCACTACCGGCTGCGCACCGAGCTGACCACCGAGCGGGACGAGCAGGGAAACGTCGTCGTCGGCTACCAGGCGCGGGCGAGCCACAGGGTCATTCCGACCGAGCAGTGCGCCCTGCTGGTGCCGGAGCTCGAAGCGCTGCTTCGCACGTTGCCCGGGCTGCTCGGCGACGACCCGCCGCACCGGATCGACCTCGCCGCCGGGGACGACGGTCAGGTCACCGTGGCGCCCGTCATCGAGGGGCTGCCGCACGGCGAAGTGACGACCCGGGTGACGACCAGCGCGGGAGAGATCACTTACGCCTACGACGCGCGCTGCTTCTTCCAGGGGCACCGCGGGCTGCTGCCGCGCCTGGTCGAAACGGTGGTGGGGCCGTGGACCGGAAAATCCGCCTACGACCTGTACGCGGGGGTCGGCCTGTTCGCGCTGCCGCTCGCCAAGCGCTATAGCCACGTCATCGCGATTGAAGCCGATCGGATCGCCGTCCGCTACGCGCGCAACAACGCACGGCGCAACAAGCTGACCCACGTCGAATCGTTCCCGAGCGCTCTCGAAACCTGGATTGGCCGATTGCCCTACGAGACCGACCGGGTGGTCGTCGATCCGCCGCGCGCCGGCCTGTCGCAACGGGTGCGCGGCGTGCTCTGCGAGAGGCCCCCGGCGCGGCTCACCTACGTCTCCTGCCACCCGGCGACCCTCGCCCGCGATCTGCGCCAGCTGTCGAAGGCATTCGAGATCGAAAGCCTCGCGCTGCTCGACTTGTTCCCCCAGACCGGCCACATGGAAGCGGTCGTGCAGATGGTGCGGAAGCCCGCCGAAGGGTAGCCGGTGCCCGACAGTCCGAGGCCGCAATTCCCGCTCAAGCTCGCCGAGGCGCTGCGGCGGACGTTCGCCGCGGGTTACACAAAAGCCGATCTGCGCGCCGATCTGCTCGCGGGGGCGGTGGTCGGGGTCGTCGCCCTCCCCCTCTCGATGGCGCTCGCGGTGGCGTCCGGCGTGCCGCCTCAGCATGGGCTCTATACCGCGATCGTCGCGGGCTTCCTGATCGCGGTGCTCGGCGGCTCGAAGGTTCAGGTCTCCGGGCCGACCGCCGCGTTCGTGGTCATCCTGGCGCCGATCGCGGCGCGCCAGGGTCTCGGCGGGTTGCTGCTCGCGACGGTGATGGCGGGTGTGATCCTGATCGCGATGGGCGTTGGCCGGCTCGGGGGGTTGATTCAATTCGTCCCGTATCCGGTGACCACCGGATTCACCACCGGCATCGCGGTTGTGATCGCGACGCTCCAGCTCAAAGACTTCCTCGGCCTCACAACCGACCAACTCCCCGAGCACTTCGCCGAGCGCGCCGTGGCGCTCGCGCGCGCCAGCCCGAGCGCCCGCTGGCAGGAGATGGCGATCGGGGCGTTCACGCTCGCCGTCCTGCTGCTCTGGCCGCGCCTGACCCGGAAGTTTCCCGCTCCGCTCGTGGCGCTCAGCCTCGGCGGCCTGCTCGCCGCGGCGCTCTCGCACTGGCTGCCAGGGTTCTCGGTCGCGACGATCGCGAGCCGATTCCATTACGAGATCGGCGGCGTTGTGCACGGCGGCATCCCCCAGCTGCCGCCGGTGCCGCTCCTCCCTTGGAACCTCCCCGGGGCGGACGGCGCGCCGCTCGTCCTGTCGCTCGATCTGTTCCGCCAGCTGCTGCCGGTCGCGTTCGCGATCGCCGTGCTCGGCGCGATCGAATCGCTCCTCTCCGCGGTGGTCGCGGATGGACTCACGGGCAAGACGCACGATCCCGACAGCGAGCTGCTCGCCCAGGGGATCGGCAACCTGGTCGCCCCGTTCTTCGGCGGCATCGCGGCGACCGGGGCGATCGCCCGCACGGCGACCAACGTCCGCTCGGGAGCGCGCTCGCCGATCGCGGCGATCACCCATTCGCTCGTGGTACTCGCGGCGGTGCTGGTCGCGGCACCTCTCCTCGGCTACCTGCCGATGGCCTCGCTCGCGGCGCTCCTTCTGCTGGTCGCCTGGAACATGAGCGAGGTCCACAATTTCGCCCGCACGTTCCGCCAGGCGCCCAAAAGCGACACGTTCATCCTCCTCTCCTGCTTCCTGCTCACCGTGCTGTTCGACATGGTGGTCGCCGTCACCTTCGGCGTCTTGCTTGCGGCGCTCCTTTTCATGCGCCGGATGGCCGAAGTCTCCGGCACCGATCTCGCGGAATCGACCCATCCCCTCGTGGCGGAAGGCCTGCCCAAAGACGTCATCGTCTACGAGGTCGCCGGCCCCCTCTTCTTCGGCGCCGCACAGAAAGCGATGAGCGCCCTCCAACGCGTAGCGCAAGGCGTCGCCGTCGTCATTCTCGACCTCCAATCGGTGCCCACCATCGACGCCACCGGTCTGGTCGCCTTAGAAGCCGCGATCGACCGCCTCTACCGAATGAACGTCTTCGTCGTCCTCGCCGGAGTTCAACACCAACCGCTCGAAGTCCTCGGCAAAGCCGGCTTCCCCCGCCGCACCGAAAGACTCGCCGTCTGCCGCTCCTACGAGAGCGCGCTCGCGACGGCCCGGAAGCGGTCGAAGCTCGGGGAGGGAAAGCCCCAGGAACCGATCCCCTAACGAGAAACGTTGGAAAATGAAAATCTAGGGGCGGACCTACGTGTCTGCCCTGGCGGGGCCATGCAGCTGCCGGCCCAACCGGTTGCGGCACGGGGAGGCCGGTGGTACCCTCCCCGGCTCGCCTCCGGGGCGGCCCGTCGGACCTGATTGGAATGAGAGTTCACCCCGGAGCGTTAGAGGGAACCCTATGGCCAAGAATCTGGTGATCGTCGAAAGTCCCGCCAAAACCCGCACGCTCAAGAAGTTTCTCGGGCGCAATTACGCCGTCGAGGCGTCGCTCGGACATATCCGCGACCTGGTGAAGAAAGATCTGGGCCTCGGTGCGAACTACGAGCCCAACTACGCCATCCTCGCGGACAAGAAGGAAGTGGTCAAAAAGCTGCGCGCCGCGGCGAAGGGTGCCGAGATGATCTATCTGGCACCCGACCCCGACCGCGAGGGGGAGGCGATCGCCTGGCACATCGCCGAGGTGCTGGACAAAGACCCCAGAATGGTCAAGCGGGTGACCTTCAACGAGATCACCAAGAACGCCGTGCTGAAGGCGCTCGCCGAGCCGCGCGAGATCGATGTCGCCAAAGTCGACGCCCAGCAGGCGCGCCGGGTGCTCGACCGGATGATGGGCTTTCGCCTCTCTCCCCTGCTCTGGGAGAAGGTCAAGCAGGGGCTCTCCGCCGGCCGCGTCCAATCGGTGGCGCTCAAGATGGTGTGCGAGCGCCAAGCCGAGATCGACGCCTTCCTTTCGGTTGAGTACTGGCTGCTCGGCGCCGACCTCGACGCGGGCAAGCCGCCTCAATTCCACGCCCGTTTGAGTCGGATCGGCAAGGAGAAGGCCGAGGTCGGCGACGGCGAGAGCGCGGCGCGGATCGTCGGCGATCTAGAGAAGGGCAAGTTCGTCGTCTCAACAGTCGAGCGCAAGGAGTCGGTGCAACGCCCGAGCCCGCCGTTCATCACCAGCCGTCTGCAGCAGGAGGCGGCGCGCCGCCACGGCTTCGCGGTCAAGCGGACGATGGGTCTGGCCCAGGGTCTTTACGAAGGTCGCGAGATCGGCGATCGCGGCGCGATCGGCCTGATCACCTACATGCGGACCGATTCGACCCGCGTCTCGGAAGAGGCACTAGAAGGCGTTCGCGAGATGATCGCCGCCACTTACGGCCCAAGCGCGCTGCCGGAGAAGGCGAACCGCTACAAGACGAAGAAGGACGCCCAGGACGCCCACGAGGCGATCCGCCCGACCAGCTTCGATCTGCCGCCGGACGCCGTCAAGGATTTCCTCAAGCCGGACGAGCTGAAGCTCTACAAGCTGATCTGGGACCGCTTCGTCGCCTCGCAGATGCTCCCCGCGCTGTTCGACGTCACCCAGGCCGACATCGCAGCGGGCGAAAAGGGTCAGTACACGCTGCGCGCCCAGGGCAAGGTGCTCAAGCGCGCCGGGTTCCTCGCGGTCTACCGCGAAGCGCCGGAAGAGGCCGAGGGTGGCAAGGGCAAGGACAGTGACGAGGCGCAAGAGGCCGCAGAAGGAATGCTGCCGCCGCTCGCCGAGGGGCAGGTGCTCAAGCTCGTCCGCCTCGCCTCGGAGCAGAAATTCACTCAAGCCCCGGCTCAGTTCAGCGAAGCGACGCTGGTCAAGGCGCTCGAAGAGAACGGCATCGGCCGGCCCTCCACCTACGCCGCGATCCTGACCACGATCACCGACCGGAGTTACGTCGAGAAGATCGAGTCGCGCTTTCGTCCAACCCCCTTGGGCAAGATCGTCAACACGATGCTCCAGGGGAGCTTCAACGACGTGATCAACGAGGGGTACACCGCCTCGCTCGAAGAGCAACTCGACCGGATCGAGGAGGGCGAGATCGACTGGAAGCAGGCGATCGCCGAATTCGACGTGAAGTTCACCCGCGACCTTGCGCTCGCCGGCGAGACGATGCCTAACGTCAAGAAGGACGGCGTGCCGACCGGCGAGATGTGCCCGGAGGACGGCTCGCCGTTGGTCATGCGTTTCGGTCGCTTCGGCGCGTTCATCGCCTGCACCAACTATCCGACCTGCAAATACACCCGGAACGTCGAGACCGGCACCGAGGAGGAAGCTCCTACGGAAGGTGCCGCCGAGGGTGCGCCGGCCGAAGAGATTCCGCCCTGCGAGCTGTGCGGCAAGCCGATGGCCCTGCGGCGCAGCCGCTTCGGCACCTTCCTCGGCTGCACCGGCTACCCGGAGTGCAAGAACCTGCGGAAGACCGGCCCGGCACCTGCGGCCCCCAAGCCGACGGGAGTTCCGTGCGCCGAATGCGGCAAGGGAGAGATGGTCGAGAAGCGCTCGAAGCGCGGCAAGATCTTCTACTCCTGCAGCCGCTATCCCGACTGCAAGTTCGCCCTATGGAACAAACCCGTCATCAAGCCCTGCCCCAGCTGCGGCGCCGCCTTCCTGATGGAGAAGACGACCAAGAAGTCCGGCACTCAGCTGGTCTGCAACACCGAAGGGTGCGGCTTCGCGGAAACGGTGGAACCGGCGGCGTAAAGAAAAGAGCAGCCCCACATCCGGATTTCATTAGACTTCCTCCGACGACAACGGGGGTGTCGAACTGATGGCCGACCCAAACCGCCCCGCCCGCAGGTCTCTCACCTCCGCCAGCAGCTCCCGAGCCGCGGCAACCGCCGAGGCCGACGGCACGACCACCGCGACCGGCTTCGCCACCGCACCCACCTCAGGCCCCCCATCCGGATCACCCAACCCGGAATCCCGCAGCTGGCGCACCCGGGCGAGGATCGCCTCGCGGATCTCTTCGGCGTTGTCCACGCCCCGGAAGATGCCGAGGTGGAGATCGACCTGCTTCTTGTCATGCCCGGAGCTGCGGGCACCTCCTCCGGCCGAGCGGACTTCGAGGTCGGCGATGCCGAAGAAGCGTTGAAGGGGGCCTTGGCGGACGGAGATGTTCTGGATGTTGGCGAAGCTCATGGTCTGTTCGACCACCCGGATCAGACCTTCGCGAATCCGCAGGCTTCGGTCGGTCACGATGTACCAACGGAGCTGATAGTCGAGATGCACCATCAGGAAGGTGAACGGCAGCGACGCGAGGTAAAACGCCACACCGAACGCCTCGAGGATGTCGAACAGTCTCTTGTACGGAAAGCCGGAAATCGAGAGGACCCCGATGCCGATCACCAGACCGACGCCGGCTCCGATCTGCTTGAGCAGCCAGAGCACCAGTTGATAGCGGTAGAGCCCCGGAGCGCCGCGGAAGATGCGGATCGAATCGTGCGCGCCGGCCGGGGGGCCGGGCGGAGGCGGGATGCGCAGCGCCCGTTCGACAAACGCCGTGGCGCGCGATCGCCCTTGCCAGTCAGGCATCGGAGCCCCCGGTTCGAGCGGGATGATCGGGACGCGCGCCTTCGATCGCCGTTCGAAGCGCCCTCACTTCGGCCGCCACTTCGCGCAGGATCACCGCGAGATCGTCGGCCGACGGCCCAATCTCCGCCCCCTGCGTCATGGTGGCCAGAGGGGGAGGGGCGGGCGCGTGGGTCGGCCCTTTCGTGCCGCGCATCTTGAGGTAAAGAAAGTCGCGGAGCCGTTCGAATTCGAGAATTCCCTCGATCGTCATCTCGGCGTCGGCGCTGCCGCTCGCGGTCTGGACTTGAATGCGCGCCAGCCCGAGCCAGCGCTCGACTACGTTGCTGGTCAGGTGGATGTCCTGGATGCGCGCGTAGGTCAGGTTGATCTCGCGCCGGAACAGAATCCCCCAGCTCATCGACACGCCCTGCTCGTCGAAGCGGTACCTCATGGTGTGGTAGCGGAAATAGAGATACCCGAGAAAAAACGGCATCCCCGGACCGGCGAGGAACGACAGCAGGACGTAGTAGGGAAACAGCCGCGGGTGCGGACGATCGGTGGCGTAGACGGCGGCGGGGTCGTGCGATTCCATGGGCTCGGGCCTCGGGGAGAGACTGAGCATAGCGCGCGTGCGGTTGCGGGTCGATGACCGGGAGCCCCGCGCAAAGCCGCGGAACGTAGGCAGGGCCTCCAGGCGGAGGCGAGGGGGGCGGGGAAGAGTTAGACTTCCACCAATGAAACGACTCACGTCCATCCAACCCAAGGAGTTCGCCGAGCGTTGGACTCGGGTGAATCAAGCCGAAATCGTTGAGCTTGCGGCCACCCCGCCCGAGGTCGCCTTGCGCCAGCTGGACTCGCTACGTTCCGCGATCGACCTGCTGGAAGATCGCACCGAACGCGACCGGGAGGTCGATGAGGTGCGGAGCCGTTGGAACCGCCTGCGAGAACTGGCCGGTGCCTGACGAGACTCACCCGGCGAACTTCGCCACATTGCTCCGCGCGCTGGTGGCTTGGCTCGAAGCTGCTCGGGTCGACGGGATCGTCATCGGCGGCCTGGCTGCGGCGATCCTTGGACGCCCGCGAATGACCCGGGATGTCGATCTTCTGGTCACCCTCGAGCCTGCGCGATGGTCCGACCTAATGGCGACCGGCGGCCGATTCGGCTTCCGTCCCAGAGTCCCCGAACCTCTTGATTTCGCAACGCGAAACCGAGTCCTGCTCTTTCGGCATGAACCCAGCTCGATCGATCTCGATATCAGCCTAGGCGGTCTCCCTTTTGATGAGGAGGCTATCGCTCGCTGCATCCATCGCACAGTGGCGGGAGTGAACATCCCGCTGATTTCCCACGAAGATCTTCTGGTGATGAAAGCCGTCGCCCATCGCCCCAGGGACCTGGCCGACATCGAAGGCATTCTCGATCGAAACCCCGGGTTGAACCTGGAACGGGCCCGAGACTGGATTCGCGAGTTCTCAGCGGCGCTCGACCGGCCGGAGATCTTTGACGATTTCCAGAAGATTGTACGGGGCCGGTAGCAGGGGTTCGAGTTCGGCCAAAGGAACCTCAACGCCCCTACTTGGAGAGACGGACGCCTTCTGGAAGTTCGAGAGAGTCCTCGTGTGTAAGCCGTACTCAAGAATCTTGAGATCGATCAGGACTGCCAAGACCGGCACCGCGAGGATCACGGCTATGAGAACCGCCTTTCGCTCGGCTGCACTAGACGACAGCTCGCCATACTGGGTGACCAGGAAAGAGATCATCAGTCCGACAAGGGTGAGCTTTTGAAGCCAAAGACCGGGGATCTTCTCGAGATAAGCCGCAACCTCCGTACGAAGCGACTTGTACAGGGCAACTTCAATCTCGTCAGCCTGACGCTGGCCTTCCGCCATTTCGAGTTCCTCCAGGAACGTAATCCTGACAGTATCTTGGAAGTACCCAAATGCGCCAGCGACCCCAACGGCGGGAGGCCCGCCTCACCGCTTTCAGGTCTACACCGAACCGGCCGGGATGTCGCGCCCCAGCGCGCCAAGCGGAATCACTCCCGCCGCCCGGCGGTCACCCGTAACCGTCTGGCGATGGTAGTCGATCTGCCCGAGATGGAAACCGAGGTGCACCGCGAGGTGGACCAGGAAGAGTCGGGTGGGGATCGCCCGTCCGACGAGCGGTGCCGGGTAGTCCGTATCGAGCCCTTCCGGGTCGAGCACCGCGAGCGCCGCCTCGACCTCCCGCCGCGCCGCCGCCACCTTTTCGAGCAGCTCCACCCGCGGCACGTCGCGGGCCGAGAATTCGAGATCCCGATCGCGCACATAGCCGCTCCCGCCGAGGACCGCCCCGATGTAGTGGCGCAGGTTGCCCGCCAGATGCAAGACGAGCGTGCCGCCCCGATTCGGCAGGCCCGGAACTTCCACCCACGGCGTTGCATCGTCCGGATAGTGCTCGATCTCCCGGCGGAGGCCGTCGAGGTCGCGCAAGAGGAGGGTGGAGAGGTCTTGGATTAGGGGGAAGGTGGGCATTAGAACTCCCGGGCAGCGGAAGGAAGCACCGAGCCGCTCGGCGTCCTTTCAGAGGTCTGCACAGCATAGCGGGAAGGAAGGACTTCGGTCCGAAGTTCGGGGAATCGTCGCACCGAGTCCGTCTCAAATTCCAAAGCTCGGAATTTTGCGAGCTTCTTTTGAGAAAGGGACTCCAGCATGCCAACCAAGCGATTCCTCAATGTTCCCGCAGGCTCGCTCCTGCACTACTGGGTGCGCGTTGAGCCTCCCGGCTGTGCCAATCTCAACCTCGCCGTTACGGTCAACGGAGTACGAAATCCGCCGCAGGTACTTGTCAACGGCGTGAACGTCGCGCCGCCCCTGACGACGCTTCAAATCGCCAACCTCTCCCCCGAGCCCACCTTCGGACCTATCACCGGCGGCGGTTCGCTCCTTCTCGACCTGACGATCGCATTTCAAGCCAAGGGTGTGGTGGCTGTGGTTCCGACTCTCGAAGAGCCCGGGTCCGGTGTCCCCCAAACCCGCCCTCCGCTGGCCTTCGACGGAGAGGCCGGCCAAGTCGGTTCAGCGAAAGTTCTGGTGCTGGCATGAGAAGCCAGTGCTTCATGCGTGGCACGACCCCGTTATTTCTCGCCTTGCTCCTGGCGACGATCTTCGGGGCGACCCCAGGAACCGCAGAGCTGAAGTACTGCCAGAATGCCAAGTCCGAAGAAGAATGTGAAGCAGCGGTCAGAAAGGCGTTGGTCCCACCCCGTGCGTTGGCCACCGTTCTCTCAGCCGAAGAAGCCGAGGGTTGGGTCTCGAACCTGAGGCAAGAAGGCCAGGGCATGATGGAACAGGGCGCTGCCAAGAATCTCCTGGAGAAAGTCGCTCCCGAGATCGCGGCACTTCCCCGTGCCAGCGCCGCCTTCGAGGACTTCCTCGCCCGCTTGAAAATCGGCACCAGCTCCGAGGGGCTCAACGATATGCAGGCGCTTGCTCTCGACCTCACCGGTTTCTTGGGGCTACCGGTCAAGAGCGGCTACAAGGTCCAGGCTCTGGCAAGTGAAGCGGCCCTCTTCGAGGACCTCTCAAAGAAGCTGTCGGTCGAAAACCGCGAGAAACGGGCTAAGGGCCTAGGAGACTTCGACGACCTCCTGGTGACGCTTTCCTTTAGCCCCTCGACCTCCCGCATGGGACGAAACCTCGGAGCGAACCAGATCCTGACGGACGAACTGTTCGGACGATTCCTGGAGGAAGGCGACGCTCTCGCGGTCGAGGCAGGCGACGCCGCAGTGAAAGTTGGCAGGCTCGCACAGCCCCTCCACTTGAGGGAGGATTCTCGCGCCGCCTTCTCCGGCGATGAGGTGATTGATTTTTCGTTGATTGGAGACGAGAACCTCCGGCAGCAGTACCAGGAAGCCGTCGAGCGCGCCGCAGTAGCTGAGTATTCACATCTAGCCAACCTATCCAAGATTCTCAAGCAGGCGGAGTTCTTCAAACTGGCCGACCTCGTCGCCAATCAACCGCAGCTCGTCATCAAGGCTACGAGATCGGTCCGCGACGAGCTCGTCGGACCCGAGGAAACGACTCTGAAAGTCTCGTACGAAATGGGGTTCGTCAACATGAACTCCCTGCGCAGGGCACTGTCGGCTTGCAAACCCAGCGAGATGACCACCTGTTACACAAACTACCTGACCGACAACCGGGCCGCGCTCGCCAAGGACGGCTATCGACTCACGTTTTCTCTCGACTGGACGAAGCGAGAGGATTACAACTTGGCGATCGACAACGTGAGCGTCGATGTCCCAGGTCGGGATCGCTGGTGTGTTTCGACCACCTACGGCCGAAACCTCCGAACCGACGAGAACGGGAAGTTCACCTCTCGCATCGACCTCACGGGCAGCTGGCAGGACTGGAGCGACGACCCGATGCATCAAGATCGAGCGCTCGCCAACCTGTCGTTCACCCAGAAGGTCAACGACGACTTCTCTCTGGTTCTCGGCGCGGTGTGGGCCAGCAAACCCGAGTTCCGCGGCCAGGTCGACAAGGAGGTCAGCGCCCGGTTTGGTTTGACCTATCGGTTCCTGGACAAAAAGGGTAGGGAGATCATGAAGGCCCAGTGATCCTTCGGACCGGAGGGCCGTACCCGCCGGCCGAGCGGCGTTGCCCTCTTCCACGCTGCGGCCGGCGAGGACACGGGCGCTCCCAGGAAAAGCAAACCCTCCCCAGGTGAGGGAATTGTCCTCCGCTCTTCGTTCGATGGGGTGAACGGCGCCGTTTCGGAAAGTTCCGGACGGCGCACCAACCCTCAACAGGAGAGCTGACATGACTACATACCGCAGTGCCCGATTCTTCCGCTTCACTTCCACGCTCGTTGCTTCACTCGTCATCCTCGCTTCGCCCTTCGCCGCTCGCGCCGTCTGCAACAACGGCGTGGTCGATCCTGGCGACCTTTGCGTCGCCGCCCCGATCTCGATCTGGGCAACACCTAGTCCGCTGGTCGCCGTGATCGCGGTGGACTTGAACGCCGATGGCATTCTCGATGTCGCGGCCGCCACGGCGAACCGGAGCTTCGTGCGCCTCGGCACGGGGGGCGCCTTCGGCTTGTGGAGTTCCCTTACCCACGTTGGAGTGAGCTTCAAAGACATCGCCGCGGGAGACTTCGACGCCGACGGCGATCTCGACCTCGCGATCGCAGACAGCATCAACAACCGGGTCCTCGTGCGCTGGAACTTAGGCGGCGTCAACTTCTCGGCCGGCACGCCCTATCCCGTCGGGATGCAGCCGACGCGGGTCATGGCCGCGCGATTGAATGCCGACGCTCGGGCCGATTTCGTCGTCTTGAACGATGGGAGCAACACCGCAACCGTGCGGCTCGCGGTCGCCGGGGGCTTCGCTGCCGGAGTCAACTATACCGTCGGCGACACGGACGACATCGCGATCGGTGATTGCGATGCCAACGGCGCCCAGGACCTCCTCTACTACAACGGCCAGGGGACCTCGACCCAGTTGATCGCCCGTCGCAACAACGGCGCCGGTGGGCTCGCCGCACCGCTCGGCTCTTCCCTGCCGCTGTTCGATCCGATCGTCGGTTACATGGAACCGCTCGCGATCGCCGCAGGCGACCTCGACGGTGACGGTCGCGCCGACGCGGCGGTGGCCGCCTCCCAGTCCCGTCTGGCGCCCGCGACCAGCAACGGCAACTGCACCTTCACCGCCAGCCCCTACGGCCTGACCTGGGCCTGGTCCCACCGGATCCGCGCCGTCGATTTCGATGTCAACGGCGACCTCGATATCGCCGCGCCTCACGGCATCGCGCCGAATTTCAGCATCGCGTTCGGCGACGGCGCGGGCAACATCCTCCCCTACGCCCAGACCCTGCTGCCGAACCCGGGCGCCCGCGACATCGCCTTCGGCGACTGGAATGGCGACGGCTTCGGCGATGTGATCGTCGCGGCCGACGCCGGGCTGTTCTACCAGCGCGGCACGCCGTAGGGCCCAAGCTCTCAGACGTTGACGTTCCGGGACCGGCGGGGCAGTCCCCGCCGGTCTCTTCGCCATCGCAGGCCCCGCACCCAGTCCCGCGAAACCGATATCATCACCTCAAGGCCACCGAACCCGACCCGATGCCCACCCCCCTCCCCAAACTCGGCCGAAAGCTCGGCATCGCGGCGCTTTCGGTCGTCGGGGCGGTCGGGCTGCTGGAAGTGGTTGCAGCGATTCGGGTTCATCGCCTGCGCGCTGAGCGTTCGGGGTTGGGCGACCGGTTGTTCACCGAGATTCGCGGCACGGGCGATCCCATCGTCTTCCTCGCCGGACTTCCCGCCACGACGCGATTCTGGCAAGGGGCGTTCGATCCTCTCGCCGCGAGCCATCGGTTGATTTTCGTCGATGCTCTCGGCTTCGGCCGTTCGCCGCTCCCTGATGTTCGGTACACGCTCAACGATCAACTCGGTGCCCTGCGGCGAACGCTCGTCGCGGCGGGGGCCACCCGGCACGTCACGTTCGTCGCCCACTCGTTCGGCACCCTGCTCGCCGCCCACTACGCGGCGCGCTATCCGCAGGAGGTCGACCGCTTGTTCCTGCTCGGAACGCCGGTCTTCGACGACGAGGCCGAAGGGCGGGCGCACATTCGCGAGATTTCTGCCATGTCGGGACTTTTCGTGCTCAACCCGCTGCTCGCCCGCGAGGCGTGCAAAGTCCACGAGGCGCTCGCCTCTCCGGCTCTCGCATGGCTGGTCGCGGCCTTCATGCCCGTGACTCCGCCCGAGGTCGCGAGCGATGGCCTCGAACACACCTGGCGATCGTTCCACGGCAGCTTGAACATCCTGCTCCACCAGCCCATCGCGCAACCGCTCGCGGAGAGCGGCCCGAAGGTCACCTTCGTCCACGGCCGGAACGACCCGATCACACCACTCGAACGAATCCGCACCCTCGCAGCGGCGATCGGCGCCCGGGTCCTCGCCACGGGCGACGAACACCTCACCTATCCGCAACGGAGCGGGGAGCCAATTCGCCAGGCGATCGAGGCCGCACTCCCCTCTCCGCCGGTACCGGCCGAGGCGCCGCGCTAAAGATCGCGCCGCCGGTGAATCAAAAAGAGCGACAGGCTGGCGGTCAAGATGGCGATGAAGGTGAGGACGAGCCAAAAGCCGTAGGCGCTCGCCGCAAAGGGAATTCCTCCCACGTTCATGCCCAGAAGGCCGGCGATAAGGTTGATCGGCAGGGCGATGACGGTCGCCGCGGTGAGCACAAACAGGCTCCGGTTGTCCTGCTCGACGATCCGGGCGGCGAGTTCTTCTTGAATCAGTTTGACCCGTTCGACCAGCGCGGCCATGTCCGCGATCACCACCGAGAACTCCTCCGCCGACTGGCGCAGCTCCTGAAGGTCGGGCTCGGCGAGCCAGGCGGGCGGGCGGCTCAGCAATCGGAACAGGGCGGCCGGCTCGGGTGCCAGCAGGCGCTGAAGGCGCACCAGAACCCGGCGGAGGGCGCCCAGCTCGGAGCGCCGCGGGGTGGCCTTCTGCGCCAGCAGGCTGTCCTCGAAGCGGTCGGTGGTCACGGTGGCCTCGCGCACGATCTGGAGCAACACTTCGGCCTGCGCCTGGAGCAGGTGGCCCAGCAGATCGACGGGCGAGTGAAACGGCGCGCCCTCTCGCACCGACGCACGCAGCCGGTCGATCGAACGAAGCGGCCGGCGTCGGGCGCTGACCAACAGCCGAGAGTCCGCGCTCAACCAGAGCGTCGACACGTCGAGAGGATCGAAGCGGAAATCGAAGCTGACATCGTTGACCACGGCGAGGAGGGCGCCCTCGACGTGCTCGACGCGGGTCGAACGCGCGTCGGCCCCGAGCGCTTCAAAAAACGCCTCCGGCAGCTCGAGATGCCCGCGCAGCCACTTTTCCGCGGCTACATTGGCCAAGCTGAAATGGAGCCAGAGGAACGAAGGATCGGCCGCCGGCCGTTCGTGCGCGAGCCAGGCTTCGGCTTCCTCCGACCCGATCGCCCGCCCCGCCGCCTCCGGCGCAAGCTCGTACCCCCAGACGAGGCCCGTCCGATCGGAGCTGTACTGTGGTTCCGCGATGTTCATGTTCGCGCGAATCTTAAGCTCAGCGCGGTGGTTTGACGCCACCTTTTCGACGGATTCCGAAACCGACGCGAAAGATGTCCGGCATGTTCAGGCGTCCATCGCTGGTTCGGTACAGCACGGCCAGTTCGACGAGATCGTCGATTAGGGCCTCGAGGTTTCCCTGCCGAACCGGGTCCGTGCTGTATCGCCTCGGTGGCAGCTTGCTCCCGATCGCAGCATTCATCCTCCGCAGGCAGTCGGATGACCAGCGGCTCGCAAGCTCGTCGATTTCGATCGGAACAGACACACCGCGCGCAGCTTCGAGGAGTGGTTCGACCCAGGGGTAGTCCTCTCCGATTTCCTGAACCCTGGTCTCCGACGCCTTGACGACTCCCTGCTGGATCGCCGTGAAGTGCAAGGCGCGGACGTGGTCCGGCCGATGCTCCCGGGTATGTTCGGCGGCCCTCTTGAACGCGAGCAAATAGCTACGGGGTCCGATTCGTCCGATTGCATCGGCGAGATGGAGCGGAACCCATGTGTAGGTGGTTCCGCGTTTGGCGTTGGCACCCATATGGCGGTCGGCGATCGCTTCGACAATCGGTTGCTGGACTTCGCGGCTCCGAGAAAGTGCGAGTGGCGGAACAAACACCTCCTCGTTCTCTGACCAATAGTTCGTCGGTTGACGCGTTCTCCTCCGAAATTCGGCGCCGAAGTCTTTCGTGTTGCCGAGGTGCATGAAAACGAGGCCATACAGGTCTGTGCTGCTCCAGGCGAGGTCGACCTTGGCTTGGCGCAGCTTAGAGGAGTCCGGAAAGCTCCAGATGGAGGGGTCTTCGTCCAAATCCGGACGAATGAAGAACTTGAGCCGTAGGGCGCGGCGGCTGCGCAGGCGCAGTCCGAGAGTGAGCGCCGCCGTGCTCAACGTGCGAACCTTCTCCCATTCGCCGGAAAGCCGATCAAAGGCGTCGAACACGACGAGCAGCACACGGTCGCGCGCCGAAAGCGCTACGTCGCAGTCGGTCAGCAACGTGTTCACGTCATCGGGGTTTTCGACCACCCATCGAATACGATCTCGCCAGGAGCTTTGAGCGGAGGGCAGATCCCGCTCGGTGGCTCGAAGCGCATGGCGTAAGACGACGGTTTGCCAGATCGCGACCGGATCGAGCCCTTCCCCCAACAGTCGATTCAGAGTATCGGGGTTGGGAAAATCTTTCTCGTTGTCCTCGGTGCCGAAGCCAACCTGGACCACCACTTTCGCCAGCGATGTGCCTTGGAGCTGCCGGGATACAAATCTACGATGGGGCTCGCTTGCAAGCACCGAAGTCCACCAGCTCTTGCCGGCGCCTCGCATGCCGACGACGACGCTGGCGTCCAGGCTGAGCGCTTTGACATGTTGTGCCGGAACGAAAACTTTTTCCAGCGCCGGTGGTTCGAGGCTCTCGTGTGCCGCGAGCTCGGGAAGCTCGGCCAATGCCGCCCGGGCCGCAATCGGGTCGAAGGCGATGGCCATCAGCTCTCCGGCCCGCTCAGGGCTCGACCGGAAGACGCCGTCAGGCGCTCCGTGGCGTTCGCAAGGAAGTCGCCGAAAGCGGCTTCTACCACAACCCAAGGAGGCCGCTTTTCCGGGTTCACCAGATCCAGTCCTCGAAACCCCATATCGAAGTAAACAGTCAGCGGGTAATGGGGCGCATTCGGTTCATCGATCTCGAAGGTTTGAGCCTCGATCTCCGGCTCGGCTCCGATCGATTGACCGCCAGGTGCCTCGCCATCGTAGAGGGCTTCCCACGTGCGATAGGACGCATCCCGCCACCTGGCGATCGCCCCCTCCGTCTTGTCAACCTGCGCCGCGACCATTTTGAGGCGCCAACGGAGATCGTCCTCGGGCATTCCGAACTGCACCGCCTGCGACCGAGACAAGTGCTCGAACAGCAGCCGATAGGTTTGCCAGCTCTGCGGCTCATCCCGTGCAAAAAGAAAAACCTCAGCACCAAGTTGAGTGACAGCGGCAGCGCCGAGATCATGGAGGCCGGCTCGGCTATCCAGCAGGATCGCGTCAGGACGATCCGCGCGCTTCACCAATGCTTCGAGCAAGCCACCGATCCTCTCTGAAAGGCCCATCTCCTTGCCGCCGGGGCCGAGGCTGGGAAGATAAACACGCCCGAGCTTGGAGACATAGTCTAGAGTCTTCATGCCGAAGGCCGGCAACACCTGCACGGTTCCCTCCGCTCCGTCGGCAACCGGGCTGAAGGCGAGGCTATCGGCGAGCAGATCCCCGTCAGGTGCGCCCATCAAGCCTTCGACCAGCCAGTCCACTACGCCATAGTCCGGCAGCTCGCCGAGGAGCATGCTCGCGAGTCCCGGTGCTTCGAGATCGAGATCGATCGCGACGACCCTCTTGCCCATCCGGGCCAGGTGCCAAGCCCAAACCCCCAACGCCGTGCTCCGCCCCACTCCTCCTTTGAGGCTGAAGGCTGTGGCGATAGGCACGGCGATCTCGGGCACATGGAGGGGCGCGCGCTGCCAGTCGTGGTTGCTGAGCAGGCGATCAACCACCCAAACACCACGATAGAGCGCAACGCGGTCCGGCGACTCCAGGACGTCTTGCTCGTTGATCAAATCCGACCTGCGAAGCAAGACTCGGTCACGGCCAGGACTGAATCGTCCAAGTCGCTCGTCGAGGGTGCCGGCGAGTGCTTCCACCTCATCCTCTCCA
Organism: Holophagales bacterium; assembly: GCA_031404815.1. Taxonomy (GTDB): domain Bacteria; phylum Acidobacteriota; class Thermoanaerobaculia; order Multivoradales; family UBA5704; genus DASYKS01. The sequence continues at coordinate 109,144 of JANNIH010000014.1, read as the reverse complement.
AGGGCGTCGTCGTCGATCACGGCGGTAACTTGGCCCGCCACGTCGCGCACGATGGTTAGTTCGAAGGGGCGTTCTGCGAATCGTGCCCGGGTCGCTTCCAGAGCGGCTTCGATGGCCTTGTCAAAGCGCAATTCGCTCAACCCTTTCGGCGTGTACCGGTCAATCCGACGCTGGCGAGAACACGCTTCGCCGCTTTTCGATGGCGAGCCAACATCTCGGCGGACACCACATCATCCGCGAGATAGCGATGGTCTGTAGACCAATCGAAAAAGGGTTGCTCCAACGCCCGAAGAACGACGATGAGGGAGCGGAAGCGCGGTGAGAATGACTGCAATGAGGCGAGGCCCCAGAGCCGGTCCACGTGCTCTCGATGTTTGGCGGCCAGGTTTTGATTGCTGCTTGCGACAAGGGCGGACTTGATGCCGCATTCTGCAGCGAATCCAAAAAGCTGATCGGCATTGGCCAACCGCTCGTGCTCTTCGAGAGTCACGGCATCGTTGAAATGACGCATCGCGGCGAGATCGTAGCGCTCGGGCATGATGGCTGAAGATCCTCGATTTCAGAGCGAAGGGTACCACGCGACCCGGTGCCGGTTGGCCGCCGCTGCTCGCGAAACAGGGTGTCGAATTCTTTTTGGCGGCTACATCGGATCGGTCTCCATCGCCAACGGGATTGGGGAGCGGGGTGCTACCCGATCCGGCGGCGCCGCACTCGGCGGCGGAGCGCGAAGGCGGCACCCACTCCGAGCAGAAGGCCGCCCAAGCCGAAGATCCAATGAGGGATCGATCGCCGCGATCGCGGCGGGCGTTGAAGCGCGGCCGGCAGGGTGAAGCTCGGATCGCCCATCAACACCAGGCCGGCCCAGGCGGCGGGGGGAAGGCCTCGATCCGCCGCCTCGCGACGCGCCTGGCGCAGGGCGCCGCCGGCGGTCTCTCCGGCGCTCAGTGCGCGATAGAAGCTCGCCGACAGCCGCTCCGCTTCGTCGTCCGCGAGCGGCCAACGGCTGCCGATCACGGTGGGCGCACCCGCCTGGAAGAACGCCCGCGCGAGGCTCATCGTCCCCTCTCCCGAGATCACGGCGCCGTCGGCGGTCCGACAGGCGGAGAGGACGGCGAGCTTGCCCGCGAGCGGGAGTGCTGCGATCTCGCGCGGCTGGAGCAGCCCGTCCGCGAGCACGACCGCGGAACGATCGGGATTTGCGGCGTCGGCGATCGCGTGGGCGGCGAAATGGATCGCGGCAAAGGGCGCGAGGTCGGTGCGAGAAAGCTCGCGCTCGGTCGCCTGGTCTCCCACCAGCAGCTCGCTTCCCGGCAGCCGGTCCGCTACGTCTTCTCCCTCCCGGCGCGCGTAGGGGAGCGGTCCGAACCGGGCCCCCTCGGCGAGCGAGGCGACCTCTGAGGCGGCGCCCCGGGTCGCAGCGGGGCGCTCGCCATTCGGTCGCTTCGGATCGGCGAAGACCAGCGCGCCGCGCGAGGGGGAGGAAAGAGGGCGCGATCGCCAACGGGCAAACAGGGTGGCCGAAGGGGCGACCGCGAGATCGTAGGAGAGTCCGAGCGGCTCGCCGCTTGGGCTCGGTCGCAGCGCATCCCACGGCAGGTTGTAGAGCGCGCCGTCAGGGATGATCACCAGCCTCCGAACCTCCTTTGGCAGCCCGCGGAGCGCCGAGCCGAGCAGCATCTCGCCGAGCCGAGCGGCGGCCGGACCCTCTTTGCCGTCGCGTCGTTCGAGCAGACCGAGAAACAGCGGCAGGAGCGTTTCGATCTCGGCGCGGTCGGGGAGGCGGTGGATTTCCGGCTCGCCCCGGGTGAGCACGATCGCCCACGACCCGCCCGCGAAATCGCCATAGATGTCGCGCCAAGAGCCGAGCTGGAACAGCAGCAGCGCCTCGTCGGCGCCGAGCTGCGCGCGGAGAGCGCCGAGTGCCACGGGAGCTGCAGCGGTGGCGGCCGGGTCTTTCCCTGCGCGCGCCTCGGCGAGGTCGAGCTCGCGGCGCTTCTGCTCGGCGCGGAGCGTCGAGCGTTCGGCGACCTTGAGCCCCGCATCGAGCAGCCGGAGTTGCACCGCGGCGAGCCCGGTGACGGTGGCTTTCTCTCGCTCTTGCGCTTCGGGATCAAAGGGCGCTTTAGGGGCGCCCGTGGCCGTGAGACTCTCCAGCAGGAAACGGCCGCGCATTCGCTCCATCACCTCGAAGGCGCGCAGCAGGTCGGGTGGCTCGCTATCGAGCAGCCGTCCCGCGAGCCAGCGGTAGGTCTTGGTCCAGGCGGAAAACAGGCCGATGCGACTCTCTTCTTCGAGCTGCAGCGTGCGTAGCGACTCGATCGCCGATAGGGCCTGGAAACCGCTGGCCACGGCCGCAGCGTGTGGGAGGACGAGCCAGTCGATCTGACTTCGCGCGCCGACTGCGTAGGCCAGGGTCCGCGGCCCGCCATCGGTCTGAGCCGCGCGCATCGCCAGACGGCTGTAGCGCTTGGCCGCTTCTGGATCGGAGGGCGCGGTGAGGTCGGCCAGCGCCCAGAGCACGGCCGCTTCACTCGCGGGATCGTCGAGCCTTCGAGCCATGGCGAGGCTACTCTCCAGGGCGATCCGAGCCTCGGCTTTCTGACCGCGGGCGCGGGCGATCTCGCCGAGCAGTAAGAGGCTGGGCTGCTCGATGTCGGGAAGGCTTTCGCGGCGGGCTCCGTCGAGTGCCACGCGCGACCAGACCTCGACCTCGTCAAGCCCGTGGGGTTCGGGCTCGGATTCGAGCTGGCGCTGACGGGTGAGCGCGAGATTGTGGGCGGTCCTCGCAGCGAGGCGGTAGTCCTTCTCTGCGCGGGTGAGGTCGAGCAGGCGGCGATAGGTCGAAAGCGCTTCGTCGTAGTTGCCTAGGCGGAAAGCGAGGCCTCCGAGCTCGGTTAGGCAGACGCTGCGTTGGGGTGCGGTTCCGCCGGGGAAAAGAAGCGCTTCGGCGCGCCGTAGGCTGCGGGCGGCACGGCCCAGGTCGCCGCCCTTGTGGTCGATGCCGTCGGCGAGCAGCGCGAGCCCCAGCGCGAGCGGATCGTTTCCCGCCTCGGCAACCGAGAGCGCGCGAGCCAGCTCGGCACTCGCCTCTTCGTCTTGGCCTTCGCGGCGGAGGCGGACTTGGAGGTTGTAGCGCGCCTGAACCTCGCCGAGCACAGCGTTTTGCGGCGGAGGTTTCGAGCGCGCGAGCCGCGCGAAGGTTTCGGCGGCCTCGCGGTAGAGTGCGTTTGCCTGCGCAGGCTCGGCGATCGTGGCAACGTGCCCGAGCGCCAGGATCGCCCAAGCGTTGCCGGTGTTTTCAGGCGCTCCGCGCGCCAGGCGAGAGAGCCGCAGCTTTGCCTCCCCGAAGCGCCGCGTGGCCAGGCCCAGGGTGTAGAAACAACGGTATGACTCACCTTCCGACGGGTGGCTGCGAACCTGCGCATCGCAGGGGGCAAAGGGATCCTTGGCTTCCGACTCAGCTGCCGATCCGAGGCGGGCGGCCCACAGCAAGAGGGCGACGAGCTGCACGGCTCGCCGCCCTGGGCGCGACTTCTTCCGACAGCGAGTTGCGGGTGCGGTCACGGGCAGCTAGTGCGTCCGAGTCCGCACAACGTAGCAGTCGCCGGCGATCGAGCTCTCGGTGATGGGTGTCGAGACGTCCGGTTCGTATGGCGACTCTAGGAGCGGGACGGCAGGTGGCGGAGCCGCTGGGTCAACCGGCGGTTGGGGCTGTACCGGGTCGATCGAGCTCACGGGGTCGATCTTGCCGGGAAGGGCGCACTGCAAAATGGTCAAGCCAAAAGCGGAATTCTGGATCTCGAGCGAGAACATGGGCACGCTCGCCAGGTTGTCGAGGTTGGTGTCGACCTGCACCTGGGCGCGAATGTATCGGAACGAGCTGGTGCCAAGGAGGGTGGCTGAAGGTAGGACGATGTTGATCGGCAGGCTCGGCCGTACTGTCCGGGGCGCAGGACCGGTGGTGAAAAGCAGGTTTCCTTTATCGTCTCGGAGATCGAGGATGACCTGGATCGGTAGTGCGGCGCCGGTACCTGCATCGATCAGGTGAAGGCGAAGAGTTTGGCGCGGCAGCAGGGTGACGACCCCAGTGCGCGCAGTGACGCGAACCGCGCGCCCCGTAACGGCACTCGCGGTGTCGGGGATGGCGAGGAAGAGCAGTGCAAGGACGACGAGCGAAGCGGCAGGGAACTGGCGGCGGCGGATGGGGCTGGTGTTCATGGCGACGATCTCCCAAGAAGATGCAATCAGGGTCTGGCAATCAAACGCTCCCCACCTGCCGATTCCCTCAATCCTCCTCAACGATCGATCTCGACCGCGTAGGCAGGCGAGCTGACCGTCCGGCCGTCGGCGCTCTTCGCCTCGACCTGCCAGAGCAGCCGGGCTCCTGCCGGGAAAGCGGCGAGCCGGTCGGCAGGCACCTGGTACGAAGCCGTTTCGAGATGGCGGGCCTCGACCACCAGTCGAAGGTCCTCGGTGGTCACCCGCACGGTGTAGCGCGTTCCCGCTTCGGGTAACGGCTTCCAGGTCAGGCGGAAGGCTTCGCGCGGCAGGTGCGCGCCGTCTGCGATCGTGGCCGAAAGTGAGGAGCCGGCGCCGCGCAGCTCCGGAGCCGGAGCGTGCATCCGCGACCAGAGTCCGAAGCCGATCGTCACCGCGAGCAGCGCGGCGATCGCCGTCAAGGCTCGGTACCGGACCCGGCGCGGAGGCGGGGGGGAGGTGCTTCGGAACGGCACGACCTCGCCGACCTGGCCGACCTCGCCGATCTCGTAGGTCGCTTCGATCTCGCCGGTCGCGAAGGCCGCTTCGTTCATCTCCTGGACGGCTTTTCCCTCGGCGCGTTGTAGCTCGACCGCCAGGCGCCAGACTTCCGCTGCGGCAGAGCTCATGGCGACCTGATCGATCACCGCGCGCCGCTCGTCCTCGGTCAGCTCGCCCGCCGCCGCGCGGTAGATCCGCTCGGCGTCGATCTCCTCGCTCTCGGCGTTGGGAACCTCCGGACCCTCGTACGTCGTGAAGGCACGGCGCAGCCGCTCGATCCCCGGGGCGTTGTCGATCATGGGTTGAGCCCCTTGTCGATCAGGCAGCGCCGCAGATCGGCGAGACCGCGGTAGATCAGATTCTCGGTTCGCTTGGTCGGCCAGGCGAGCAAGCGGGAGGCATCGGGTACGCCATGCCCTTGGAGGTAAAGCGCCACGGCCAGGCGGCGATCGCGGACCATCCCTGCGAGGCAGTCGCGGATGCCGCGGCCGACTTCGGCCGCCGCGGTGGTGGTTGCGGGATCGGGGGTTGAGGCGGGGGTCGCCGCGTGTTCGCTTTCGGTCTCTTCCAGGCTCACTTCGTGCCTCCTTCGCCGGGCGCGGATCTCGTCCACGAGAGCGCTGTGCGCCACCCGGTACAGGTAAGACGAAGAAAGCTCGAGCATTCCCTCACGTCGGCGGGAAAGTTCCATCACCTTGATCAAAGCGGCTTGCACCAGATCGTCGCGCCGATCCGCCAACCACCCTGGACAGACTTTGGCGACGGCCTTCACCAAATCGTTACGCAGACGCGCATAGTCCGGCTCTTGGAACGGCAGTTCCACGGAAGTCGGGGCCGGGTCTGCGGACGAACGATCGGACACGAGTTTGCCCTCTCTTTCCAACGGCGGAAGAGACCGGCGGGAGCGTAACACAGGGGGTTTGGAGAGGCGGTTGAGCGGCTGAGCCCTTTGGAGGAGTCGCGCCGCGGCGACCCTCACCCCCGGCCCCTCTCCCAAGGGACCCAAGGGAGATGGAGAGCATTCCGCCGGAGCGCGCGATCGGTCCTTTGGCTCAGGGCATCACTCCTCCTGTCGAGGAGACGGCTCCTCGGTTCAAGCGGCTCGTTCCTCCTGTCTGGGGGAGTATTCCTGGGGTAGCACGGACGGCTCCGCCTATTGGGCGGAAGGTTCCTGAGATTTAGAGGATCACTCCGAGTGCTGACAGGAGTGCTCCGGATCATCCGAGGAATGGTCCGTTGGTTTAGAGGAGTTTTCCGGATAGATAGAGGAATTTTCCGCGTGCCTGCCGGAGTGCTCCTGGTTAAGCGAGGACTACTCCGTTGGTTCAGGGGAATGTTCCTGAGGTCAAGAGGAATGTTCCTCTGGCATCTAGGAATGATTCTGAGATCGCCAGTAACATTCCTCCTGGCTAGAGGACGATTCCTCTGAGTCTTCGGAGTCTTCCGCTATTTCGTAGGAGCATTCCTGGTTTTAAGAGGATCATTCCGGCGGACACGAGGAGTGAACCTGGCGGCAAAATCAGGGGTGGACGCCTCAGGGAAACCGGTGTGCAGCGTCGCGCGCGAAGTCGTCGCGGGCTTGGCCGTTGTGGCGCCCCCCTCCTGTCTTCCCACCGGACTCTCTCCACCCCTTCCCCGGGGGGGAACCCTTCGTTCGGCGTGTGGGTGGGGAGGGGTCAGGCCTCCGCAACCCGTCGCGCCGCCTCTTGACCCGACAGGTAGGCGCCGTGGACGGTACCCGGGTAGGCGGAGCTGGTGTGCTCGCCGGCGAAGAACAGGCGGTTGCCGGTCGGCTGTTCGAAGGCCGCGTTGTCGTCTCCGTCCGAGTCGACCGCCCAATAGGTGTAGGAGCCGCGCGTGTACGGCGAGCGCACCCACTCGGAGGCCACGGCCTTGGTGGGTGCCGGAATCGAGTTGCCGTAGATTTTGCGCAGGGCGGGCATCACGACCGCCGTGGCCTGTTGGGGGGTAAGGGCGTCGAGTTGGCGGGCGAAATCGCCTGCGGTGTTGACGGTGAGGATCGGCCGGCCGCTGTAGACCGTCGAGTTGATCAGTTCGAAGTGCTTGCCGTCGCTCGGCGAGGAATAGCCGACGAACTGGGTCGAGGGGTCCCAGAACAAGCGCGGAAAGAGCAACGCCAGCCGATGCGCCGCGCCGAACCCGAGGTTCCGGATGCTCGATCGTAAACCGGCGGGCAAACCGGGGTTCCAGGTGATGGCGCTGCTCTTGAGCACGCCGAGCGGCAGGGCGACCACGCAGTGCCCGGCAGTGAACAGAGCGTCGCATGGGGATACCTCCGATTTTGGGATCGGGGGGAGTTTACCGCGAAGGGTCGAGTCCTTACTCCGAGTGGGCGCTACAGGCCGAGCCCTGCCGCGGAGGGATCGGCGGGATGCAAATCAGCGGACAGCGGCAATCCTTGGCGGCTCGATGGCGAATTCGTCGCGCTCCGCTGGTGCGGTCAATTTGTCGATCAGGAGGTCCACCCGCGTGCGCGTGGCGAGACCTTCCGCCCTGAGGGATGCAATCTCGCCGAGAACAGAGCGAAAACCTTCGCGCATTTCAGCTCGCATCTCCGCAAAACCGCGGACCGTCTCGGCTTGAAGTGCCTCTAGGTTTTCGGACATCTGGCGCCCTCCGCTTTGGTTGTCCTGTCATGCCGATTATAGCAAGCGCACGCGCGCAACGTCAATCGTTTCAGCGACCTCCGTCGCCCGCTCGGTAGCGGTTGCCGCCCGCCCCGGCCCGCGGCACCTCGCCAACTCTAGGCGCTCACCCTCGATGACGAGGGGAGGGCGGCACTCGCGGGGGCCTTGATCGAGAGCCTTCATCCGCAAGCGGACCCAGGTGCGGAGGCAGCCTGGGATCGCGAGATCGATCGGAGGTCCGGAAGCGTCTGTTCGATGGCTTTGAGTGAGCCGGACTTCGCGCCCTGGCACCCGCCCTTCGACTTCGCTCAGGGCCCGGATCAACCTGCTGGCTTATGCGAAGTCCCGCTCAACCGGCAGGCACGACGGCTGGAGATGTCCCTGCCCCCCTACCTTTTCTAGAAGACGGCCGCCTCGAAGCCCCTCCGCGAAGGATTTTCCCCGCTCGTGCATCCAACGCTGCGAACCGCTACCGCGGAGGGCGAGTGCCGACCGTTGGGAGCCTTAGAGAAGAGGAAGGGAACTGTCATGACTACACTTCGTACCCGGATCTGCCGATCACTTTGGACTCTGATGCTCGCCGGTGCGGTCCTTGCGCCGGAAGCTGGTTCGGCCCAGACGTTCACCACCGACTTCGACATCGACCGCTGCACATTCTCGGTGACCGGCCGCCACAATCCCTACTTCAGTCTGAAGCCGGGCGACCAGCTGACGCTCGAAGGGGACGACGAGGGCGAAATGGTCGAGGTGGTCATCACGGTGACGAACCAGACCAAGCTGATCACGTTCGTCACCCCGGACGGGACGACCAAGCGGGTGCGGGCGCGGGTGGTCGAGGAGCGTGAGAAGATCGACGGGGATCTGGTCGAAGTGTCGCGCAACTGGTACGCCCGCTGTGTCGAGACCAACGATGTCTTCTATTTCGGCGAGGACGTCGACATCATCGAGAATGGGCAGGTGATCAGCCACGATGGCGCCTGGCAGGCGGGCAAGAACGGCGCGATGCCGGGAATCATCATCCCCGCCCGTTTCCTGCTCGGCTCGCGTTACTTCCAAGAGCAGGCCGCGCCGGTCGCGGCGGACCGCGCGGAGCACGTCGGGATGGGGCTCGACGTGACTGCGGCGGGCCAGACGTTTCACGACTGCGTGGCGATCACCGAGACCTCGCCTTTGGAGCCCGGTCACGAGAGCGCCAAGACCTACTGCCCGGGGGTTGGTTTGGTCCAGGACAGCGCGGCGACCCTGACCGATTTTGAACGCCCGTAAGACGTTTGAGAGACACCGAGGACCAGAGAAAGCGATGAGCGAGAACCGCGCGGGCGGGACGGTGGTGACGGTCTATTTCGAGGACCGGGCGCTCGCCGCGCGGATGCGGTCGGGGGACGAGGCGGCCTTTGCGATGTTCGCGGAGCGCTGCATCGGCCCCCTCTACCGCTTCGCAAGTTCGCGGCTCGGTGGCGATCCCGAGCTGGCGTTGGAGATCGCCCAGACGACGATGACCAAGGCGCTGTCGAATCTCGCGAGCTACCGCGGCGAGGCGGCGCTTCTGACCTGGCTCTGCTCCTGCTGCCGCAACGAAATCCGGATGCATTTCCGGCGGAAACAGAGCGCACCGGACGAGGTGGAGCTGACCGAGGATCTGAAACCGTCTGCGGGCTTTGAGGGCGCGGCGACGGACGATGCGGAGGCGGATCTCCTGCGCAAGGAGGAGGCGCTACAGGTTCATATGGCGCTCGACGGTTTGCCCGAGCACTACGCCCGAGCGCTCGAATGGAAGTATGTCGAACGGCTGCCGGTGGCCGAGATCGCAGCGCGGCTCGGGCTTCAGCTGAAAGCGGCCGAATCGCTGCTCTCCCGCGCGCGGGCCTCGTTTCGAGGGAGTTATGACAAGACGACCGCCGCGGTGCACATCGCGGCCAGGTCGGTTCTAGGGAAGGTCGATCATGGACGAACATGACCCGCGGTTCGGCGCGCTACCGAACGAGGACGAGAACGAGACCGCCGCAGACGAAGAGGTTCTAGGAGCGCAGATCGCCGCAGCCGGACTGCGACCGCCGATCCCTCCGGAAGCGCTCGCGGCGCTCGCCGCCACCGCGCGCGCCGCTCTGCGGGCGCAGGGTGCGCCGGAAAAGCCGATCGAGAACGCCGCCCGGACGCCTCGAACGAGCCACGGGTGGCGCCGCGCCGCGGTGTTCGCCGCGAGCGCCGCGCTCCTTTTGGCCGCCCTCGGCTTTGGTTGGTTCACGTTCAAGAGCGGGCCTTCATCCTTCCAATCCGGGTCGGTGGCGGCGGTGGTGGAGCAGACCACCGGTCGGCTGGAAATGGAGATCGGGAAGGGGTATTGGCGGCAGGTTGTCGTGGGCGAGCGGTTGCCCAAGGGCGTTCGGCTGCGCACCGAATCCGGGGCGCTCGCCGCTCTGCGCATGGCCGGGGGAGCTACGGTTCGCGTCGATGCTCTGAGCCGTGTGCAGCTCCTCTCGGCCGGAGCGCTCCGGTTGGACCGCGGCGCTCTCTACGCCGACACCGGGTTCGAACAACCGGGTGGACCGGCGCTCGAAGTGCGCACGGCGTTCGGCACGGTCCGTCACGTCGGAACCCAGTTCGAGGTGCGGTGGATCGACGGCGGCCGGCCCACGGTGCGGGTGCGGGTGCGCGAAGGGTCGGTCGCGGTCGAGGGGGGCGGCCGCTCCTACCGTGCCGCGGCGGGCGAGGAAATCTCCGTGCGCAGCGACGGCGAGGTGGCGCGCGCTCAGGTGCCTGGTTACGGCGCCGGCTGGGAATGGATGATGGACGCCGCGGGCGGCCTCGAGATCGAAGGGCAGACTCTCGGCCAGGTGCTCGACCGCGTGCAGCGCGAGACCGGCTGGCGGGTCCGTTTTGCCGATTCGGGAGTTGAGGCCGCGGCGCGGCGGATCGTCCTCCACGGCGGTGTCGGCGCGCTACGCCCCGACCAGGCGGCGTTTGCGATTCTGCCGAGCGCGGGCTTCGAAGGGGAGCTCGAAGGAGGGGTGCTGGTCGTTCGGGTCAAAACTCCCAGCTGATCCCAAGCGAGGGGAAAATGCCGGCCCAGTGTTCTTGGCGCAGGTTGACCACCCCCTCGTCGGCATCCACCTGGAGATCGAACCCGGCGAGGTTCTGGCGGTTGTAGAGGTTTTGGATGTCGATAAAGAAGGTCAGTCGACCTTGGCGCCGTTGCCAAGTTCGGCTGGCCCGTAGGTCGAGCCGGTGGTAGGTGGGGAGGCGCTCGCTGTTCAAGCGGCCGAAGACCACGGCGAAGACGTCCGGTACAGGAGGCGGTTCCGGCTCTTCCGGGTCCTCAGGGTCTTCCGGGTCCTCGGATTCGTTGGGCTCTACCGCCCGCTCCGGATTCGGGTTCGGGATGAAGCGCCCGGCAACCGGAGTGGTCGGCCAGCCGGTGTGCGCCTTCCAGGCGAGATTGAGATTCCAGCTCCGGGGCAACTGGAAGTTGAGGTCGAGGGTGAGCGCGTGCGGCTGGTCGAGCGCGCGGGGGATCTGTCGTCGCGAGTCGTCGGAGCGGCTCGGAAAGCGATCTTCGATCCGCGACAAAGAGTAGGCGAGCCACCAATCGAACCGCTCGCCGCGCCGACCGCGGAGCAGCAGCTCAACCCCGCGCGCCCGGCTCCCAAGCGGCGCGATTCGTACGCGATCCGGCTCGATCTCCTGGAACACGTTCAGCGGTTCGAGCAGGTTTTCAAAGCGAGGGCGCGGATGATCGATCGCCCGGTGGTAGAACTCGATCCGGACCCCGTCGAGCCCCACCCGGTTGGTCGCGGGGAGCATCTCGTAGCCGAGCACCGTCTGTTTGGAGCGCTCCGCGCGGCGCAGGTTCGTCTCGCCGTCTTCGGCCTGTAACTCGTACGGCCGCTGACTCTGGAAGAAACGCCCCCAGCCGGCGCGCAGAACGCTCCGGCCGCCGAGCCGCCAGGCGAGATTGATCCGCGGGCTCAAGAGCGTGTCGTCGGTCGCCGGATGCCGGTCGTACCGGCCGCCGAGCTCGGCGGTCGCGCGGCCTAGGGTGATGCGGTCGCTCGCCCAGACTCCCAGATGTTTGCCGGAGAGCGTGCCGCGGAGCGCATGGGCCGTCAGCCGTTCCGCGGCGAAGGGCGCCAGGACCGGGAATTCGAGGTCGAGATCCTTGGCGTAGTCGAACCGGGCGTCGTAGCGGCGCGCCTCCCAACCCCACTCCGGTTGATGTCGGGATTTCTGCGCGCCGAGGTCGAGAGTCCAGGATTGGGCCAGAGCCAGCACGTCGAGAGTTCGCCGGTCGCGCAGATCGAACCGGCTGTCGTCGTCCAGGGTCGAAGCGTTGCGGTTGCGGTTGAGCCGCGCCCACGAGGCCGACGATTCAATCAGTAACCGATCGCCGGGGGTCGCTTGGTGGGTCAGCCAGCCGTGGAGGTTCTTGTAGTCGTTGTCCAGGCTTTCCGCGGTCTCCCCTTCAGAGCGCTCGATCCGGAGACCGTCCTCGGCGAAGAGCAGTCGGGCGGCGAGGGGCCCGATCGGGGTTTCGACCTCCGTCTTGGCGAACAGATCCCAAAACGATGGATGCTCATTGCCGATCGCCTGGGCGGCGAGGTCGATCGCGCCACGCCGTCCGGAGACGAGCCAAGAGCCTTGCCCACGAACCGGTTCGCGGGCCATCCTGCCGGCGTTCGAAAACTGTGCGTCGAGCACGCTCAATCCCAGCACGGTGCGCCGCTTGGCGGGTGGTTCGATCGTCCGCAGGTCGAGCACACCGCTCATCCGATCGCCTTCGCTCGCCGGATACGCTCCGGTCTGCAGACTGGCACTCGCCAAGTTCCGCGCCGAGACGACCGAGAGCGCCCCATCGTAATCCTTCAAGTGATAGGCCTCGTACAGCTCCTGGCCGTCGAGCGTGATTTTGACCTCGTCGCGCCGGCCGCCGTGGACGCTGAACTGGGCGGAGACGTCGTTGGCGGCGATCCCGGGCAGCAGCGAAAGGGTGCGCGACAGATCGCCGCCGAGCTGCGGCAGTCGGTCGATCTCCTCGCGCCCCCAGGCGAGCGAAGAGTCGGGGCGCTGTTCGAGCAGCGACATCCGGCTCGGCCGGACGATGATTTCTTCGGTGAAATAGGGCTGGGGCAAAACGTGGGGCTCGATCTTGGGCGGGGCTTCCGGTTGGGCCGGCACGGCGTCCGCCCTCTTGCGCGCGACGATCACCAACACGCCGCCCGGCGCCTCCTCCACCCCGAGTTCGTGGGGCGCCAAGATCTCGTCCAGAACCGCGCGCGGCCGACGGGTGCGCGGTTCCGCCAGCACCCTCATCTCCGGCCGCACCAGCTGGTCGCTGTAGACGATGGCGAGGCCCCCGGCTTGCAGCTCGCGCAGAGCGTCGGCCAAGGGGCGGCCGGCGAACCGCGGGGCTCCGGTCGAGTCGGTCGAGTCGCCTGAGGCGACCGCGGGCGCAGCCGCCAGGAACAGGGCGACCAGAAGCCATCGAACGTACACCGCAGGTGACACCATCGGGAAATCTCCACGAAGAGATCAGGCCTTCTCCGCTGCCGCGTGGCGGATTCTACGACGAGTGAGGGAATCCGCCCGGAGCGCACGTTCCTCCTCTTGAAACCGAACGAGACCCGCGAGGGCCCGAGCCAACCTAAGGAGAACGCCATGCACGCCAGGATCCAGAACCCGACCCGCCAGAAGATCGCCGCGGCGCTGTTCGCCGCCGCCGGACTCGCCCTGATCGCCTCTCCCGCGCGGGCGACCGGCCCTTGGGCTTCGAATCCGGTCGTCTTCGCCCAGGAGGTGGGTGGCGTGGTCGATGCCGACTACAGCGCCGCCTGGAACCGTTGGAAAAATCTCGGCTACACCCCGGTGAACCTCTCCGGCGTCGAGAAATCGGGCGCCGCGACCCGCTACTCCGGCCTCTGGCACAAAGATCCGACGATCGTGTCGTGGACCTCGAAGCGGGGGATGACCGCCACGGCCTACCAGACTCTCTGGGAGCAGCTCACTGCGCAGAACTTCCGCGTCCTCGACCTCGACGCCCACGTGGTCTCCGGCACGCCGTACTACGACGTGATCTTCGTCAAGGACGCGACCGAGAAACCGTTCTTCTCGCACCGCATCCTCACCCTGGCGCAGCTCGACGCCAACGTGGCGACCTACGGGGCGCAGGGCTTCCGGCCGATCCGGATCAACGGCTACAAGGTCGGCAGCCAGAACTACTACGCGGCGGTCTGGGTGCAGGATGGCCTGACCGATGCCCCGATCCGGCGCGATCTCACCTCCGCCCAGTACGCGAGTTGGTGGACGTTCTACAAGGACCACGGCTACCATCCGGTAGACATCGCGGCCTACGTCAAAGGCGGCGCGCTGCTTTACGCCGGAATCTGGGTGCGCGAATCCGGGATCGACAACTGGATCTCGCTACGCGACCGGACCGCCGTGGAGATGCAGGCCGCGATCATCGCGCAAAAGAAGGCGAACTACGTCGCGATCGATCTCGACACTTACTACACGACCGGCGGCGCGATTCGTTTCTCCGCGATCTGGGTCCGCCGCCAAGCGCGCAATGTCCTCACCGGCAACGTGACCTTGAGCGGCGCCCAGATCGCCGCGCTTCAGGCGAAGCTCGTCGAGTACACCACCCTGGGCACCGACGCCCGCAAGGGTTCGGTCGGCTTCTACATCGAGGATCTCACCACTGGCAACTGGATCGCGTTCAATCCGCACGAGCCGTTCTACCTCGCCTCGGCGGCCAAGACCTTGATCGCGGCCAAGGCGGTCTCGATGCCGGAAATTTCGTCCGGCGACCTCTACCAGCTGCGCACCACCGACTGGCGGGGCGAGACGACCCGCGGCTTCACCAAGGCCGACATCGGCGATGACCAGACGATCGCCACCTACCTCGACCACATGATCGACAACAGCGACAGCTGCTCGACCGATCGCCTGTTCGGCCTGATCGATGGCTTCGATGGCGCGCTGGCGGTCAACAAGTTTCTCGACCAGAAAGCCGAAATGCAAAACGTCGGCGAGATCACCACCATCTGCCAGGTCGACAAGCGCATCCAGGGCAATGCCCACGCCTGCGCCTATGCCGTCCCCTGCCACAGTTTCGAGAGCTGGTTCCGGGCGGGGGACTTAAGCTACTCCTCGGCGGCCGATCTCGCCTGCTTTGCCAACATCAACGGCTCGGCGGTGACCAACGACGGCCGTTACGACCTGTTCTACAACACCCTCGCCAATTCGGTCACCCCGGCCGAGGTAGGCCGCTTCTTCCGGAGTGTGGCCGACCACGACCTGCTCACCGTTTTCGACGAAGGGGATCTCGTCCGCGAGCTCGACAAGAACAACTCCTACGCCCCCCCCGCGGCCGGTGCCTTCCAAGCCTGGGGCGGCAAAGCCGGCGGCAAATACAAAGTGAAGAGCTGGATCGGCCTCGCCTGGAACTGGGATTTCGGGAGTGGCGACTACTCCTCCCTCACCCACCAATTCAGCGTCGCAATGTTCACCGAAGACTGGACCACCGACGACGCGACGGGAGACGCCAAAGCCGCCGCGATCCTCGGCGACGCGATCAAGACCGCGATTCCCTACCTGGTGGGCAAGCGGTAGGCGCTTCAAACAACCGTGTAGGAAGCGAGCGGCGCGCCTCGGACGTTTTGGTCCGGAGCGCGCCGTTTGGCGTTTGGTTTCACTCCGTACGGGCTGGTCAGTCTGCCGCCTTAGGTAGCCTTTCCTCTATTTGCCCGAGTAGGTCCAATAGCCGAGGGATGTCAGCCCGAACGATCTTCCAGAGCGTCTCCGCGTCAATGGCGAAATAGGCGTGTGCCAAGACGTCTCGCAGTCCCGCCACGCCTCGCCAGTCGACTTCGGGGAAACGCTGACGAATCTCCTCGGGAATGTTCTTCGCCGCTTCCCCCACGATTTCTAGGTTGCGCAGCGTGGCGTCATAGGCCATCTCGTCGGCAAAGAAATCGTCCATCTCGCCTTCGGATGAATAACGGACCACCTTCTGGGCCGCCTCCAGCATGTCGCGAAGGAACAACTCCCAACTACGCGACACGGATCGACTCAGCCTCCACGACAGGTTTTGCCCACGGCTTCAGCGCCTTCTTCATGATTAGGTCCACGGGCCGGCCCAAGCTGTCTTCCAGCCAAAACTTAAGGCCCATGTACTCGGTCAACCCGGGCGTTTCACGGAACTCCACCAAGAGATCCACATCGCTCCCCGGCCCGGATTCGTTCCGAGCGGTCGACCCGAAGAGAGCGAGGGAGCCGATGCGGAAGCGTTCCTCCAGTTCCCGCCGGTGTGAAGACAGGAAGCTGAGCACCTCGTCGCGGTTCATGGTTAGGGTTCCTCTCGAGAGTCCCGGGGAGACTACCATCCGTTGGCTCTGACTCGCGGAGCGCGCCGTTTAGCGGTCAATCCGCCGACGAAATCGTCGCTGCGGTCGCTTGGCGATCGAGCTCATCTAGGAGGCGCAAGGCCTCCTCGGGAGAACCCAGCGCGGCGCGGGTACGGAATCGGGTTTCGGCGTCGAACTCTGCCAGCGCAACGGTCGACAGCTCGTCGATGAGCTTGTTGACGCTGACCTTCCGGCGTTCGGCCAGCTGCCGAAGCCGGGAATGTTTCTCGTCGGAGAGACGAATCGTCAGGGTCGCCATTACGAGATCTCCTTCAATAGTTCGTCTGGCCCTAGAATCCGGAGGCCGGGAAAGTGCAGTTCTCCGGAGCGCAGATCCCGGAGGTTCTTGGTCACGATTGCCGCGGCGCCACCGGCGACGGCCAGCTCGATGAGGTGGTTGTCTCCCTCGTCCCGGAGGTTCGGTCGCCACCCATAGTAGATGTTGGTCCACCGGCAGACGTTCAAGAAACCGTTCAGCACGGACTCTCGCTCGGCTGGCTCGAGGTGAGATTTTTCGAACAGCGTGGATCGAGACAGGAGCGACTCGTACTCCGCGAAGAGGGCAGTTCCCATCAGCGGGTGGAGGCGGCGCTTGAGACAGGCGCCCAAAACCTCGCGGCTTGCCCCTCTCGGGCCAATCAGAGCCGAGACGAAGACGCTGGTGTCGAGTACGATGAACACGAAGCGATGATAGCGTATACGCCATCATCAAGTGTGTCCCGGTTCGCTGGGACCGGTCGGCCGATGTTAAACTGCTCCGATGCCCGAGCCCACTTCCACCTCTCCTGATGAGATTCGCGCGCTGATTGCCCGGCATCGCGATTGGTACCACCAGATCGAGCTCTCCCCCGGCGTATTCACCCCCGGCCCGCACGCCTCGCCGAGCGCGCTCGCCACGATGGATGCGCTCGGCCTGCCCAAAGATTTGAAGGGCTTGCGGGTGCTCGACGTCGGTTGTCGCGACGGGTTTTTCGGTTTCGAGATGGAGAAGCGCGGCGCCACGGTCACCGGCATCGACTATGCCGCTCCGGACATGACCGGTTTTTCGATCGCCGCCGGCATTCTGGGCAGCCCGATGGAGTACCTCGTCGCCAACGTCTACGACCTCGAACCGGAGCGCTTCGGTACGTTCGACCTGGTCTTGTTTCTGGGCGTGCTCTATCACCTGCGCAACCCTCTGCTCGCCCTCGACAAGGTGAGGAGCGTCGCGCGCCCCGGGGCGCTGGTCTTCGTCGAGACCGAAGTGGTGGCGGGGCCGGGCGTCGGCGAGATGGACACTCCGCTCTGGCAGTTCTATCCGCGCGCCTCGCTCGGCGGCGACCACACCAACAAGTGGGCGCCCAACCTCGCGGGTTTGGTCCGCGGGCTCGAAGAGTGCCAGATCGCGGTCGAGGAGACCGCGCTTTCGGGTCGGCGGGCGCTGGTCCGGGGGCGGGCCGTGGTGGAAAGCGCTCTCGAGTACTACCGCCGACTCGATTCGGCGACCGGACTGTTCGACCATGGCCGCTGAGGCGACGCCGGTGGGGTCGGATTCCAAGTTCCTGCGGCAGACGCGGTCGCGCTCTCTGATGCGGCTGTTCTTTCTCGCCAAGCTCCCACTGGCCCTGTTTGCCGGCTTGCGGATCGACGAGATCAGCGCCGCGCGCTGCCGGGTCTCGCTCCCCTACGGTTGGCGGACGACCAACCCGTTTCGCTCGATCTACTTCGCGGCGCAGGCGATGGCGGCGGAGCTTTCGACCGGAGCGCTCGCGATGGCGGCGATCGAGGCTTCGAAAGCGCCGGTGGCGCTCCTGATCGTCGGCCTCGAAGCGACGTTCGAGAAGAAGGCGGGCGCCCGGGTGACGTTTACCTGCGAGGCCGGGCCGGCGATCGCTGAGGCGGTCGCCCGCGCGATCGAGACCGGCGAGCCGCAGACCGTGCGCGCCGAGACGATCGGTCTCCTGCCCGACGGCGCGGTCGCCGCCCACTTCGCGTTCACCTGGTCGTTCAAGAAGCGGTCGGGCAAGTAGGAGGATTCGACCGCCTGGCCCCTTTTTCCCCAATTTCCCGCCTCTCTCTGCGCCACGGTTTCATGGCCAAAGGAGAGAGCGATGGGTATACGTTCGAGTTGGACCCGGCCGGCCTCGGCCGGTCTGGGGATTCTGGTTGGACTTCTCGCCGCCGCGACGCCGGTTCGAGCGCAAGGAGGTTGGGACCAGGCGTACGGCAATCTGGCGAACACCAGCTTCGTCAACATCACGACCCACGTTCCCGTGGCACCGCGCTGGGCGTTCCAGCTGGACGGTGCGGTCAGCGCGGGCGGTCCGTCGGTCGACTCCAAGAGCGGCACGATCTACGTGGGCACGGCCAACGGAACGTTCTGGTCGCTGCTGCCGAACGGCGACTTCCACTGCTCGCGGAGCTTCAGGAATTCGACGATCACCTCGACGCCGGCGATCTTCCCGAACGGCGACATCGCGATCCTCGTCACGCGGCCTTTTGGCGAGGCCAACCAAACGGCACTGGCGCGGTTGACGCCCAATTGTGGCCTGGTCTGGCAGGTCGATCTACCGCAGCGCAGATCAGGCGAACCGAGCAGCGCTTCGGGGTCGGTCAAGATCTGGACTTTGAACGGCCTTTCGTTCCTCTTCGTTCATGGGCGCTACACGATCGACATCGACCTGACCACGGCTGCCCCTGAGAGCTTCCACGAGCTGCTCGTCTACGACGGCGAGGGCCGGATCTTCGCTCGGCACCAGACCGGGAACTGGTGTATCGACATCGGAGGGGGTCTCGGTTGGGAGATCACCGATCTTTGGGATGTTCTGACCAGCTTCTGGCCTACGGTCGGCTCGGTCCCACCGCTCTATGAGACCTACGGTTGGCCCGATTCCACCCCCGCGATCATGGACTCGAACATCCGCGATCTGGCGACTCCTTCGAGACCGCTCGTCGCGGTCACCGACCACAATTGCGCGGTGAGTCTGGACGTATTCCAGTTCAGCCCCGCCGCCGCCGCCGCCGATCGACTGGTCAAGCGCTGGGGCACGAAGGTCGATTCCGATGGAACGCGCCTGTCGAGCCCCGCAGTCACTCCCGAGGGTTTGATCGCGCTGGGTACCAGCGGTCACCGTGTGCGGGTCTACGATGCCGTCACCCGAACTCTCAAGTGGTCCTACGACACGATCGAACCGGCGATGCATCCGCCGGCCCTCGCGCCGGATGCTTGGATCGTGCCGTCCGACTACCGGGTCCATTTTCTCAAGCCGACGACCGGCGGGCTGCTCGGGACGGCGCGGCCGCAGCCGTTCCTCAAGGGAAGCTCGGTGGGCGGCGTGGCCTCGAGCCTGAATGAAGTGGTGGTCCCGCATTTCGAAGAGCTCGGGATTTGGAGCCACGACCTGTTGAGCCTGACGCACGCTCTGCGCGACGAACATTTCCGCACCTCGAGCCCGGCGCTCGACGCTGCAGGTCGCCTCTACGTGGTGGCCCAGACGAACGAGCGGTCGGTGCTGTTCGCGTTCGGTCCTCCGTAGGTCGCTTAACGACACATCGAAGAGGAGAGGAACATGCACGGAAATCATCGGTTCACAGCAGTTCGTCTCCGGTCGTTGCGGTTCAATGGATTCTTCGCGTGCCTTTTCGTCAGCGGGTTCGCCGGCCCGCTTTGCGCCGCCACCTACAAAGTCGATCACTTGATCGACAGCTGGACCGTCGGCGACGGCTGTTCCCTGCGCGAGGCCATCTTCGCGCACAACTCATCGGACCAAAAAGGGAGCAACGAGTGTGGTGTGTTCGACCCCGGCGCCGACACGATCGAATTCGCATCCGGCGTCACCGGGACCCTGCCGCTCAATCTCGCCCTGGGTGAGCTCCGGCTGACGGAACCCGCGCTCACTTTGCAAGGTCCGGGCGCGAGCCTGCTCGCGATCTCCGGCGGCAAGGTGATGTCGGTCCTCGTGCTCGACCTGCTCCGGCCGCCCGTCCTGACGGTGCGCGCGCTCACGATCCGAAGCGGGTTCGGCTCTGCTCCTCCCGGGGGCTGGAACGCCCAGGGCGGTGGCATTCGCATGGACACCGGGGGTTCCCAGCAAGGTCCCCCGACGACGATTGTGGTTGAAGACTCGGAGTTCTTCGCCAATGCGGCCCCGATGGACGTAGCATCGCGCGGCGCGGCCATTTCGTCGTATGGCACGCTGACGCTCCGCCGCACCCGGTTCCGCTTCAACCAGTCCGACACGGGGGCGCTCTGGCATTTCGGCGAAGCGTTGATCGAGGACTGCGAATTCAGCGACAACATCGGTGTTCACCTGGGAGCCGCGGCCGTGCTCCTCTATCCGGGCCCCTGGACCGTGCGGCGCAGTTTGTTCCGCAACAACTCCGACCGTTGGAACGGCGGCGCGGCGATCAATTTCTTTTCGAACGCAGGCAAAGGGCTGGTCGAGAACTGCACGTTCGTCGGCAATTCCTCCTCGACCGGGGAGGTCATCTACAGCAACGAGGTTCCGATCACCGTGCGCAACTCGACGTTCTTCGACAACGCGCAGGTGGGGGGGAACGGCGGCAGCGGCGCGGTGGTTTCGGTCGGCGCGTCGTCCCTCGTGCTGCGCTCGAACCTGTTCGCCAACAACGACCGGTCCGACGCGGCTGCGCTCTCCGTCACCGCGAGCTACAACTTGTTCGACACGGACGCGGCGGACCTGCCCGCGGGAGTGGTCTGCGCCACTACGACCTTAGGCGGCGCCAACCTCTGTGGCGTCACCTCGCCGGGGATTGGCGTCTTGAGCAACAACGGCGGGCTGACCCAGACCATCCCGCTGCTTTCGGGCAGCCCGGCGATCAACTCAGGGTTCGCCCCGTGGACTCTCTTCACGGACCAACGCGGTCCGGGCTTTGCCCGCACCGTGGGTCTCGGCACCGACATCGGGGCGTTCGAGGTTCAACCGTAGAGGTAGGTGCCGGCGACGCCGTCTCGGAAGGAAATCGGGTACCGTGGTCGTCTACCTTCGCTAGAATCGGTATGTCTTTACGATCGGAGACGCCATGAGCAACAAGATCTTCCAATCCCTGGTTCTCGGACTCCTCGTAGCAGGGGCGGCGCGCGCTCAGGCCCCTGCTACGCCTCCGGCGGTCGTTCTCTACCCCGGCACCTGCGAGGCCTCGGCCGCCGTGATGCTCGAACCGGGGCTGTTCATCGTCGGGGATGACGACCAGAAAGACCTCCGGATCTACAAGAAGGATGCGCCCGGCGAGCCCGAGATCGTCAAGATCTCCGCCCTTCCCGGTCTCAAGAAGAAGGCGGACCTCGAAGGCGCGGCGCGAGTCGGCGACACGATCTACTGGCTGGGCTCGCACAGCCGAAAGAACAACGGCGAGGAGGATCTCGACCGCCACCGCCTGTTCGCCGTCAAGGTCAAAGCCGGCAGCCACACCTTGAAGGCGGTAGGCAAGCCCTATCTCACTTTGATCGAAGATCTCGAGAAAGATAGTCGCTACGCGCCGCTCCACCTGATGGATGCCGCGAAACTTCCTCCGACGGTTCCGGGCGGGTTGAACATCGAAGGGCTGGCGGCCTCCGCGCAGGGGGAGCTGCTGATCGGCTTCCGCAACCCCATTCCAGAGAAGAAGGCGCTGATCGCAAC
Source organism: Holophagales bacterium (assembly GCA_031404815.1). Lineage (GTDB taxonomy): Bacteria > Acidobacteriota > Thermoanaerobaculia > Multivoradales > UBA5704 > DASYKS01. The sequence goes on along the minus strand of JANNIH010000014.1, from coordinate 87,718 downwards.
CTTGAAAAACCCGTGGAAGGTGCTGGCCGGCGCCAAGCCCGCCTTCGACGCCCCGATCCTGCTCGACCTCAAAGGCCTCGGAATCCGCAGTCTGGAGTACTGGCCGGCCGCCAAGGCCTACGTGATCCTCGCCGGCTCCTTCGAGGACGGAGGCCACTTCCAGGCCTACCGCTGGTCCGGCAAACCCAGCGAACCGCCGAAGCCGATCGCAAACGTCGATCTGGGCTCCCTGATCGCCGAAGCGGCCTTCTTCGACCCCGCCGCGCCCAACGAACTGATGATCCTGAGCGACGACGGCGACCTCTGCCCGAATCCACCGGCGTTTCGCAGCCGGCGGATCAAGCTGGCGGTCGAGTAGGTCCGTGCTTGAGGGGAAAACTCTTTTCCCTCAAGCGTTTAGGGGTTCTGGGGTGCGCGGCAACTGCCGCTATCGTGGAAATTTTAACGGCCACGGCGCCGCGATTACGGCGATCGCGGAGAAATCTACCGCTATCGCGCTGCGATTACGGTAATCGTCGCGGCGGTCACCGCTATCTTGGCGGGATTGTCACTGTTGGAAAAGTATTACCACTGTGGCGGGCACGGTTACGATAATTGCGCGCCGATAGCCGTAATCGCGAGATGGTGGCGACCTCAAAACCACTGTCGCCACTGCAACTTGGCAACGGTCGGCGTTGTGATCCGGTGGCGTTCGTTCAAGTCTCGGTAAAGGCTATCGGCAGACGAGAGGTACGCTCGCGGCGAGCACGAATGGATCGAAAGTACTATTTTCTGCGAGGGCTATTGTCAACCCGGACCGGTTGGGTTGTCAAGGGTTGGTTGCGGAATCCGCCGGTCACCGTCATCCCGAGCGAGAGCGGATCATCGGGCCTTCTTTGCCTGGGCTGTCATGCGCTGAATGAACGCGGTCTTGCCGTCGGTGTAGGCGACCCGGTCGTTTGGGTAGGCGGTGGCGAGCTCGATCTTGAGGCGCTCGTAGGCGCGTGCCGTCTGCGGGTGCGCGATGAGGTAGTCGCGGAAGAGAAGGCGTTCCCAGTGCTCTTGAAACGTCCGCCGCCGGGTCATCATGTGAAGGTGATGCGTGCGGACGCCACGGTCGTTGCGCTTGATGAAGAAGGCATACCACGGCGGGATGTCGTCTCCGAAGCTCGGGCGCCAGTAGTAGTCGTAGCCCTGGGCTTCGAGGATGGGCGCAATCTCGGTTCGGGCCGCGCGCAGGCTGCTGACCCCTACGAGCATATCCACGATCGGCTTGGCGGCGAGCCCGGGAACGGCGGTGCTGCCGAAATGCTCGATCCGCCGGATGAGCCCCGCTGGAACACATGAACCAAGATGCTCCGCCTCGCGCCGGAACAGATCGGGCCAGCGCACGTCATAGGGCGCAATACCGACATCCTCGCGGACGGCTCGCTGAACGCGTTCTTGGAGGGGGTTCATTGCCCGGAGTCTTGAGCGAAACGCCCCTTGCAGGCGAGAGGTCTGGGCCGGCGGTCGAGCGCTCAGGCCGACCGACGGACCGCCATCCACTCTTTCAGTGCCTCGTCCATTCGTGCCTGCCAGCCTTCGCCGGTAGCTTTGAAGAACTCCACGACCTCCGGGCTGTACCTCACGGACAGCAGAACCTTCTTGGGTTTCATGCCCGGGCCGCGTTGGCCGGGCTGGCGCACGGTCCCTGTCTTCCAGAAGGCTTCGACCGCGGCGGCATCGTTCGGGTCATAGGGGCATTCCGGGTCGACAACTCGCGCCGGAGCCCTTGCGATCATGGCCTCGATTTCCTCGGGGCTAGTGGGGAAGGGATGCAAAGTACGAGCGTGTTTCATATGGGGTCGCCTCCCGAAGCGAGATGACGTGGACCTCGTCTTCGCGCTCCGTGTAAGTCATGTGGACGATGCAACCACGCAAATAGCCGAAGAGGCTGATGCGAAGTTCTCCGTACTCCTCGCGAACATCCTCTCGGGTTACCACGGGATAGTCGAAGACCTCCTCGCAGCCATCAAAATCTAGGCCGTGATGGACGAGGTTGGCTCGACGCTTCGCTTCGTCCCACGTCGCCATGGTCGAAATGTAGCTACAGAAAGCTGAGGTGTCAAGGTGGGGGGCTCTGGCTCCTCTCTTGCTCCGCCGTTCAGTCAGGGAAACCCGGCGGTATGCTGCGACCCATGGCCGAACTCCTCCACTCGCAGTCGTTCACCTACGACGACTACCTCCTCCTGCCGGAGGACAGCCCGCGTTGCGAGCTGATCGAGGGCGAGTTCCTGATGACACTCGCGCCGACCGTGACGCACCAGACGCTTCTCGGGCGGCTGTTCGCGACCATTTTCAATTTCCTCGCCACTTCGCCGATCGGGACTGTGCTCTTTGCTCCCACGGACGTTGTGCTCTCGAAGACGACCGTCGTCCAGCCCGACTTCCTGTTTGTCGCCCGGGAGCATCAGGATCGAATCGCCGAGGACGGGGTTCACGGTCCTCCCGTCCACGCCGCGAGTTCACCAAGCCATCTTGGATATGGAATTCCCGATGACCCTGAACTCATTGGTGCTAATGAAATCGCTAAGCCGTACGATGAGTGGGCGCACTGGTGCCAGGGCGAAGGGCTCCAGATCGATATCAATCGGACTCTTGTCGACTTTTATCAACGCTACGTAACTCGCCAGGCGGAATCTGAAATAGCTCGCGCCAGAAGAGGCGAAAGTTTGATGCGGGTTAGGCATCACTATGGCAAGGGGATGGTCGTATCTCACGAGAAAAACCGCAAAGTCCTCTAATCTTCCTGGGTTCTCTGAGAGGAGCCTTTCTCTGGCGCAATCCTCCCGCGGCCCGAGTTTCACTTTTGCGAAGAACTCATGGGTAGTGACATGAGAGCGCCACAGTAGCGAAATAGAGAAGAGCTTCAGGCCGTGGTAGTTGAGGTTCCTCGCTTCGAAAAACCCCTTCTCTGTCAGGTCCGCTTCCAGGCCTTGACGGCGAGCGACACGTACTGCGGAGGGAGGGGCTCATCGGCTTTGATCGGACCCAAAGCCTCCATCGCCTTGCGCACCGCGGGGAACTCTCCCCTCTGCATAGTATCCAGAGTCGGCATTCGTACAACGTTGACAGCGACAGAAGCTCCTCGGGGCGAATTCGTTGATCACTCTTCTCGCTGGCCACGATCGCCTCGAAGGTCATTCCGGATTGATCGGCGGCTTGTTCCAGCGTCAAGCCGCGGGCCTCGCGCCCTTGGCGCAATCGGCTGCCGAGGATCTGCGGATCGATTTCGTCCAGGGGGTTGTTGCTCATCGGGGCTATCTCTCGCTACCTTAGGCTACAGGGAAAGTCTATGACGGCTAGTCAAAAAGAACTGCCCTATGATGCGAGGGGATTTAAGGCCGGCCGCCCCCCAGATCCCTCGCTCTCGCTCGGGATGACGGAGGCGTCCATTCTTCCACTACTTTGAGGTTCTGCCATGGATACCACCTACGCTCACGCCCAAGCGAACCTCGCGTCACTCTGTGACTAGGCGACGTCCACGCTGGAACCGGTCGTCATCCGTCGGCGGGGCGCAGAAGATGTCGTGCTCATCGCGGCTTCCGAGCTTCGTAGCTTGGAGCAGACTCTTCACGAACTCCGCTCGCCGCGCAACGCGGCTCGGCTGTTCGCTGCGCTGGCGCGAGCGGTGGAGCGTGAGACCCCTCCTCGGTCGGTAGAGGCCCTGCGCGAGGGTTAGCGATACAACCGAGTTATGCCAGCCCCATGAAGACGGCCATTTCGCTACCCGACCCCCTCTTCGAGTCCGCCGAGGCGATGGCGGCGGAGATGGGCATCTCCCGAAGCCAGCTCTATGCCACGGCCATCCGGGAATTCGTCCAGGCGCAGAAACGGAACGGCATCACAGAGTCGCTCGACCGAGTCTACGAGAAAGTCGACCAGACGCCCGATCCCTTTCTGGAGGCCCTTCATCTGGCGACCCTGACGCGGGATCCTTGGTGATCCGTCGCCCGGAGCTTGCTTGACCCCCCTCCTATCCTCCCCCGCAAGGGGGGAGGGACGACTTTGGGCGGCTTGCTGGGCGGGGATCTCTGTCGAAGCCCTACCGTTTTTCAAGTTTCTGCTTCTTGGACGTGCGCGCTGTTCTTCCTCCCCCCTTGTGGGGGAGGATCGAGGAGGGGGCGCGAACATCGATTGCATCCCCCGAACCGGATAGAATCTCCGACCGACGTGCCGATCCGGATGCCGCGGGTCCCGTTATTGAATACGACTTCCAATTAGCCCGAGGAGCACCCCATGGGTTTGACCGATTTCTTGAAGGGCCAGTTCATCGATGTCATCGAGTGGACCGACGACTCGCGCGACACTTTGTCGTTCCGGTATCCGGACGAGGACAAGGAGATCAAGAACGGCGCGCAGTTGATCGTGCGGGAGTCGCAGGTGGCGCAGTTCGTCTACGTGGGCGAGTTCGGCGACCTGTTCGGGCCGGGCAAGCACACGCTCACGACCGACAACATACCCGTCTTGACCAGTCTGAAGTCTTGGAAGTACGCCTTCCAGTCGCCGTTTAAAGCCGACGTCTACTACGTCACCACGCGGCTTTTCACCGGCAACAAGTGGGGCACCTCGAACCCGATCATGATGCGCGACGCCGATTTCGGCATCGTGCGGGTGCGCGCGTTCGGCACCTACGACTTCCGGATCGTCGAGCCGAAGCTGTTCTTGAAAGAGGTCGCGGGCTCGGACCAGAACTTTCGGCTCGAAGAGTTCGCCGACGTGATGCGCTCGCGGTTGGTGAGCGTGTTTTCGGATGCCTTGGCGACCGCCAAGATCCCCGTGCTCGACCTCGCGACCCGCTACCAGGATCTCGGCGAGGCGCTCCTGCCGCTGATCAACCCGCTGCTCACGGCGAAGTACGGCATCGAGATGGCGAGCTTCGTTCTTGAAAACGCTTCCGTGCCGCCCGAAGTCGAAGCGGCGATCGACAAGCGCTCCAGCATGGGCGCGGTCGGCAACCTGAACGACTACGTGAAGTTCCAGATGGCGCAGGGGATGGCGCAGGGGGGCGGCGCCGGGGGAGCCGCGACCGAGCTGGCGGTCGGGCTCGCGATGGCGCAGCAGATGATGCAGCAGCAGGGCGGCGTGCTCGGTTCGACCCCGGCGGCGGGCGCTGTGCCCCCGGCCGCGCCGGCCGCTCCCGGTCTGCCCGAGCTGTTGACCCCGGCGGATGCGGCGACGGCGCTCGGCGTCACCGAGGCCGACGTGATCGCGACCATCGAGTCGGGCGACTTGAAAGCGAAGAAGATTGGCACCGCCTATCGCATCACGCGCGCCGCGCTCGATGCGTTTCTGAACGCTTGACCCGCTTGATCCAGTTGACCCGATTGATCCGATTGATCCGATAAGGGGGGGGGGCCGGAGTCGCATATGTCTGAAACGTCCGTGACTCCGGCCCCGCCGGAACCGCTGGAAATCTCCGCGCTCGCCAAACACGCCTGCCCGGCGTGCGGCGCGGAGGCCGCTTGGAATCCCGCCAAGCAGGCCTTAGTCTGCCCGTACTGCGGGGCGGTCTCCCCGGCGAAATTGGCCGCCGACGGCACGGTGGTCAAAGAGCACGACCTCGCGACCGCTTTGCGCAATCTGCCGGCCGATCGCAAAGGGTGGGACGCCGGGCGCACGGCCGTACAGTGCCAGGCCTGCAAGGCGATCTCCCTGTTCGATTCGACGCGCGTGGCGCAAAACTGCGAGTTCTGCGGCTCGCCGCAAATCGTACCGCAGACCGCCACGCGCTCGCCGATCACTCCGGAGAGTTTGCTGCCGTTCAAAATCGCCGAATCGACCGTGCGCGAGAGCGTTCGCCGCTGGTACGGCAGCCTCTGGTTTGCGCCGAACAAATTGAAGAAGGCGGCGCTCACCGATCGAGTGCACGGGCTCTACATTCCCTACTGGACCTTCGATGCCCAGGTGGCCGCGACCTGGACCGCCGAGGCCGGCCACTACTACTACGAGAACGAGGTCCGCAACGGCAAAACCGAGCGGGTGCGGAAGGTGCGCTGGGTGCCCGCCTCGGGTGCCCTCGATCATTTCTTCGACGACGTGCCGGTGCCGGCGACCAAGGGAGTGCAGATCGACCTGTTGCGGAAGATCGAACCCTACCCGACCGCTTCGGTAGTCCCCTACGATCCGGGCTACGTCTCCGGATGGGTGGTCGAGCAGTACCAGATCGATCTGGTCGCCGCGGCCGAACATGCGCGGACGGACATGGATGCCCGGTTGCGAGACCTCTGCGCCGCGCAGATCCCGGGCGACACCCACCGCAACCTGAGGGTCCAGGCCGACTACTCGGGCCAGACCTTCAAACATCTCCTGGTGCCGCTCTGGTTGGTCTCCTACACCTACGGCGCCCGGGTCTTCCAGGTGCTGGTGAACGGCTTCACCGGAACGATCGCAGGCACCCGCCCCTGGAGCGCGGTCAAGATCTTCTTCGCAGTCGTGGCGGCGTTGATCGCGATCTTGATTTTCGTGCAGTTGAAATCGTAGCCGGCTCGCGCAACAACAACGGCCGGGAGAGGATTGCCCCCTCTCCCGGCCTGGAACGCCGGATCAGGCCTCGGCGCTCACGGACTGCCCTTCACTCCCCTTGGCTTCCGCCAGAGCCTTGGCCTTGGCTTTCGGTGCGGGCCGAAATGGCCGGCACAGGTGAAGCCTTTGTCTCGCGGCGACGGTCTTCAGAGCCCTAGGACCGCCGTTTCTGGGCCGAAATCGCCGCTCCCTGCCGCGGGACCAGCGTTCCCTCCGCCGGGACCAACGGCTTTGCGCCAAAATCGTTGATCCCTGCCGCGGGATCACTGGTCCTTCCCGCGGGACCAGCGTCTTTCGGCCAAAGTCGTTGGTCCTTGCCGCGGGACCACTGGTCCTTGCCGCGGGATCGCTGGTCCCTGCCGCGGGAACGCTGGTCCTTGCCTCGGGATCGCTGGTCCCTGCCGCGGGAGCACCACTTTTCGGGGAGGATCGCTCTTCCCTCCGGCGGGCGCCTGGTCCCGCGCCCTCGCGCGGTGTATTCGGTGTTTCATCGCCTCTTCCTCCGCATGTCCGCTCGGTTCCTTCCGACGCCGCAAACCCTAGCAAACGGCCCCCGTCTCTCAGGGCCTTTGGATTCTCGGAGGTCGTCGAGGTAAAATTTTCGGTTATTCCCGCCGGACCCTCTGCCCCTGTAGGGTGTTCCGCCGGTGGTTCGAGAGCCGCCGAGTGACCTCTTCCGAACATCTCGTTCGCTCCTCTTACGGTTTCTCCGACCGGTTGCGATCCGCCCCACGCCGCAACGATAGAGGGCGGTTTCCGAGAAATCGAGCAAAAGGGGGCTTGAGGACGAAGATTCAAGCGTCGGCGGGCGCCGAGGGCGGCGCGGGTGGATTCGAATACGGTACGAGAGCGCGGTACGGCGGGAGGGGGTTGAGGAGGCGCGGCGGTTTCCGACGAACCTCGCCCACCGCCAGCTTGAGATACTTGCGACCTGTCAGACCAACTCGATCTGAAGTTTCCGCCCCACCAGTGCTGCCGCCCGCTGGAGCGTGGAAAGCGTGACATCGCGTGTTGGGTCCAGAAGTCTGTCGACTTGAGATCGGCTGGTTCCAAGTAGCACGGCAAGGCGAGACTTGCTGAGTGACCGTTCTTGCATTGCGTCAGTCAACTGCCACACGACAACTTCTTTGATCGCGAGGGCTTGATTTTCCTCGAACGTCCCTTCCTCTCTGAGGAAGTCGTCAAGGGTGCTGCCGTGATGTCGCTTGCTCATGACTTCAACTCCTTCAGGCGCTTCCGCGCAATGGCGAGATCAGCCGGTTCCGGGAAGTGTGCTCAGCCATGACTCACCACGCCTCACGTGTACCACGGAAGGTACATGGCCGGCAAGGCCGTCGGAGAGCGGGGAAGCCGAGAACTTGATCGCGAGCGTGGTGAGGAGCGGTGCCCGGCAGTTCGCCGAGACCGAAATCGTGAGCTGGCAACACCTTTCGGCGGAGCAGTATCGCGAGCAGATCGGGGGAGTTGGTCGAGGCGAGTGGCGACGGGAATCGAGCCTCTGGGCGCCGCCGCGATCCTCCGGCAGCATCCGTTCACCCTACCCTATTCCGGTTGGTCCTTAACCGGCGGCGGGGTCTTCGCGCCTTTGCCGCGTTCGACGCTGTAGAGGATGTCCGCCCCCGTTGCGGTGCTCGATTGTTCGGCCTGGAGCGACCAGTCGCGGCCCAGCAGGTAGCGGATGCGGAAGGTGCTGACGGGTTCGAAGAGGCCGAGGCCGTAGCTGACGTAGAGGCGCGGCGAGAGGTATTTGCCGACCACCACCGAGGCTTCCTTCAAGCCGCCTGTCGATTCGATTCGCGCCTCTTCGAGACCGAAGCGGGCGGCGAGCTTCTTGGCGAGCAGATTGCCGCCTTTGAGCCCCAGACTGTTCGCGGCATTGGCGAGCAGGTCGCCCTCTTCCCCCGTCGATTGGCCGAGCGGATGGCCGAGGAGGAGGTAGGCGAGCGCCTCGCTTTCACCCATCGCGGGCTCGGAGTAGAGAGTGGTCTGGGGCGAGCGGAGCGTGCCGCGGACGTTGATTCCCGCGATCGTGCCGTCGCTCGCCTTGCGGAACGCCTTCAGGTCGAGCCCGGGGTTGTCGATCGGCCCTCCGGCGAAAATCAGCCGGCCGCGTTCGAGTTTCAAATCCTGGCCGTAGGACTTGTAGATCCCGTCTTCGATCGTCAGTTCGCCGACCGCGGAGGTCGGCTTGCCGGGTTCCTCGATCAGCAGCAGACTGCCCTTCGGCTTGCCGCTGAAACCGAGCGCTTTGATCGAAACCTTGTCGCCCAGGATCACGCGGACCCGGGCGTGAATTTCGGTCGGCACCGTGGCGGCGGTGGCGACGGTCTGCACGACCTCCGCGGAAGGAGGCAGGATCACCACGTCCGACGAGACCGGCACGGGAGCCGGTTTGCGTTTCTCCTGCTCGAACGTGGCCTCCGGCACTTCGACCTCGCCGGTCACGTCGATCCGCGATCCCAGCATCGCGATCTCGATTTTGGGCGAGATGACCGCTTCAATCTCCTTGGTGTTGATCGCCTGGAATCGTTTCCCCTCGACGGTCAGCCGGCTTGAGGCTCCATCGAGCGCGACGGTTCCGGCGAGGGTGAGATTTCCAGCGCCGGAGCGGAGACCGCCGCGGATCGCGATCGGGCCTTCTCCTGCGCTTGTTGCGGCAATCTCGATCTGGCGCAGCTCCAGGCCATATTCCGGAACGTCCACCTGGCCGCGTTCGAGCTTCGCGGTGCCGCGGACGGTCGGCTTGGCGACCGTCCCTCCGAGCGTCAGGTCCGCGGTCAAGGCGCCGCGCGGGTCGGAGAGGTCGGGCACGAACGCTTCGAGCAATGCTAGGTTCGAAAAGTCGGCGACGATCCGGCCGCCGAGCGTCTGGGTTTCGAGCGGCGCGCCGACCAGATTGAAACGCGGCAGATCGAGATCGGCGCGGATATTTCCGGTATCGACGAAGGTCAGCTCGGCGTGGCCGGTCAAGCCCTCCGCGCCGGCCTTGGCGCGGACGATTCCGCGCTCGAAGCGAATCGTGGCCAGGTCGCCGCTCTCCGTCGGATAGCGAATCTCGCCCGGTCCCGGAGCCAAGTCGAGATCGGCGTTGACGACGCCCGCGGCCGATCCGGATCCTCTAAACGTGCCGTTCGTGGCCCCGGTGATTTCCAGATCGGGCGGCAGGAACGGCTGGAACAGCGAGAACGGCAGGTCGGCGACGGTGCCGGACGCGCTCCACGGCCCGGTCTTCGACCAATCTCCTTGAGCGCATAGGCGGGCCGCACCGGAGGTCCAGCAGAAATCGCGAAGGGTGGCCCGCGCGGTGCCCGCGGTGAGCTGGGCCGGTCCGGCGAGGCCCCAGGCGCCGGTCTGATCGTTCTTCAAGTCGAGCCGGCGGATCGTGCCGTTCCAGGTCGTGTTGCCGTCGAGCCCCCCGGCGAGTGAAAGATCGAGCGTTCCTTCGGGCGCCGCGACCGCGAGCCGGATCTCGTGCGCATCCCGGGTGCCCGCGCCCTTAAGAGTAACCGTCTCGAAGCGCCGCTCGCCGGAGGCGACTTGGCGTGCGTCGAGATCGATCGAGATCCGGCCGCGGGCTCGCAGATCGACGTCCGCCGCGAGCTTCATTGACTCGATGCTCGACGTGGAGATCACGAGCGAGTTTCCCTCGGCCGTGGCGCGTACCCGCGGCGTGGCCCAGGGTCCATCGAGGTGCCCTTGGGCGACGAGCGAGCCGCCGCTCTGGGGGAGAGCCTCGGAAAGGTTCGGCGCATCGAGCTTCCATTCAAGGTCGGCCACGTCCGCGGTAAACGACCCGGCCGCGGTGAGCCGCGCGGTGCCGGAGCGTAGGTCGAGGCGCGGCAGGCGGTAGCGGTCGCCCGCCAATTCCAGATGGATGCGGCCGTCGAGCGGATTGCCGCGGATCTGGCCGCTCAAAGATTCGAGATCCACCTTGCCGAACGGTCCGGCGTCGCGCATCGTGCCGGAGGAAGAGGCCGTAAAGTCGATCCGCCCCGAGTAGTCCTTGGCGGCGGGGGAGACCGCGGCGAACGCCGACGGGTCGAGCCCGGTGCCGGTGGTCCGGATCTTCCAGGAAACTTCGGGTTTCCAGCCCACCGTGCCGGTCGCCGTGAGCTGTCCGCGCAGCAGGTCGGCGCGAAGGGAACGGATGTCCATCTTCACCGTGTTGCCCTGTCCCGCGACCACCCAACGGCCGGGGGGAACGTTCGGCCCGGAGAGCTGAGCGTCCACGTCGAGCTGGTAATCCTTGAGGGTGCCTCGGAGGGTGCCTTTTCCCGTTCGGCTGACGACGACGGGGGCGCCCCCTTCGAGCGGAAACGCCAGGCGCTGCCAGGTGGCGGCGAGGTCGAACCGGGTGTCGTCCGAGGTTTGCGGGGATTCCGCGAGTGTCACCTTGCCGCGGGCTTCGATCACGGCGTTCGCGTCGGTCGTCAATCGAACCCTCTCGACCGCGATCTCATCGCCTTTCTTGGTCAGGCGGTAATCGACCGCGCCGGACGCGACGCCTTCGTAGGTTCCGATCACCAGACCGTTCGAAGCGAAGTCGTCGAGCGTGCCGCGAATCGCCAGATCCGCCTTGCGGATGCGGGCCGCCGGGTAGGTCGGATCGATCACGCGGGGGTCGAAGTCCTCGACGTGGGCGGAAAGATCGAGGCCCACGTCGCGCATGGGAGTCAGCACGTCGCCCCGGACCTGCGCCACGAACGGCCGGGAGAGCCGCGCGTCGATCCGGAGCTTTTCGAGCGTGCCGTCCAGGCGGCCGGCGACTTCGAACGGCGGATGCGCCGGATCGTGCCAGGTCGCGTGAGTGTCGAGCGCCAGCTTGTAGTCGCCCACCGGGGTGAGGTCCCCCTGGGCGCGGAGATTGAACGTCGGGCCATCGACCGCAAGGCTCTTGACGTGGACCACATCGCTCTGCCGCTCGCTGGTGGCATCGAGCGCGATGCGGTCTAGACGGAACGGAGGAGAGGGAACCGGAGTCGGTCCCGAAGCGGGAGGCGGCCCGGGAGTCTGAACGATTTCCAGGTCTTGGATCAGCGCGTCGCGCACGATCAAATTGAGCGGCAGATGGATCTGCGCCAGGCGGTCGTCCGTCGAGGGCGGCAAGACGAGGCGGACGCCGTCTACGCGGAGCTTCTCGATGTCGAGCTGCCGAGCCCGAAGCTTCTTAGGGTTCCAGTCGAGGTCGAGGCTCTTGATCTGCACTTGCAGGCCCGCGTTTTCGTACCGCACGTCGCGCAACGCGAGCGGGCCGATCAGCGGGCCGGTCTGGCCGCCGAGCGAGAGCTTGCCGGGAATGAAGCCGGGAAGCCGGGCGAGCAGGAAGCGGGTGCCGTTCTCGGTCGAAACGCCATACCAGAGCAGCCCGGCGACCAGGATCAGCCCGAACAGGCCGAGCGCGAGCAACCCCAGAATCCAGCGCCGCAGGCGATGCTTCTTGGGCGGCCGATCCGGCGCAGGCTCTTGGGCTTCCTCGGCGGGCGCGGGGATCTCGGGCTCGCTCATAGATCCGGCCCGATGTTGAGGTGGAAGCGGAGCGGATGCCCCGGCTCGGTCAGCGCCCAAGCGATGTCGGCGCGAATCGGACCGATCGGCGAGAGCCAACGGAGCCCCACTCCGGCGCCCTGCTCCAGCTCGCAGGAGAAGTCGTGGCAGGCGTTGCCTGCGTCGTAAAACGCCGCGAGGCCGAACTTTTCGAGGCTGAACTTGTTGAAGACGCGGATGTCGTTCAGGCGGAACTCGTATTCGAGGCTGCCGGTCAGAAGCGCCTCGCCGCCGATCACGTTGCCCGCCGTGTCCGGCTCCCCCAGGCCTTGATAGGCATAGCCCCTCACGCTCCGGTCGCCGCCCGCGAAGAAGCGGAACCGCGGCGGCAGCTCGCGGAATTCGTCGGTCGTCGTATAGCCCACCTGGGCGCGGCCGATCAGGCGGTTTCTCGCGCCGACCGTGCGGATCGCCTTGCCTTCGATCGAAGCCTGGAGAAACGACGAGTCGGAAAGGGCGCTCGCCGAAGCGCCCTGGAGCGAGCCGAACAGCCGGTAGCCGCGCGTGGTGAAGATCCGGTCGTCGGCCCTCACCCGTTCGTAGCTCACCCCCGGTACGACCAGGTTCGAGATGCCAGAGTCGAGGCCGACCGTGAAATCCTCGCGCTGGAAGGCGAGCGACAGCGCCTCGCGCCAGCCGCCGCGCGTCTGGGTGCGCTGGGCGCCGATCAACCCGGTCTCGCTTTCGCTCGTATCGGTGATCTTTCGGGCGTAGGCCGTGTTGAGCGACAGGACGTCGGTTCGGGGAAAAGCGCCGGGGATCTGGTAGCTGGCCTCCAGGCTCTGCTCGATCTCGGACACCTTGATCGCCACCTCGCCGCGGTGCCCGCGGCGGTTGATTCGGCGCAGCTCCCAGGCGCCGGAGACGCGCGGGCCGGTGTCCGTCCCATAGCCGGCCCCGCCGGAAAAGCGCATGGTCTTGGCCGGTACCAGGTTGACCTGGATCGGCACTTCCAGCCCTTCAGCCTCTTCCTGCCGGGTGACCACCTCGACCCGACTCCAGTACGGGCTGTCCGAGAGCGAGTTTTGCAGCTCCAGCACCTTGTTTACGTCGAGCGGCTCGCCCTTTTTAAAGGTCACGTAGCCGACCAGCAGGGCGGGATCGAGTACGTCCTGCTCGAACCGCACGTCGCCGAAGAGATACCGCGGCCCGGTTTGAAAATGCATCACCACGTCCGCCCGGTAGCGTTCGAGATCGACGCGCACCGTGCTGGCCTCGAACTTGGCGTCGAGATAGCCCGCCTCGGCCGCCCGATCGACCAGCGCCTTCTTGCCCTGCTCGTAGTCGGGATGGAACAGCACTTCGCCGTGCCGCACGGGAAAATCCTCGGCGATGCCGCGGAATCCCGGGTCGTCTTCGCCCGCGCCGACGATCGCCAGATCGACGCTCGCGATTTTGATCGGCGGTCCTTCTTCGATCGTGTAACGGGCGACCCAGCGTTCGCCCTCGCGTTCGAGCGTGCTCCGCACCTGCGGCTTGTAATAGCCGAACGGCTGGAGCGCCACGCCGATCTCCTCCGGAGCCTGCGCGTGCAGGCGTCGGATGCGCGCCTCGTCGAGCTTGTCGTCGTCCTCTTGCGCCAGGCTCAAGAGCGAGCGGATGTTGCGTTCGAGATCGCGTTTCACGCCGTCGATCTCGACCTTCACCTTCGCCGCGTGGACCGGACCGGGAATCAGGGCGAGCAGCAGGCCGAGGCAGGCGATGAGGTGTCGCGCTTGGCCCGTCATTCCGCCGCCTCCAGAGGAACTTGGACCGTGACGACCCGCACGGCGCCCGGCTCGGCGGGCGCGCTTCCCTCGCGATAGCGGCGGGATTGGACGCGGGTGACCTCCGCGCCGAACAGAAAGATCAGCGACGAGTAGTAGATCCAGAGCAGGATGGCGACCAGAGACCCGGCGGCGCCGTAGGTGGAGGTGGCGCCGGTCTTGCCGAGGTAGAGCCCGATGCCGTACTTGCCGAGCAGAAACAGCCCGGCCGTGAGGATGGAACCCCAGGCGACCTCACGCCAGGACAGTGCGACGTCCGGCAGGATGCGGTAGATCATGGCGAGAAGCACGGTCATCAGAAGCCACGAGAGAAGCACGTCCGCCCAGCCGAGGAGGGTCGAAAGGGCCACCTCGAAGCGGGCTTCGAGCACGTTCTGGATCGCGGCGACCGCGGCGCTCGCGGCGAGCGAGAACAGCACCAGGCCACCCGCGCCGACGATCAGCACCAGGCAGAGCAGCCGTTTCTTGAACATCCGCCGAAGCCACATCTTCGGCTTCGGCACAACCTCCCAGACCGTGTTCAGGGCATCCTGCAGCTGAGTCAGGGCGCCGGTCGCGGTCACCACCAGGGTGACCAAGCCGATCAAAGCGGTGGTCCAACCCGCATCCGGCCGGGCGCTCGCTTTCACGATCTCTTGGACGACACCGGCAGTTTCTGCACCCACGTACCGCGCAAGTTCCCGCTGGACTTGGCCCTCCGCCGCCTCGCGCCCGTAGAACAGACCCGAGAACGCGATCACCAAAATCAGGATCGGAGCGAGCGCGGTGAGGAAGTAAAACGCCAGCGCACCGCTCTGGGTGGTCGCGCCATGACGGTCCCAGTTGGCGCCGGCTTCCTTGAGGATGGCCCAGATCTCTTGTCGTTTCTTAGGGTGCATGCGGTCGAGTTTTCGCGGTTCGGTCCGCCGCCAGGTGACCCCCTGGATTGCAAAGGCCAGGCCATAAGAAGCCGGCAGTTAGAGGTGGAGTCGAATACGGGGTTCGAGGTTTATACTCTTCCCGATGAGCGAGCCCGCGTTCACCCCGGCCCTCACCGATGAGGACTACCTCGACCCGCCGGATGACGGCCGGCGCTACGAGCTGGTCGAAGGGGATCTCTTCGTGACCGCCGCACCGTTTATTCGGCACCAGACGGTTTCGGGAAATCTCCATCTCCTCTTAGCCCCTTACGTTCGCGAACATCGGCTGGGCCAGGTTTTCTTCGCGCCGACCGATGTTGTGCTTTCCGACGCGACCGTCGTCCAGCCCGACCTCGTGTTCGTCGCCACCGAGCACCAAAGTCGCATTCTGGAGGCCTATATCGAGGGCGCGCCGGACCTGGTGATCGAGATCCTGTCCGAGAAGTCGCGCCGCTACGACGAGAGGACGAAAAAGCAGCTCTACGAGAAGTTCGGGGTCCCCGAATACTGGATCCTCGATTCGGAGCTACTGACCGTGAAGATCTATCGCCCGGGCCTCAAGGGCTACAGGAAGGCGATCGAGCTGGCGGCCGAAAACGGCGACCGGCTCACCTCGCCGCTGTTTCCCGGCCTCGCGATCGCGGTGGCCGAAATCTTCGTTTAGCCCGGCACCAGCTCCGTGGTCGTCGTCCGCGACGTTTCGCCGCCGAGATCCTGGGCGTACTTGATCGACCCCTTCGTGTTGTACTTCTCGAGATAGGCGCGGCTCACCTCGCCCTTCAGGCGCGCGCTCCGGGTGCGCACGGCGCGAACCGGAATCGCCTGACCGTCGACGTGCATTTCGCCTTGCGGGTCGACGAGGAACGTCCGGTACCAGCTCTTCGGCTTCAAGCTCCACGAGCGGATGAAAACTCGGCCCTCGACCACGACTGCCCAAATGCCGATCACACGGTGCGGCGCGGTGCCCGCTTTGATGGCGAGGATCTTGCCGGTGCGAATCGCGGCGATGATTTCGGGTGGGAAGCGTGGTGGAGTCTTCATGCGGTCGGAACCACCGGCGCTACCGGCGACCGGGTCCAGCTGAGCGCTCGTACGGAGTTTTCGGCCCTTCAGGCTTGGCGAGTTCATGGTTCTGGCTTCGAGCAATCAGGTCGATCCATGCAGGGTTGCCAGAAAATGCCTTCTCCTTCGCCACTCGCCAAAAGTTGGCTTCGGCCTCGGTCGAGGTCTGTTTCTTTTCGAGTTGGCCCAACTCGTCCCAGTCGACCCATCGAACAGCCATCTCGGTCTTGGACTTAGGATTTCTGGGAGGCATGATGGAATGGTAGTGAAGCTGTGCGCGGTCTCTCTTGGAGGGATTGACGGGGGCTGAAGTCTGGAGGGTGAAATCGCCACCGAATACGATCGTCCCCGCCGAAACGACGACTTCGGTCTGCGGGATCATATCCTGGTCGAAAAATACTCGACATATCGGGTCGCCGCCCGGGATTGGAGCAATCTTGACCTGGGCTGCAACCGCTGCGTACCGCCCCGGTTCGGCATTGAGCAGGAATACCAGGCCTCCTCGCGCCTGGTAGTTGGAGGCGATGAGTGTTCGCGCTTCGAACCAGTCCTTCTCGTTCTCGATGCGAACAAAATAGATTTTTGTCGCCGCGGATTTAGCCACCGGGAGCGGGGACCAAGCATGTAGCACCAAGCCCACGGAACCACGGTTCGGCTGGGGTTCTGGTGGCGGAGGCTGCTTCTTGCCGAAAAGGGGCGAGGCCGTAAGGAGCAGGATCAAAATGCCGGGTGCGAATCGCAACATGGTTCTCTCCGAATCCGTGGACCAGTGTCGCCGACAAATATCTTGGACCGGCGGCTGGTCTTCTAGGGGATGTTCGCGTCGAACGAGGGTTCGGCAAGGCCCGAGCTGTCCGGCCCACCGCGAGGAGGGTGGTTCTCCGTTTTGGGCAAGGGGAAGGTTTTGTTGTAGAGCAGCAAGCCTCCTCCACCTCCGGCAACCCCGGTCACCGTTCGGCCACGTGTCGCAAGAGGCGCTGGGGCGGAACACAGCCGACCAAGATCATCAACGCGCCGACGCAAAGACAGACTTTCCAAGTGCATCGCATGCCACCCTCCTTTCGAGGGAGGACCGCGAGCGTGGCCGGCCGGAGTGCCGCCGAGAGCTGCGATCCGAAACCAGGAGAGGCACAGGAAGTCTTGTACTTCAATATACACCCACTCCTTCGGCAGATCAATGCATTGCATTTGCACCGATTTGCATCGCATCAGAAATGAAGGTGCGACTGCCGTTCCGCCGCGTACCTCGCCGCCAGCTCGGCCCGGATCTCCGCGATCGCCTCCGGGTGACCGGCCGCGACCTCTCTCCGGACGAAATCTCCGGAGCGGAGCGTTTCCCCTCCCGCGCGCTCTGCGACGTAGGGTTCGATCTCCTCGAAGAGGGGCAGGTAGTCGCGGTCGAAACGCGGATCGAGGTCGAGCCTCGCGCGCAGGGTCCAGTATTGGTGGGTGTGGATAAAGGTCGGCCGCAGGGTGTCGAAGACGTAGTCGTGAAACGCCTGATCGTCTTTGCCCAGGGTGCGGGCGATCTCTGGGTTCGCGAGACCGACCAGGTCGTAGACCGTGAGGCGGGAGCGCCAGAGCGCGCCGCCGATGTCGGGAAGGAGGATCGAACCTTCGCGGATTTCGAGCTGGTCGGCGAAGCGGTTGGTGTCCCAGCCGAAGCGCTGCTCGACGGTGGCGAACGGGACCGTGGGGTTTGCGGCAAAACCGACCGAGCGGGGAATCGTCGTGGCGAGGACGAAGAGGATGGAAACGGGCGCGAGGACGGCGCGGGCGAGGCGCAGACGTTCCGCGGGAACGAGACTCCCCAGATCGGTCGCGATCACAACGAGAAACGCCAGAGCCACGGGAAAAAACGGCGTCGCGAAGCGGAGTTCGGGCATCCAGTCGGGCGGGAGCAGGAGATAGGGGAGAGCGCCGAGCAGAACGGCTCCGAACAGGAAGAGCGTCTCGCGGCGGAGCGTACGGCGGCCGGCGAGGAAACCGATTGCGCCGAGCGCCCCGAGGGCGATCCAGGGGCCCGGTGCTCCGAACGTTGCGCCGAGCAGAGTGAGCGCCTTGTGGACCAGGGAGGCGTCCAGTGTCGCGACTCCGACGAGGGTGCCGAGCGTCGGCCCCCCTTTGGCGTAGAAAGTGTT
Organism: Holophagales bacterium; assembly: GCA_031404815.1. Lineage (GTDB taxonomy): Bacteria > Acidobacteriota > Thermoanaerobaculia > Multivoradales > UBA5704 > DASYKS01. The sequence goes on along the minus strand of JANNIH010000014.1, from coordinate 69,760 downwards.
CGGTACCCACTCACCGAACCAGGCGAGGCGCATCGCGAGGTGGAGGCCGACCGGCAGGGCGAAGGCCGCAAGGTAGGGTCCCAGGCGCGCCGGGCGTCGGGTGGAGGAAAACGCCAGCCCTAGGGGAAAGAGAACCGCGAATAGGATTCCTTCCGGTCGGGTGAGGGCGAGTCCCGCGGCGACGAGGCCCGCGGTGAGCGCGAGCCTCGGCGAGGCCTCGCCCTGGATCGCGCGCAGCGAGAGCAGCGCGAGCGCGACGAACAGGCAGGCGTAGAGCGGGTTTTCGAGCCCCGAGATCGTCCAGATCGCGAAGCTGCTCTGGACGGCGAGCAGGCAGAGGGCGAGGGCGGAGGTAAAAGTCCCGACCCCCACCCGGGCGAGCAGCCGGTCGAGCAGGGCGAAGGTGCCGAATGCGAGGCCGAGCGAGAGCAGTTTCGGCGTCCAGAGCGGATCGAACAGGCGGACCACGGAGAAGGCGGCGAGCAGAAACACCCAGAGCGGATTCGAGTAACCCTCGACGGGGATCACTCCCGGTTGGGCGACCAGGCCGTGCCCGAGGGCGAGGTTCCGCGCATAGGCGAACGAGATTCCCGCGTCGTCGATCTGCCAGGCGCCGAACATCGCGACATGGAGCGCGTAGAGGGCGCAGGCGGGCAGGAGGACGGGCCAACGGGGCCCCCCCTCCTGTCCTCCCCCCGCAAGGGGGGGAGGGATCCTCCGCCGAGGGGGCTCGGACGGTTGGAAGGATGGATTCTCGACGTCGGAATTCGGGCTCACTCTGCGGTTTCTCGGAGATCCGTCGCCGCGGCGGGCAGGCCGCCTTTTGGCATCCGCCAGCGATCGTGCATCCAGAGCCACTCGGCCGGGTGCTCACGGATTTCGCGCTCGGTCGTTTCGAGGTAGCGGCGGGTGAGGTCGGCGACGCCCGCGTCCCCTTGACCGGTAGGAAAGATCGGCTCGCGGGCGACGAAGCGATAGCGCCCGCGCGGCTCGGCGAAGGCGAAAATCGGCAGCACCGGGGCTCCGGTGCGCAGCGACAACCGCGCGACCACCGGGCTGGTGAGCGCCGGGTGGCCGAAGAACGGGACCACGATCGCCTCCTGCGGCTGGACCCTTTGGTCGATCAGGATGCCCACCCTTTCGCGGGCGCGCAGCAGCTGGATCATCCGCCGGGCCGCCCCTCGCTTGTGGATCACCGCGTAGCCGAACCGTTCGCGGATGCGCCGTAGCTCGTGCTCCAGGTGGGGGTTGTCGGTGGGGCGGGCGATCGTATGGATGGTGCCTCGGTAAAGGCCGATCGGCCGAGCCGAAAACTCCCAGTAGCCGAGGTGCGAGCCGAGGATGAAGACCCCTTTGCCGGCCGATTCCGCCGCTTCGATGTGCTCCCACCCCTCGTACGAGAAGCGCTCGCACAGCTGGTCGAGGCGGAAACGGTCGGCCGAGATCGCGTCGCAGACCGCGCCGCCGAAGTGGCGGAAGCACTCCCCGGCCAGGCGGCGGTGTTCGCTCGGCGGGAAGTCGGGGAAGGCGATCGCCAGGTTCTTCTCGGCGATTCTCCGGTGCCGCCGATCGAGCCGGCAGGCGAGGCCGCCGATCGCGCGGCCCACCGTGCGCGCCGCCTCGTGCGGCAACGCGCGGAGCAGGCCGCGAACCGAGAGGAACGCCGCCTGCTCGATTCGGTGGCGGACGGGAGCCTGCTTCACGGCCTGTCCTCGACGGGAGCCGTTTCCGGGCTCGTCGGGGTGGCCAAGCTCCGTCGCCGGGTTTCGATGCGCGCCAGTTCGCCGTCCAGCCAAGCCCAGAACGCAGGTTCGGGTTCCGCCCGAACGGGGAGTTCGGCGAGCGGCGCGGAGAGCCGTCCGCGCAGCTTCACCCCGTCTTTGGTCGTCGCGAGCACCGCTTGGGCGCCGCTCTCGGCGAACGCCTTCTCGATCCGCGGCAGGCTCGCTTCCGGGTAGGCGAAGTGATCGCCGAAGCGCAGCTCGCCGCGGATCTCGTAGCCGAGCCTTCTTGCGGTCTCCGCGAACGACTCGGGACGCGCGATCGCGGAAACCAGGAAGACCCGGGCTCCCGGGGGCAAGATTCGGCCATCGCCGAACCGAGGGGCGCCCGAAAGCGTGCGGCTGACAAAGCCCGGGCCGGCGAACCCGTAGGGCCGGAGCGCCGCCGCGAGATCCTCTCCCAGGGTGAGCGAAGGGTTGGGCGCGCCGGTGAGCAGGACGGCATCGGCCCGGGCCGCTGCGGAGAGCGGCTCGCGCAAGCGACCTCCAGGCAGCAGCTTGCCCCCCGCGAATGGATCGGCGGCCGGGAAGGCGAGCAGGTCGAGGTCGCGCCTTAGGCTGAGATGCGAAAAGCCGTCGTCGAGGAGGAAGAGGTCGGGGGGCGCTCCGAGGCGGTGGAGCGCTTGGAGCCCGGCGTACAGCCGGTCGGGGCCGACCACCACGGCGACCCCGGGCAGCTCGGTGGCGAGCAGGACAGGCTCATCGCCTGCGAGGTGCGCACCGAGGAGCGGTCCGTGGCCATCGCTGACGATCCGGACCCCGCGCCCCTGGCTCGCGTAGCCGCGAGAGAGGATACAGACGTTCCTTCCCTGGTCGCGGAGATGGGCGGCGATCGCCGCCGCGAGCGGAGTCTTGCCGGAGCCGCCGAAATGGAGGTTGCCGACGCTCACCACCGGCCGCGGCAGACGCCCGGCGCGTTCGGTCCACCAGCGCCCCCGCAGACGATGGGCCGCTCCGTAGGCGCGCTGCCAGAGGGAGGTTGGAGGCTGAGGCGGAAGGAGGCGCATCGTCGTTTAAGTGTGCGTTTCTAAGAGGGCTTAAGGTTCGAGCAGCGGTCGGATCAGTTCGAGCGTGCGCGCCGTGGCGCCGCGGTTCAGAAGGACGAGCCGGGCGCCGCGAGCCCCCAAGTCGCGTGCCGCCGCCGGTTCGTCGAGCCAGGAGCGAAAGGCCGCGCCGAGTTCCGCGGCATCGGCTACCCGGCGCCAGGCTGCGGCGGCGTCGAAACGCCCGGCCATTTCGGCAAAGTTGTGCATCGAAGGCCCAACCGCCACGGGCACACCGAAGCGAGCCGCCTCGAGCGGATTGTGGCCGCCGGTCGGTAGGAGAGTACCGCCGATGAAGGCGCCGGTGGCGATTCGGTACAAACCGGCGAGCTCTCCGAGGCTATCGAGCAGGAGGACCCCAATCTCCGGAGCCGCTCGCGGAGCGTCCCCGAGTGCGCTCCGGCGCAGGTAGGAGCGCCCTGCGCGGTCGAGTCGAGCGGCGACCTCCCCCCAGCGTTCGGGATGGCGCGGCGCGAGCAGCAGGAGGGCGCGCGTTTCGAGACCCGCGGTCGCAGCGAGCAGGGCCTCCTCCTCGCCGGCCATGGTCGAGCCGGCGATCAGAATCGCCCGCCCTCTGGCGAGGGTCTCGATCGCTGCGGCAAGCTCCGGGGCGAGCGCCGGCTCGGGCGTGTCGTATTTGAGGTTGCCGGTCACTTCGATCCGGTCGGCTGCGACCCCGAGGGTGATCAGCCGGTCGCGGTCGATCTCCGATTGAACCCCGAACCGGTCGATCGCTCCGAGCAGCCGGCGGGCGAGAGGAGCGAACCGCCGCATCCGCCGGAACCCTTTGTCGCCGACCCGGCCGTTGGCGACCAGGACCGACACCCCGCGACGTTTCGCCTCGGCGAGCAGCAGCGGCCAGTAGTCCCCTTCGACCAGCACCAAGGCGCGCGGGGGACCGACCGGGAAACAGCGGTTGAAGAACCGGCGGATCGCAAACCCCAAATCGAAGGGCAGATAGGCGACGGTCGCGCGGTCGGCGAACGCGGCTCGGGCGCGCTCCTGGCCGGTCGGCGTGATCGTAGTGACCGTGAGGGCCAGATCGGCCGGAAGGCCCCGGGCGAGCGTCGCGGCGACTCCCACCTCGCCGACCGAGACGGCATGGAGCCAGAGACCGCCCGCCCTAGGGGATCTTGCGGTTCCCCCCTCTCCCTTTGGGAGGGGAACCGGGGGTGAGGGCTGCAAAGGCAAACCGCCTCCCCCGAGCCTGCCGGAGAGCGTCGGCCAATAGTGGGAACCCCGCCGAATGAGTAAGATCGGGCCGGCGAGGAGGAGGGTGAGCCCCATTCCCAGCTGGTAGAGCCACCATTTTTTGGCGTGCATGCGGCGGGGAGTATAATCATCCGCTCGGGTCCCTGGGGGCCAAGGGCAGAGCGGCGCGAGAGATCTCGCTCGTCAGAGCCTAGACAACCCGGCCGGCTCGTCCGTAAGAACCCTTCGATGCTAAGGCTCGTCCACTCCAACCCGACCCCCCGGCCCGCACCGCGCTGGTCCGAGGCGACCGATCGGGACCTCCTCCTCGGCGTTCGCGGCGGGGACGAAGCGGCCCTGTCCGAGCTGATCGGCCGCAAGACCAAGCCGCTGCTCCAACTGACCCAGCGCATCCTCGGCGACCTCGAAGAGGCGCGGGACGTGGTGCAGGTGACGTTCTTCCGGGTTTGGGAGCACCGCGCGAAATTCGACGAGAAGTGGAGTCCGAACACCTGGATCTACCGCATCGCGTCGAACCTGGCGATCGACCACCTGCGCTCCCGGCGCAGCCGAGAGAAGAGCGCCGAGCCGGTCCGCCAGCACATGCTCCAGGCGGCGGGTTGGCGGTCGCAGAAGGATGTCTCCCGCCTGCACCAGGGTGAGGTCGCGGGGATCTTCAAAGAGCTTTCGGGCGAGCTGACCGAGAAGCAGCGCATGGCGTTCCTGCTCCGCGAGGTCGAGGGCCTTTCGTCACAGGAGGTGGCGGAGATTCTCGATTGCCGCGAGTCGACCGTGCGCAACCACCTGTTCAATGCGCGCAAAGTGCTGCGCAAGTCGCTGCTCCTGCGCTACCCCGAGTATGCCGCGCGCTATGCCCCCGAGCCCGCTGCGAACAGCGGCGATGAGGTGAACGCATGAGCGCCTGCCCGAATTGGCGCGAACTGCTCGCTACGCGGTTCGACCGGTCTTTTGGGTTCGCAGACCCGGAGGGGCTCGACCCGGCCCTCGCGCATTTCGATACCTGCCCGGCCTGCCGCCGCGAGGCGTGTGGAATCGATCCGACCCTGGTCTTCCGTCGCCTGCCGGCGGTGGTACTCGACTTTGACGCCGAAGCGGAGCGGATGCGCCTGGCGGTCGCCGGAATGCGCGCCTCGGAGCGCGTCCTAACGCGGCGGGCGACGGCACAGGGCCGCCCGTACGGGAATCGGTGGCGCGCTCGAGCGGCTCGATGGGCAGCTGCCGCGGGGCTGGCAGCGGCGTCGCTCCTTTTGGGCAGCCGGGGCGATCTGGCTGCGCCGGGAAGCGGGCGTTCCCCTCTTTCGGCCGAACGCCCGGCCTTCTCCGCGGTGGTCGGCGACGCGTCGCTCGCCCGGCTCGAGCCGGCTCCTACGGCGGTTGAGTCCGCGGTCGAAGATTTGGGGCACTCGGACGCCCGCGTCTATCAGCTCGACGGCGAGCGGCTCTCGGTCGTGATGATCTTCGACGAGAAGCTGGATGTATGATTCGGCGCCTCTTCCAGTAAAATTCCAGGATCGATCCAAAGTTTCCCTCATGAACCTCCGTCGCCGCTTCGCCGCAGGCCTGCTCTGGGCCGTCGCTCTGTCGCTGGGCCAGGGCGCGCCCCTCTTTGGCCAGGCCGCCGGCCCGACCGCGGGAAAACGGCCGTCGGCGAACCCGGGGCTCATGCTCCACGCCTACACCTTCGTTCATCAACCGGCGAGCGAGGCGTTGGCTTGGGTCCATCCGTTGCTCTCAGAGCGCGGCACCGTCGAGCTGCAGCCGGCCGACAATACGATCGTGATCCGCGACAGCCGGGCGGTGATCGCCCGGATCATGCCTCTGCTACACGAGTTCGATCATCCGATCCGCTCGCTCTCGGTCGAAGTGATGATCGTCAAGGCGAGTCGGGCGGTGATGTCGCCTCCGGTCTCCCATTCGGATCTCCCTCCCGATCTGACCCGCCGGCTGCGCAGCCTGCTCCCGTATGAGATTTACGATCTGGCGGCGCGCGCCGATCTCGCCACGTCGGAAGGGCAGGCGGTGGCCTATGACCTCGGGCAAGAGTTCCAGGTCAGCTTCAGGGTCGGCACCGTGCACTCCGATCGGCGCGTCCGGCTGGCCGAGTTCCTGGTCCGGAGATCCGGTCGGACCGGAGGCGGCGCCGCCAGCCGATCGAAGCCGTTGATTTTCACCAACTTGAACCTTGCCCTCGACCAGAACGTCAGCCTGGCGCTCGCCAAGAGCGAGGAGAGCCGCGAGGCCCTGATGATCGTGTTGACGGTGCGCGCCGTCGAGCGGGAGCCCTGAGCCCTATGCAGTTCGTCTGTCGGGTCGGGACTCCGGACGGTCGGGTCGTCGAGGAGATGGTCGCCGCGAGCGACGAGGCCGCGCTGCGCGTGGAACTCACCAAGCGCGGTCTCCACCTGTTCGAGGCGCGCCGACGAGGGCTGCCGGCGAGCGCCGGGACCCGTGGGTTGGGATCTCGCTTAGGGCGACGCAAGAAAATCGCCACCGCTGAGTTTCTGATTTGGAACCAGGAGCTGTCGGCCCTGCTCAAAGCCGGTCTGCCGCTGCTTCAGGCGCTCGACCTGATGCTTGAACGGATGAAGAACCCGACGTTTCGCGAGGTCTTGGGCGACATTCGCGACCGGGTGAAGAGTGGCGAAGAGCTGTCCGACGCCTTTGCCAGCCACGGCGACCTGTTCCCGCGGCTCTATCCCTCGGCGCTCAAGGCGGGCGAACGCAGCGGCGAGCTCGAGCAGGTGATCCGCCGTTTTGTCCGCTACTTGAAACTGGTTCTCGATGCCCGCAAGCGGGTCGTCTCGGCCTTGGTCTACCCGGTGGTCCTGATCTGCCTGTCGATCACGATGATCGCGGTGATGGCGATCTACGTCGTGCCGAAGTTCGAGGTCTTCTTCGCCGACATGGAAGTCGACCTGCCGGTCATCACCCGGATTACGCTCGGGATCTCCCATTTCCTCAACGAGCGCACCCTGTTCGTCTGGAACTGGGCGTGGATCGCGCTCGGGCTGGGCGCGGCGGGGATCTTTCTACGTCAGTACGCCAACACCCCGGCGGGGCGAATTCGGGTCGATGGCTGGCGATTGCGCATCCCCTTGCTCGGGCATGTGTTCCATCGTTTCGCTCTGTCGGAGTTCTGTCGCTCGCTGTCGACCCTGCTCAAAGGGGGCATCCCGCTCGTGCCGGCGCTCGAGATCGCGACCGGGAGCGTCAGCAATGCGGCGGTGCGCGTCAAGATCGAGCCACGCATCCAAATGGTGCGCGAGGGTCGGCCGTTCTACGCCGCCTTGGAAGACAGCGGCGTGTTCACCGACATGGCGATCGACATGGTCAAGGTCGGCGAGGCGACCGGAGCGCTCGACGAAATGCTGTCGAGCGTCTCCGACTTCCTCGACGAGCAGGTCGAAGTGCGGATGCAGCGGCTGCTCTCCCTGGTCGAGCCGATCATGTTGGTCTTCATGGGGTTGATCATCGGGCTTCTGCTGGTCTCGATTTACCTCCCCATGTTCAGCTCGCTCGGCCAGAGCAAGTTCTAGGCGGGCGACGTTTTGCCGTTCTCGTGCGTTAAAGGTTCGAGGTGAAGGAATGGTCGTAAGCACCAACGCCAGGCCGATGGTCGAAGACAAGCCGCTCAACGCCGAGACGGTCGAGCAGGCTCGGGAGCGGATTGCGCGCGAAAGAACTGTCGCGGAAGGGTTCGCTTCGCGCTATGGCCTCGAGTTCGTCGACATGACCCATTTCCGGATCGAGAACGACCTGTTCCGGAAGGTCCCGTTCGAGCTGATGTTGCGCTACGGCTTCATCCCGTCCGAGCAGCTCGCCGGCCGTCTTGCCGTCGTCATGGCCGATCCGTCGGACGTGGTGAAGATCGACGAGATGGAGCTGCTGCTCGGGCAACCGGTCGAGGTGCGGATCGGCGTCCGCTCGGCGATCGACGAGATTTTGCAGAAGTCGGAGAGCACCCAGCGCGTGCTCGACGAGGCGAGCGAAGACTTCCGCATCCAACTGGTCCAAGAGGACGAGGACGGCGAGGAGATCCTTTCGATCGACAGGATCACCGCCGACACCAGCCCGATCATCAAGCTGGTCGATTCGACCATGTTCAACGCGATCCAGCGCCGGGCGAGTGACATCCACATCGAGTCGCGCGACAACGAAGTGATTATCAAGTACCGGATCGACGGCGTGCTCTACCAGGCGATGGAGCCGATCGACAAGCGGCATCACCAGACGATCATCAGCCGGATCAAGGTCATGTCCGAACTCGACATCGCAGAAAAGCGCGTCCCCCAAGACGGCCGGTTCCGGCTGCGCCTCAAAGGCCGGACGATCGATTTTCGCGTTTCGATCATCCCCTCGGTCCACGGCGAGGATTGCGTGATCCGCATCCTCGACAAGGAGTCGATGAACAAGGAGTTCAAGAACCTCCGGCTGGAGATTCTCGGCTTCGACGACGAGACGCTACGCAAGGTGCGCAAGTTCATCCGCGAGCCGTACGGCATGGTGTTGGTCACCGGGCCGACCGGTTCGGGCAAGACCACCACGCTCTACGCCTGCCTCTCCGAGATCCAGACCTCGGAGGACAAGATCGTCACCATCGAAGACCCGGTCGAGTATCAGCTCCGCGGCATCACCCAGATTCCGGTCAACGAGAAGAAGGGGTTGACCTTCGCCCGCGGTTTGCGCTCGATCCTTAGGCACGACCCGGACAAGGTGATGGTCGGCGAGATCCGCGACGAAGAGACGGCGCAGATCGCGATCCAGTCGGCACTCACCGGCCACTTGGTGTTCACCACCGTGCATGCCAACAACGTGGTCGACGTGCTCGGCCGGTTCCTGAACATGAACGTCGACCTCTACAACTTCGTCTCCGCGTTAAACTGCGTCCTCGCCCAGCGCTTGGTGCGCAAGATTTGCGATCATTGCAGGGTGCCGGCGAAACCTACGCGGCAGCTGCTCGAGGAGAGCGGCCTCGATCCGGCCGTCTACGGTGAGTTCACGTTCCACGAGGGGGTCGGGTGCATCGAGTGCAACGGCACCGGCTTCCATGGCCGCCTCGCGGTATCCGAGCTGCTCGACCTGTCGGACCATATTCGCGAGCTGATCTTGGACCGCCGGCCGGCCTCGGAGATCAAGCGTGCGGCGAAGGAAGAGGGGATGACCTTTCTGCGTGAATCGGCGCTGGAGAAGGTCTTTCAAGGAGCCACGACGTTGCGCGAGATCAACAAGGTCACTTTCGTCGATTGACCGCCGAGTCGATCCGAATCGAACCCATGGGCGATCCCTCGATTTCACTCTGGCGACGGGTGCTCGGCTTCAGTCCGATGCCGGTGCCGTCGCATGTCTTCGCGCTCGACGGCGAGCGCTTGCGGTACGCCCATCTCCCGCGCCAAGGAGAGACCTATCGCTTTCGTTCCTACCGCCATGTGGCGCTGCCGTCCGATGCGTTTCTGTCGGGTCCGCTCGGCGGGCCGTTGCGCGACCCACGGGCGTTTTCCGGTCAGGTGGCGGGTCTGGTGCGAACCCTCAAAGAGAGCGGTGTTGCGGTCAAGGCGGCTTCTCTCGTGGTGCCCGACGGCTGGCTGCGGGTCGTGTTCACCGAATCGGGCGACCTGCCGCGCAGCGAGGCGGCGATCGACGAGGTGCTGCGTTGGAAGCTGCGCCGACTGGTGCCGTTTCGGGTCGAGGAGCTGCGCTTGAATGCCACGGAAGTCATGCCGCTCGCCGGACAAGAAGAGCCGCGCCGCCTTCTGCTCGGCTTCGCGGTCGAAGCGCTGCTCGCCCAGGTCGAAGAGGCGTTTCAGGCGGCGGGCGTGCGCTTGGGGCTGATCACCAACGCGAGTTTGGCGCTCGCCTCGGCGCTCGACGGCCCGGCCCGGGGGGGCGAAGGGGAGCGTCGAGAACTCTCGGGACTGGTCCTCGCCGACTCGGATTCCTACACCTTGGTGTTTCGCCGCGCCGGCGAGCCGGTGCTGCACCGGTTCAAGGCGTTTGCGACCTCGCTTCCCGACGACGCACGTTCGGGCCTGGTGGAGCGCGATCTTCGCCTCACCCGCAACTTTCTCGACGAACACTTTCCCGGCGAGCCGCACGGGCAGTTGGTGCTGGTGGCGCCGGCCGAGCTGGAGCCGCTCTGGGTCGATCTGATCGATCAGGGGCTGGGGCTTCGCGCCATCCCGCTCGACGGCCGTCAGCTGCCGCCGGTGCGGGCCGAAGAGACGACCGCGCCTTGGCGCGAGCTTGCACCGCTGCTCGGCGCGGTGCGGATGGAGGTCTCGTGAGCGTCGTCCGCAGAAGCCGCGATCCGCTCGATCCGCTCAACCTGGCTCGTCGCCCGTTCGCCAACGGTCGACCGGTGGTGCGAATCGCCCTCCTGCTCGGCGTCCTCGGCACTCTTCTTCTGGTCGAAAACGTCGCAGGCTACTGGCGTTACCTCGAGGACTCCGCGACCCAGCGCGCGGAGCGCGAGGATCTGGTCGCCGAGCGCGAACGGATCGAGCGGCTGATCAGCGAATCTTCCCGCCAACTCGAATCGTTCGACCTCGATCGACAGAATTCGCAGGTCGGTTTCCTCAATCAGCGGATCGCCGAGCGCAAGTTCTCGTGGAGCACGCTGCTCGACCGGTTGGCGCGCGAGTTGCCGGGTGACGTTCGTCTGGTCTCGCTGCGCCCGAAGAGCGACAATACGAAAGGTAGGATCTCTGGGAGGTCTTCGGCTTCGACCGCGGGGAACTCGGGCAAGACCGCGGGTTCCGGCGAACGGATCCGTCTCGAGATCGAAGGCCAAGCCAAGAGCGTTGAGGCGATGCTTCAGTTCGTCGATCGCCTGTTCGCTCGCGCCGAGTTCGCCGAACCTGACCCCGAGAGCCAGCAGAAGGACGACAAAGGGCTGATCAATTTCAAGCTCAGCGTCGACTATCTCCCAGGGGTAGCGCCGGGCGGAGCGGCTGTGACGGGAGGGGAGCGATGAAGAGCCCGGATCGGGTATGGCGCGAACGGGCCTGGGTCTGGGCCCCGGCGTTGATCTTCTTCCTGGCCAACCTGGCCGCGTTCGGTGTCTATCGACTCGGCTACGCGAACCGGGTCGACGCGCTCGAAGAGCGGCTCGCCGCGGATCGCGCCGGCTTACAGTCGCTCTCCGATCGGGAGCGCGATGCGGACGAGAGTGTGAAGCGGGCGGAGGCCAGCCGGACGGGGATTCGGCAGCTCTACCAGGATCGCTTCTCGACCCGCAAACGGCGCTTGACCCAAGTCACCGCCGAGGTCCAAGAGTTGGCTCGGAAAGCCGGGCTCGACCCGCAGATTCTCTCCTATCCGGAAGAGCGGATCGATGACTTCGGTCTGGTCCATCGGGCGTTCAACTTTTCGGTGGGCGGAACCTATAGCGGCCTGCGCCGCTTCTTCGACCTGCTCGAGGCCACGGATTCGTTCGTCACCGTCGAGGGGATGGACCTCGCGAGCGTCGACGACGCTTCCGGCTCGGAGTTGCGCATCGAGTTCAAGTTGTCGACGCTGTTTGCCCTGGACGAGACCAACCCGTTCGCGGTTCCGGTTCGGGCCAACGGAGGTAGACCGACGAACTCCGGAACGAAGAAGGGCCCCCAGTCTCCGGCCGACGCGGCGCTCGCCGGCCCGCAGAGCTCTCGATCCGCAGGAGGTGAGGAATGACCCTGGAACGGCGGCGCTTGCTGCTCGTTGCATTCGGTGCGCTGTTGCTCGCGCTGATCTTGCGCTACGGGCCGTGGTCCGGAGGAGAGGAAGCTTTGGCGCCGGCGCGGGGAGGCCGGTCGGGCACAGCGGCTTCAGGTGCGATCGAAACGCCCGATGCGGTCGCGGAGCTGGCCCTCGGCGCGCTCTCGCGCACACCGCAGAGCATCGCGGTGGGCCGCGATCCCTGGCGCTTCTACGAGCCGCCGCCGCCCCCTCCACCACCGCCGGTACAGCCGACGAAAGCGGATCTGGAACGGGAGCGCCTGGCGCTCGAGCAGGCGGCTCGCGAGGCCGAGGAGCGGCAGCGTTTGGCTCTCGCGGAAGCGCAGCGGCCGAAGCCGCCGACGTTCACCTTCAAGTATCTCGGCAGCTTCGGCCCGAAAGATCGGCCGTTGGCCGCCTTTTCGGACGGCAAAACGATCATCAATGCCCGGGAAGGCGATGTCGTCCTGGTCAAGTTTCGAGTGGCGAAGATCGGCTACGAGTCGGTCGATATCAAGTTCATCGATTTTCCCGATCTGCCGGCGCAACGCTTGGCGGTCGGTCGTTGAGCGTCAAATTCTCTAGGAGCACGCGATGCGCGGATGCCGGACCCTCTTGCTCGCCTCGGTCGTAATCGCGACCGGTTGCACGAGCTATCGAACCTACCGGGAGGCGGAGATCGCCGCCCAGCTCGGCCGTTGGGACGACGCCGTGGTCGCCTACTTGAAAGCGCTCGAAAGCGACCCGTCCAACTTGAGCATTCGGACCGACCTTCTGCGCGCGAAAATCCGCGCTTCGCAGGAGCATTTCAAGAAGGGGAAAGACTTTCGGGCCGCGGGCGTGCCCGAGCGCGCGCTGATCGAGCTTCAGCAGGCGGTCCAGCTCGACCCGACCAACCAGTACGCCCAGTCCGAACTCGAAGGGGTAAGGCGCCAAGTCGCGGCGCAGAACCGCGAAGTGCCGACGCTCGATGAGCTCAAGGCCAAGAACCGGGGCACCCGACCGCAGCCGCCGCAGCTCAACCCGCGCAGCAACCAGCCGATTTCGCTCGACTTCCCGCAGCCGGTTTCGATCTTCGACATCTACCGAGCGCTCGCCAAAGCCTACGGGATCAACGTGCTGTTCGATCCGAACCTGAAGGACCAGGAGATAGCGATCGAACTCAAGGACGTCACCGCGCAGAATGCGCTCGAAGTCCTGATGCGCTCGGCCGGCCACTTCTACAAGGTGCTCGACGAGCAGACCATCCTGATCGCCGCGGACACGCCGCAGAACCGGCGCACCTACGAGGATCTGGTGATCCAGACGTTCTTCCTGTCGAACTCGGACGTCAAAGAGATGACCACGATTCTGCGCAGCCTGATCGATGCGCGGAAGATCGCGACCAACGAGAGCCTGAACGCGATCATCCTGCGCGACACGGCGGACAAAGTGAAGGTCGCAGAAAAGATCATCCAGGCCAACGACAAGTCGAAGGCCGAAGTGGTGATCGATGTCGAGTTGCTGCAGGTCAACACCGGTCGTCTGCGCGAACTCGGCATGGCGCTCAGCGCGACCTCGATCACCCAGAGCCTCGACCTCGGCGGCACCGGCACCACCGCGCCGAAGCTTCGCCTCTCCGACCTTCAGTACCTGAACCAGAGCAACTGGGTGCTCACGATCCCCAACTTCCTCTACAACTTTGTCAAGACCAACAGCGACGCGCAGCTCCTGGCCAAGCCCCAGCTGCGCATTTCCGAAGGCGAGAAGGCGAGCCTGGTGATTGGCGATCGGGTGCCCATCCCGCTCACCCAGTTCTCGGCCCAGACGCCGGGCCAGGGTGGTCTGATCACCGCACCGATCACCTCGTTCCAGTACCAGGACGTGGGCATTCGGCTCGATATCGAGCCGCGGGTCCACCACAACCGGGAGATCACGCTCAAGGTGAAGGTCGAGGTTTCCGACATCAGCCGAGAGATTCAAGCGGCGGGCGGCCAGTCCCAGCCGGTGATCGGGACCCGCACGATCGACACCAAGATTCGGCTCAAGGATGGTGAGACGAACTTCCTCGCCGGCCTCCTCCGGACCGACGAGAAGTCTTCCGAGAGCGGTATTCCCGGCCTGTCCGAGATCCCTGTGCTCGGGCGGTTGTTCTCCAACAAGAAGGGCGAGAACCAGCGCCAGGATGTGATCCTGACCCTCACGCCGCACATCATCCGCAACGCCGAGATCACCGAGGAGGACCTGCTGCCGATCTGGGTCGGTACCGAGGCCAATATCTCTTTCCGTGGCGGCAGCCCCCGGGTCGAGGGGACGGTCGAAGGGCCGTTCGACGGTGATGCCGGAACGCCCGAAGAGGTCCAGGACGTGATCCGGCGTCGCTTGCAGCAGCTGCCGCGCGGCCTCCGTCCGGAGGATTCCGGTCTGGCCGGTGTTGCCGTGCCCCAGGATCCTCAACCGCAGGTGCAACAGCCGCCGCAGTTCGCCCCGACGCCTTCTGCCCCTTCCGACATCTTCAAGGAGCCGGAGCAAAAGGAGCCGGTCGAGGAGGAACCGCCCGCGCGCCTTTCGGCGATCGAGGCCCAGGCCGATGAGCTGATCGCGGCGGCGCTCTCGGCCGACGGTCAGCGCGTGTTGGTCGCCCGGCGGGCGGCGGCTGCGGCGGCGGAAACGGCGCTCGCGGCGACCGCGGTGTCCGGTGTCGCCACCAACGGCGAGCCGGCCGTTCGTCTCTCGCTCACCCCGCAGCGCGCCGAGGTCCAAATCGGCGAGCGGCTGATGCTGTCGCTGGATGCATTCGCCCTGGTGTCGGTTGGGCACCTGCCGATGACGCTGCGGTTCGACCCGGCCGTCTTGGCGGTTCTACGGGTCGAGCCGGGGGATTTCCTCGGTGATGCAACGCGCGCCCAGGTCCTTTCCGACAGCTCGCGACCGGGCGAGCTGGTGCTCGGCGCCAGCCGTCTCGGCACCGGCCCGGGGGTCGCGGGTTCGGGCACCGTCGTGCGCATCACGTTCCGTGCGATCGGCGCGGGCTCCTCCGCGGTCTCGTTTGTGCAAGGGGAAGCTAAGGACAGCGGCCTGCGCCAGATCGGACCGGTCCAGCTTCGCTCCGCCGAGGTTCTGGTTGGTGCCGCGGAGTCGGAAGGGGGCGATGGGCGGGGTGGCCGCGGTGGCCGCGAAGATCGCGAACCGCAGCGCGCTCCGTCCGCGGCGCCGAGCCCGCCGACCCCGCCAACCCCGCCATCCAACACCGTGCCGCGCGAGCCGCTGGCCAGCTCGCCGGTGGGAAGCGCCGCGAGCGGCGCCGGGCTCTAACCCTGAGGAGGCAAGCTCGATGCGCACGTTCGATCGCAAGGCCGCCGGATTCACCCTCGCCGAACTGGTGATGGTGGCCGCTGTGCTCGCGATTCTCGCCGCGGTCACCCTGCCGGTGGCGAAGTTCACGGCGAAGCGCAGCAAAGAGCTCGATCTGCGGCAGCATCTGCGCGAGATGCGCTACGCGGTCGACGAGTACAAGCGCTACAGCGATGCCGGGTTGATTCCGATCGATCTCGGAACCGAAGGGTACCCGAAGAAGCTGGAGATTCTGGTCGAAGGGGTGGATATCGTCGGCCAGATCAACAAGAAGGCGAAGTTCCTTCGGCGCATCCCGGTCGATCCGATGACCGGAACAGACGAATGGGGTCTGCGCAGCTACGACGATAAGCCCGACGATACATCGTGGGGGGGGGCCAACGTTTACGATGTCTTCTCGCTCTCCGAAGGGGTCGGTTTGAACGGAGTTCCTTACACCAAATGGTGAGCCGAATGAGAACGTCGAACCGAAAGCCGTCTGGCTTCACTCTGCTCGAGCTGATCATCGTGATCGCGGTCATCGGCATTCTGGCGACAATCGCGATGCCCGCATTGCGCCAAGTACCGCGGCGCGCGAACGAGGCGGTGCTCAAGACCAACCTGCGTACGACGCGGGATGTGATCGATCAGTACCACGGGGACAAGGGCAACTATCCGCCCACCCTCGAAGAGCTGGTGACCAAGGGCTACCTCCGAAAGATCCCGGTCGATTCGATCACCAAGCGCAACGACACCTGGGTCCTGGTGCTCGAAGAGATCGACCCGGAAGCGCCGCCGGCCGAAACCGAACAGGTCGACGGCCCGGGAATCATCGACATCCGTTCGGGCTCGCCGCTCACCTCCCTCGACGGGACGCCCTATGCGGATTGGTAGCGATCGCCGGTTCCGAATCAGGAGGCTCTGATGAAGGTTCGCCGCCCGGGTGCCAACTCTCGTGAAGCCGGCTACAACCTGGTCGTGCTGATGGTTGCGGTCACAGTGATGAACATCCTGATCGCGGCGAGTTTGCCGCTCTGGAGTCGGATCATCCAGCACGACAAGGAAGAGGAATTGATCTTTCGGGGTCTTCAATACGCCGAGGCGATTCGGCTGTTCCGCGCCCGTTTCCAGCGCGCGCCGGTGCGCCTGGAGGAGCTGCTGGAGGCGAAACCACGTTGCATCCGTCAGCTCTGGAAAGACCCGATGTCCGAGGACGGCAAATGGAAGATCCTCTACGAAGGGGTCCAACTGCCGCCGGGGACGCTGCAACCGCAGCCGCGTGGAAAGGGCGGGGGCAAGGAAGACCCGGAAGAGGGAAGTGAAAAGGACCCGGGAGGTGACGGAGGGGAAGATCGCGCGGACGGCGACGGCGATCAAGGCTCGGGGTTCCTCACCACGGAGAAGAAGGAAGAGCTGACGATCGGGCCGATCGTAGGCGTCACCAGCAAGAGCAACAAGCCGTCGGCCATGGTCTGGTTTGGCCAGCAGCGCTACGACCAATGGCAGTTTCGCTGGGAGCTCTTGGCGCAGCGGAGCTTCGCTGTCCCGGGGCAGCAGGGAGGGCAAGGCGACAGCGTACGCTGGCTGGGTCGCCCCTGGCCAAAGTGGCTCGGCATCCAAAGTGCGCCGCCGATTCCCCAGCCGGGCTCGCCCGGTCAAACGGGGCTACCCGGAGGCCTTACGCCACCGAACAATCAGCCCGTTGGAGGAGATGAAGGCGCGTTCGGAGTTCCCCCGGGTTTGCCGCCCGATCCTGAGGATTCGCCTCCCTCTTGAGTCGGGCGGCGATGGCACTCGTGCGCTTCGTGCGCGCTCCAGAAGCGCGCGATCTGCCGCCACCCACCCGAGCTTCGGGCGGGAGTTCAGGGTACGACTTGCGCGCGGCGGTCGGTGAAGAGGTGATCCTCGCCCCCGGTGCCCGGGCGCTCGTGCCGACCGGCCTATTCCTCGAGATCCCTCTGGGCTGGGAAGGTCAGGTGCGGCCCCGGAGTGGCCTGGCGCTTATGCATGGCATCGGAGTCCTCAATGCTCCCGGAACCATCGACAGCGACTATCGCGGCGAGGTCGGGGTGATCCTGATCAACCTGGGCACCGAACCGTTCGCGATCCGTCGCGGCGATCGGATCGCCCAACTGGTCTTCGCCCGCGTCGAGGCCATCGAGTGGCAGGAGGTCGAATCGCTCGACCTTAGCGATCGCGGCGCCGGGGGTTTCGGCTCGACCGGCCGATAGGGGGCATAATCCCCGCATGTTCGGGCCCCAGAAGCTTCCCCTCGCGGCCGCTCTCGCCGCGATTTTCCTCTTCTCCGCCTCTTGCCGCACGGCACCGGTTGCCAGAGGGCCCTCCGGTTCCGGTCGGGTGATCCTGATCTCCCTTGATGGCGCTTCAGCGATCGAACTGCGTTCCCGGTACCAGGCAGGGGAGCTTCGCGGCGGCGGGTTCTCCCGTTTCTTCGAGGAGGGTCAGGTGGCCGAGTCGCTGCGGCCAGTTGATCCCACGCTGACCGCGGTGAACCACATTTCGCTTGCGACCGGCTTTCCGCCCGCGGCGACCGGAATCGTCAGCAACAATTTCCGACTCGCCGGGTCGCGTTGGGGCGACCGGGTGAGCGGGTTTTCGGCGCCCATCGCCGCCGAGACGCTCTGGGAGGCGGCGCAGCGGCAGGGCAAGCGGGCGGGGGCCTGGACCTTCCCCGGGGCCGATGACGCCGGCCCTCGGCGCCGGGGCGATTGGGGTCTCACCTATGTCGGGCGCGCGCTCCACGGTTCGGCCATGGTCTCTCTTTCGCGACCTTCTTTCCAGGCGGTCGAGCCGGCAGGTGAATCGGGCTTGGCGGCGCTCCCGCCGCACTTCGGCCCGCTCCGCGTCGCCCAGGTGGAGCTGCCCGGAGACGCACCTGGGGCCGAGAACGATGGCGGGCGAGCCCTTCGGCTGATCGCGCTCGACCGATCGGACGATGGAGAAGAAAATTTCCACGAGCTGTGGGTCGGATCGCTCGCGCCGAAGATGGGTTCTCTCTCGCGCCTCACTCCCGGGGGGTGGGGCCGCGTGGTCGCGAGCGAGGCGAAGTTCGGCCCCACGGCCTCCTGGCTCAAGCTGCTCGATCTGCCGACCGACCTCGCGCGCGTTCGCCTCTATGTCGGCGCCGAGCATGCCAACCAGGCCTATCCGCCCGAGTTCGCGACGGAGTTCGCCGAGCGCGGTCTGATCTGGCCCGGTCCGCCGGACGACGACTCGCTGGAGGCCGCCTGGGCCGGAAGCTCAGGAATCGATCTGGCGACCTGGACCGAGCAGGCGACCCGCTTCGGCGACTTCTTCCTCGACGGGCTCACCTTTGCCGCCGGCCGCCCGGATTGGGATCTCCTCCTCGGCTATGTACCGACGATCGACGAAGCGGGCCATCAGCTCCTGCTCGAAGAGCAGCGCCAACCGGGCTACACCCCGGAGCGCAAGATCGCCTTCGCCGCCGCGCGCCGAGAGGTCTGGCAGGCGGTCGATCGCGGGCTCGCCCGGCTGCTCGCCGCGGTCGATCTGCGGACCACGACGGTGATGATCGTCTCCGATCACGGCATGATCCCTGTGTTCGCCCGGATCGATCCGAACGCGCTCCTCAAAGACGCCGGGTTCGCGACGATAGGGCCGGACGGACGGGTGGATCCGGTGCTCTCGCGGGCTCTCGCGATCAGCAGCGGCGGCGTCTCCCATATCTACCTCGCCCCGAGCCTGCCGAGCCTCGAGCGCGCGACCCTCCTCGCCGATCTCGTCGGCCGCTTCTCGCGGTTCGAAGTGAACGGCGAGCGCGGCATCGACAAGGTCCTCAGCCACGCCCAGCTCGGTCCGCTCGGCCTCGATCATCCGAACAGCGGCGATCTGGTCCTCTTCTCCCGTCCAGGATTCACTTTCGCCGAGAGACCGCTCCCAGGCGGTGCAACCAGCGGACCGACCGATGTCTATGGGATGCACGGACACCTCTACGCCCGAGGCTCCGGCAATCGCCGCCTCGCCGGGATCTACCTGGCGCTCGGGCGAGGGGTAGAAAAGCGGAAGATCGGCGAAGTGAAAAACACCGATGTCGCCCCCCGAGCCGCCGCCTACCTGGGCATCGAGCCGCCCCGGCGGGTGCCGTAGATCATTCGCCGGGCGCCTAGAGATCTTTTTGGAGTGGAGGACTAGACCGAAACAGTATTGGCGCCTGCTCAAACGGTGGCTTGCAGACCGTCAAGCCGTGAATGGCCTCGTCGCCACTTATTCTTAAAAGATTCAGCCCGCTCCGCTTGCCAGTATCGAATGAGTAAAACGCGTTGGCGTTTCGGTTGATCGCCGTTGCAAGGTGTAAGGCATCCTGCATGTCCATCGTTTTGCCGCCTACGGGGTTGGCGGAATAATGATCGAAAATCTGTACCATGAGGGCTAATATTGGAGGCTCAAAGTCAATCAAAATGACGTTAGATCGGCGTCGAAAACTGTAAAACAAGTCTTGCTGCTTAGGTGGCAACCTCCCAACCTTCAACTCCTGGTCAACGATCAGGCGCGAGAGGATTAGATCGCTTCTCCCAGCATAGATGTGATCGACCGAAACCTGAGTCCCTTCCATGTCGCCATAGGGGCGCTCCTCTTCTTTTAGCCACGCTATCCATATGCAGGCATCCCAATAGACAATCTTGTGCGGCGCAGACGGAGGTTTTCGAGTCTTCACAAAAAAACCTACCGCCCAACCAAAACCATTAGCTCGCCAATAGATTCCTCGCGGCGAAGTTCTAACCATTCTTCTGAGCTTAACTCGCCAGTCAAGTCCCTGAATTCTCCCTGAAATTTGATAGGCGGAGTTTCTGGCGCGTCGGGAAAAACTTCTATGGAATCTACTTCGATCGAATAAGCGTAGGGGTTGCCTGATCTATATTTCATCAAGCCCCAGACTACAACGTCACGCCCAAGGGCGGGGCCGACAACAGAACTCAATTCCGCGCGGAAGCGACCGCCAATCTTAAGTGGTCCCACCCGAGGATAAATTTTTAGAGCGTTGGCGCCGTGATGAATATTCGCTGCTTCGAGTCGTCCTTGCAGGAAGCCATAAGAAACGATATCCGGCTCTAACAGCTTGTCGATTCGCTCCCGTAGTTGAGTAGAAAGGCGCACGTGGCTTCCATTCCAGCCTAGGGCAACGGAGCCAAGTCGCTTCCCGACCGGCTCCGCCATGTCGCGAAGATCTTCGAGCAAGCCGAAATCGAACCCGCTTTCTTTTTGGCCCTCTTCGAGCAGAGATAGAGTCTCGAAGGTTTGGCCGAAGACTTGAGCCCTAACGTCCGGAGCGTTGTCCTTAGGCGAACCGGAAACTACAATCTGAGATGGATTAACTCGCCGCAGGTCGGTTACCCGATAGTCGGTAGAGACTCTCCCTTCGGGCGACACGGTGCGATCAAGGCCAACCAGAAGGGCATTCAGCGCCTGCAACTCGTGTATCAGGTCGCCAAGGCGAACCTCTCCGTTGTTCTCGGGCAAGCCTTCGAGAGAAATGGTGATCTGGTCGTGTTTCGGCACTTGCGATGCCTCCCTGCGGGGACTGATAGCGCATGCTGTCAGAGACCGCTCTTGGTTGCAACACCTAACAACAGGGCCGAGTTACGCCCAATTCCTACCACCAGGCCAGATCGTCCGGGTAAGTCAAGTATATTGTTGCCCTAATAAGGCTTCTGGGTGTTCAGCGAGGGCGGCGGAAGGAAGTTCTTCAGATTCGTGCGTCGATCAGCACGGAAGTGTCGAGGACCACGTCGATCACCAGGAGTGGCGCGGGGGGGCCGCGCGAAGGTGTTCGACGTATTCGGCGCCGGTCGGAATCTCTCGTTCGTCGGCCCAGGCACCGATCTCCGGCGAAGCGGCGATCTCGGCTGCGGTCAGGCCTGCACCATGAAGATCTTCCTCGGTCAACACCAGAATGTCCTCAGAGAGCGGCTCCAAAGTCACCACGACAGGACCGCGCAGCACATTCGACGGCAACTCGACGTGAAGCCGCCCGTCCTCGGTAACCTCTCCTTCGAATCTCAGCGCCGTTGCGGTCTTCATGGTCGCTTCTCCCAGAAGTAGGTTACCACCGTTGCCCGAGCCTTACCCGAACCGCTCCACCCGCCGGCTCTTGAACCAGGCTTCCAAGAGGCGGACCTCGCCGTTGGCGACTTTCCAAGTTCGCTCTTCGTGGAAGTGGCCGAGGAGGAGGACATCGTGCCCTTCGGCCAGGCGGCGCTCGGCGAAGGCGCGGATGGCGGTTTCGGGGAGGTTCGCCCGGTGCTTGAAGTTGGTGTTGGCGAGGCGTCGGTCGGTCGAAGCAACCATCCAGTGGGCAAGGCGCCGGGGGAGCGTGCGCAGCGCGAGCTCTACCGGAAGACTCTTGGACAGCCGCCGCCAGGTGCGGTATTGCCAATCTCGATCGTTGAGCCCGTCGCCGTGGACCGCGAGGTAGCGCACACCCCCGGCTTCGAACGAGGTCTCGAGACCGACGAAGTCGAAGGCGTCGCGGTAGGGGCTCTTGGCCAGGAAGAAATCCCGGTTCCCGAGGATGTAGTCGATCTGGAGCCCCTGGCGGCGGAGCGCGCGGAGTGCGGCGACGAAACGCGCGATCTCGGCGGTTTCGAAGCGCGGCAGGCCGACCCAGGCCTGGAAGATGTCGCCGAGCAGGATCAGGCGCTCGACCCCCTCCGCCGGGAGCGCTTCGAGCTGAGCGAGCAGCGGCTCGATCGGGCCGCCGGGGCCGCCGAGATGGGAGTCGGCGATGACGGCAACCCGGGCAAGCGGGGCGCCTGGGTGGGTCGTGAACATCAGACGATCGACAGCTTCGGCCGCGCCGCGACTTGGGCGGAGGCCTCGGCGTAGACCGCCTCGGCGATCCCGCGAAACACCCGGGCGTGCGGGCCGTCGGGCGCGGCGACCGAGATCGGCACCCCGGCGTCTCCACCTTCGACGATCGCGGGATCGAGCGGGATCGAGCCGAGCAGATCGACACCCAGAAGCTCCGCGGTTCGCTTGCCGCCGTCCTTCCTGAAGATGTGCGTCGATTCGCCGCAGTGTGGGCAGATGAAGATCGACATGTTCTCGACAATCCCGATCACCGGCACGTTCACCTTGCGGAACATCGCGAGACCTTTCCGGGCATCGATCAGCGCCACGTCCTGTGGCGTCGTCACGATCACCGCGCCCGAGAGGGGCACCTTCTGGGTGACCGTGAGCTGGGCGTCGCCGGTGCCGGGTGGCATGTCGAGGATCATGATGTCGAGGTCGCCCCAGATCACATCGCCGAGCATCTGCTCGATCGCCCGCATGACCATCGGGCCGCGCCAGATGACAGGGGTATCGATATCGAGCAGAAAACCGAGCGACATGACCCGGATGCCATGCTTTTCAAACGGCAGAATCTTGTTGCCTTCGAGGCGCGGGCGCTCTTCTATCCCGAACATCATCGGCACCGAGGGGCCGTAGATGTCCACATCGAGCAGCCCCACCCGGTGCCCGAGCTGGCCGAGGGCCACGGCCAGATTCGCCGCGACGGTCGATTTGCCCACGCCCCCCTTGCCGCTCGCCACCGCCACGACGTGGCGGACGCCGGGAATCAATCCAGGATCTTGCGCGACCGCACGTTGAGCCGATTCCTCACGGCTCGGGGCGCGCTGGAAGTGAAGGTGGACTTCCACCTGCTCGACCCCCGGGAGGGCCCGAACCTCGCGCTCGACATCGGTGCGCACCCCTTCGGCCGCTTCGGGCTTCTGGGTCGCCATCTGGAGGTCGATCGTCACCCGGCCGGATGCCTCCGTAACGCTCTGGACGAAGCCGAAGGAGACGATGTCCCGGCTCATCCCGGGGAACTTGACGCGTTTCAAGGCATCCCAAACGCGGGTTTCGAGATCGCTCATGGAGATTTGATCCTTTCGGGTCGGGTATGAAGTGCCGGTCGTTCGCAGTGGACCCTACAACAGGCGGGCACCGATCAGACCAAGAAAAAAGGCGCCCAGGCTGTACAGCCCGGGCGCCTTTCCTTACGAATGTCGCTTCGGAGGTGAAACCTAGAAGCGGAGGCCCAACGAGACCCGGAAGGTGCGCCGGTTCTGGAAACCCAGGGGAGCGATCACCTTTCCGAAGTTCGGTCCGCGCTGCCAGTGGACACCTTCGACCGGAGTTTCGGTGAAGGGGTTGAAGGGCCGGCAACGGCCGACACCGCCCGAAGCGCTGGCATTTGCGCACGAGGCCGCGCCCGAGTTGGCCGCCGAAAAGACCGTCTGGTCGAGCCCTCGGGTGTCCGTAGTATCGACGTTCTCGGCGTTGAACACGTTGTTCACTTCGGGAGAGACGAAGAGCTCGACTTTGCCGATGCGGAAGCTGTAGTTCAGCGAGAGATCGGTGCGCAGGATGTCGTCGGTCCGGAACTCGTCCCGCGCGGTGAAGAAGTAGGTGACGGTCCTCGGCGGCGTCTGGTAGCCGGAACTCGGACGGAAGTCGAAGGCGGGCTGCCCGGGGGCGTTGCGGATCGCCGCCGTGCCGACGGCGCCATACGGCAGTCCCGACTGGAAGCTCTGAAACAGGCTGACGCTCAACGTCTGACGCTCGGAGTCGAGCAGACGATAGACCCCGTAGAGGCCCGCCTTGTGTCGCTGATCGGCGGCGAGGTCGCCGCTCGGTCGGTTCCAGCTCGCAACCTTGAATTCCGGGTAGGTCAGGTCGCCGGTGATCGCACCGTTGTTACGGGTCTCGCCATCGAAGTTTCCTTCCAATCGCGAGATCGTCCAGTTGCCGCCGAGGTTCAACTTTTTGGCCAGGCGCCACTGGAACTGGGTTTGCAGCGCGTCGTAGGTGCGCTCGAAGACCGAATTGTCGTTCTCGATCAGCTGCAGATCGAAACTGGTCCTCGGGTTCGTCGGGTTGGGGGTTGTGCCGGTCGAAAGGTTGCCGCGGTTGGCATAGAAATCACCGAACTCGCGATGGATCGCGGTGACGCGGACGATGCCCTTGCCGGCGATCTGCTTGGAGAAGCCGAGCGAGATTTCCTCGGCGTTCGGCGAGTTGAGCGAGCCGCGAATGACCTGGTTGCCGCCCGGGATGTTGACGCCTATCAGAGGCAGGTTGCCGTTCGGGCCGCCGTTCGCGTTGAACCAGTTGAACAGGGTGGTCAGCGCCGCGGCCGGGTCGGCCGGATTGGCCGGGTTGCCGAGGTTGACCGACGGACCACCGTACGACCACTGGAAGGTCGCCGGGGCGCCCGCCGTCGAGGTCGAGTCGGCGATCCCGTTGGCGATGCCCGCCACGTACTTGCCATAGCTGGCGTTCAAAATCCAGCTGCCGTCACCCGTCGGATTCCAAGTCGCCGCGATCCGCGGGGAGAGATTCGAGTCGCTCGCGACCTTCCGGCCCTGGGCGTTCTTGCCGTCGTTTTGGTCGTAGCGAAAGCCGACGTTGAAGCTCAACCGGTCGTTGAGGCGCCACGAGTCGTTGACGAAAAACGAGTTGGTCTTGAAGCTGGTGCCTCTGGTCGTTTCGGCGATCGGGTTGAACTGGATCACCGTGTTGCCGTCGAACACCGGGAAGATGTTCGTGCCGCGGATGATCGCGCCGGTGCCGAAGATCCGGTAGTCACTGCCCGACTGATGGTTGTCGGCCGCGCGAATGTCGTCGAACGAGTCGTAGCCGCCCACGATCTCGTGGGTGCCGGCGCTGCCGGTGGACAAGAAGTACGAGAGCTTGCCCAGGTAGTTCTTGTTGTTGCGGTCTTCCGGCCGACAGATGCCGCAGAAGGTCGGCGACCAGTAGCGGGCGTTGCCGCGCGATTGGTCGAGCAGCAGGGTGCCCTGGATCAGGTCTTGGGTCGGAGCGCCGGAGCCGATGAACTGGAACGTGCGCTCGTTGTACTGAGCGGTCACGTAGAGCCGGTCGGTGAGGACGCCGCTGTAGCTGATCGCCTGCAGCTCTTGCGGCACCTCGCGGTCATAGAGGCTCCGCTCGTCGAGGATGACGCCGAAGGAGTTGTTGCCGTCGAGCTGATCGATCTTGATGTACGAGCCGATGAACGTGTGCTTGGCGGTGGGCGAAACCGTCAGCTTGCCTTCATAGCGCTGCTGGTCAACCACTGTGTCGTAGGGGATCGCGGTGGGTGCCACGGTCGCGACCGAGTTCGTGGTTTCGACATCGCGGCCGGCGAGGAAGAACCAGATCTTATCGCGCAGGATGGGACCGCCCAGCGTAGCCTCGTAGGTCGGAATGACCTCATCGTTGTGTTTCGGCTCGAAGAAGTTGGCCGCGCCGTCCTGCTTGATGGCATCTTTGCTGACGTTCGGGATCCAATCCTGATTTCGCAGGGTCGAGCGCAGCGAGCCGGAGAACTGGTTGCCGCCCGACTTGGTGATCACGTTGACGACACCACCGGTGAACCGGCCATACTCGGCCGAGATCGAGCCGGAGGAGGTGGTGGTCTCCTGGACCGCGTCCTCGATGAACAGCGGGAACGACTGGCCGCGCAAGTTCTCGTTGGCGACCACGCCGTTGATCAGGAACAGATTTTCGAACGACGGCGCGCCCGAGATTGAGATGCTCGCCTGGCCGGTGCCGGCGTCCTTGGCCGGGCCGGTCGTGCTGACACCCGGTGCGAGGCCGACGATCTCGTCCACCGTGCGGCCGGTCGGCAGTTCGTCCACCAGGGTCTTCGAGAACGTCACGGCGCTCTCCGAACCCTGCGAGATGACTTCCAGTTGGCCGGTGACCACGATCTCCTCGGCGATCGCTGCGACGTCGAGCGACACGTCGAGCACGCTCGACTGAGCGGCACCAAGGCGGACCGTGCGGTTCGCCGTCTCCAAGCCTTCGAGGGCGAACGTCAACGTGTACTCGCCCGCGGGAAGGGCGGCGAAGAGAAAGTCGCCGTTGTCCGAAGTGGTTGTAACGCGGTCGCCCTGCGCGTTCGGCGAAGTCGCGGTGACGAGCACGCCGGCGAGCGGCTGCCCCTCGTTGAACACGCGGCCCGAAAGCTTCGCGGTCGGGTTGCCCTGTGCCCAGCTCGCAGTCGCGAGCAAAGCGCAGAGCAGAAAAGCGGAGATGCTCTTGTGTCTCATGATCCCAGGTCTCCTGTCCCAAAGTTAGAGCGCCAGATTGGCGAGGTGAAGCGTTTCGGCCCGTGGGTCCTTCTGGACGGTGCTCGATACCTTAACTGCAACTCGCGAGCCAGGCCGAAAGTGAAAGTGCGTGGACTCTAGAGGAAGTGAAGCGACGGCTCAAGCCTTTTGGGCCGAATGGCGGGGAAAAGGATAAACCGACGAGGCCGAGGGGGGCGGAGTGCTCTCGCCCGCCCTCTGGCTCCGACCTTCTAGCGGTCGGCGATCGGCAGGAAGCGCCGCTCGGTGGCGCCGGTGTAGATCTGGCGCGGGCGGTTGATCCGGGCGCCTTCGGCGCGCATTTCCTTCAGATGGGCGATCCAGCCGGGGAGCCGGCCGAGCGCGAACATCACCGTGAACATGTTCGTCGGGATGCCCATCGCGCGGTAGATGATGCCGCTGTAGAAATCGACGTTCGGGTAGAGCTTGCGCTCGACGAAGAACGGATCGTGGAGGGCGACCTCTTCTAGGTTCTTCGCGATCTCGAGCAGCGGGTCGTTCACCCCCAGCTCGGCGAGCACCTCGTCGCACGAGTGCTTCAAAATTTTGGCGCGCGGATCGAAATTTTTGTATACGCGGTGGCCGAAACCCATCAGGCGGAAGCCCGAAGTCTTGTCCTTCGCCAGGTCCACATACTTCTGATAGTTGCCGCCGTCCTTCTGGATCTTCTCCAGCATCTCGATCACGGCCTGGTTGGCCCCCCCGTGGAGCGGTCCCCAGAGCGCGCAGATGCCGGCCGAGACCGACGCGAACAGGTTCGCTTGCGAGCTGCCGACCATGCGCACGGTCGAGGTCGAGCAGTTCTGCTCGTGATCGGCGTGCAGGATCAGCAACAGGTTGAGCGCCCGCTCGAGCACCGCCGAGGGCGCGTACGGTTCAGATGGCACGGCGAACATCATGTGCAGGAAGTTCGCACAATAGGACAGGTCGTTCCTCGGATACATGAACGGCTGGCCGATGCTCTTCTTGTACGAGAAGGCGGCGATCGTCTTCGCCTTGGCGAGCAGCCGGATCACGTTCAGATCGAAATTCTGGTCGCTTTCGCTGTCGCGGTAGTAGGTCGAAAGCGATGCGACCATCGCGGACAGGATCGCCATCGGGTGGGCGCTCGCCGGGAAGCTCTCGAAAAACTTCTTCATGTCCTCGTGGATCAGGCTGTGCTTGGTCAGCCGCTCCCGGAACTCGGCCTGCTCAGAGGCGCTCGGCAGGTGGCCATAGATCAACAGGTAGCTGATCTCGGTGAACTGCGAATGGCCGGCGATCTGCTCGATCGGGTAGCCGCGGTAGCGCAGAATCCCCTCGTCGCCATCGATGAACGTGATCTCGCTTTCGCACGCTCCCGTATTGCCGTAGCCGGGATCGATCGTGATGTAGCCGCTTCGGGCGCGCAGCTGAGAGATGTCGATCGCCTTCTCACCCTCCGAGCCGACGATCACGGGCAGCGAATACTCGGTGCCCTCGAGGATCAGGCGGGCCGGCGCGGGAGGCGCCGATACCGGGGCGGCCTTCGCCGGCTCCGGTTCCATGACTTTGGTTTCCTCTGACATCGACCTCTCTCCTAACCGATAAGAGCGACAAGAACGATCGGACAATATGCCGATCGAGCATGAAAGTCATCCGCAGAAGGGTAAAACGTCCGCGCTCAAACCTCCCGCAGCAGCTGGGTGATCGGCCGGCGTGAAGCTGCTATCGCGGGGGGAAGGCCGCCGAGCACACCGGTGATCACTGCAAGGAAGATGCCGCTGGCGAGGATCTGCGGCGTCGTCCGCAGACTGAAGCTGATCTCGGAAAACGTCACGCCGTTCATCGTGCCGGCCGTGATGCTGTTGAGCGGCAGGGCGGCGAGCGCGCCGACGCAGCCCGCGAGCAGCCCCAAGATGGCGGCCTCGACCAGGAACGCGGCGAGGATCGTGCGCCGCGGAAAGCCCACCGCCCGCAGCGTCCCGAGCTCTTTGGCCCGCGCCGCCACCTGCGCGTACATCGTGTTCGCCGCGGCGAAACAGGCGCCGAACGACATCAACACCGCGAGCACGTTGCCGAGGATCACGAACTGGCGCGAGTTGGCGTTCGCCTGCTCGGCGAAGTACTCGGTCTCTAACTTGGGCTGCAGCTTGAGCTGCTGGTCCGCTTTGATCCGATCGACCAGCGCCACCGCCGCCTCTGCAGAAGCGGCTTGAAGGACGACGGTCGAGACGTTCTCGCCGCGCCGGAACGAGTCGCGCAGGTCGGCGATCGGCACCCAGATCTCGGAGTTGAAGCTGCTGCCGTCCGCATCGAAAATGCCGACGACGCGGAACTGCACCCGGCCGAACAGCATCTGCTGGCCGATCGCCAGCCCCGCGAAGCGCTTCGCCAGATTTCGGCCGACGATCACTTCGGCCCGGCCGGGCTCGAAGGGGCGCCCCTCGATCACCTTCACCTGGGGGCGGATCGCGAAGATCGCGGGCTCGACGCCTCGGAGCGAAACGTTGCTCTCGCTGCCGTCGGCGCGCTTCAGGATCTGGAGCACGAAGGCCTGGCCCGAGGCGAGCGGCTCACCTTTCGGGCCGCGTGCGACCCCCGGCATGGCGGCCAGCAGTCGCGCCTTGTCGAGACCGAAGAAACTCTCGGTTTCGGATTTGGCGCCATCGCGCAGCACGATGACGTTCTTCGGGTCGCCGCTCGCCGCAAAGGCGGTCTTGAGGCCGCCGGCCAGGGCGAGCACGCCGATATAGACCAGGACGACGAACGCGATCGAGACGATCGTCATCACGGTCGTCGCCTTGCGGACGAACAGGCTGCGGAAGTTGTACTTGAGCGGAATTTTCATCGTCTCAGACCCTTCGAAGAGCGTCCGCGATGCGCAGACGCGAAGCGGCGATGGCGGGAACGAGTCCCGCGAGCAGGCCGATGGCAATCCCGACCCCGAGGCCGATGCCCCAAATTTTCGGCGTCATGGAAATCGTGCTGAAGACCGGGAAGACCTTCTCCGCGGCTTTGGCGAGGGCGCCGACCAGGCCGAACGCCAAGCCGCAGCCGAGCAGCGCGCCCGCAATACCCACCGCGAGCGATTCGATCACCACCAGTGACATCACCTGGCCGCCGCCGAAGCCGAGGGTCTTGAGCACGGCCATCTCGCCGGTTCGCTCTCTGGCCGACATCGCCATGGTGTTCGCCGTGATGAAGAAGATCGAGATCACGACCGCCAGGCCGATCGCGCCGAACAGCAGCCGGATGTTGCCGATCATCTCCAGGAACGACAGGTTGAACGCCTTCTCGGTTTCGGCGCGGACCTGAGAGTCGGAGTTCTCGAACATCTTCTCCGCTGCGGTGACCACCGCCGGCACCGAGTCCGACGTGTCGAGCCGCAGGAAATAGGTGCCGATCAGCCCTCGGTTGCCGATCGCCTCTTCGAGATACTGGCGATGAAAGAAGATCTGGCGCTCCTGGACCGGCGCATTCGGCACGGTGTAGATGCCGCGCAGGACGATGTTGGTGAGGTCGAAGGGGTAGATGTCCCCCTTGATCGAAATCGGCGAGCCGATCTTCCAGCTGTACTTGTCGACCAGCTCCTTGCCTGCGATGAACGAGCCGCGCTCCGCGGCCCAGGCCTTCTTTTGGTCGTCGGGCATCTGATACTCGGGAAACACCTCGAAGAGGGTCGCCGGGTCGGTCGCAAAGCGGGGGAAGAAGTTCTCGGGCCGGTCGTCCTTGAAGGTGCCCTGGTACCAGTTGAGCGGGGTGACCGCCTGAACGTGCGGGATCGTTCGGATCTTCTGCCAATACGCTTCCGGTAAGAGGGTCGCGAGCGAGATGGCGCTCCGGACCACGACTCTCGTGTCGTCCGCCCCTTCCACACTCTGCATCGCTTCGAGGAACGCCCAGAGCAGGCAGAGCAGGAGGAGCGCGGACGCTACGCTCAACAACGTGAGCGCGGTCCGCGTCTTGTTGCGTTTCAGATTTTTGAGCGCGAGGGTGCCGATCGCCATGTCCGTTTTCCTCCCGGTCCCGGCTTACGCCGCTTCCTGTTCGACCAGCCGCCCTTTTTCCAGATGCAGGACGGTTTTGGCCCGCGCCGCGGCGCGCGGGTCGTGGGTGACCATGACGATCGTCTTGCCGAAGTCCTGGTTCAACTGGACCAGTAGGTCGAGCACGTCTTCGGCGCTCTTGGAGTCGAGGTCGCCGGTCGGCTCGTCGGCGAGCAGAAGATCGGGGTCGGTCACGATCGCCCGCGCGATCGCCACCCGCTGCTCCTGGCCGCCCGACAGTTGGCGCGGGAAGTGGCGCATCCGGTCGCCCAGCCCCACGACCGAAAGGGCGGTCTCCGCCTTGACCTTGCGCTGCGCTTTGCTCAGGCGGGTGAGGGTGAGCGGCAGCTCGACGTTTTCGAACGCGGTGAGCACGGGGATCAGGTTGTAGAACTGGAAGATGAAGCCGATGTGGCGATGCCGCCACTGCGCCAGCTCGCTCTCGTTCAATCGGGCGATGTCCTGACCGGCAACCGACAGGCCACCGGAAGTCGGCCGGTCGATCCCGGCGAGCAGGTTGAGGAGCGTGCTCTTGCCTGAGCCCGACGGTCCCATCAGGGCGACGAAGCCCCCCTCGGGGACCGTGAAGGTGACGCCCGCGAGGACCTCGATGTCGAACTTGTCCCGGCGGTAGTTTTTCTTGACGCGATCCAGATCGACGACGTTGGTCATGCCGACCCTCCTCCTCTAGATAGATGAATCGAGGCTCGAGCCTACTTCGTGGCGAGCCGAATTTTTTGCCCGGGTTCCAGTTTGTCCAAACCGTTCTTGACGATCGTCTCACCACCGCCAAGGCCGGAGGTGACCTCGAACCGGTCGGTCGGTTTGCCATCGACGACCTCGTCGAGCCCAAGGATGGCGCTCCGCTCCAGCCGGCCGTCTTTGATTCGGAAGACGTAGGCGGTCGTACCGTCGCGCCCGACCGCGGATTTCGGCACGTAGACGCGCGCCTTGTCCTGCTCGATCCGCTGCGCCGCGCCGTCTTGTAAGAAGGTGACGGTGCTGCTCATGTCGGGCACCAGCCGCTCGTCGGCATCATCGATCGTCACCTTGACCTGCACCACCGCCTTCTGGCGGTCGGCGGTCGGCACGATCTGGCGCAGGCGGCCGGAGTATTTCCGGTCGGGCACGGCGTCGATCTTGATCTCGGCGGTCTGGCCCGGCTTGATCCGCGCGATGTAGCTCTCGTTGATGTCGGCCTCGACCTCGAGCGAGCCGAGCCCGGCGATCCGCACGATCGCGCCGGTCGACTGCTGGCTGGTAAAGCCGCCGGGCGCCACCATCTCGCCCACTTCGACATTGCGCTCGATCACCACGCCGGAGAGCGGCGCGCGGATCACCGTGTAGTCGAGCTGCGCCCGGTCCGAGCGGAGGGCGGCCTTCGCGGTCTCGACCTGCGCCTGTGAGATCGCGAGCGCGGTCGCCGCCGAGTCGGCCGCGGCGCGGGTGATCACCCCTTCGGCCACCAGCCGCTGCTGCCGGCCGTTCTCGCGCTCGGCATCGGCCCGCCGGGCCTCCGCCTCGGCGAGGCGCGCCTGGGTCTGGTCGATCTGGGCGCGCAGGTCGGCGCTGTCGAGGACCGCGATTACGTCGCCCTTCTGGATTCGATCGCCCTCGTCCACTTTGAGCTCGACCACCCGGCCGATCACCCTTGAGCCGACCGCGGCGCGATCCTTGGCATAGGTGTAACCGGTGGCGGTCAGCACGGTCGAAGCCTCGGTGGGGGTGACCACCTGAGCGGTCGTGGTCTCGACCTTGGGCAGCAGGAAGGGGGCCGGCGCATACCAGACCCAAGCGCCGATCCCGCCGAGCAGCGCCACCGCGATCAGCCAGCCGAAGCGCCGCCGCGGAGGGGGATCGTAGGCCGCGCGGTCCATGCGCAAGGCGGAAAGGTCGGGGCGTTCTTTGGGCGCGATCGGCTCGGGGCTCAAGAGGGGCTCTCCTAGAAACGGGAATCAGGAACGGCGCCCTACGCCAGGCGCGCTTGGGTTCAAACAACCCTACGTACGGGATTACTCCCGGCAAGGTTCTCGGGGAGCGAAGATCACCGCTCGGGGGTGAACATGGCGCACGAGGTGTCCGTCTCCCAGACATCCACCTGCGCCACCCGCACGCCTCGGCCCGCGCTGCCGGCGCCCTCGACCAGTCGGTGCCCAACCTCCTCGCACACATACTGCGCGATCAGTTCGGCGGTGGTGTTACGGACATCGAACGGCGGGATTTCGTTGAGGACCCGATGGTCGAACGGCCCAATCACCTCGGCCATGATCGCCTTCAAATCCGCAAAATCGAGCACCATGCCCAGCTCATCCAAACGCTCCGTCGCCAGATGCACCCGCACCCGGTAGTTGTGCCCATGCAGATTCTGGCACCCACGCGTATGCCCCCGGATCGAATGCGCCGCCGAGAACGGGAAGTCTTTAAAAATAGTGAACATGGTGGTTGTCGTGAAACGACCCTCGGCCCCCGCAAGAACCCGCGGCAGGGGAGCCCGCTATGGTTTCGCGCCTGGGGTTTGGCGTCAAGGGGCGGGGGCGGGCGGGGGCGGGTGGCCGACTCCGGCAGGACTTGGCGCCCACAGGCTAGCCGCTTGAGATAGAATCCAACCGGAGATAGCCCGAAATGGGGTCTTGAGAATAAGGCTGGGGCTGCACCCCTGGAGTCTATATGGCCAACAAGCTTCGCATCCCGGCGCGGCAAGTTTCACCGCAGGCGCATTGCTTGCCGGTACCACCCTCAGATTTCGCAGATCTCAAGCAGGAGTTGCAAACCTCCGATTGGCGCGTCTTTCAGAGACTTGAATCATTCCGCTCTCTGCGCCAAGGCTGGGACAGTTACGACGCAGAGCCTCCGGGGGACGTGGCGATCGCCAATGCCCGCCGTATCCTGCATGTCCTGTGGAGCGGCGAAGCAGCTCCCCCACTGAGGCAGATTTCTCCTTCGGTCGAGGGAGGGGTAGTCGTGGTTTTCACGGGCCGAGACAAGAAGTACGCTGATATTGAATGCTTCAACAATGGCGACATTCTAGCCATCACCTCCGATGGGGCCACCGAGCCTTCTGTGTGGTCGATCACCAAGGAGGGTGGAAGTATTCGAAGTGCCATAGAAAAGATCAACGTTTTCTTTAATGACTGAGCGAGTTAAGCTCTCTGAGATCAATCAGCACTTCGAGCCGTCGGAGCGCCTATTCAGGCGCGTCCCGTTGGTCGATGTAGAGAATGGATTTCTCAGCAACGCCTCGATTCCGCTGCCGGTGTTTAGCACGGATCGAGAAAGTTACCTGGTTGAGGGAATTGCCGGCATATTTCGCAAGTACCCGGAAATGGGGCTAGCTTGGTTCTGTGTAGGTGATATTCCGGCCACGCTGACCAGCGAAGATGGTAGGCGTTACGACTTCGGTGTTGAGCACCGACCGGAGAATGACAACCCGGCCCACTCAGAGGTTCATTCGTATAGGGACGGCACGGAGTCGAGCGGCCTCCCCAATGGGGTCAAGAAAAAATTTCGCGACGCGCTACGGCTAAAGATACCTCCTCACCAAATGACAATGAGGATGGGCTCCTCTTTTCCGTGAACCGGCCCTTTACTATCCGGTCCGGCATTGGCGGTATCTTGCCGCAGCGAGCCGGAGGACGGAAATGCTTGAGTACAAGGGCTATAAGGGCCACATCGAGTTCGATCCAGCCGCGAGGATCTTCCACGGCGAAGTTTTGAACACGCGGGACGTGATCACCGTCCAGGGGACCAGCGTCACCGATTTGGAACAGGCGCTTCGCGAGTCGGTGGATGACTACCTGGAGTTCTGCGCCGAACGCAATGAGCCACCCGATAAACCGTTCACGGGCCACCTGACGGTGCGCCTCCCGCCGGAGCTTCACAGAGAGCTCTACGTGGAGGCGAAAGAAGAAGGCAAGAGTCTCAACCAGTTGATCGCCGAGCGCCTGCGGAAGGCTGGGTAGAAACTCGGCTGACGGTGCTGCAAAGCCACCCGGGAGCCCGGCAAGCCGTCCGAATGTCCCTGATCAGTCAAGAGGGATTGCGACTCCGTCACAAACTCCGGGGTGAGATCCCGTTGACGCCGTTCTTCGGCAACCACCAGCCGTGGATCACGGCGACGGCGACCCGGCCCGGCCCGGTGCATGCAGGACCATTGTAGCCCCGTACTTTTACCGTACGTGTTATTCTCGACGGGGAGGTACAGCCATGCCCACAGAGACAAGCGCGAGAGACGAACGAATCGACCTGCGGCTTTCCACCGACCTCAAGACCCTCCTGTCTCGGGCGGCGTCCTACAGCGGAATGTCCCTTTCGAGCTTCTTGGTGTCGGTGGCGGCCGGCCGCGCGAAGGAGGTCCTGGCGGAGCACGAGACCCTGACGTTGAGCCCGCGCGACTGGGAGGCGTTTCTGACCGCTTTGGACCAACCCGATCGCCCGAGGCCGCGGCTCGCTGCGGCCGCCGGGCGTTACCGGGGGCGGCGCGAGCGCGATGCCGGCTGAGTGGCGCGTCGAGGCTCTCCGCAGGGATCATGATCGAAGCCGCTTCGACTGCGGTGAGCCCGCCCTCGACCTCTACCTGGCGCGATTCGCCCGACAGAACCAAGAATCCGGAGTGGCGCGCACTTTCGTAGCGGTGGGGGAATCCGATGCGGCGCGAGTTCTGGGCTATTACTCCCTTGCGGTCGGCGCGATCGACCGGGCCAATCTGCCGGTGGCAAAGGCGCAGCGCTTTCCCAACTTTCCGATTCCGATCGCGAGGTTGGCACGGCTTGCGGTGGACCGCGGCGAGCAGGGGAAAGGCCTCGGAGAGGACCTTCTTTTGGATGCGTTGTCGCGCTGCTTGCGCGTCGCGGACGAGGTGGGAATCGCCGCCGTTTTGATCGATGCCAAGCACGACCGGGCCAAGCAGTTCTACGCCCGCTACGAGTTCGACGCACTGCCGGATCGGCCGCTGGCCCTCTGGCTTCCCGTCTCGGCTCTCCGGAGGCTGTTTGAGCCGGCTGGCCGGCCGGACGCTGTTCCAACCGCGTAGCTGTTCGTCGGGAGAGCGCGGGGAGGAGCTTCGTGTCGATGTCGCCGAAGATGCGGGGCCTGGGGGTGGGCGGAGGCGTGTCGAGCTCTCTGAGCCCGAGAGCCGGCGGTCTGCTTCCGGTATAACATGATGGGTGCCTCTGAGCGATCACAGGAGAACAACATGGCGACTCAGCTACATGAACTGGAGGCCGAGGTACTCAGCCTTGCCCCCCAGGACCGCGCCCATCTTCTGGAACGGCTGATCTGGAGTTTCGAGCCAGAAGCCGAGTTGGAGCGGACCTGGGTCGCGGAAGCTTTGCGACGAGAAGCCGATGTCAAAGAAGGTCGATCAAAAATGGTGGCCGGGTCGGAAGCGTTGGAGCGAGCAAGAGCGAGAATCGCGTGACCTATTGGCTCCACGAAGAGGCGGACGCCGAACTGAGTGAGGCGGCCGCTTACTATGCGGAGAATGCCAGCCAAGCCATTGCGGCGGCATTTCTTGATGAGTTCGAGCAAGTCATCGCACTTCTCGAAGTCAACCAAGCGATCGGGGCCACCAAAGAGTCCGGAATGCGCATTCTACCTCTCCGAAGATTCCCATACTCGCTCATCTATCGCGAGGACGAATCGGCCGGCCCCCAGGTTTATGCGATCGCGCATCAAAGCCGAAGGCCTGGCTACTGGCGGAACCGCCTGTAAAAAAACCTCCACCCGCGCCCGCCTGCCGCGGTCCTCGCCGACCTCCGGGCCGGATCGGGCAGTCGCCGCGAGACCTCCTTCGCAGACTCAATGCGCGATCAGCTCGGCATGGACATCGAACGGCTGGATTTCGTTGAGCACCCGGTGGTCGAACGGCCCGATCACCTAGGCCATAATCGCCTTCAAGTCCGTAAAATCGAGCACCATGCCCAGAGTATCCAAGCGCTCCGCCGCCAGATGCACCCGCACCCGGTAGTTGTGCCCATGCAGATTCTGGCACCCACGCGTATTATGCCCCCGGATCGAATGCGCGGACGAGAACCGGAAGTCCTTGAAGATCGTGAACATGGCGGTTGTCCGAAAGCGAACCCTCGGCTCCCACGAGAACCCGCGGCCGGGGAGTTGGCTATAGGTTT
Source organism: Holophagales bacterium (assembly GCA_031404815.1). Classification (GTDB taxonomy): domain Bacteria; phylum Acidobacteriota; class Thermoanaerobaculia; order Multivoradales; family UBA5704; genus DASYKS01. Next base: position 33,468 of record JANNIH010000014.1, on the reverse strand, counting down.
CGCGCCTGGGGCGGCCTGTCATCCGCCGGCCGTTACAGCCTTCTTGCAGCCTCCCCCTCCCTATCCCTCTCCTCTCCTGCCGCCCCTGGTGTGTGGCTCGATCCCGGAATGTCAGTCGATCGGCCGGTCCACCCAGTCCGTCGGCCGATCGAGGGCATCGACGATGCTCTCGAAAGCCGACAACCCCATTCTCTTGAGGCGCGTCAGGTAGAGGCCTGCCGGGGCGCAACGTGCCCTGACGGCGAGGCGGTCGTCGCCCAACTGCTTACGGAGACGGTGCGCCGGGTGTTCGTTCGGGTCGTTCTCCGGGCCGCGAGCGGGATCGACCACGACGAATCGATGTTTCCCCTGCGAGGAGCGAAACACCCGTTCAATGACCTGCACCAGGAGCTGATCTCGAAGCCCATGACCCACGATGTGCCAAGTCACTTGCGTGGCTTGTCGCGCGCGGACTTCCAGGCAGGCCTGCGCGGCCAGATAGAGCGGGGCAAAGCTATGAAGTCGCGAAAGGAAAGTTTTGTCCTCGCCCGCGATCGCCATCGTCAAGACGTGCCCGAGGTCGCCATGGAGCTTGAACAGAGTGGGCTCGTGGGTCGGAACAGAGTCCTGCTGTCGATGAAGGATCTCCAAACTGAGGCGCGCCGCTTCCTCGCTGACTTCGATCGTTCGCCAGTCGATCCTTCCCGCACCTTCCATACGTCTGACCCGTTCGACCGCTCGATCCGCGAACTTCGTATAGTTGGTCGAGAGCCAGGCATCCCAAGGTAGGCCTGCCGCCGCGAGCGCCTGGCGGAGGTAGCCCCAGTCGTCGCGGACGAACTCTTGGCGGAAGAGTTTGCGCAGCTTGTATTCGTGCTGCGCTTGACCAAGGTCCGATGGAGAGGCTGTGCGCTCCGCTTCGAGGAGCAAGCTCCAGTACCGATCGAGGTTTGCCTCGGTCGCCGCCTTGACGAGATCCAATCTGCCCACCCACTCTTTCGGAACCGGGTAGCCCTTAGGAGAACCGTCGGCCTCCCACGCAACATACAGCCAGCCGTCTACTCCAAAGCACTCCGTGGCCCATCGCTCCAGCAGTTGCCAGGTCTTGAGAGTTCCAATCCTCTGCCGTTCGGGGCGCTCCTTCAGCTCAAAGCCGGCTCCGGTGACCAGTACGTGAATCTCGCCGGCCGCAAGCTCCAGTGGATGAGGCGTCTCGAGCGGCCCCAGGATCTCTTTCCTGAGATCTCTCAAAGTGCTGGGGCTCTTGTCTCGGATCGGAAACGGATTCTCGTCTCCGTCGCTCTTGAAGATCTGCACGCCATGTTCGTACGAGCTGATTAGGCGGATATGGCGCGGGTAGGCTGCTTTTCTGCTCGCCCGAATCTGGGCGACCATTTCCTCCCAGCGATAGTGGCGGTCCTCGGGTTTCGAGCCGCCGATCGGACCGCGCACGTCGACCAGGAAGTAGACAGGGTCGTCCGCCGGAATCCGGTCGAGGACCGCGGCGAGCCTTTGCGCCGAGCTTCGGTCCGCGATCACCCACCAAACGGCGAGTTCCTCGCCGGGCGTCCTAAGCATTTTCGGAGTTCTCTCCTCCTCAAGCATTTCCTTCGCGTTGGCGCCGAAGATCTCGACGGCTTCTTTCGCATCGACCTCGGCGCTGCCGAAACCCGGAACCCGGCCGAGCTCTCGCCAGACGAAAAGAGCAACCTGCACCTTGTCGTCGATTACGACGACGTGCGCCATCCGGTCCAGCGGTACCGGCGAGACTGGAGCCGAAGGGAGCCCCTGGTCGTGTTCCTTCTGAGGAGGCTTCGCGGGCAGTTGAGGCTCGATGTGGACAATGAACCAACCTTCTTCCCTTCCATCCCGATGGGGATCATCTGTCGAGAGCTCGATCTTCCACCCGATCATCGAAGCCGCGAGGCAGCTCAGATAGAGCCCTACGCCGCTCGAAGGGACGTCGCCGCCTTTCGAGGGCTCGCAAGGACTCTCTCCCCGGCCCGAACAGACCTCCTGGAGCTTCGACCATCTTTCCTTTCCCGCCGAGACCGGGAATCGCAGGGTCAGTCCTGAGCCGTCCCAGAGGGTGAACGGTTTCCTCGATTTGAGCTCGTCGCCCTTGTATCCCGAGTGATACCGATGATTCTGGTGTAGCTCGTCGAGCACCAGCGTGAGAAGTTCCCGTTCCCGCGGACTGACTCCGCGCGAAGAGTCGTCCCAAGTCGGTGGGTTCCAGTCGTTGATTTCGCAGGCGCCGTCGACGAACGCCCGGAAATTCCCCAGCGCTTGGCCCAGCTCACCGAGCGAGCCCTCGGGGTTCAGTACCTTGGCCAGCGTCCGCAGGTTCTTGGGCAGGCTCCTCGCCCTTTCGGCGCGACGAACCAGGAGGTTGGCAAACGCGCTCTCGACCGAGTCGGGCTCTGTGCCGGGTTCGCCGTCGCCGGTCGACCGTTCCTGATCTTCGGCATCCACAGCGATCGGGTCGAGGTTCCTCGCGATTTCGCGTAGCTCCAGCACGTGGAGGTCGAGGTCCTCGAGCAGGTGATGTCCGAGGATTCCAACCACCAGGTTGGTCTGGACCGCCGCCCCTCCCGGAAAGCCTGCGGCCGCGCGTTGAAGACGGTCGAGGACCTCTTTATAGAGACCGTATTCCGGCTGGAAGATCCGTTTCTCGCGGTGCCTTACGACGAGATCCGCCTCGCAATCCTTTGCCCATTCGCGCAGGTCGCGGGTGAAATGCACGAAGTCCGGGCGGATCCGGGCGCGCAGGGGAGCGGTCTGCATGGCCTTCAGGCGCTTCTCGTCGTCCAAGGAATCGGACCAGAACGACCAGGAATGGCCGAGGATCTCGCTGCCTCGGTTCGAATCGGCGGTCTCTTTGAGCTTCTTCCAGGTATCGTGATCGTCGATACCTTCGCGAGCTTCGCCGGCCAGCTCTGCCGCGAACCGTTTGAGGCTGGAAATGAACCCGTAGAGGCGCTCGACCTCCTCCAGGTCTTGACGAAGCCTCCCGATGGAACGGAAGGCCCAACCCGCACCTTGGGTGGGTAGCTTCAAGTCAAGGTCGTCGAGGTCGGGCTTCAAAACGGAGCTCTCGAACAGATGCTTGACCCAGACATGGGGGACGATCCGGAACGAATCCTTGAGGAGGTCCATTTGGCCCTCGATCCGGGCCGCCAGATCGTCCTCCGATGACGGATCGACGATCAGTCGAACCTCGGCCAGGCGACCGGTCATTCGCACGGCGCCTTCGGGGCATGCCGAGAGGCAGAGAGCGAAAGTCCGCGCGTATTCGTGGGTCAAGGCGTCTCGCAAGCGAAGGTTAGGGCCGAGCGCCTGGACGGCTCCGGAAACCAGCTGCTCGAAATAGTCCTTGAACAGGTCCCATCGAATGGCCGTGAGACCCGCGCCGTCTTTCGCCCTCTCGGCGGCCAGGCGCCGACAGATCCTGACCAGGGAGTGGTTCGCTGCGCGCAGCGATTCCAGGCTGACGATCGGATCACCTTTCCAAACCAACTGCCGGATACCGTCAATTCGCTTGCGCAGGATCTCGCGCCAGGGGTCCCGTTTGTCTTCCGGATCGCGATTTTGCAGAACCGTGAACAGGCGATGTGCGGTGTCTCCGTCGACGAGGTTTTTCCCGACGATGATGCGGGCGCGAGTTTCCTTGTCGCCCTCGGCGCCTAGCCACTTCTGGAGCGCCCCTTCGATTGTGTCGAAAAGCGCGAAGTAGAGATTCTTCGCCTCCTCGGCGTCGGCATGAGGATCGAGGCCGAAGATCATGAAATTCATCCGCTTGAGCACGAGCCCGGAGATCTCCTGGAACAGGTCGACGTCGCCGCGCCTCCACGCGGCGTCGAGCAGGGTGCGCAGTGCGACGATCACCTTCGTGCGCTCGCCTTCCGGGTCGGTGGCCGCCGACGCTGGTCCGGAGGCTCCTTTCCAATGTTTCCTCACGTCGAGCAGCGGCCGAAGGAATTTGGGCATAAGCCATCGGTCGAGAGCGTCGAGCTGCTCCAGCCGTTTCGCGTTCTGTTGTCCGCGGCGCGGGTCGGGGTCGAGGATCAAGCGGACGATGATCAAGGGAATGAGGGGTGCCGAGCGGTAGGTAGCCTCGACGACCCGTAGGTTCTCGGGGCCGGAGGACTCTTCGCAGGCCACGCCCCAGAGGTCGTCGAAATGCCTTCCGAACTCTTTCTTTCGCTGTTCCGTGTAGCGGGGATAGTGGAGCGAGAGGAGATCCAGCCGGCCGTCTCCGGAAGCCATCGCAAGGAGACGCCAGGCGTCGCCTTCTTGAGGAAGACGATTCTGGATCGACACCGCGGCAAAGCACGTACGGGCGATCGCGGTCCGCATCCAGCGGATGCCGGGAAAGGGCGGCTGTTGGGGATGGGTACTTTCCTCGCCCCTGGCGAAGGCCTGCATCTCTTCCCGGTCGTCGAACGCGAGGCAGTTGCCGTTGCGGGTCACCGCCAGGACAAGGTCGAACTCCTCGCTCCCAGCACTGTAATGGTGACGATCGATGTAGCTGATCGCCGACCGCTCGACGGTCGCCCAAAGGGTGGCAAACCCGCGTTTGGCCGTCCTCGCCTCGTGTTGCCTCGCGCCGAGCTCCTGAAAAGCGATGACCGTCCCGTCTCGCGCCCCGGCGTAGATCCTGAGTTTTTTACCCACGGCTCCGGCCTCCAGTGCGGTCACCGCTGAGGCCAACTGGCCCACTTTTGTGTCGTCCTTGGAATCGAGCCGAACAAGCCAGATCTCGCCGTTGTCTGAGCCCGCGACAATGCCGCCATCGGCCGGGGCGAGGCTCCAGATCCGGTTGCGTTGAGCTTCCGCGGTTCTCGTTTCGGTGGCTCCGGCACGGTTGCTCTCGCCGAGGAGGCGGGAGACCTCCTTCATCTTTAACTCGCCCGTTCTGGTGACCTCCACCTGGGCGATCTCGGGTTTTCCGTAGCGTCCCTCCAAGGCGATCACAACGAGATGGTTTTCGCCATTGTTGGGGATCTTGAGGAAGCGGTACATCGAGCCGCGGGTGCTTTGGCTCGATTCGGCGAGTTTCGAAGGACCCGCGGTGGCGAGCGCCCAACCGCCGCTCGTGGGTTCGAGGGTGCAGGCCCAGCATTCGAGGTCTCGATCCCAAGGAGAGGTTCGATTCGCTCTACGGGCCCGCAGGAGGAAGAATCCGTTGGGGGTTTCGGGTCGTGCAAGCAGAAGGAGATCCCGGCTGTAGGCGAACTGATCGTCGCTGTCGTTTTCCGTTTGCTCGCTTAACGACTTCGAATCAATCGGCAAAAACACGCCCTCTTCTGCAGTCCGCTCGGGATCCAATACGTACATGGCGATTCCGGTTCGGCGCCAAGAGACGGCGACTAGGTCGATCTTGTACCTTCTCGCGCCGGCGTTAGGGGAAAAGTCGAGGTGAAGCGTCCGGGTCGCCCAGGCATGATCTCCGGGAGTCGTCCTGCGGTCGTCGCGGAATACCTCGCTATACGAGCGGCGGAACAAGAGGCTTGAATAGGTGAGCCGGTCGAGCATGCGCCTTGGCGATTCCTCGCCTCCCTTCTGGCGCAAGATCGCAAGCGGGCGCACTAGGTTCTGGCGGATCTCGTTGACTTCTCCATAGAGGCCCCACTTGCGCGCGAGGCGGAGTGCCCAGGCGACGGAATCCGAAAGGCAGCGCTTCAGGTCGTGGTCGTCGAAGTGAACTTCCCCCAAACCTCGCAAGAAGCGAAGGATGCCTAGGTAGAACTCCTCCCGTGGATTGGGCTGCCGGTGGACGAGACCGATCAGTGAGTAGGTCCAAAGCCTGACCGCGGATTTGACGTTCTGTCGGGCGACCTCTCGTTTGGGGTTTTCCGCTTCATGCGCCAGAATCACCAGAGCAAGGTCGGTTGAAGGGCGACTCAGGAACTGAATGATTTCTGGGGTCGATTTCTCCGCTTGAGATTCGAAATACTCTGCGAGCAGAGCATAGCCGGGCCAATGGGAGAATTCCGAACCATCATTGTCTTCCTTGAGGCTTGCGCGGATGCGGTCAAGCGCCTCTTCGAGCTGGTTTGGTTCGCAGCGCGCACTGAGTAGCTCGGCCCCAGTAGAATTGGTGATTGCCCCCGGCTTTGCCGCATAGGAGTGAACTCGGATCTGGTCATCGCGGCAAGTCCGTGCCAACCAAATCCTGTCGCCATCCGGCCAGCTTGTGGCGGTCAGCGCCTGCGCGTCTGTGTGGACGAGCCTTGAGTTCCCAAAACCGAGCGCCCAGGATTGGAGATCACCTTCGAGTGGTTCATTTTTGAGTGGCTCGTTCTCGAACAAGTAGCTCTCACCTTCGCGGTTGGTGAGCCAGAGATGTGCCGAACCCTCCGGACCAATTTGAGCGTAGGTCACCGCCATCCAGAAGACACGCCCTCCAGGTAAGGCGAGGCGAACCGGTTCAGGGGGCGGAGCTCCTTCCTGCCAGCTATCTTTCCTGAGATCAATGGCAAAGACCCCGGTATCGGTGGTTAGGATGAGGGCCTGGATGTACTTCTCGCCCGGGGCGTTTTCGTACCCGACGTAAGTAGCGTCGTCGAGAGTCGTAGGAGGGAGCTCCCTTTTCCCAGCGCGCAAGGTGCCCAAGGTCCCGATCGGCGTCGGTGGCGCTATCTCCGGGAGAGTGCCGAGCTGCCATCGCCAAAGTTCTCCCTTTCGGCCGATGAGGACGAAGGAGTCCTGGAGTTCATAGATCCTGGCGGCCAACCGAATACCTCCGAGACCCTCGGCAACGCCGAGAGGTTGGGAGAGCTCGGTCGGCCTCCTGAGTGCTTCGGCGATGTTTCCAGTGAAAAGGCGAGTCCCTGCATACCTGTAGGAGACCAATAGGCAGCTTTGGGCCTTGTCGACCCACGTGGCGTAGCGTACCGACTCACCGCCAGAGCCGAGTTTTACCCGGGGAGGAGAAAAGGTCTGTGATGCTGGGATCTGGTAGCTGGAACCGCTTTGAAGAGCTTCTCTCCAGTGGACAATGTCCAGAGTTCCGTCGTCCCGGCCGACGATCAATCGATCCTGCCCCCATTCGAGAAGCGAGCGCACGGAAGCGCGTCGGCCGTCCTTGTCGGTGGGCATGGGCAGAGCAAGATAAGTAGATTGAAAGAGGGGCTTCCCTTCTCCCGGTGATTGCGGAACACGTGTAGATGCCCCGGGTAAGGGGTTTTCTTGGCGAAGAACGGTCACCGAGCCATCCTTGGCACCTACGAAGAGCACTTTGTCGAAGCCCTCCGGGCTGGGCAGACGGCGAAGGGCTCGAGGGGCATAGCCACACGGGTAAATTTCTGTCATCTATCTCTCCCGATCGAACGGAACTGGTCCTGAAATGCCCCGAATCTTAGAGAATGGAACAAGAAGCGCGCGGATTGTTGGCGGAGGCCACAATTCGGTGGCCAGAGGGTGCCCCTTGCTGTAAACGCGACTTTCAGCAGGGTTGGGGACCACGAAAGCGGGGCAGGTGGGCGGAACGCTTTCAGGAGGCCCTGATGCCGGTCCCCTGCCGATTCCTAGCCGCCGAACGAGAAGCGGCAAGGTTCTTTTGTTTCGACTAGAACCGGGTTACAAGCTTGAAGGCAGTTGTCCCTTGTATTGCTCCGTGGGTTTTTGCCCCCCGATTGGCTAGTATCCTCAAGTACAGTACCGGTATCGGCCTTCCAGAAGCCTCGTTCGAGGCTTGTGACCCCCGGATGCTCTCCCCGGAAAACGTGGCCGAGCTCGTGTGCGAGTAAAAATTCATTGTTAGCGGCAATAATGTCGGAAATCACTACGATATCCGTCCCTCGACCCGCCTGGTGGGTGGAGCCGCCGCCGCCGGCCAATTTGCCGGCCGTGAAAAGGACCTCAATAACATCCGCCTCGAAATCCTTGAAGGCCGCCGCGATATTTATGGAAGCTTCGCTGAACTTCAGGTCCCCTACCACGGGCTGACGCGCATCTTCTCCGGCCAGCTCGATGCAGCAGCCACCCCAGACCTCTTGCGCTTTTGTGAGTTGATCGATCCAGGTCGCTCCTGATGGCTCAGTGTCGCCCTCGCACGCTCGGAACCGTACCGGGCGCAGTCGAATTCTGCGACGGACGCCTCTCTCTCTGGCAGAAGGGAGAACGGCCCGAAAGAATTGTCCCGCGAGATCGATTTTCAGCATGTCCAGGAGGCCGAGAATCCGGGTTTCCTCTCGAAGATGGATATTAATGAAGCCACTGGAGACACGGAATGCCGGTAAGCGAGCCTCCCCAGGAATCTCCATCAGTTGCATCGTCAGAGTTCCCTCAAAAGTCTCCTCAGGTGCAAAATAGAGGTCTACATCGACATCCGGGAAGCCAACCGCGATCTGGATCGCGCGATAGAACACGGATGCCGAGACCTGGCCCTGGAAAGACCAACCTGCTAACGATCGATTGACGTTACCCGAACCGGAAAGCTGGAAGATGCTCAGCTTTCCGGTTGCTTCAGTTCCGAGACTGACCAAGTTAGATTCGATTGCGTATTCGCGGGTGGGCGCGAGCACCCCTTCGGGTTGCTCGGCAGGGCTTCGTAGTGAAAGCTGCCCGAGAAAGCGAAGCGGCGAACTAGCCCCTTGCCTGAAAGCGGTCGCGGTGGCTTCGATCGGGGCCTTCAAGCTCGAAAAATCCGGAAATTGCAGCTTCTGGGAAGATGTCATTGGCCGCCCCCTTATGGGAGGTAGGAATCCAAGTCGAACGTCGCGGGCTTAGGGCGAGCGCCGAGGCAATTCATTCCTTGGCCATTGGGCTTCCCGACCGGATAGGGGATCGGTAAGTCCAGTTCGCGAAGCTGGGTCGTCAGGCCGGGTCGATCGCTGACGAGCTCGTAGTACCATCGGAAATCTTCATCAGGCGGAACGGGGTCGGTTACGGTTTCCCATCGAAGCGGGTTGGTGTCGCAGAGATTGGCAATCATGATCTCCACAGTGTCTTTTGGACCCCCGATAAACGTGAGAATCTCCATTGAAGAGGAGTCAAATTTCTTAATGATCAGATCGGCGCTCGTCAGAGTTGGGATATTGAGCTCGACTTCATGGCTGAGACCGCCAGCAACAAAATCCTGTTTGGATAGAGTATTTGGGAAGATCCACTCTAGCGCTGGATCTGTGCCTTCGAGTGAGCCGTGCTCAAAGAGAACCTGGGCAGCCAGGCGATTACGAGGAGGGTTTGGCAAGAGCAATACCGGGTCGACATCGGAGTAACCGGGTACGATCTTGACGAGATCGGCGATCGAATTCAAATTTGTGACAAGTGTAGTGAGAGATTCGCTGCTTGTCGGTCGAATCGTTATTCTTTCTGCCTTGAGATAACGAATGATCTCGAGATTTTCCGAGAGCCCTTGAGCGCCCTGTAGGTACTTAGCCTTGAACGTGATGTAAGCGCGATGCCGGCGGAGTCCTGCTCCGTCGAGAGCGTTCCCAACGATCGGATCTGTTCCGTCTCCGTCGGGTAGGAGCGCGATCGCCTTGCATCTCTTCGTGGTGTCTGCATTGGTGACGAAGGCGCATATCCCCGTGAATGTGATCTTTAAATTCATTTTCTCTCCCTTGGAGCTTCAGCGATAGATCCTCGCCACCTGAGCCCCAGCCCAGGCGCTCGGGTGGGTCAGTTTCGGTATTGCGCTCTGGAGCATCTCCACCTGACTCGCGCGAAGCGCTTCGGCGGGTCGATGGGATCGGTTCCAAGCGCCGTGAAAACGCATGAGTAGCTGGGAAGTCTCTCGGTCCTCGACCCCCCAGAGCGTCCCGACGACCGAAGCCGCGCCCGCATCGAGAAACGGCCGCGCGAGGCCCGCCAGGCCCGTCGCGCGTGCGTTGCGCGGGCCGAGCGTGTCGCAGGCGCCGAGGACGACGAGCTCGACTCGCTCCAGCGGTAGGCGGGCGATTGCGCCGCCGAGGAGCGTTCCCGGATCGTCGGCCGTAGGGGCGAGCACCAGCTGAGCGCTCGCGGGATTTTCGGAGGAAACGAGCGCATGGCCCGCGAAATGGATGACCGAGTGCCGGGGAAGTTCGCGACGTACGCGGTTGACGGTCGCCTCTGCGCCCGAAAGAACCATGCTGGCAGGGTAGATTCCCGCGATCTCACGTACTTCGTCGCGAGCGGCGGGAAGAGGTTCGAGGCTGGGATAGATCCGGCGGTCCCATTCGGTTGCCGAGACCACGAGGGTGCTCGGAGGATTCCGGTACCTCCCGGGTCTCTGCGAGTGCCGCCCGAGCAGGTGCGAGGCGCTCGGCAGGAGCGTGATCTCGTGCTCCTCAATGAGATAGCGCCCGCCGCCTTCGGTCCGGAGCGCAGCAAAGGGGACCGCGTTCAGCGACTTGTCGGGGATCAGAAGGAGGGGAGCCCCCCTCGGGATTTCGAGCCCCGCCGGGATCAGGAGCTCGCGCAACCAGGCAGAGCGGGCGCGCCAGCGATCCTCGGGTGCGTCGGTTCGGAGGTCGTAGACGAACCTGGCGATGCTCCGATCGAGCCGCCCGCGATCGATCGCGCGCGACACGAAAACGAGGTCCTGGTGAGTGACCTTCCAGAGGTAGAGCCGGTCCTCTACCAGGGCGTATTCGAGCAGCACTGCCCCCTTCGGGATTGCGCCCTGGATCGCTGCGAGCATCGTTGCTACGGGGAGGGCTCCGACGCCACCGCCCCATGGCACCGAGCGCGCCCGTTCGGAAAGGAGGAACGCGGCCTCCGGATCGTTTGCGGTTTCGACTTCGAGCCGAATCCTTTCGTCGAAGACCGGTTCGACCGTATCGGAGAACGAGAAGCGCGCCGCTCGCTCGCCCACGAGCCCGCGCTGTTGTTCGAACAGCTCGATCGCCTCATCGAGGTAGGAGCGGGCCTCGTGGCTCTGCCCGGCCGCTCGGGCGGCGCGAGCCCCGCTCAATAGCGCATCGGCGAGATCGAGCGCGAGGCCCCGTTCGCGGTAGTAGCAGAGAGCCTTGGCTATCGGCGCAAGGGCCGTCTGAGGGTCGATTTGGCGGAGCGCTTCTCCTTCGGCGAAATCGACATCGATTCCAACCCTTTCGCGTGCCCAAGTCCCTGAACTGGCGGCGGTGCTTGACCGAGCCAGCGTGAGGTCAGCGAGGGCCCTGCGGGGACTGGCGAGTGCCAGGTGGATCTTGCTGCGCCAGATAAGCGTCTCGGCGATCCGTCGTGGTTCGCCGGCCCTGCGGTCCACGGCGAGCCCCTCGTTCTGGAACTGAAGGGCGGCCAGCGGAACACCGTCAACCACAGCCGCGTGGCCGCACTGCCAAAGGACGTTGTGCAGGCGGAGCGAATCCCGATCGCCGGCCAGCTCGCGGAGTGCGCGAAAACGATGCCGCCAGCCGACAGCGGTCTGGCCGAGCCGTCCGAGATCCTCCGCAAGAAGGCCATGAACCGCAGCCAGGCCATGGCGCTCGCGGACGGCGGAGAAGAGATCCACCGCCGCAAGATCGTGCCGCAAGGCCTGTTCGAACCGACCTTGGCGAACGCTCGCCAGGCCGAATGCCCATTCGATTCGGCCGAGGAGAGCGGGATATCCCGCCGCGCGGGCAAGATGCATCAGTTTGGCAAGCTCGGCTTCCGCTTCTGCGTAGTGCGAACGGTAGAGCGCGCACCCCGCGGCGCCATGGCGTGCCCAGAGCGCGACGGGACTGGCGATCGGCGCGAGATCCGCACGGGCCGTAGCGAAGGCCGGCTCCGCAGCTTCGAGTTCCTGGCGGCGGAAGTGAGCGATCCCGTCTCGGTACGCGATGTGGCCCCGGGCGGCCTGGGTGAGCAGGGCACTGTTTGGTATGGCCGAAAGGAGATGGAGGGCGTTGACGGTGTGGGTCACCGTCGGATCGCTCGTTTCCCGCTCGAGAGCTTCGCCGATCGCGGAGGCGATTCGAAGCTCGCGCTCGGCCTCGGGAAAGTTGCCGGCCTGGATCAGCTCGCCCCAGCGCCCGAGGATCTCTTCGATCGCCGTCTCGCGCGCGTCTTGGGGTGCGATCGCCACGATCCGGCGCACGGCTTCCGTGTCGCCTGCAAGCGCGGCGCGGTCGAGCTCCGGTCGCAGGGCGCGCCAGCGCTCCGGGATGCCGGGGGCGCGGAGGAGATGAAGATGCCGCCGCGCCTCTTCTGCCCACGGGGAGGAATCATCATGGGCGAGGTAGCGACCCCACCCCGCGATGGACTGGTCAACCAGCCCGGCTTTTTCCAGAGCGAGCGCCCGGTTGAAGAGGGGCTCGGGCCGGTCGGGTGCGGCGCGAACCGCGCGTTCGGCGGCTTCGAGTGCCAGAACCAACTCCTGGGGCTGGTCGATCACTGTGGCGTAGACCAGGCGTGCGGCGGCGAGGTCGTTCAGCAGTTCCGGATCGTTCGGAGTTTTCTCGGCGAGGCCGGAAAGCCTGCGAACTGCCGCTCCGAGGTCGGATGCTTCGGACGGGCCGGCGATGGTTGCCAGAGCTGCAAGGTGGCGACCTTCCGGGTCGGAGCCCGAGGCGACCAACCGGTTCAGTCGGGCCAAGGTCTTGGCCACTGAGGCCGAGGAAGCCTCCGTTGCGCAGCGAGCGGAAGCGAGGAGGGCGTTCGAGCGACTGGGCGGCTTGCAGGGGGCGAACGGAAGATCGCCGGAAAGCCGAGGCTCGATGAATCGTGACTCCCCAAGGGTCTCCGCGAGCACCGCGTTCGACGCGCCACGAGACCGGGCCGCAAGGGTGCCAAGGCTGCCCGCAAGGACAGCGGCGAAAGCCGCGAAGCCGGCAGTCTTCAGAGTAGGCAAGGTTGGCGCGATCCTATCTCGAAGTGTCCATTTCTCGTTTGGACGGCCCCAAGGTGGGACTTTCCGATGGTGGCGAGAGAAATCCGAATCCGCGTCCGTGAGCAGAGCCGAATAGGAGAGACCGTCGAAGGAAGCGGAGCTATCCGGGGATGCGGCGGAAAATCTCCCGCGGATCCCGGCGACTGTGGAAGCAGGCGACAATCTCCAGTCGATCAGGATAGGGCACGAAGAAAAGCCAGTACGGAAAGCGGCCAACGCGGGCGCGCCGAGCTCCGCGGTGAACCTTCGGAAAGATCAAAGGGGTTTCCTGGACCTGGGCAACAAATCGGTCTACTTCGGCCTTGAACTCTGCGCCCAATCCAGAACGCTGCTGCTCATACCAGGTCTGAGCGGCGATCAGATCGTCTTCGGCAACAGGCCGGACGAAGACGGGAACGCTCAAAGTGCCTTCTGCAGGCGTGCCTTGACTTCTTCCCAGGGCCTCGAAGTTCCGGGATTTTGGTCTAGGTCGTCGAGACGTCGGTCGAGCTCGTGAATCTGCGCCTCGGTCAGCGCCGGCTCTTCCGCCTCGGAAATTGAATCCCAGATTGCCTCGACCAGTTCGATCCGTTCCACCACGGGAAGTTCGACCGCGGCCGCCAGGAGTCTCTCGTTCATGGCAGAAATCTTATGCTATTCGGTCGATACCAACGAAACTCTCACCCCCCTTCCTGCGTTACTCTCAAGTGCCCCCCCCGGAGGCCCCTTTGGGAGACTTGAACGCCGATGAGAGACTTCATGACCGATCTGCGCTTCGCTTGGCGGAGCCTTTGGAAGAATCCTGGTTTGACCCTGATCGCGGTGATCGCGCTGGCGTTGGGGATTGGGGCCAATACGGCGATCTTCAGCGTCGTTTACGGCGTTCTGCTCAAGACCCTGCCGTTCCCTGACCCTCTACGGGTGATCCGGTTGGTCGATTCGAACCCGAGCGCGGGTTTGCCTCGATTCTCGACCTCGCCTCCCGATTTCGCCGATTGGCGCGCCCAGAACACGGTCTTCTCGCACCTTGCGGCGAATCAACGCGACAACTTGAACCTGACGGGTGACGGCGATCCTGAGCGGCTGCGCGCGGCTCGGGTGAGCGGCGATTTCTTTAACGTCTTCGGGGCCAAACCGCTCTTGGGCCGGCCGCTCTTGCCGTCGGAGGACACGCCCGGTGGCCCGAAGGTGACTGTGCTTTCCTACCAGCTTTGGCAGCGCCGTTTTGGAGCAGATCCGGCAATCGTCGGCAAGCGTCTGATTCTGAACGGCGAATCGACCCTGGTCGCGGGGGTCATGCCGGCGAGCTTCGAGGTGCCGCAGCGAACGGAGCTGTGGGTGCCGATGCAGATGGTGATCACCGAGGACCAGCGGGGCGGCCATTTCCTCGGCGTCACCGGCCGGTTGAAGCCGGGCGTCTCGATCGAGCGCGCGCAGGTCGAGATGACCGGCATCACCGCCCGGATCGCCACGGCCCATCCTCTGAGCAACGAGGGCTGGGGCGTCAACCTGATTCCTCTCCGCGACCTGATGGTCGAGGACATCCGCCCCGCGTTGTTCGTGCTACTCGGCGCGGTCGGGCTGGTTCTGCTGATCGCCTGTGCGAATGTCGCGAACCTGCTCCTGTCGCGGCTGGCCGCGCGCGAACGGGAAGTCGCGGTGCGGACCGCCCTGGGCGCCGGCCGAGGCCGCTTGATCCGTCAGTTTTTAACCGAGAGCATGTTGCTCTCCGTAGTCGGCGGTCTGCTCGGGGTGCTGCTTGCGTGGCGTGGCACGCCGCTCCTCTTGGCGCTGTTCGGCAATCGCATCCCGCGCGCCCAAGAGATCGGTGTCGATGGGACGGTGCTCGCGTTTACGATTCTCCTGTCGCTCGGGACCGGCCTTCTGTTCGGGCTTCTTCCCGCGCTCCACGCTTCGCGATCCGATCTCCAGTCCTCCCTTCGCGATGGCGCCAAGGGGTCCGGCGATCGCCGCGGCCGGCGGACCCGTTCGGTACTGGTCTTCGCGGAGGTCGCGATCGCGATCGTCCTCCTAGTCGGCGCGGGCCTCCTGGTGCGCAGCCTGCTTGAGTTGCAGAACGTTCAGCCGGGATTCCGCGCCGATCATGCGCTGTCGGTGCAGATTCAACTCCCCGAGTCGAGCTATCCCGAAGAACCGAAACAGGCCGCCTTTTTCCGCGACCTCCTGCCCCGTCTGGCCGCGATTCCGGGGGTCCAAAACGCCGCGGCGGGCTATCCGCTGCCGTTTACCGGCAGCAACTACATGCTCGCCTTCGCGGCCGAGGGGCAGGCGCCGGCGAAGACCCTTTCCGACACGCCGGCCGCCAATATGGGTTTCGTCTCTCCCGACTACTTCGCAACACTCGCCATTCCGATCCGCGACGGGCGGGTGTTCGACGATCACGACAGCTTGGAGAGCGAAAAGGTGATCGTGGTCAACCGTTCGCTTGCCGACCAGATCTGGCCGGGCGTAAGCCCGGTCGGCAAGCGGGTCACCTTCGGCGTGCCGGTCAACGCCGAGTCCGAATGGATGAGGGTCGTAGGCGTGGTCGCCGACGTGCGCCACGGCGAGCTGAACGACCAGCCTGGCCTGCAGGCGTACCTGCCGCTTCTGCAGTCGCCGAGCACGGAAGCGGCGCTGGTGGTCCGCACGGCGGGATCGCCGGGGGCGATGACCTCGGCGGTCGCCGCCGCCGTGCGCGAGGTCGATCCCGCGCTGCCGGTCGCCAACCCTAAGACGCTCGACCAGTTGCTCGCCGATTCGGTTGCCGCACCGCGCGCCAACGCGGTCCTGCTCGCCCTGCTCGCCGGGCTCGCCCTGGTGCTTGCCGCCTTCGGCGTCTACGGCGTGCTCTCCTACTCGGTGGCCCAGAGGACGCGCGAGATCGGCCTCCGGATGGCGCTCGGTGCAGCGGCCGGTGATGTCCTCCGCCAGTTGCTCCGCGAAGGGCTCAGCACCGTCCTCGCGGGCATCGCGACCGGCCTGGTCGGAGCCTTTTTTCTCGCCCGAACGCTGCGGAGCCTGCTCTACGGCGTCACCGAGAGCGATCCCGTGACCTTCATCGGCGTGCCGCTCGTGCTGCTGGTCGTCGCAATGCTCGCGACCTGGATTCCGGCACGCCGGGCGACTCGGGTGGAGCCGGTGGTGGCTTTGCGGTACGAGTAGGGGAGGGGCTGCGCCGCCGGGGGGCGCCAGGTAGGAGTTGACACGGCCGAAAGCTCTGGCGGTGTACTATGGTTCAACTCCCATGCCTGCGGCTTCTGACACTCGAGGCTCCGACGCCGAGCGCTCTTTCTTGAAGCGCTTGGAGGCGTTTGGATGCACGGATGTCGTGGATCTTTCGAAAGCGATGGCTTCGCCTGCTCAGATCGAATACCTCGATCTGATGCCAAAACGAGGACAGCGTCATCCCTTGCCTGTTCCTCTCGAGGCGGTCGTAGAGCACCAAGGGGTGGCTCTCCTCTATCTCGTAGACGGCCACCGCATCGATCTGGACGATAAGCTCAGTGTCATCGCGGAGTTACAGCACCAGCTGGCGAACCGCAGCGATCCGGCCTACCTCGGCGTAGTGAGCG
The DNA here is from genome assembly GCA_031404815.1 of Holophagales bacterium. Taxonomy (GTDB): domain Bacteria; phylum Acidobacteriota; class Thermoanaerobaculia; order Multivoradales; family UBA5704; genus DASYKS01. The sequence continues at coordinate 17,130 of JANNIH010000014.1, read as the reverse complement.
GCGGCTCGCTAGATGTTTACCCAATTGAATTTCGCCATCGAAACAAGAAAGCCAAGAGTCCCAAGGCGCTCCAGACGGTGCGGCAAGACGACCGATCTGCGCCACTCTTCTTCCAAAGCCTGGTTCACGGTAAGTTTGGCAGGCTGCACAAAGAGCCTCGTGGCTCTGACCATGTGTACCGAATCATCATGGCCTTGCTCGATGGTACGACCGCCGAATTCGGCGCCGACCCGAAGAAGGGCGGGTCGGATAAGCTGCCTCCTCTCGAAGTACTTTCCCTCGCAGGACGGGCGCTCTTTTTCCGTTTCCTCGTCGACCGTGGCGTGGTCCTGCCGGATGAGGCTGCCGAGATCTGTCCGTCGGCGCCGGAGCTTCGCCGAGCCTTTGCGTCCGCCGCCGGTGCCGCCGAGGTGTCGGCATGGTTGGACCAGACGTTCAACGGTGATTTCCTGCCCCTGATCGACGAAGAAGTATCGGCCGAAGATCGCGAAGCCAGGCGGGTTGCGTACCTCCGTTACTACCAACGAGTCCATGAGGTAACCGGCGGCAGCCTATTCATCCACCTCGACGCAATCCTGCGCGGTTGGGATTCCGTAGATGGCAAGAACGTTCAGATGACGTTCGATTTCGGCGTGGATTGGAGCGGATTGAATTTCGCGCACATCCCGGTTGGTGTCCTCAGCCAGGTGTACGAAAATTTCAGTCACCGTGCGGACGGTCATTTCGCGAAAAGCACCAGCGTGTACTACACGCCGAGGGCGATCGCCAGGTTTGTGGTCGACGAAGCTTTCGATTCGCTCGCGGATCCAACAGAAGCTCGCGTGCTGGATCCAGCCTGTGGCGCCGGCATCTTCCTGGTATTGGCCTTGCGCCGAATGGTCAGGGAGCGTTGGCAGCGCGACGGGCAAGCTCCCAACGCAGAGACCATTCGACAGATCCTCTATAAACAGCTCTGCGGCTTCGACATCAGTGAGTCCGCCCTGCGGTTGGCCGCCCTCGGCCTGTACATCGCGGCGATCGAGGTCAACCAGTCGCCGCGGCCTCCCAAGTCTTTGAGGTTCCCACGAAACCTGCGCGATGCCGTTCTGTTCAACTTCAACGAATTCCGCGATCAGCCCGGCATGGAAAAGCGCATACCGCTGGGAAGCTTGGGCGCGCATGTTGCGCCGGCGAAGTTCGATGGACGGTTCGATCTCGTGATCGGAAACCCGCCGTGGACGCCGTTGAGGGCACCGGCGCCGGTCAGTACGGCGGCCAAGGCCGCGGAGCGAAAAAAGCTGCGCAGCGAGGGCAGGGTCGTCGCGAAGGAAGAGACCACACAGCTGAATGACTATTTCACCGGGATCGGTCGGCGCGTACTGGAGAAGAGGGCGTTGCGCGCGAAGGAAGGCGGGCTGGAAACCGAACTGGCACAGCTTGCCGCCGCCTACCAGAACCCCGGGAAGGACCCGGATTTGCCCTTTCTCTGGCGAGCCACGGAATGGGCTACGGATGGCGGAACGATCGCACTGGTCCTGCCGGCGCGGCTCTACCTACTTGGGCCGCAGAAGGGGGCTCCTGTTGATTGCGATACCGAGGGAGAGGAAACGGCTCGCGACCTCGGTCCCGACCGCATCGCTTGGCGTGCCGTGATGCAAGGCGTGGCAGTCACCGGAATCATCAACGGATCTGATTTGCGGGAAACGGATGTATGGCGGAATATAAAGATCCCGTTCGCCTTATTCTTCGCGAAGAACGACCTTCCTTTACCGCCTCACGCTTTTCGCTTCGCGTCTCCCTGCCGAGATACGGATGCGAATCGCATGGGCTGCTTTCGTCTCGATTACCAAAACGATGTGCTGGTGACCTGCCGAGAGGTACAGGAGAAGACTTGGCTCCTGAAAACGCTGGCGCTGGGAAGCTCGCTGGACGTAAGTCTGGTCGAGCGATTGTTGGCCGCCTTCCCGCAAACGCTGGGACAATTCTGGGCGGCATGGGATACCTCGGGCGGTGATCGCACGGGCCAGGGTTTCAACTTATCGCCAAACTTGACACCCAAACCCGCCGAGTTTCTTGCCAGATTGCCTGTCTTCGAACGCCCGCCGGGGTTCGCCATCGACTACAAGCGCCTGGTGAGCTTTGGGGAAAAGTACGGACGTGAGTCAGCTTATTGGCCCAAGACCGGGCTCCTCTACCAGGGGCCGTTGGTGATCCTTCCCCAATCGCCGGGGGAGGATCCGCACGCTGCAAGAGCCTTTTTTTCAGGCCGTGACCTGGCTTTCTCGCAGAGCTTTTACGGCTACTCCTGCAAGGGCCACCCGGAAGCGGAAACTCTCGCCGCGCTCATCTACCTGGTGTCACACTCGCTGTTGTCTTCCTACTTTCTGATCATGATCAGCCCCCGCTACGGAGCTGATCGGAGAACTTTCAACAAGGAAGATATTGACTCGATCCCATTCCCTGATCTGGTCGAGCTCTCTGTAGCGACCAAGAAGCGCATCGTCGACTTGGCCCAGCGCTTACAGACGGCATCGGAAAAGCCGTGGAAGGAGATCAACGACCTGTTCGCTGAGCTGTACGGCTTGACTGAGATGGACTGCGAGTTGATGGCAGACACTCTCTTCAGCATTGCTCCTCATCGTGAGAAAGGAGCGGAAGCGTTTCACCCCCCAATGCTGAGCGACGTGCAGCGGTTTGCTGATTGCTTGCGGGAAAGCCTTCAACCATTCCTGGCTGTCACGGGGCGCATCGTCGAGACACGGCCTGCGGATTTCCCCCAGGATGTGTATCGGGCACCTTGGTACTTTGTGGAAGTCACCACAAGTGGGCAGCCTGTCGAGGTGACGCCCTGGCTTCTGGAACAGGCCACCGCCGTGGCCAATGAACTCGGTTCGAGCCGGGTAGTCCTACGTGCGGAGGGTGACCAAGCGGGCCTACTGCTGGGTCAGATCGCCCAGCGCCGCTGGTGGACGAAGACTCGCGCCCGTCTTTGTGCCACCCACATCATCCACAATCATCTCGATACCTTGCGCCCGCCTCGCCGAAAGAGATGAAGTCCTCCTTCCAGAAGAAGGGGCGCTACTCCAGCTATGCTCCGGCTGCCGAGTTTCCTCATCCGAAGCTGGAGCCGGAAGTCGACGCTGGTCACTTCGCAGGCCGCGATTATTGCGAAGAGGGGCTGGTGCGTTTCATCCGCGGGGACTACGCCTGGGCGATGCAGGATGCTCTGATGGTCGCCTATGCTCGCGATACAAGGACCATTGCGTCTCACTTGATTCCAGCGATGGCAAGGCGGGCACATTTGCACGTTCGGGAGCCCGTTGCCCCGCTGTTGGCAGATGATCGCAGCGCTGGAGAGCATTACGAGGCCCTGCACTCCAGCGAGCACGGCCGCCCATTCGATTGGACCAACGGCCGTGGCCCCGCCTGTCCGATCACCGTCTACCACTCCTGGCACGATTGCGGAGTCCGATCTGCGGCAGCTTGAGGCCCGCAGGGCCATGCGGGTGCGATCCTGTCGGGCGACGTTCGAGCGCCGCCCTCAGCGACGTCGACTGATCGAGGGGGTCCCAGTGGTGGCACCGGCCTCACGCCGGGCCGACAGCCCCTCCACGACCTCGAACACCGCTTCGGGGTGACTCTCGACGACACGCAGCAGAACCCGGGCACTCCCTTCCGGTTTTCTCCGGCCTTGCTCCCAATTCCGCAAAGTTCCCACACTGATCCCCATCAGGGCCGCGAATTGCGGTTGGCTCAGGCCATGCTTTTCGCGAAGCCCTCGGATGTCGGGTTCCTCGATCTGGAAGGCCCGGGCGGGAGCCCTCTCGCCTCGCAGGATCTCCCCGCCCTCCCTTACACTCGAGAGCAGCTCGTCGAAAAGATCCGTTCTCATCGGTATTCTCCCTCCACGATCGTTCTCAAGGTGTTGCGTTGGGCGCTCGTCAGATCGTCTGGTTTCGATGATAACCACAGACCGCAGTCTACGCCAATGGCGCATGTCGGGCAATTTCGCCACCAGATCTGAACGACTATTGCAGGACGGCCCAGCGCTCTTGCCGCAAGAGTCATGTAGGCGTAGGCTACGCTCATGACTCGCACTCAGATCCTGCTGCCCGATGAGATCTACCAGCGTGCGCGGAGCGTTGCCGAAGCCAAGGAAATCTCCCTCGCGGAGCTCGCTCGGCGCGGTCTCGAATTGATCCTGGATCAATATCCCTCGCCGGAAGCGATTCGCCAAGAGTGGACTCTGCCGCTCTTGTCCGGCATGGGGTGGCAAGGATTGGACGACGCAGGGATCAAGGCGCTGGTCCAGAAAACTGCACTCGAAGCAGATCTCGAGGAGCGAGAGGCGCGCTGATATCTACAAGGCGGCGCCAGCGACTCCGTCCGGAAGAAGGTCGGTCAGCGGACCACTCCTCCCCCCCGCTCAAGCGCCCTCGTTCTTCCCTTCCTTCTTCCGCTTCGCCCGCCGCCCGCCCGTGGGCCGGGGGCGGAAGCCGAACTGGATCACCAGCTCGCTGGTGAAGCCGAGCTTGCTGCGGATGCCGGCGCCGATCTGGTTGCGCAGCTTGTCGGCGCGGTTGGCGATGTCGTTCAGCGCGGCGGTGTTTTCCTGTGCTTCGGCCCGCAGGGCGTCCTGCCGGGCGGACAGGGCGCGGGCCGAGGCGAGCATGGCCTTGAGCTCCACCACTTCTTCGGTGAGCTGGGGCCAGTCGTCGATCGAACGGCCCAGGTTGTTGACCAACGTATCGAACCGACTGAAGCGTTCGGCGAGGCTTTTTCCGGTCGCGGCCATGTTCGCTCTCCTGAGAAGGTTGGTTCGAGCGGTGGAAATGGGCGTTTCGACGGTGAAATCGGCCCAACGGAGGAGCCGTCAGGCCTTTTCGTCCGCCGAATGAGGCCGATGGGCCGTCGAATGCCTCGATTCGACGCTCTGCGAAGTGCTCTTGACCTCCCAGATCAATCGCTGGACCGCACAGTACAATAGATGGAAGAGCCAGATCAATATCTGATCCATCGAGAACAATAGCTGGGTAGTCCGGATTAGTCGCTGGATCACCCAGATCAATGGCTGAGCTGTCAAGATTAATAGCTGGGTCATCAAGATCAATGGCTGAGCTATCCAGATCAATTACTGGACCATCGAGATCAACAGCTAGAACATCAAGATCGATTGCTGGATCACCAAGATCAACTGCGCTATGGCCCAGATCAATAGCTGCGCGGTCGAGGTCGAGGCTTTCGCGGCCGTATGGATCGATTTGGCGTTTGCGCGCTTCTTTTCGGCAGCCGCCTGGCACTTTGCGGAGCCCTCGGGCGGCCGGTGGTGATCTCTTGGCGTCATTCCTGTTACACGTTGAAGCCGCTTGCGGATACCATACGCCGCCGTGACCGCCCGTTTCGATGTCGTGATCCCCGCCCGCAACGAGGCTGCGACGGTTGCCGGGGTGGTGCGCTCGGCGCTCGAAGCGAAAGGCGTGGGCCGTGTCTTCGTGGTCGATGACGGTTCGACCGACGAGACGGCGGCGGTGGCTCGGCGCGCGGGTGCCGAGATCGTTCCGGTTCAGGCGTCCGCGGCTCCGGGGCATAAAGGTCGGGCGCTCGCCGCGGGGGTTGCGGCATCCGGGGCCGAGGTGCTGGTCTTTTTCGATGCCGACCTATCCGGTGTCGTTCCCGAGCATTTCGAGCAGCTCGCCGCTCCGGTGCTGGCCGGTCCGTTCGCGCTCTCATGCGGCGTCATCTCGTACGGTCCGCTGCGCGATCCGCTGTTTTTGCGCCTGCCGCCGATCACCGGCCTGCGCGCGCTCCGGCGAGCGGTCTTTGAAGCGGTCGATCTCGCGCACAGCCGCGGGTTCCAGATCGAGATCCTGATCAACGAGGTGGTCGCCCGCCGCGGCTGGCCGAGCTCGATCCGCCGACTCGACGGGCTGCGCCACCGTTCGAAGGTGGCGAAAGCGGGCTGGCGGGAGGGGTTTCCGGCGAGTCTCGCGATGTGGGGCGATCTCCTCTCTTGTCTGCGCACCGTGCCGCTCTGGACCTATCCCGCCTATCTTCGGAGCTTGACGCTCTTGCCTCCGGCTCCTCGTGTAGAGTCGCTCTCCACCGATCCCTTGTAAGAAACGATCGAGCCGGGCATCATCCGGTTCGGGCCGGACCCCGTAGAGGTGGACATGACACGCACGACACTCGCACTCGCCCTCGCCCTTCCCGCACTTTCCCTGCTGCTTAGGGCGCCCGCTGTGGCGCAAGAGGGACCTGTGGACTATTCGGCCTGGAACACGCTCCTCGGCAAGTACTACGACCCCGCCCGAGGCATGAACTACAAAGCGCTCAAGGCCAACGACAGCGCCGCGCTCCAGCAGCTCCGCCAGCGGATGGCGACCGTCGATGCCGCGGCCCTGCCCAAAAACGACCAGTTCGCCTACTGGATCAACCTGTACAACATCTCGGTGGTCGCAACCGTAGTCGAAGGCTACCCGGTCAAGTCGATCCGCGATCTGTCGACGGATCCGATCATCCGGCTGAACGTTTTCAAGAAAGAGACGATTGCGATCAAGGGGGGGAAGATCTCCCTGGACGCGATCGAGAACGTCAAGGTGCGCGAAGGGTGGAAAGATCCGCGCATCCACTTTGCGATCAACTGCGCCGCCAACACCTGCCCGCCGATTCGCCCCGAGGCCTACGTCGGCGCCCGGATCGGTGCCCAGCTCGACGACCAGGTGAAGAAGTTCATGGCCGGCCCGTTCGGCGCCAAGTTCAAGCCGGACGGCAGCTCGCTCGAAGTCAACGTGACCAAGATCATGGATTGGTTCTCGGGCGATTTCGAGAAGTGGGGGGGCGGCCGCGCCGCGTTCCTCCGCAAATACGTCCCGGCGGACCAGCAGAAGATGCTCGATGCCGCCAAGGGGAAGGTGGATTTCGAGTTCGCGCCGTACGACTGGAAATTGAACGACACGTCCAAATAGGGGCACTCGGTTGCGCGGAGAGACAGGTACCCTGGGCCGGGCGCTCGAGCTGCTGCGCCACCCGGCGACGTTAGAGAAAAGAACGCTCCTCAAGGCCCGTTGGGCGGAGCTTTCCCCCGAGCTCCGTCTACCCGGCCAGGGGCTCGGCCAGAAGGCGACCGGCTGCGGGGCCACGATCGGCATCCAGCCGCGCTGTGATTTCGCCTGCACCGGCTGCTACCTGGGCAAAGACGCCAACCACGTCCCGGCCCTGCCGACCGCGGCGATCCTCCGCCAGCTCGACGCCTTGCGCGCCCACCTCGGTCCGAAGAGCAACATCCAGATCACCGACGGTGAAGTCACCCTCCGGCCGCTCCCCGAGTTGATCGAAATCCTCCGCTACGCCCGTTCGATCGGCGGCGTGCCGATGGTGATGACTCACGGCGACAACCTGCGCCGCCAGCCGGGGATGCTCGAACGGCTGATGGTCGAAGGGGGCCTGACGGAGGTCTCGATCCACATCGACATCACCCAGCGTGGCCGCGATGGGCACCACGCGCCGACCTCCGAGCTGGAGCTGATGGACTTGCGGGACGAGTTTGCGGCCATGATCCGCGCGGCGCGCAAGTCCACCGGCCGGCCGCTGCGCGCGGCGACCACGCTCACCGTGAGCCGCGACAACCTGCCGCAGATCGCCGACGTCGTCCGCTGGACGGTCAAGAACCGGGATGCCTTCGGCCTGATCAGCTTCCAACCGCTCGCCCAGGTGGGACGGACGCGCAAGAAGTTGGTCGGCGTGACCCCGGCCGAGCTGTGGGCGGAAATTGCCAAGGCGACCGCCGATTTCGGCCTCGCGCTCTCCGAAGAAGCGGCGGCCGAGCCGCTCCACTTCGGCCACCCGGCCTGCACGCGCTTCGTGCCGATGCTCGCGGTCGAGCGTTCGGGCGAGGCGCCGAAGTTGATCCAGCTGATCCGGCCGCTGCCCGAAGACGTGGCCATCGTCGAGCGCTTCTTTTCGAGCCCGATGGGGGGAGCCGCCTTTCGCGACGATACGAGGCTCGAAGCCGCGGCGCGCGCGATCGGCCTGGTGAGCAGCGCACCGGGGTGGTTCTTGGGGCCCGTCCGCCGTTGGCTGGGGGAACGGGCGCGCGCAGAGCTCGGCACCTCGCTCCTCGGCCTCGGTCTCGACCGCCTGCGCGGGGCGGTTCGGATCGACGGCCTCACCCTCACCAGCCACCACTTCATGGCCCCCGCCGAACTGCAGACCGATCTCGGCAAGCAGCGCCTGGCCGCCTGCGTCTTCCGCCTGCCGCACAAGGGGGACATGGTGCCGATGTGCCAGATGAACGCCGCGGGGCAGCGCGATACGTTTTATCAGGAGATTATTGAGGGCGGGGCGTAGGGGGTGTAGGCGCCGACCGGACGCCCCTCCTCGATCCTCCCCCACAAGGGGGGAGGACGCCCCCGCACGTTGGTCGCCAAAGCTCGCCGAAGGGTCCCTCCCCCCTTGTGGGGGAGGACAGGAGGGGGGTCCAAACTGCCGTCAACCCCCGCGCAAGAACGCCAGCGTCAACCGCAGCCCCTCATCCAACCCCCGCGGGTGCCAATCGAGTTCCGTTTGCGCCTTCGCATCCGAAAACGCCCAGTGCCGCGCCAGGCTCTCGAGCTGGCCGGAGGTGAACGGCGCCTTCCGGCCGCGCAGCCGGGCGAGGCCGCGCAAGACCGGTAAGGCGGCTCGCGCAACCCCGAGCGGCAGCTCGAATCTCGGCGGCGGCGCGCCGCCTTGCGCCCGGATCTTCTCGAACAGACCGCGCAGGGTGACCGTCTCTCCCGCCAAGATGTAGCCGCTGCCGACCGCGCCGCGCTCCATTGCGCGGACGATGCCGTCCACCAGATCGTCGATGTAGACCCAACAGGTCTTGCGGTCGCCGCCCACGATCGCCGGCATCCGCCCGAGCAGGATCTGGCGCAGGATCGAGTTCGCCCCTTCTTTCTTTCCCGGCGGGCCGTAGACCAGGCTGGGGTAGACGGTCGTGACGCGCAGGCCGCGCTTGGCCCATTCGCGGATCGCCCGTTCCCCCGCGAGCTTGGTTTCGCTGTAGATCGACGGCGCGCTCCGCGGCTTCATCGACTCGTCCGCGGCCGAGCCGTCGTCGGGGCTGCCGCCGAACGCGGCGACCGAGGAAACCGACAGGAAGCGGCCGACGCCCAGTTTCGACGCGAGCGACGCGACGTTTTCGCTTCCTTGGACGTTCGCCCCTTGGAAAGTCGCCGCCGAACCTTCCATCGCCACTTCCGCCGCCGCGTGGATCACCCAATCGGCGCCGGACATCCCCTCCCGCATCGTGATCCGGTCGGTGATGTCGCCCACGAACAGCTTGGCGCCGGTCGCTTCGAGTGGCCCCCGGTGGCTGGTCGCCCGAACGAGCGCGCGCACCTCGTGGCCGTCGGCCACCAGACGCTGCGCCAAGACCCTGCCGATGTAGCCGGTGCCGCCGGTGAGGAAGATTCGCATGGGGTTCGAGTCCCGTTCAGACAAAAAGCCCCGCACCGGGGAGGGATCCGATGCGGGGGGAGGAGAGGGAGCTGAATTGAAGCGCGGAACGAAGGCGATGACTTGCCACCTCCCGCAGGGCGGGCCCAACTCCCGAAAAGCCCGCCCTTGTCGAATAGAACACAGTCATTGCGGTCGGGATTCCTGCCGGTCGAGAACTTTGCATCCGCCTTACAGCTCCCAGAGCCCCATCGCTTTGTCGGCATTGGCGCCTCCTCGACGCCGGTGTAATCGATTTCCCTCAAGTCGAGCGTGCGGAACCAGTTGAAGTCGCCGCAGCCGATATCGAGCACCGAGCGGACGCCCAATTCCGCAAACAGCGCCGGGACCTGCTCGCGCAGCGCCGCCGTGCTCCCTAACGTCGAACCCGGCCCGGAGCGCGATTCCGGGTCCTCCCAGAGGTTGAGCAGATAGGCCCGGGTAAACGCGCTTTTGACCCGCGCTCTCTCGCTCTCGGCCCGATCGGGCGCTTCGCGAAATCGACGGAGGAGGTGCTCGGCGAAGCCGCGGAGGCTAGGCATTTCGCCAGGAGTCAGCTTCAAGGTCCAAAACGAGCCGCAGGCCGGCATTGAGCCGCCGAAGTTCTCTCTCTGAGAGTTCTCCGATGCACTCCGAAAGCATGCTTCGATCGCCGGTGACCAACTGAGTGACGTTCGCTACGGAGTCCTTGGCTAGCCCGGACGTTTTCTTGGAGAGAAACACATTGCCCGGCTGATCGGCCAAGCCCACGGTGCTGGTGATCGCCACGGCGATAAAAGTCTCAAGGCTGGTGACATTGAAGCTGTCCGCCTGGACGATGACGACCGGCCGCCGATGACCGGGCTCAGAGCCGATCGGGATCGGCAGGTTTGCCCACCAGACCTCCCCGCGGCGAATCACCAGTCTTCGCCGAGCGCGGTCGCCTGAAGCGCCATCCAGAACGGGTCGAGCTTGGAGCCTTCCCGTTGGACTACGCGCTCAATTTGCGCCGAAATGGCCTCCCGGCTGTGTTCGCGAACGTAGCTCTCGACCGCCCGGGTATAGAGCTGGCTCCTGGACACGCCGATCCCCTTGGCAAGCTGATCGGCCGCCTCGAAGAGGTCGTCGGGGATGGAGATCGCGGTTTTCATGGGTGCGAGTATAACTCGGGTCATACCTCGTTGGTGAGCCGCGGGCGCTCCGTTCGTCGCTCTTACGCTCCTTGCGCCCCACCCAGGCTCCCGTAGTACTCCGCCATGCTGGCAAGTGTAATGACCGCTTCGCCACGCTCTCCAGGGAGGAGCCCGGTTCGGGCCTCAAGCCAGGGCCGCTCGCGGTGTGTTAGATCGCTGAGCCACTGCGAGGTCTTGTCGCCGTAGAACTTCAAGACCGCATCGATCGTCTCGCGTTCGCTACTCTTCAGTTTGTTCGGATCGCCCTTGGGCCAAGTGGAGACCTTGAACTGGCCGCGATGCTCTGCGTAGAGTGTCGGAATCACCGGGCCATTGGCCCACGCCCCAATTCGGGCCTGGAACAGCGGGCGCTCGTCCCACACCAGCGACCAGGCTTGCGAGTAGTAGACGAGCTTCTGCAGCTTCATCGCGGTGATGGAGCCGAGCTGCTGCAGGATGTAGGCGGCAACGTCATTGGCGCTGGCCACAGGTTTCTCCCGGACTTCCATCCGGCGAACCCGCCGAATGGGAACCCAATTGTACGCCACTCACCCCTTGAGCAGCTGCCGCAGAACGTACTGCAAAATGCCGCCGTGGCGGTAGTAGTGGACTTCCTGCGGGGTGTCCAAGCGGAGCTTCGCGTGGAAACGGATCTCCGAGCCGTCTTCGCGGCGGGCGGTGATCGCCATCTCGCGGCCGTTTTCGAAGTCGTTCTCGACCCCGGCGGCGATTCCTGAGATCGAGAACACCTCGCGGCCGGTCAAACCGAGGCTCTCGGCGTTCTGGCCGGCGCGGTACTCGAGCGGGGCGATGCCCATGCCGACCAGGTTGCTGCGGTGGATCCGCTCGAAGCTTTCGGCGATCACTGCGCGCACCCCTTGGAGGCGCGGACCTTTGGCCGCCCAGTCGCGGGAGGAGCCGGTGCCGTACTCCTTGCCGGCGAGGACGATCGTCGGCACCCCTTCGGCTTGATAGCGCTCCGCGGCGTCGTAGATCGCGAGCGGCTCGCCGGAGGGGAGGTGGACGGTGAAGCCCCCTTCGATCTCCGGCGTCATCCGATTGCGAATGCGGATGTTGGCGAACGTGCCGCGGACCATCACCTCGTGGTTGCCGCGGCGGGCGCCGTAGGAGTTGAAATCCCCGGCGGCGACGCCATGGTCGAGCAGGTAGCGGCCCGCCGGGCTGTTCGCCTGGATCGAGCCGGCGGGGGAGATGTGATCGGTCGTGATGCTGTCGGCGAACGACGCGAGCACCCGGGCTTCGTGAACATCCGTCACCGGCCGCGGCTCGCGTGGCATATCCTGGAAGTAGGGGGGGTGGCGCACGTAAGTCGAGGCGTCGTCCCAGGTGTAGGTGTCCCCTTCCGGAACTTCGAGGGCGCGCCACTGCTCGTCGCCGGTGAACACGTCGGCGTATTCGCTGACGAACATTGAGGAGTGGAGCCCGTGACGGATGGTCGTCGCGACCTCCTCGGCGGTCGGCCAGATGTCCTTCAAGAACACCGGCTCGCCCGCTTCCGAGACCCCGAGCGGCTCGGTCATCAGATCGAGATCGATCCGCCCGGCGAGCGCGTAGGCGACCACCAACGGCGGCGAGGCGAGGTAGTTGGCCCGCACGTCCTGGTTCACCCGTCCCTCGAAGTTCCGGTTGCCCGAGAGGACGGCGACCGCGACCAGATCGCGCTCCTGGATCGCCTCCGAGATCGGCGCCGGGAGAGGTCCGCTGTTGCCGATGCAGGTGGTGCAGCCGTAGCCCACGAGCTGGAAGCCGAGCTGGTCGAGGTACGGGGTGAGCCCCGCTTCGCGCAGGTACTCGGTGACCACCTTCGAGCCGGGCGCCAAGCTGGTCTTCACCCAGGGCTTCGATTTGAGTCCCCTCTCGACCGCTTTCTTCGCGACCAGGCCGGCGGCGACCATCACCGAGGGGTTCGAGGTGTTGGTGCAGCTGGTGATCGCGGCGATCACCACCGAACCGTGCTTCAGCTCGAGCGCCGCGGCGTCGAGCGCGTGCTCGATCGGCGGTGCCGCGACCGCGAGACCGCCCCCCCCTTCCGCCACCATCCGCCGCGCGCCGGTCGCCGGTTTGCGCGGCGCCGCGAGCATGGTTTCGAGCTCGAGAGCGAACGAGTGGGCGACCGCGCCGAGGGTCACGCGGTCCTGCGGCCGGCGCGGGCCGGCGAGGCTCGGCTCGACGGTCGAAAGGTCGAGCGAGATCGTCGAGCTGTAGCGCGGCTCCGCGCTCGCCTCGGTGTGGAACAGCCCCTGCTCCTTCATGTACGCCGCAACCAGGGCGACCTGATCGGCCGGCCGGCCGGAGAACGCGAGGTAATCGAGGGCGACCTGGTCGACGGGGAAGATGCCGCAGGTGGCCCCATATTCGGGCGCCATGTTCGCGATCGTCGCCCGGTCGGCGAGCGGCAGTTTCGTTAGGCCGGGGCCATAAAACTCGACGAATTGGCCGACCACGCCTTTCTTGCGCAGCATCTCGGTCACGCGCAGCACCAGATCGGTCGCGGTGGAACCTTCCGGCAGGGTGCCCACCAGGCGGAAGCCGACCACTTGCGGGATCAGCATCGAGACCGGCTGTCCGAGCATCGCGGCCTCGGCTTCGATGCCGCCGACGCCCCAGCCGAGGACGCCCAGTCCGTTGATCATCGTGGTGTGCGAGTCGGTGCCCACGAGCGTGTCGGGATAGGCCCAACTCTCCCCGTTCTGCTCGCCGGTCATCACCACGCGGGCGAGGTATTCGAGGTTCACCTGGTGGACGATGCCGGTATCCGGCGGCACGACGCGGAAGTTGGCGAACGCGGTCTGCCCCCAACGGAGGAACGCGTAGCGCTCGCGGTTGCGCTCGAACTCCTTCTCGGCGTTGATCCGAAACGCGGCTTCCGTGCCGTATTCGTCCACCTGGACCGAGTGATCGATCACCAGCTCGACCGGCTGCAACGGGTTGATCCGGGTCGGATCGCCCCCCATCGCCTTCATCGCGTCGCGCATCGCGGCGAGATCGACCACCGCGGGGACGCCGGTGAAATCTTGCAGCAGCACGCGCGCCGGCATGAACGCGATTTCCGTCTCGGGCACCGCGTTCGGATCCCAACGGGCGAGCGTCTCGATCTCGGGTGCCGAGACGGTCGTGCCGTCCTCCCGCCGGAGCAGGTTTTCGAGCAGGATGCGGAGCGCAAACGGCAGGCGGTCAATGTCGTAGCCGGCTTTACGCAGGGCGTCCAGGCGGGCGATCTTCAAAGTGCGCCCGCCGACGGTGAAGGTACCGTGGCTGTGGAAACTATCGGTCATGAGAAAAATCTCCTCGAAACGGATTCGGATCGGAAGCCGCGCGGGCCGCATCAAAAGCGAGCGTTGAGATCCCGGGAGGGAGGCCTCACGCGGTTTTACGCCTCTAAAGATAGCAGTTTGAGCGCAGGGAGCGGGAGGCCTCCTCCCACCCGGTCACCACCCGGTCGTCGAGGGCGCAGAGGGAAGAGGGCTCAATCCGCCAGGCTGAGCGCCAGGCGGAAGTCGCGCAGCAGCTTCTTTTCGACCGAGGCCGCTCGGATCTCGCCGAGACGGAGAGCCGCGGCGGAGCCGTAGGAGGTTCGGTCCACGCTGATCTCGATCAGCTGTTCCTTGGCCGTCTTCACCAGAGCTCGCAGGCTCTCGCCCCCAACCTCTTGGGCGAGGGCGTTCATGATCGGAAACCCGGCATCCGTCGGAGGGTCCACCTCGAGGAGCTGGCGGACGAACCAGGAGAGCGAGGCTTCTCGATCCCAGGGTTTGACGATCTCGTAGAGCGTGAGATCGGCGATGTCGAGGGTCGGGCTCGTCAACAGCGCTCGGCTCAGCCGCTCCCGCTGCTCAGCGGAGAGAAACGCGGCGAGGAGGGCCGGCGAAGGTTCGGTTCGAAGCCTCTGGCCGGTGGCGAACCGTTGGGCGACGATCGTCCGCAGGTCGCTTGCGGCCTGTTCCGCCGACGTGCCGCGCCGGCGGGCGAACTCGACGAGCGATCCGAGCGCCTCTTGGATCTCGCCGGCCGCCGCCTTTCGGGTGAGCGGCTCTTCCGCGGTGGCCACCAGCCACTCCATGAGGTCGGCGGGATGCGGCGCCGAATCGCGCGGGATGCGCGCCAAGGCCTCGATCCGTTCGCGGTAGGCGGACCGCTCGGCGTCGGGCAGGGATTTGAGGCCGAAGGTGGAGTCGGTGGATTCGTAGGCGCGCTCGGAGGGGGCGCCGGTCGCTCCCTCTCCGGGTTTCAAGAACGCGAGAATGCGCGAGCCGGTGGCCAACCGGGTGCCTCCGGCATCCTCCGAATCACCCGAGTGCACGACGCGCACGTTGCGGCGGCTCTCGCGCCCTTTCAACACCAGATTCAACCGAAGCTCGGTCACCACCGAGCCGAAGGCCTGCGCGTCGACTTTGCGCGAGGAGACCACGGTGCCCAACGCGACCAGCGCGCTCTCCTCGAACACCCATCGGAGAGGATCCGCCTCGACCGAGATGCCACCCACAGGGAGGGTTTCCCACCCGACGCCGGCGGCGCTGATCGCGGTCGGTGTCCTGGGAGCCGGCTGGGCGGTCGCGTGGCCGTGCCCGAGGAACGCAATGATCAGAGCGGCCAGAGCGGCCAGAGCGGCGCCGACCGGCGAAGTTCGCTGTGGGGTCCAGGAGCGGAGAGGCTGGGGAGAGCGGAACTCAAAAACTTGCCGACCGCACTGCACACAGTGCCGATCCGCGTCACCCTTCGGCATCGCATCTAAACGCTGCCGACACGGAGATGCGATCCGCGGCCGGCTCAGCCTGTCTTTTCGAGGTCCCATCCGAAGCTCCCCATCTGCGGCCTGCGCAGTCACGGCTCTACTACTGCACGCTACTGGTGCAAGCGGCGGGCCGTGAGATCGAGATTCTGAGAAGGCGGCTTCGGAACGGGGCGAAAGGGCTCCGGGGCGGGACGAGGGGGGCGTTTTCCGGGGCATTCCGTTGGACCACACCTCCCGGGGGAGACCGCGGAGGTGGGTTTGGGCTCCAGGCGGTCCAAGATTCCGGACTCATTCAAGGGGCCGGACGGCGGCTTCGGGGCCGCCGCCGCCGTGAGGCGCGTCGGTAGCGTTTGCAGAGCTACAAGGCCAATCCGAGTTGGACTCGGATGGCGCGATGATGGCAGGCCGCTTCTTCTGGATTTCGCCGCCTATCGACGGATCGAAATCAACCCACCAGACTTCACCGCGCTTCATCGGCGACATCTCTGGCCGTGGCCTCAGCCCACTCATGAGCCTCCGCCTCGCGAGCTTCATCCGCCGCCATGTCTCGGTAGGCGGCGGCCAGATCCTGAGGCGCAACGTGGGGCCGGATCAGAGTCTCGATGAACTGACTGATCTTCTGCCGGCCGATCACGCGGTACAGGCCCTCATAGACCTGCTCATCGACGGTGATGGTGAGTTTCTTGTGCATAGGCGCCTCCTACGTATCCAACACGTATCATGAGCCGCCCACCCGCGGGGTCAAGACGGGTGCGGGTCTTGCGCCAACCCCCCGGTCCTTAAAAGATCGCTACAAATGAGCAAGAACGTGGGGTCGAGGCCGCTGCGCTGGCTGCATCTGTCGGATCTGCATTTCAAGGCGGCCGAGAAATGGGATCGTCGGGCAACGCTCGCGGCGCTGGTCCGGGAGGTTGAGGAGTTGAATGTGGCGGGGCGCGGGCCGGACCTCGGCAAATCAATGACATGTATTGGGCACGACCGGCCGCGGAAAGTGCTTCGTCTGCTCGTCGTGTATCAAGCGGCCAGACACGATGCCTGGTACGCATATGAAAGGGGCCGAAAATGGGGAACTGGTGGAAGCTCCCGGAGCGGGCTCTTTCCGTTCTCGCCCTGGCGGTATCCGTCGTATCACTCCTCGTGTCCTTCCTACAGACGCAGCGGGCGTCAGTGACTGGGGTGATGCCCGTTCTCGCCTTTGTCTACGACAGAGACGGCCAATGGATCCTACAGAACCTCGGAAATGGACCCGCGCTAAACGTCGTAGTGGCCGACAAGGCAACTGAAACGAAAGAATGGAGCAACCCCGTCAGGCTCCCCCCACTTCCACGCGACGGTCAGTTCGCGCTTCGAGTACGCCCGAATGTCCGGTGGCTTGGAGCCAGCTATATGGATATCGAGGGGCATGAGTACAGTGCGACATGCGTGAACGACGACTCGCGTGTCTGGCCCGGCCGTGTACTTCCCCGGTGGCCAGAGGAAGAGGTACAGCCCCATTGGGGTCGTTAGGGTTTCAGGCTTCGAGGGGAGGGGCACCGTTCGGTTGTTTCCAGGTCGAAGAGTCGTCCCATTAGCCCCCAGCGGGAGACTACCTCCCGCGCGACCAACCCTCAAAGGTCTGCGCCACCCGAACTTCTGCCCTTTCGGCTCCGAGCCTCGGAGTACTACGACTGACGACGGCAATGAAGGCGCCGGGCTGTTCATCTAGGACTCGAAGAACGCCGTTCAGGGCCTTCAAGAACAGGTCGGCCTTTTCGGCGCCGGAGAGGTTCT